>CADCDS010000030.1 GCA_902800215.1 uncultured Bacteroidales bacterium | reverse complement strand
CCACGATCATGGCCGTCCTGTCCCATCTTAGCAATCATGATACGGGGTTGACGACCTTCTTTCTTGGCAAACTCTGCCGTGAGACGACAAGCTTCCTGGAAGTTATCGTCGTTCTTAGTACCTGAAGCGTACACGCCTGAAATAGTTCTGATGGTTGCTTTATAACGTCCTACGACTTTCTCGCAGGCATCGGAGATCTCGCCGAGTGAAGCGCGGAGACCGGCTGCTTTGACAGCGAGCGCGAGGAGGTTCTCACCCTTACCGCCGTCAGCCCATTTCTGTACGGACTCGGTGATCTCGGCAAGAGCAGCCTGCACGGCTTTCTCGTCACGGTTAGCACGGAGTTCGTTGAGGCGGGCTACCTGCTGCTCACGAACGGCTGTGTTATCAATCTCGAGGATGTCGATCGGGTCTTCGTGCTCCAGACGATACTCGTTGATGCCGATGATCTTCTGTTTGCCGGAGTCGATACGCGCCTGTGTACGTGCCGCGGCTTCCTCAATACGCATCTTAGGAATACCGGTCTCGATAGCTGCTGCCATACCGCCGAGTTTCTCGATCTCCTGGATATGCGCCCACGCTTTCTCCATGAGTTCCTGCGTGAGGGTCTCTACGTAGTAGGAACCGCCCCACGGGTCGATCTCCTTGCAGACCTTGGTCTCTTCCTGGATGTATATCTGGGTGTTACGTGCGATACGCGCGGAGAAGTCGGTCGGCAGCGCGATGGCCTCGTCGAGTGCGTTGGTGTGGAGCGACTGGGTGTGACCGAGTGCAGCTCCCATCGCTTCGATACAGGTACGACCGACGTTGTTGAACGGGTCCTGCTCGGTGAGCGACCAACCGGAAGTCTGGCTGTGCGTACGGAGCGCCATGGATTTGGGGTTCTTGGCGCCGAAAGACTTGACGATCTTCGCCCACAACATACGTCCTGCACGCATCTTGGCAATCTCCATGAAATGGTTCATACCGATCGCCCAGAAGAAGCTGAGACGCGGTGCGAAAGTGTCCACATCCATGCCGGCGTTGACACCTGCGCGGAGGTACTCCATACCATCGGCGAGCGTGTAAGCCAACTCGATATCTGCCGTCGCACCGGCTTCCTGCATGTGGTAACCGGAGATGGAGATGGAGTTGAACTTAGGCATGTTCTGCGAGGTATATTCGAAGATATCAGCGATGATCTTCATGGAGAACTTAGGCGGGTAGATATAGGTGTTACGTACCATGAACTCCTTGAGGATATCGTTCTGGATGGTACCTGCCATCTCCTCGAGTTTGGCACCCTGCTCGAGTCCGGCGTTGATATAGAACGCGAGGATCGGCAGCACGGCACCGTTCATGGTCATGGAGACGGACATCTTGTTCAAGGGAATACCTGCGAAGAGCACCTTCATGTCCTCCAGCGAGCAGATGGACACACCTGCTTTACCGACATCACCTACGACGCGCATGTTATCGGCGTTGTAGCCGCGGTGGGTCGGGAGGTCAAAAGCGACAGACAGACCTTTCTGACCGGACGCGAGGTTGCGGCGGTAGAAAGCGTTGGACTCCTCAGCGGTGGAGAATCCGGCATACTGACGAATGGTCCAGGGACGCAGCGGATACATGGCGCTGTACGGGCCACGGAGGAACGGAGGAATACCGGACACGTAGTCGAGGTGCTCCATGCCCTGCAGGTCCTCTTTGGTGTAGATCGGCTTGACGTCGATGAGTTCGGGCGTCTGCCAGTCGGCGTTGTTCGGGCCAACAACCTTGCTGGCCGAAACTTGCTTAATGTTGATATCTTTAAAATTCGGCTTCATAGCGATTATTTTTTAAGAAGTTGTTGGTTAAACGATTTGAGTGTCTCGAGGACGTTGCAACGGACGTGGATGAAGTTGGTGATGCCGAGCTTCTGGAGGTCCTCCATGCATGCCGGGGCACCGGCAACGATGAAGAGCTCTTTCTTGCCCTGCAGCTTCTTCCATGCCTTCGGCGCAAGGGTTGCGTACTCGTCGTCGGACGAACAGAGCACGATGATATCCGCCTTAGCTTTGCGGGCAGCCTTGATACCTTCGGCCACGGTCGCAAAACCGTTGTTGTCGATGACTTTGTATCCTGCGCACGCGAGGAAGTTACAACTGAACTGCGCACGCGCGATACGCATGGCGAGGTTACCGATGGTCAGCATGAACGCAACCGGCTGTTTCTTAGCGGCTTCGGTCTCGAGACGAAGTGCCTCGAACTCTTCGGCAGCACGGGCGATAGGCAACGTAGCAATCTGCGGCTCGCAAGCACCCTTGCAGCAGCATGCCTTATCGGATTTCTTTATCTTCTTCCCTGCTTTCTCGGTGAAGTTCGGGAACTGGTTCGAGCCAAGGAGCACCTCTTTGCGTTTAGCAACGTCAGCGAGACGTGCTTTGAGGTTAGTTGCCATGTGCTCTTGTACTTTTCCTTCGGAAACGAGCTGGTACATACCGCCGCGCTCTTGGATGTCGAGGAACTGCTTCCATGACTCTGCAGCGATAGAAGCGGTCAGGTTCTCGAGGTAGTACGAACCCGCAGCGGGGTCAACGACCTTATCGAAATGCGCCTCTTCCTTGAGCAGCAGCTGCTGGTTACGGGCGATACGCTCGGAGAAATCCGTCGGCTCTTCGTAGGTCACATCAAACGGCGTCACGGTGATTTCATCGACACCTGCGAGGGCAGCAGACATGGTCTCGGTCTGCGAACGAAGCAGGTTCACATATGCATCGAAGACGGTCATGTTGAAACGGCTCGTTTCTGCGCTGACGTTCATCTTGGCAGCGTTGCGGAGAGCGGTGGTGAAGATCGGGTCTTTGTATGCCTCGACGATCTTTGCCCACAGCAGACGACCTGCACGGAATTTCGCTATCTCCATGAAATAGTTACCACCGATACCCATATTGAAACGGATCGCGTTCGCAGCACGGTAGTTAGGTATACCGGCCTCGGTCAGCATCGTCATGTACTCGGCGCCCCATGCCAGCGCGTAAGCCAACTCCTGTGCCGCATAAGCGCCGGAGTTATTGAGGATGACGCTGTTGACGCCTACTACGCGGTAACCCGGAAGCGACTTGGCTGCTTTGACGGTCTCCACGATCTTCTCCGATACCTGCTCACGCGTCAGGGCTTTGCCCTTGAGGAGCATGTTCTTGATCGGATCGACGTTGATAGAACCGATAAGACCCTTGGTGTCATAACCCATACGGCCGTAGTAACGCACGAGGATGTTCGCCAGCTTCGGCGCTGCGCAAGCGCAGATGGAGAAGTTGATGGCTACTGCCGGTGCATACACGCCGTTGAGCAGCGTCTTGATGAAATTGTACGTCAGTTTGTCTTTGTCTAGACAGAAACCGAGGGACGTGATACCTTTGTTGAGCACCTCCAGCGCCTTCGCATTCGCCTTGCGAGCGTTCTTGCACGCGCAGATGTTCTGGCGGATTGCCCATTCGTTGTTTGTACGCGTACCGCGGACGTAAGGGAACTGACCCGGCGCGGAGACGGTGGTCTTCAGGCCTTTGAGGTCCTCACGGCGGTAGAACGGCTGCACGTTGAATCCTTCCGGCGTGCGCCATACCAACTTCTTGTCGAAGTCGGCACCTTTCAAGTCAGCGATGATCTTGTCCTTCCACACTTGTGCAGAGACCGGAGCAAAATCCGCTAACATGTTTACTTTGTTGTCTGCCATAAATTTGTGTTTTTTGGTTATTACGTTATATCGTTATTACGTTATTACGACGGAATTTTATTTTTTTTAGGCTTTCGCAGGATTGAGAGCCAAAAATCGCACAAAGTTAGCACTTTTTTGCGACATGTGCAAATATTTTTTCATTTTTTTACAAAATAGTGCTCCGAATACGCACAAAACGGCATTTTTTATTTGCGTATCTCAAAAAAATTGTGTACCTTTGCACAGAATTTTGACGCAAACAACCAAAACAAGCATATGAAAAATGAATTGAATGCCTTGATCATGGAGGCAATGAAAAACCATGATTCCGTACGTACGGAGAGTCTGCGTGCGATTAAGAGTGCGTTTCTGAACTGGTCAACGAGTAAGGAGAACGCCGGTAAAGAACTGACGGAAGCGGACGAGATCCAGATCATCAAGAAGATGGTGAAACAACGCCAAGAGTCCGTTGAGCAATATGTAGCAGCCGGTCGTCAGGAGTTAGCGGACGCCGAGAATGCCCAGATAGCCGTGTTAGAGACTTTCTTGCCGAAAGCAGCGAGCGAAGAGGACATCGTTCGTGCGTTCCATGCGGCAAAGGAAGCCAATGGTTGGGAGGCAGAGAAAAAGAACATGGGTCTATTCGTCAAAGCCATCAAAACCGCGCTGCCGAATGCCGACGGTAAGATGGTTGCACAAGTCGTTCAAAGTCAATTGGCGTAACCGCTATGAAACGATTCTTTCTTCTCTTGGCCGGATTGGCAATGACGGTCGGCCTACAAGCAAAAGGTACGGTAGTCAAGGACACGATTAACGGTGTTCCGTGCCGTGTGTATGTCCCGGTTACGGGTTACGGGTTACAGGTTACGGGTGAAAAGTACCCGGTTTTGTACCTGCAGCATGGCATGTGGGGCAATGAGCACGACTGGGTAGAGAAGGGTAGGTTGGTGCAGATTTTGGACTCGTTGTTGGCGCTGGATGCGATTAACGAACGGGTGATCGTGATGCCGGATAATTGTCCGGGTCGACCGACCTCGATGGAGGAGAAAGAGAACGCGACGAACGGCGAATGGGAAGCGAATTTTGCGGCTTTCATGGCAGAAGCAGAAGCAAAATATCCGATTGATGCCAATCCGGAGACGAGAGCGATAGCCGGTCTGTCGATGGGCGGATACCACACCATGCGGGTGGCGCATGTGTTAGACGGTCAGTTTGCGTACGTGGGTATGTTCTCTCCGGCGACGTTCGTGCATAACTATGCACATTCGGCGAAGGTGTACTGGATCGCCATCGGTAAGGATGATTTTCTGTACGAGAGTCTGACGAAGTACCGCAAATGGCTGGACGATAATGGTTATCCGTACACGTATTACGAGAGTGCAGGTGGGCACGATTGGCCGAATTGGCAGGATTATATCGTGCGTTTTCTGCAGATGATCAGCGACAAGCAGACGGAAAGAAACTGAAGATCAGAATGGCTGTTGGCTGAAAACAATAGAGGCACCCGAATGGATGCCTCTATCTTTTTTCCGAAAGTATAAGGATTACTCCTCGTCTTTCTTAGCTGCTTTCTTGGTAGCTGCTTTCTTAGCCGGCTTCTCTGCTTCGGCTTCGAGGGAAGCCTTCAGTTCTGCGAGAGCGGAGAGATCACCGAGGGTGGTCTTCTCTACCTTCGGCAGGTCGAGAGCGGGTTCTTCAGCCTTAGCGGCTTTCTTAGCTGCCTTCGGAGCTGCCTCTTTGCGCTCCTCCCATGTACGGAGGTGCGAAACGAGGATACGCTTAGCGTCACGGTTGAGAATTTCGAGGCATCGGGTATAAAATAATCGAAGGTACGCAAGTAACAAGACAGTATTTTAACCTGAGGCCCGAAATAATCGACAGAACGTAGTGGCGGAGAACTCTGAGTCAAGACCGTCGGCGCTAAGAGAAGACTCGTTGGCGAGGGTGAAAAGGGAGGAGCGCGCAATGAGGAAGATATAAGGGGAGGTAAGAAAATGACGATATGGAAAGGACCCGCTCGTATGCAGAAGGGTAGGGAAAAGAACAGCCTCGGGGAACTCCGCTCTCGCAGACGGAAGGGCTTTGGAAGCCGCAGAGGGGAGAGGGAGGCTAAGGAGGCGGCTAAAAACAAAAAGAGAAGGAGTAATTATTCCTTTTGGGGATTTAATGAGAGAGGCGACTCGACGAGCCGCATCTGTATTATTTCCTTGATCTCTCCCAGGAAGAAACTACCTCTGTTTTCCTTCTTTGATTTCTTTGAAAACGATTCTTCCTTTCACGACTTTCTTTCTCGCGGTTTACCGCACCAACAAGCCCTGAGCGTAGCGAAGACCTTATTAAAAGGGGGAAAAGCTCAATAAACTAAGTCCGTGAGTGAAACGAACACCTTATGGGGGAAAAGCAAAAAAAAAGAATACAAGCAAAAGATTAAGACAGGACAAAATAAATACAAGCCAAAGAAGTGCACTACTCCGTTTCGCTGGTAAGTTGGGCGTATAGTTCAAGACCTTTCGCTGTGAGGCGATAGGCTTGTTCGGGTTTGTTCGGTACTGATGCGTAAGCGAAGTCAATGAGACCGCGCTCCCAAGTGGGTTTCATGTAGTTATAGGTGAAGATACAACGGCTCTTTTGTGTCAAGCCCACGTCTGCAACCAGTTGGCGTCGTGGTAGAACTTTCTTGCCAAGCGCCAGAACCAGTTTATATACGCGCGCCTCTTCCTTATCTTTAGGTACAAGACGTGGTTTAGGTTGAGATTTCGGTTTGTTGGCTTCGTGTTTCTGTTCGTGCTCCAATTCCGGATGTTGGATAGTTATTTCTTGTCCTGGTAAAGAGAAGTAGAACATGTTGAGAATGACGGGTTTACGGCCTCTATTCTCGCCACGATGAATGGTACCGATCACCTCGACCAAAGGCTCTCCTTCGTGGAATGTTTTCTCGGAACCATCTTGACAGACGATGGTTAACTCTCCTTGCTGCACGATACCATAGTTAACGACGGTATGATGATGCCAACCGGTCTTGTCGCCAACAGGAAAATCCAAGCGAACAACGCGTAACTCCGGTTTGCCTTTAGGAAAATCCGGAAGGTTGGCGCCATCCCAACTCTGCGAGGTCCGAATCAGTTCAGTAGTCTTAATAGCCATAATGGTGTGTGTTTGATTTCGGGTGCAAAGGTACGAAAAATAATTGACGTGTGCAAGAGATTGGACGAAAAAAGATACAAGCTATAGACAAAAATGCACAAAAATAATACAAGCCAGAGGATGGTAGCACGAAAAAAGATATAAGGTAAAAAGAGGATTATATAAAAAGAATACAAGCCAATGGGGGCGGTGTGTGTGAGGAAATTGATTGAATATTGCGTAGTATGCGGCATGGGGAGTCGCGTAGATGACTAAGAAAAAAATACAAGCTAAAGATAAATACAGGCAAAAAGAATACAAGCTAAAGAAGAGAGGATGAGGAAAAAGATACAAGCCACTAACCGGGAGTAATAAAATAAATACAAGCCAATGAAGGATAGCTTGTATTTATTTTGTGGTATGAGTGTATGAGTTATATAAAAAAGATACAAGCCAAGTGTTAGCTTGTACTTATTTCTATAGTGAGGTTTGTGTGTTTGTAAAAATGATATAAGTTACAAAGATGTGTGAAAGTGTGAAAGTGTGAAAGGAAAAAGAAACGCGGCACTTGTGGTGTCGCGTTGGGAGAATAGAATATTTAGTTATTTAATACCGCATGTCATTAGGCCAAAAATATTCGACCCGATAGTTCTTGTGGATGAACTTAGAGGATAACGAATTTGGGGAATATATCAACGTCGTCCATAAAGGAAGCATATCCACATATGTGTTCTGGTGAGCTACGTAATACAAATAACCAGTAGAGTCCGGCAATTGCCATGCTCTTACTACGACAGAAGAACTATCTGTGGTGTGCAACCTATCTTCGTCTCTATCCTCATCGTATTCGACTAATTCATCCTTTGGAAATTCCAAATATGGATATTGGCTATTCTTCACACGCGCTTTGTAATAGCTACCTTTACCAAATTTCTTTTGAAGGTAATCGCCTCCGCGATATTGCGGTACAAGAATTAGATCACTATCTCTTTCACAAAGATAGAACCCTTGTGGAGCATCTAACACACGGTGGGTGTTATATTCATAGAAATGACCTAATACAAATGTATCTTCAACAATATTAGCTACATCAGTTGTTTGTAGTAAAGACAATAACATATTCTCACGGTCAATAAATTCTACTTCGCAATAACTTATAGCACAACATCCATCCCATGTGAATTTTACCCATCCATTGTCAAACGTCCAATCTACATGTCCATGCCTATGTATTTTACGCAATGAAGGGTTAATAGAGTCACTACACACAAGAGAAAGAGTGTCTAACAGTTTGTATATTGCATCTACACCTTTTTGATCGTATCCATCAATTGCGATTGTTGGGCTTGTCAATGTGACCTTTGCAACCAAATCTGAGATAGTGTCTATCTGACAAGCAAAAGGAAGGCCACACACATTAATTACTTTTTGAGGCTTCATCGAGGATTTCCACCATTTACGTTGCGTTTCTATGGTGTCATGAAAGATGGTTGATAATTCCGAACTGAAATCATCTGCCATTAATCCCATAGACACTCCGAACACATTTAGATGTGTCTCTTGTAAAGCAATTGATGCAGCAGGAACTCCAGACACACCTTGTCCGGATCATAGGTCACATGCACGGTCTCGGCATAACCGGTCGTGTCCGTATAGACCTGTTCGTAGGTCGGATTGTCCGTCTGTCCGTTCGCAAAACCCACTTCCGTCTCAACGACTCCGGCTATCTGTTTGAAGAAATGCTCCGTTCCCCAGAAACATCCTCCGGCTAAATATATATGTTTGTTCGTCATACTAACTCATTCAGTTCATTTTCTCGATAAGTGCCACGTGACCGCAGGATTGTTGCAGCATCACTTGACCGTTTTGAACGACGGTCGTTTCGCCACTATACGCATTTTTTACGCGGTCGCCGTCCGCAAAAGGAACCGGTATGGGCATCGCGGGGTGCGGATTCAAGGCGATGACGATTGTGTCTTTGCCCAATGCCCTCAGCACAGTAGTGGAATTCAGCATCGTTTGTTTTCCGGCGCCGACCGCAGGATGAGCTTTACGGAACGCGCATAACTTCCGGTAGTGCGCCATGAGCGTATCGTTAGGCACAGACCAATCGTAGTCGCTGCGGAAACCCTGTGCTGCATCCACATTCAGGATTGCGTCCGAAGTCTTACGACCTACCTCATCGCCATAGAAAATCTGCACGGCTCCGGGTGACAGCAGAAAACAGGTGGAGCACCGGTCCATATGCTCCATGTCCGCTTCGCGGAAATAGGCATTGTTCAGGTACGAGAACGGATACCATGCATAGCCCGCAGCCTGCCAAACCGCCATCGAATCGCTATACGCCTGCCATGTCTGCGCGATAGTGGTCAGGTCACCATCTTTCGGGAACATCATATTCACCATGCTGTTAAAGCCATTCGCTTCATACTCAGGCAGATGAGTGATATAGGCATCGTCATAGTCACCGGTGAACATCACTTCGTCCGTCCACTTGGAAGCCGCCTGCTCGGGATGTTTGGCACGCCATCGGTTCAGCGCCTCGTTGCAGGCGTCATGCAGTTGTTTCCAACGCCACGGGTGCACATAACCTACGACATCGCAGCGGAAACCGTCTATACCGAATTCCTCCACCCATGCCGCGATATACCGTATCACATAATCATCCGGCGCCAGCGTGGTGTCCTTTCGCAAGGCTTTCATCGCAGGCCACGTCCACGCATCATTGTCGTTGCCTTCCCGTTGCCATTTGCGATGCAGGAAAGCCGGCAGGCGAACCGGCTCCGTCTTTTCGGTCAGATAATCCGGCAGGCCGTACAGGGTCATCTGATACGGGTCGTCCGTCTCAGCCGGTCGGCGCAACCATTCGGTGGTGTACCAATCGGGCTGGTCATACATTGCCTCCAACCACGCACCGTAGTTGATGTCACGACGATGCTCCACCGCTGCTGTTTCCGTATCAATACCCGGCACTGTAGCAAATCCTTGCTGCAACGCATCCAAGTACGTCGGATAACCGATATCGTTGATATTGGCTCCTTCCATCACGCGGATACCTTGCGCATGCAGTTCGTCTATCAGCGCACGGTATTCCTCAATCGTACCGAAGTTCTTGTCCATCTGGGTATAGTCCAGCGGGTAGTAACCATGGTAACCGTAGTGCGGGAAGTCATTGACCACCCAACCGCTGCCGGGCACCCAACCATGCACTTGTTCGTACGGATCGGTCAGCCAAACAACATCTACGCCCAAGTCGGTAAAGTAGCCCTCTTTGGCTTTCAGCAAGAGTCCGGCGTAGTCGCCTCCATGAAAGGTAGAAGCGTTCATGCGTTCGCTACCGTAGTCGGTGCAGCGACCATACTGTTGGTCATTGGTACTATCGCCGTTGCAAAAACGGTCCACCAGCACAAAATAGACGGTCGCTTTGTTCCAAGCGAAACCATCTTCTTCTGCCTTCTTTCCGCATG
>CADCDS010000029.1 GCA_902800215.1 uncultured Bacteroidales bacterium | reverse complement strand
GGTGAAGCCCTTTGCTTTGATTATAACATGACTTGCGAGCTATACGAGTTCTCCCTCGCGTCCACGAACATTATGGAGGAGTCTGCCGATGACGATGGAGAATAAATATAGCCCGCTTCCCACGTGGAGGTTGTTGACATTGCTTCCTCCACGTATCAGTTTAATATCAAAGAGGAAGCCTGCTCGGGAGGGTCGGCTCCTCAGCCTTTATCTGCAACAATCAAAACTTTACATATATGGAAAACTTTCAATTGTTAATCAGTCTCTCCGAGGACATTCTCGTTCTTTTCTCGAACGATGACAACTACATGCGCAACTTGGATGATGTTTGGGAAACGCTCCAGAAGCAAGATCCAGACCATTTCCGGGATGTACAACTCAGGATTTTAATCTCGCACTTAGCCGCAATTCAAGTCGCCTTTCTTAATACCTTTGGCGGTCACATGGTGCCTGAAGCCGACGTAGCCATTTCTCAAGCCTGGCATTACGCAGAAGAACACATGTCACCTCAATACCGGCAGGGCTTGTAGGCCTGCTTTGTACTATTCCGCTTTTAGGGATGCGACGGGTAACACTCGTCGCTTTCTTTTGCCATTCGCATTCTACTTTATTCTCACTATTTTTATACTACATATACTACATATACTACAATATAGTATTTATGTACTTTATGTAGCTTTTTCTGGTATCTACAATTTTCTGCAATTGCCTACTAATTGCCATGTTGTAGGAGGTCACTCTACTTTTTCATTGGCTCGCCTACATGCTTTTAGGTACTCAATGTATTGATATACCGAAGTGTAGCAACTGTAGCACTTGTGTACTCTCCGAACTTACCCCTAACTGCGCTTTTGTTGTTACCGCTCTTTCCCTCTCGCTCGGTTCCGAGTGCTCATGTCGTTATGCAGCCGTAGTAGATAAGGAGATTATGCGCCCGAGTTCCGCACATGCGTAACGCATAGTACTCACATCTTAAACGCTCTATGGTTGACGGCTTCTGCCTAATCACTTCTGCCCGATCTTTGTCCTTCTTGCTTTCAAGTCCTGCCCCTTGAATTACATATTGCCTTGGAGATTTATGTCGTTCCTTTTAGCAATGCAAAGGTAGTTGGTTCTTTCCGTATGGCAAGGCTAAACATGTTCCGGCGCAAAGTGGTTGCTTAAAATTTCTCCAGCCTCAAGAGGTAGTAAATTTTTCGGAAGTCTTGCTGTTCACGGAATGTCGAACGTCACTGGCGTCAACTCTGAAAGCATTGTAAAAGAAACAAATCTCAAAACAATATGTCTAACAATTCAAAAAACAGTACAGTTATGAAAGCATCTAAGAAGAACAATCAGGCAACCGAAGTAAAGGTAGAAGTAGCTCCGCAACCCTTAACAGAGCGTCAGTCCTTAAGAGCACTTTGCAAAGAGTTACGCGCCAAGTACGGAACCGATGAGCGCATTAACAATCTCCTCTGCATCTACTACAAAGAGCTGCACAATCTCTCCATCTTGAAAACTCGGGAACAATGGGAGCGCGAGGGCTACAGAGTATTCGATAACAACCTCACCCGCTTTCCTGCATGGGGCAAGCCCGTCAGCCGAGTAAACAAGGAAACAGGTGAACAATACACCTTCTTCCCAATCACTCACTTCTACGTACCGCAAGCAGTTTGTCAAGCATAAATGAAAAGAGTGCCATCCGTCAGAAATGGCGGGTGGCCATTTCCTTCTAAAAAAATTGTAGCCTTATGAAAAAGTCATTTCAACAGTACACACAACTCGCTTTTGATTTCGAGTGCAGTACAGTTTCCGATAGTGAGAAAGTCACGTATCAAGAAAGCGTTTCCACTACATGTTACCGCTGCACCAAAGAGGAATTTGAAGCACAGCAGGCTATTGAGCGTGATTACATGTTTGGTCGTGCTGCTTGGCTCTACCGGCAGTTAGAGCGTGAAATGGCTCACGAACGCAAGGCGGCAAAGGCATTGGCTGAATTTGAGGCTATGAGAGCCGAAGCATATAAATATAACTTCTAAATTCTTTATCGTTATGATTCCTATTCAACAAATCCTCGTTCGCTGCACAGAAGAGCAGCTGGAGTCCATCCTCTCTTCCTGTCAAACCATCATGTCGCACATGGAGTTCGTCACCGGTCACACTTCATTACAGCTCGCCGGAGATAACGAGCAGTACTGGAAAATTTACGGCTTGAACTGCCTTGTTTTTACGGAGCTTGCAGCCCGCGCACAGGGCAAAACAAAGCGCAATCCGAACCCGCTCATGAAATGAATTTGGAGGCTTAGTCCTCCATTTTTTTCAGACCGGTCGCAGGCTCTTCCGGATGACGGGCATCCTGTTCGTCAGCATGACTGTTATCGTAGTATTTTGTCCGACTGTTTTCATTTGGGCGTTCCCGGCATAGTTCTGCAGATCCTCTCATCTCCAGAGCTACGTCGGTCGGGCTTTGCAGGGGTTCACAAGTTCCGCATTGTTGCACAATACCATAGCCCTTCCAATCCCTAACGCGTTTTTTTCTTTCAAAATGCTTAATTCTGAACGAATTAGGAAGAAAAACTTGCATATTCAAAAAAAAGTGTAATTTTGCAGAGATTTTTGATGTATCGCAAGAGGCGGGGCGCGATATTCGTGCCCGTCTCTTTTGCGGTCTTTTATGCCTCTTTGTCGGATTGGAGGGAGTCTTTGTATGCCAGCGGGTAGATGCCGGTGGCACGCTTGAAGTAACGGCAGAAATTCGCGGTCGTCGGGAATCCAAGCTGAATGGATACCTCTTTGATGGACTGTTCCGGATGCTCGCTTATCATACGTTTTGCCTGATTCGTGACATAGTTCTGGATCCACTCCAATGGAGAAGTGCCGTCATTATATGCACGGAAAATCTTTGAGAAATATCGCGGATCGTAACCTAATAATTTGGCGTAATAGTTTACATTTCGCTCCTCTTTATGGTGCTCTACAACGAGATTACAGAAGGTGAGATAGATATGTCCCATGCGGTCTTTGTTCCACTCTGTATCTTGCTCATGACGAATCGACATGTACAACTCATATGTTACTGACAGCTGCTGCTCCAACAAACGATGCTTGTTGGGAAGCTCTTCCTCGCTTCGGCTCGCTATATAATTGATCGCACCAAGAAGTAGTAAAAGATTTTCCGCTTGCTCGTCTGTCAAATGACATATCGGACTTTGGGAAAGTAACTCCATGTCACTGGGGTTGAATTTCAACTCCGAATCCTTGAATTTACTGGGATCAAAGAGCAACCATGCTTGCGTATAATCCTCACTAGGCTCCAGATGACGGATGATGTGTCCGGGCAGAAAGAAGGTCAAGTCATTCTTTTGGGCTCGTATATCCTTCATGTCATACAAGCAATGCGACGTGCCGGATAGATTCAGCGATAAGATAATATAGGGATACATCATATCTATACCCGGCGGAACAGCTATTCCCTCTTGTTTCATGCAAAGGATAATACCGTTTGATTCTACATTTTCTCTGTTCTCAAGAGAACGCAAGGTTGAATAATTTTCCATAACTTTTCTGAAATTTTGTGCAAAGATACTGCTTTTTTCTGATATATGCAAATTTTTTCACACATTTTGGTAGCAAAAAGGCGAAAATTGATAACATTTTTTGCTTTTAAAATTTGCGTATGTGCTAAAAAAGCAGTAATTTTGCAGCCGATTTTGAATATGGAGTAAAAGATTATGGTATTAGCAGTACGATTTAGGTATCATGAGGCGAAGACGCCGACGTTTGATATTGTTCACCTCAATACGGAGCAATGGAGAGAGTTCTTTTGGCTGGAGCGCAGTTTTATGCGGATGGACTGGATGCTTCATTTCCTCAACCGCACACATGAGGGGTATAAGTATAAGGAGATGTGGTGGATTCCGCTCGATGACCAAGAGGACTTACAAATCGCTCCCAATGCCCCGATTCGCAAGAACTAAGAAACAAGACAAATAAATCAAACAACAAATCACATTATTAACAATTAAAATCATTTAAAAACACAACCAAAATATGAGAAACAAACTGTTTTTACTTATCCTTCTTTTGTGCTCCTTGTTCATTGGTGTGAACAGAGCCGAGGCAAATGATTTTTTGGAGTTAGAAAAGCACTACTCGGCGTATACAGCCGGAGCGAACAAAGTGCATTTCAAGTTACCTATTTACTCGCGTGGTGCATACGACTACTATGTATCCACCAACGACCAGGGCGAGTCGTATGTGTACTACAAGCTGAACGGCTCGGAGTACAAGATTTTCTCCTATAGTAGCGAACGCGCCAGCGACGGCCCGAGTGCGGACGACAACAAAGCGTACGGTCGCGCGTGGGTGAGAGCCTACAGCGGCAGAGGTATCGTGGAGATCACGAACATCCACGACGGCCAACGCAAGGTGGTGCCGAATGACAATCAGGAGCACGCGTACGACGTGAAGAAAGTGGCGGAGCCGGACAACGACAAGGACAATGTGACTTGGGTGGAGATAGACTGGTATCCGCAGGAGGCGCTGGACGGAGAGACCTTCAACATCGGTACGGAGGTGAAGATCAGTAAGCGTATGACGGGTAATATCAACTACACGAAGAGCTGGATCCTGGCTACTGATATCAAAGGAAATAGCAATATGATTCAGGCGCAGTTGTACGACCCGTATTTCTATACGGTCAACAATGCCGGCGTGACGGGATACGGTAACGCGGCGGTGCCGTATATGGTGTTCTATGACCCGAAGAGTTATCATACCTCGTTGGATGCAACGGAGTTTCAAGCCGCGGACCGATCGGGTAATATCTTTGTGCCAACGACCGATACGGTGCAGGAGAATTTCTATGCCACCTTCCAGATATACCGAATGAAGACACCTCAGGAGGTGATGAGTACGCAGATGACCACCAAGGTGGATATCCCGCCTTACCACCGTATCTATAATTTCGAAGCGGAGGAGGAGAAGGATGCTACCGGTACCTACACGGGTAACAATGTGCTGCATTGGACGATTAAGAACCCTCGGCTGGTGGACCTGGTTGATGGGGATTATTTCGAGATCCAGCGCGCGTTGAAGGAGGATTTCTCGGACGCCCAACAGTTAGGTATCCAGCGGATGATGCGCGATTCTATCGGTTATTATACCTTCCAGGACAACAGCCGTGAGATATGGACCGGCAATGCGGCGGTTCGGACCGATACGGTGGATGCACAATGGAAAACAACCCTAAAACATTACTATATCTATGATGATAACGGCACGTTGCTCCTTGATGTGTCGGCTACGCTCACGTGCAACAAAGGCCATATGGCAGCTGTGCCTGTTTATTACCGTATCCGCCGTGCGACCTCTTCTGTATGGGGATGGGTGGACGGTTTCTCGCGACAGGTGACGCTCTACAAGCATAACTTCCTGGCGCCTCTGGCGAATCAGCAAGAGAACTATATCAAGGATGCGGAGTGGGAGAAGAACCATAAGGTGCATTTTCAATTCAAGATTGACAACTCCGAGATTCAAGTGCTCCCGCTGAGTAAGGAAGACTGCTCGCTGAATTATACTATCAACAGCGCTTATACGGAAGGAACCACCTCCTTTACTATCGCCTATGAGAAATATGCCTATTATACGGTCAATCCCAAAGACTATTTGACGTTCCGCGTGCTGAATGCGGAGAAGAGTGTCATCCGAGACTGGCAACGTATGGACGCCGGTACGTATGACATCCCGATGGGAGGTATGGTACAGGTGAATGTGGATAAAGGTGTACGCAGTTCGCATAAGTCATATGAGTTCACGGTGTGGGGAAATAGTACCATCAAGTGTAAGTCCACATACTTGATGGCGGAAGATTTTATCGACATCGGGTTTGATGGTCCTTCCTCGCCTGACTTTAGTGTATACGAGCCGGTTATCAAAGACAGTTTGTTCAAAAAGTTGCAAACCGAATATGCGAAAGGCTACGGTCGTTGTATGTGGGATCGAACCGCACGTCTCATCCTCCGGCGAACGATCCAAGAGACCGGAGAGTTTTCGGAGTTTATCATTCCGCAAGATAGTATCAAGCGTCAGGATGACGGTTCATGGATAGCGACCTATTCTGATGTGGCGGACAAAGCCTGCACGCATTATTCGTATTCCGTGCGTATTGACCAGTCCAAGTCCGACCTGCATGTACAAGACTCCACACAGTTGCAGCCAAAGGCCATAAGTGGTCCGAGTCTCTATTTCGACGAAGCGGCTACCATCACCTCCTTTACGGCGAGTGAGGGAGATGCTGTGGGACATCATAAACGCGGAGTCAAGCTGGAGTGGATGGCGTCCTCTACGGCGGTAGATCAATATGTGCTGCGCCGTGTAGCGAAGAATAGTGATGCAGCGCCGGACACGATTTACATCGGTTTGGACAATAATTTCTTTGACGAGACAGCTGTGCCGAACCAACGATATACTTATTCGATCACGGCGGTATATGACTGCAACGGCAAGTCTTCACGCAACAGTGCCGAGGCGGTAGGTTGGCGTAGTCCGTACGGTGAGATTAGCGGTAGTGTCCTGATGCCGGATAACAGTGGTATGGCAGGCGTTACCGTAACAATTACGGGTGATGGGTTACCGGTTACGGGTTTACAGTGCGTCACCGATCCTACCGGCACCTTTAAATTCGACAGCTTGACATACAATATAGCCACAGGCTCTAATTATTCGATTATCCCGACGCATTCGTATGCGGTGTTCAGTTTCAATAATACCACAGCTCCGACGGCTTCTATCGGCCTATCGACGGATAATGCGGTGGTGGAAGGCCTCAATTTTGCGAACACTTCTACTGTGCGTCTGACGGGACGGGCATTGTATAAGTACTCGACCATTCCGGTAGCCGGAGCTATGTTCACGCTCAACGGCGACACCGTTCGTCGCAACGGAGCACCGGTGAAGACCGGCACGGATGGTAATTTCGAATTGACGCTGTCCAAACGTCAACCGTATGTCTTGCGTATCGTCAAACACCGTCATACCTTCGAGGGCGACGGTATCTTGCGTTTAGAGCAGGGTAA
Organism: uncultured Bacteroidales bacterium; assembly: GCA_902800215.1. GTDB lineage: Bacteria > Bacteroidota > Bacteroidia > Bacteroidales > Paludibacteraceae > Colicola. Next base: position 6,505 of record CADCDS010000029.1, on the reverse strand, counting down.
GGATACCTTCACGCTGGATGCTCCGGAAGACGGTGTGCGGTTCTACGATATGACCACAGTGCGCCTTGTCGGTCGCGTAGCCGGTGGTATCGACCAGCGCGACCTGCCCGAAGCCTTCGGTTTGGGAACGAACAACTTAGGTGATGACCTGCAACTGGTGCTCCAGCTGGAGGGTGATAACATCGCGCAGATAGTGCATGACCCCAATGACCAGACGCGCGACACCGTACAACAACGCGTTCAGTATGCATCCGTCAAGGGGGACAAATCTGCGGTTGTCACCAATACGCTCTTTGAGAAGAAGCGTATCACGATTCAGCCGGATCCGAAGACGGGAGAGTATGCCGTGGATTTATTCCCTGTCAAGTACAAAGTGGTACAGGCTACCGCCAAAGGTTACGCTACGCTTTTTGCCGCAGGGCAGGGCAGTGAGGTCATCGACCTGACGAATGCGCCGCTGGATGTGACGAAGAACTATTATAATCAGGATAGCGCGATATACAATGCCGTGTATGACCGCATCTACCGTTCGCCTGTCAAAGTGCATCTCAAGCAACTCCTATATGGTATGGAGCAAGACGGATACGGCGAACCCTCTATCTCGGTCAGCGGATTCGACCTGTCCCGGAAAGAGAAAGTACAACTGTACACCAAAAACAGTGACGGCACCGTCACTTATACCTTGGGTCACCCTCTCTTCCAGTACAACCGCCGCTATCAGTTTGAAGCGGAGGCATTCGAAGATTATTATTACAACAATGACGAGACAGCCAAACTGGACCGTGTTCCGCAACGAGGAGGCAAGGTAATCGTCCATAACGGTATGCATAGCGCTACGGAGCAACTGCCGTACGAGCTCGACCGCTTGGGTAAAAACAGCAATGTATGGCTGTTGGTAGATCATATCCAGACCCAGACCTACGGTGAAGATGCACTCAGTACGGTCAGCATCGCCCTGGAGCAAGAAGGCAACACGGTGGAGACAGACGCCTTCCAAGCCTTTGTGATAGGAGATGTCATTCAGGCGAACGAACTGACCACTGCCGATGCGGATATTACGCTGCTCGACATCATCCGTGACCCGGGAGGAAACGGTAGCTCCGCATGGGTGGAGAACGGTACCACGTATAACTACGGCTATACCGAGAGTTATGACTGGAAAGGCGGTATCAACCTTACTCCGAAATACGGACTGAACATATCGAATGATATCGGTATTGTCACAGCGCCGTCCGGTGCCGGTTCGTATATCGGTAGCAATTATACGTCCAGCAAGCAGTTGTCCTTCACTATTCCTATCACGCACGAATGGGCATGGGGCTATAAATATTCTTATACCTTCACCACCACCGATAAAATCTCCACATCGTCCAGCCATGCCAAAGCCGGCGTAGGTTCGAATGCGGATGTGTTCGTCGGCGTGATGAACAGTCAATTGACCGGTAAAGCGAAGTCTATCGCCGTCATCAATGATACCATCTTCCAGGCGCGTCAGCCGGCTATTCAGGCAGGCACGATGCATGTGCTCGCCAGCGGTACCGGCGCAGACAACAAGCCGTATTACCTCGTGACGGGTGAAAAGGTCGTCATGGGTTCCGGTATCACTAATAGCTTCGCCTATTCGCAGTATTATATTATGGAGAGCGTGCTCCCGCAGCTGGCGATGCAGCGTCAGAACCTGCTAACAATCTTCCCGGACTCGGCTTCCGCGCAAGCGGCTGCGAATGCATCGGATGACGTCGTATATTGGTATATCGATTCGTTGACGAGCGTCAGTCTGCATGACACGCTGGCGAAAGACTCGTATCGGATGATATTGCCGACTAATAGCACGAAGGCCTATCCGAACCGCGTGGCTGCAATCGATAATATCATCCAGAAATGGTGTACTATCCTTATCTATAACGAGGCGGAGAAAGTAGCGGCGCGTCAGTCCGGTCAACATGTAGGTACCTATTCCGTCAATGCCGGAACAACCCTCTCGCACTCCGACAGTTATTCGGCTACTGCCAACTACAACGAACTGCCGCAAGGAATGGGATTAATCGGTAAGAACGCCGCTTCGGCTGCTACCTCCAATGCCCAAAATCTTCTCAAGGATGCTATCAAAAACTTCAGCGCCTTCTGGGGTAGTGATAGTAAGAAACGCTTCGGAACCACCATCACGGATGCTATCTCGGCCATGTTCAAGGACGAGAAGAACCCGAACGGAAGCGGCCATAAGACACAGTCGCAGTTAGGTACGGTGACGAACACGTCCAAATGGACGATGAGTTTCGATCCCGTGCTGGATTTCAATTCCGATGCGCGTACGTCGAATGAAAAGACCGTCAAGAAATCCTGCGGTTTCACCATCGTGCCGGATGCGCAGGGCGATATCACCGTTTCGGTCTATCGGGCAGAGGTGGATAGCCTGTGGAAGGCCACGACCGGTACTATCGTCAGCAAAGTGGGCGAGTCCAACAACGACGATATACTTTACGGTTCGTACGTCTTCTTCACGCAAGCGGGCGCTACCTATTGCGTACACGAAAAAGAGGAGAAGACGCAGTTCTACAACAAAGGTACGGTCATCAACAACGGGACGATGGCTTTGGCTCTGCCTGAACTGAGCATCGACCGCCATGAGGTAAGCAGTGTGCCGGCGGATCAGCGCGCCGTCTTCCATATCGAACTCAAGAACGAAGGACAAGTGCAATACGGTCTGGCGAACACCGGAACGACCTTCTCGCTCTCCCTCACGGGTGACAGCAACCCTCACGGCGCGAAGGTCTATATCAACGGTGCACCGCTCGTGCAAGGACTCGACTATTTCCTCACGCCGGGACAATCCATCACGCAAGTGCTGGAGGTGGAACGAGGCGAAGTGGATGACTACGACAACCTGACCCTCTATTTCAGACTTGCCGACTGCCCGAAGACCTATGCGATGCTGCAGTTCTCGGCGCACTTCATGCCGGAATCCAGTCCGGTCAGCATCGAGATGCCGCGTCAGAACTGGGTGATGAATACCCTCTCGCCGCACGATTCTATCGGATACTACCTGCCGGTGGACATCGGCGGATTCAATATCCATCATAAGAACTTCGACCATATCGAGTTCCAATATAAACTCTCCACGGAGAGCGAGGAGAAATGGGTGAACCAATGTTCGTTCTACGCCAGCGACAGCCTCTATGCACTCGCTACAGGCAATAAAGCGATGATTGAGAACGGACGTATTCCGCAGTTCCGTTTCTACGGTGAGCGGGACCCGATGGAGCAGCAATATGACCTGCGCGCCGTCTGCTTCTGCCGCTACGGTTCGGGATTTGTAACGAAGGCTTCGCCTGTTATCCGTGGAACGAAAGACACCCGTCCTCCGCGTGTGTTCGGCGATCCCGAACCGGCGAATGCCATCCTCGGTATAGGCGACCATCTGTTGCTGCGGTTCAATGAACCGATAGCCGGTAATTACCTCGATGAGGATAATAACTTCCAACTCCTCGGCATCACCAACCATACCGGTATCTCCGCCTCGACGGCAATCCTGTTCAGAGGAACGGCTGATTCGTATGCCGCCTCCTCCGTGGAGCGTAGTCTGACCGACAAATCCTTCACGGTGGAGATGATGGTGAAGCCGACGTCTCCGTACAATGATGAAGTATTCTTCACCCACGGTGACAAAGGCAAAGGATTGATCTTCGGAAAGACCGCTGATAACCGCCTCTATGCGCAGATAGGTGACCTCACGACGTACTACTCTAAAAAGTTGGCAGACCCGATGTTGGCCTTCACGCGTGTGGCTGTCACCTATTCCAAAGAGAATGGTTTCAGCTTCTATGTAGGTACGGTAGATATGACCGAACCGTCAGCACTGTCTTCGAAAAACATCGAATACTCCCTCTCTGCACCGCTCATCTTCGGTCAGGGCTATGCGGGTCAGATGCTGGAGGCACGCGTATGGACCAAGGCATTGACGCTCGAAGAGATAGCCGCCACTTTTGACCATTACCTGACGGGATACGAACAAGAGTTATTGGCTTACTATCGCATGAGCGAAGGTAAGGGTGAATTGGTGAAAGACCATGCACACGGTGCTACGCTCTCGTTGCACGGTTGCACATGGAATAAACTGCAAGGCTTCTCGGTTCAACTGGCTAAAGAGCAGCGTGTCGAGTTGATAGGCAACCTCTTCGGACGCTCCAAAGTGTATGATGCTACCCTTATGTTCTGGTTCCGTACCACGGACAATGCTGCCGAGCGTGCGAACCTCTTCAGTGCCGGACGTACGGACGATAAACACGGCGCGCTCATCGCGCTGGAGAACGGTAACATTGTACTGTGCTCCGACTCGCTCACCTGGATCGGTTCTGTCAACTATGCCGACGGCGAATGGCATCATGTCGTGCTGTCTATCAACCGCACGTATAACAACGCCGCCCTGTTTGTGGACGGCAGTCTGATTCAGACTTTCCCCGCAACCGTTGCAGCCGGTGCGCAAGGCGATATGTACTTGGGAGGTAACTTCGCCGGTAACATCGATGAGTTCGCTGTGTTCGAGCAAGCACTGCCGAAATCGCTTGTGGAGGCGTATGACAACATCGCTCTCGTGGGAGACGAGATGGGTCTGATCGCTTACCTGCCGTTCGAAGAGCAGTTCCTCAACCCCAACGGCAAACTCGAACAACGCTTCTCTATCAACGACCGTCGTCAGTTCAAAGATCCGGCTACCGGCAAGGTGATAGACAAAATACTGCCACTCGTAGATGGCGACATCACGGCACTGGCAGATAAGACGCAGAACGCACCTGTCACCAGTCACGGGGCATTGACCAAACTGAACTTCGACTGGTCGTTCAACGGCGATGAACTGATGATTAACCTCAATATGCTTGACCGCGAGATTAACAAGCAGTCTATCTATGTCACTGTGCGCGATGTGGAGGACCTCAACGGCAACCCGATGCGTTCGCCTATCACTTGGACCGCTTTTGTGGATCATAACAGTCTCAAATGGGCAGACAAACAACTGACTATATGGGGTCGATACGGCATGGAAGATTCGAATAACTACACCGTCACACAGATCATCAACAAGAGCGGTAAGCGCCATACGTATAAGATTGAGTCGTTGCCCGACTGGCTTACTGTGGATCAAACTTACGGTACGATAGAGCCATTAGGCGAGTTGTCTATCAAACTGGTATATAAGCAGGCTATGCCGGTAGGTACGTATGGCGACCTTATCTACGTCGTGGACGAAGATGGTTTGGCGGAACCGCTGCAAATCGAATACATGGTAGAAGCCTTCCCGCCATACATCGATGTGGACGAATCCAAATACCCGCTGAACATGTCCATTTGCGGTCAGGTGAAGATAAACAATATCTACGACTCCGACGAGAACGATATCATCTATGCGATTTATCGCAACGAGTGTATCGGCAAAGCCAACGTGGACTACGATAACACCGCTAATACCTCCAATGTCTATCTCACGATCTTCGGTAACGAAGCGATGACGGGTAAGACGGTGAATTTCATCCTATGGCAGGCATCCACCGGGCGTACATATAACCTGATTGTCGATCGGGATGTACAGTTCCGTGCATGAGACACAGAATATCGACATCTATTCCGGTTGGAACTGGATATCGTTCAATCTGAACCTCAATGAAACCACAGGTATAATTCGTAATATGCTGACGGCGAACGAACCGTGGAAAGAAGGCGACCTCATCAAGAACCCCTCCACCCAGCAGTTCGTCACTTATTCGGAGGCCATGGATGCCTTCCTCGGTACTATCAAGTCCTTGAACTACCGCGATATGTATATGATGTATGCCGCCGGAGGCAATACGATGCATATCAGTGGTGATCCGCTGCCGGAAGACAAGATGGAGATCACGGTTAAGGGTGGTGGCGAATGGAGTCCGATGCCGTGCTTGTTACAACAAGCAACGACCATCACCGAAGCCTTCGCCGGCTATTATGACAATGCCACTCCGGGTGATATGGTGAAGGCACATAATCGCTTCGCCGTCTTCTCGCCCGACCGAAAATGGGTAGGTGACCTCACTGCTTTCCGTCCGGGCGAAGGATACTTCTTCAAGCGCCTTGCTGAATCAGATGTAACGATCAAGTTCTACAGCAAGGCCGCTAACGCGCCGCAACGCGCTCCGAAGTTCAACGGCAAAGCCGCTACGAACATGACGATGATCTGTAAGGTTGAAGGAGTGAATGAATTAATGAATGAGGGAGTTAAGGCGTTCAGCGGTGATGAACTCGTAGGTATCGCAACGCCGATTGAACTGAACAACGAAACGCTCTACTTCTTAACGGTTTCGTCTGACTTTGCTGACGAACTTCGCTTTGAAACAGAAGATGGGACCCCGCTTCGTGCCGAGCAGCCTATACGATACACCTCTGATGCCCATCACGGTTCGTTAAAGGCTCCTATTATCCTGAAACCCGGCGAGACCAGCCGTCCGTATAAGATCATCGAAGATCAACATGTAGTAAT
>CADCDS010000028.1 GCA_902800215.1 uncultured Bacteroidales bacterium | reverse complement strand
AAGAGACGGTTAAAATGGCTGAGTGTGTTGAAACCACAGGAGAAACCAATCTCGGAAACAGGGTGCTGTGTCGTCAGTAGCAACCGTGCTGCTATACCCAACCGGTAATCAATGAGATAACGGTTGGGTGTGCGACCGGTCTTGTTTCGGAAGAAACGCGAGAAAGATTCCGGAGCCATACATGCCAAATCTGCCATTTCTTTCAACCCTATATCGTTCATGTAATTTTTTGCGATAAACTCTTTTACCTGCCTTACCCGTTCGTCCTCATTCTCTTCTTTGGCATCTACAAAAGAGGAGGAGGATAGTTCGTGTGCATCTTCCACTAATGACAAGCGGTACAGCAGATTGAACAGCCGGATGACAGAGGCAAAACTGTCATTGCTTTGAGCCAAATTGATAATATCCTCGCGCAATAAACGGATGGCGGGTTCCGGAAAGGCAAGCCCTCTTTGGGCGCGCTCTATCATACGCCGGATGGACGCTAACGCGCGCTTGTCCATTAAGGTGCCCCGGAAAATATCCGGGTCTATGTGGATCGTGATTTCATGTATGTCCTGCTCCGGGCATGTGCCCTGCTCCCAAATGTGCACCAACTTACTGCCGGTGATAAGCACCAGATCCAAATCTCCGATCTGCTCGTGACTGTCACCTATGGTGCGTACCACACCGGCGGCATTCTCTACGAAATTCAGTTCAAACACCTCATGGCAGTGCGCCGGGTACTCAAAGTAAGTCTTATGACGGTCGCCTACATAAAAAATGTCTAATGGCTCCAAATGAGTGATTTCGTTGAAAAATTCTTTCATCGGTGTGTGTTATGTCAAAATTTGCTGCAAAATTACAATAAAAAAATGAATTAAAAGCAGTAATTTTGCACCGGAATTTCAAAGACTACTAACCAAGACAAATGACTAATACGAATTACGGATATTTTGATGACGAGCATCGTGAGTATGTGATCACGACTCCGCAAACACCTTTCCCTTGGATCAATTATTTGGGGAATGAGGATTTCTTCGGCCTGATAAGCAATACCGGAGGCGGCTATGATTTTTATAAGGATGCCAAGTTCCGCCGTATAACCCGTTATCGTTACAACAGTGTTCCGATGGACAGTGTAGGACGGTATTTTTATGTCAAAGACGGTGTCACTGTTTGGAATCCGGGATGGAAACCCTGTAAGACACCGCTGGACAGCTACGAGTGTCGTCATGGTCTGAACTACACCCGTATCACCGGTGAGAAGAATGGTGTTCGTGCGTCTGTATTACATTTTGTGCCGCTGGGTGTCAAAGCCGAGATCCAGAAGTTAACCATTTCAAACGTGTCAAACGACATCAAACATCTCAAACTATTCTCGTATGCGGAGTGGTGCTTGTGGAATGCGGCTACGGATGGAGAGAACTTCCAGCGTAACTTATCGACAGGCGAAGTGGAAATCGAACGGAAAGAATGGACGGCGATCTATCATAAGACGGAGTACAAGGAGCGTCGGGATCATTATGCGTACTATGCGGTGAACGCACCGGTGGACGGTTACGATACCGACCGGGAGTCGTTTGTCGGTCTGTATAACGACCTCAATGAACCGGATGCGGTAATGGCCGGTCATTCGACCGACAGCTTGGCGCACGGATGGAGTCCGATCGCCAGTCATTATATCGAAGTGGAATTGGCACCCGGTGAGAGCCGCGATTTCATCTTCGTGCTCGGTTACGCAGAAAACAAGCAGGAAGAAAAGTTTGCCAATAGCCAGGTCAGACCTGCAATAGCCAATAGCCAATTACTGACCTCCTTAGGTGAGAAAGATCATCATATTATCAATAAGGTACACGCGCACGAGGTGATCAAACGTTTCATGACCGTAGCAGCCGTAGATGCGGCGTTTGCGGAACTGAACGCGTTGTGGGATGAACTGCTCAGTAAGTACAGTGTGCGCAGCGACGATGAGCGTCTCAACCGAATGGTGAACATCTGGAACCAGTACCAGTGTATGATCACCTTCTGTATGAGCCGTTCGGCTTCGTTTTTCGAGAGCGGTGTCGGTCGTGGAATGGGTTTCCGGGATTCGAATCAGGACTTGGTGGGCTTTGTGCACCAGATCCCTTCCCGTGCCCGTCAGCGTATCATCGACATCGCGTCCACCCAGTTCCCGGATGGCGGTTGCTACCATCAGTACCAACCGCTGACGAAACGCGGTAACAACGATATCGGTGGTGGTTTTAATGACGACCCGATGTGGTTGATCTTCGGTACCACCGCTTACATCCGGGAGACGGGTGACTACTCGATCTTGGATGAGATGGTGCCTTGGGATAACGAACCGGGAACGGAAGTGAGCCTGATGGAGCATTTGCGTATCTCGTTTAACCATGTGGTGAACAACGTCGGTCCTCACGGTTTGCCGCTTATCGGACGTGCTGACTGGAACGACTGTCTTAACCTCAACTGCTTCTCCATGGACCCCAATGAGAGTTTCCAGACAACAGGCAATAAGACCGAGGGTAGTAAGGCGGAGAGCCTGATGATCGCAGGTCTGTTTGTCTATTGTGGAAGGCAGTTCGTAGAACTGCTAAAAGCTAACGGCCAGGTTAGACCTGCAACAGCTCAATACGAAGCCGAGATCGAGAAAATGTGCCAAGCCGTCGAGAAACACGGCTGGGACGGCGAGTGGTACCTGCGTGCGTATGACTATTACGGCAATAAAGTAGGTTCGCATGAGAATGCGGAAGGTCAGATCTTCATTGAGAGCCAAGGATGGTGCGGTATGGCCCGTATCGGTGCGGAAAAAGGTATGCCGGAGAAAGCACTCGACAGTGCTGCTCGTCTGCTGGACAGTGAGCACGGAATGGTGCTCAACTACCCGGCGTACACCACTTATCATATCGAACTCGGTGAACAATCGACCTATCCGGCAGGATATAAAGAGAACGGTGGTATCTTCTGCCATAACAACCCCTGGGTGATCATCGCCATGACCGAAGCCGGACGCGGTAATGATGCTTGGACGCTGTATAAGAAGATTGCACCGGCATGGATCAAAGATCAGGATCTGCATAAAGTGGAACCGTATGTATATTGCCAGATGGTAGCCGGAAAAGAAGCTGCCAAACCGGGTGAAGGAAAGAACAGTTGGCTTACCGGTACGGCTGCATGGAACTGGCTCGTCATCTCCCAGCATATTTTAGGTATTCAGCCTACGTATGAAGGACTGCGTATCAATCCTTGTATCCCGTCGGATCTGAAGCGATACACCGTCACCCGTAAATGGCGGGATGCGGAGTATGAGATCACCGTCCAAAATCCGAACGGGAAACAGCATGCTGATCAACCGACCGTGCTGCCGTATGCACCCGGTCATCATGAATATACAATCATATTATAATCTCTTAATATATAATATCATGAGAAAATTATCTGTACTTTGTATCGCACTCATAACCCTTTTCACGGCTTGTGAGGCACAGGAGTCCAAGAAACGTCCTATCGACAACGAAGCGATTCAGTTCGCTATGACGATGGGTGTCGGTTGGAACTTAGGAAACCAAATGGACGCCCATTACAACGGCTGTTCGTATGAAGAAGGGTGGGGTAACAAAGCCGCTACCCAGCAGACCTTCAACGGGGTGGCCAAAGCCGGTTACAAATCCGTTCGTATCCCTGTCACATGGATGGGACACATCGGAAACGCACCGACTTATACCATCGAGACAGCCTGGATGGAACGTGTGGCGGAACTGGTGGAAATGGCCCATAAAGCGGGTCTGATCGTTATCATCAATATCCACCATGACGGTTACGGTGCTGCTGACACACCGAGCAAAGGGTATCACTGGTTGGACCTGCCGGGTGCAGTAGCCGATGAAGAACTGAACCAGCGTATCAAACAGGAGTTGACCATGGTCTGGCTTCAGATCGGTAAGCGCTTTGCGAACCACGGCGAATGGCTGGTGTTCGAAACCCTCAACGAGATCCAAGACGGCGGTTGGGGAGGTGGCGCTAATCGTACCGACGGTGGTGCCCAATATCGTGTGCTCAATGAGTGGAACCAGGTGTGCGTCAATGCCATCCGTGCTGCCGGAGGATATAATGAGACCCGTTATATCGGTATCCCCGGTTATGTATGTAACCCGGATCTGACGGTGGAGAACCTCGTGCTGCCGGAGGATGTTGTGGAGAACCGTATCATGGTAGCCGTACATAGTTATGATCCCTGGGATTTTGCCGGTTCAGCCGCTGTACAGGAATGGGGACACACCGGTGTGGATGTGGTTCCCGGTGCCGATGAGAACGCGTATGTGAACATGCTTAACCGCCTGTTTAACATGTACGTACGTCGCGGTATTCCGGTTTATTTCGGTGAGTTCGGTGCTGTACGTCGTACCAGTGCCGCTGATGAACCGTTCCGTCTCTATTACTTCCGTTATATCTGCAAAGCGATGCGTGATCGCCGCATCCCGGCCCTCTATTGGGATAACGGAAACAGCAAAGCCGGAAACGACGGTTTCGGTGTGATCAACCACCAGACCGGTAAGTATATCGGTAGCGGTGAACAAGCTGTACGAGCGATGGTGGACAGTTGGGAGAACAACGATCCCAACTATACCCTTCAATCGGTTTATAATACTGCCCCGGTATCCGGTAGGAAGTAATATAACACAAAAATTATTTAATAACCAATTAACTCAACAACATTATGAAAAAATTTTATTTTTCCCTCATCATCGCTGCCATGGCAGCTGTAAGTATGAATGCAGAACCCGTTCAGCAGGACATCGCCCTCACTCCCGGAGATTGGGGATGGGGATATAACTGCTCCGTTACAGCCGTAGAAGGAGGCTTGCAGGCCCAACTGACCGGGGACTGGGGCGCGCTCTCTACCGGCTGGGACCCCGAAATTGACCTCTCGGGATGGGACAAGATCATCATCCTTGTGGACCGTATGGAAAACTGCGTAGGCGAATGGTTCCAACTCAAAGCCTATCTGCGTGACCACGCTGATAACGAAGGCTGCCAGATGGAAGGTCTGCTCGGCAATGATGCCGACGGCACCCAACAGCAGTACCTCGTCATTGATCTCAAACAGGAGAAAACCGGCTTTGACCTTACCAAGGCGCGCGTACTGGCTATCCAGTGCCAACCGAATGGTGCTAAGTTCGTGATCAGCCGCGCCTATCTCGAGAAAGAAACAGCTACCGGCTTAGAAACTGTTTCCGTACGCAACAACGGCATCCGCTACAATCTCCTCGGTCAACCCGTCGGAGAGGACTACAAAGGTGTAGTGATCCTCAACGGAAAGAAAATGATTGTACGTTAAACTTAAAATCCTTAGTACCATGAAAACATATTTCAGGTATTTGCTTAGCCTTGTAGTTCTCCTCGTGGGAGCTACAGGCTTGGCATTCTCGCAAAACATTGTTACGGGTACCGTGGAAGATGCAGACGGACCGCTGATCGGTGCCAGCATTCTTGTTAAAGGAACAACTGTCGGAACAATCACCGATTTTGATGGTAACTTCACCATCGAAGCCAATATCGGTGACGAGTTGGAGTTTTCGTACATGGGTTACACCTCCCAGACCTTGACGGTGACCGGTGAACCGATGCACGTGATGATGGCGGAGAACACGGAGGTGCTCTCTGAAGTAGTGGTAACGGCGATGGGTATCAAGCGTGACCGCAAAGCCTTAGGTTATGAAGTCGGTGAAGTCAAAGGTGACGAACTGACCAAAGCCAAAGAGGTGAATGTTGCTAACTCCCTTGCCGGACGTGTAGCCGGTCTGGTGGTTCAAGAGACAGCCGGTGGTGCTTCCGGTTCGACGCGTGTTGTACTGCGTGGTAACACCGAGATCACCGGTAACAACCAACCGCTGTACGTCATCGACGGTGTGCCGATGGATAACACCAGTTACGGTCAGGCAGGCACCGAAGGCGGTTATGACCTCGGTGACGCTATCTCGTCTATCAACCCCGATGATATCGAGTCGATGTCGGTGCTCAAAGGTCCGGCAGCTGCGGCTTTGTATGGTTCCCGTGCCAGCCATGGTGTGATCCTTATCACCACGAAGAAAGCCAACACCGGTGATGCCAAATGGGGCGTGGAGTACAACGGAACCTTCACCTTCGACAGCCAGTTATCCAAATGGGATAACGTGCAACAGGTGTACGGTATGGGTTCCGACGGTATGTATAATATCGATGCCGTCAGCAACACCAACAAGTCTTGGGGTCCTAAAGCCGACGAAGGTCTGACGCTGCGTTATTACGACGGTCAGGAGCATCCGTTCCTCATCATCCCGAATAACACGGCGAACTTCTTTGAACTCGGTATGACGGCTACCAACACCGCAGTCGTTTCCATGAACACCGGTAAGACCGGTATCCGTTTCACTTATACCGATATGCGGAACAAGGATATTCTGCCGAACTCGAACATGAGTCGTAACACGCTGAACCTGCGTGCCAACACCTCTCTCGGTCCGGTGGATCTGGATTTTAATGTCAACTACGTACACGAGGATGTGAAGAACCGTCCTTCGCTTGGTGACGATAAGTCCAATGTAGGTAAGAACCTCATGACGCTCTCCACAACCTATGACCAAGCATGGCTCAAGAACTACGAGAATGAACTCGGTGAGTACCAGAACTGGAACGGCATGGATCCGTATAACGTCAACCCTTACTGGGATATCTATAAGAACAAGAACCAGTCATACAAAGACCTGCTCCGTATGAACGGAAAGATCGTGTATAACATCATCCCGCAACTCAAGATTCAAGCCAACGTAGGTGCTGAACTCAACCGTTTTGAGTTCTCGGATTTCAAATATCCGACTACCCCGGGTTACGAATCCGGTCGTCTGCAGAACACCTATTGGAACAACCGCATGATCAACGCCGAGTTCCTCGGTATTTACACCGACAGTTGGGGTGATTTCGACTTCACGGCGACCGTAGGTGCTAACGTCTATGATGTCAACAACCGCACTGTCATCAATACCGGAACGGATATGACGGTACGGGAGGTCGTTTCGATGAACAGTTTTGAAGAGCAGTCGGTAGAAGAGGCGGCTTATCGCAAACGGATCATCTCCGTCTTCGGTAGCGCAAACCTCGGATGGCGTCATATGTTATACTTCGACGCTACCGTCCGTGGTGACAAGTCTTCCACCCTGGCGGCAGGAAAGAACCTCTACGTCTATCCGTCTGTCAGCGGTTCATGGGTCTTCTCGGAGTTGATCAAATCCAACCGCAAGGTGCTGCCGTATGGTAAGATCCGTCTCAGCTGGGCAGAGGTAGGTAGCGATACCGATCCGTATCAACTGGGTCTGCGTTATACCAAGTCGCAGTTCGGCTATCCGGGTTATTCCATCGGTTCGATCTATGGAAACCTCGTGCCGAATCCGGACCTCAAACCGACCCGTACCCGTTCTGTTGAAGCCGGTTTTGAAACTAAATGGTGCAACCAGCGTATCTCGTTGGACTTCACCTTCTATCATCAGAAATCCCGTGACCAGATCATCGCCATGGCGACTTCTCCTGCCAGTGGTTATGACTATCGTCTGATTAATGCCGGTGATATCTTGAACCAAGGTTTTGAAATCACTTTCGGTGCCCGTCTTGTACAAGCCAAGGACTTCACATGGGATCTCGGTATCAACTGGTCGAAGAACACCAACAAAGTGCTCTCGCTCGTGGAAGGAACCACCGAACTGGAATTAGCTAAGGCAACCTGGTGTAACGTCTATGTATCCGCTCGTGAAGGCGAAGAGTACGGCGCTATCTGCGGTCCGGCACTTGCCCGTAATGATGAAGGACGTGTGATCGTGGATGCGAAGACCGGTCTGCCTACGTTCACGACCGAGAACAAAGTGCTCGGTAACGCACAATGGAAATGGACCGGCGGTCTGAGTACGACCCTTCGCTATAAGATGGTTAGCCTCACCGCACTCTTCGACGTGAAAGTCGGTGCCGACATCTTCTCGATGTCCGAGCGTTCGGCATATGAAACCGGTAAGGCTAAAGAGACGCTTGTCGGCCGTGCCGAATGGTACGCATCGGAAGAAGCACGCCGTGCTGCCGGTGTTACCACCGGTTGGGTAGCTACAGGCGGTTACTTGGTGGACGGTGTATATATGGGCGATGACGGTCAATGGCACGAGAACGATATCTACATCAACCCGGAAGATTACTGGTATGAGGTATCGCGTAAGTCGCCGGAACTCTTTATCTACGATAACTCGTATATCAAGTGCCGTGAGTTAACCCTCTCGCTGGATTTCCCCAAGAACTGGCTCGATAAGAAAGGTATCGTGAAGCACGTAGGCATCAGCTTCGTGGCTCGTAACCCCTTCATCGTATGGAAGAACATCAAGGATATCGACCCGGATGCACAGTATAACACTTCCGGTCTCGGTCTGGAGTACGGTTCTCTCCCGAGCCGTCGTAGTTACGGTCTGAACTTTAATATCAAATTCTAACCTCTAAATTTTGTAAGAATATGAAAAAGATATTATTTGTGGCCCTTATGGCACTTGCCTTCGTTTCTTGCTCTGACAGGATTTACGAGGATATCAATACCGATCCCACCAAAGCGGATCATATGAACCCTGCGCTGCAACTCTCGTATGCAGAATTGCAGATCTACGGTGACATGAATTATGTCGATGTACACCGTCTCTATACTTATGCGTTCACGCAACATCTGATGGGTTGCTGGAACACCACGAACTACGGTGGTCAGCACCGTGCAGATGATATCGAAGAAGGTCGTCCGTGGAATAACCTTTACCCGGGTGCCATTCGTAATATTGTGGACGGTCTGGAGCAGATCAAGGATGATTCGACCAAAGTGAACCTGCAAGCTGCTCTGCGTATCTTCCGTGTTTATATCGGAGGTCTGATGACGGATTACTACGGTGATGTGCCGTTCTCGGAAGCCGGTTTGGCACTCATCACGGGTAACTCCAATCCGAAATACGACCACCAGGAAGACCTCTATCTCTTCTTCTTTGAGGAACTCAAAGCAGCCGCTGATTTGTTTGACATCCAGGCTGAGGCCATTAGTTCCGATCCGTTGTTTGACGGCGATATCGAGGCATGGAAGACCTTTGCCAACTCTCTCCGTCTGCGTTACGCGATGCGTCTGTCAGACATCGCACCGTCGGTTGCGCAACAGGAGTTCGCTGCTGCACTCGCTGACGGCGTGATGAGCAGCAGTGCCGATAACGCATGTGTAAAGCACATGAGCGTCAGCTACAGCTTCGGTCAGGAGTCGTATAAAGACTTCCGCGGTAACGCCCTGTCGAAATATTTCTACGGAAACGACCCGGCCAACAACCCGACTTATATCTGCCAGACGCTGTGGAAACAACTCTACGATAACAACGATCCCCGTACCACGCGTATCTGCCGTTTCTATATCGACGACTTCATGTCCCTTTCCAGTGCTGACGGACGTATCGACATGACGGATGCGATCATGGAGACACAGGCAGCGAATCCGGGTATGACGATTGTATATGAGATCGCGCCGGGTGAGTTCTCTTGGGATAACTGGCCTTCGTACACCGATATCCCGGGTAGCGCGTTGGCACAGAAGATCGATGAGATCAAAGCGGCGCATCCGGATTATAACCAGTCGAAGAACACCCGTTGGTTGATGCCGAAACTGGCGAATAACTTCTTGCGTTCTGACAACCCGGGTGTACTCATGACCTATGCGGAGGTATGTTTCCTTCGTGCGGAAGGTGCTGTGCTCGGTTGGTGCTCTGACAACGCGAAGGATCAATACGAAGCAGGTATCCGTGCGGCTATGGATCTGCTGAGTGACTACTACGGCTGTGACGCGATCTCCGATACCGAGTTCGATGCGTATATCGCTCAACCGGCTATCACTTTTGCAGCTGCGGCGGACGAGCAGAGAGAGCAGATCAATACACAGGCTTGGATCCTCCACCTGCATAATCCTGCTGAGGCTTGGGCGAACGTACGTCGTTCCGACTATCCGAGACTCACCCCTCCGGATCCGAATGGTAAGAATCCGCTTATCAACGGCGAATCGATCCCTGTTCGTTTCTGCTATCCGCTTAAGGAAGAGACCTATAACAAGATCGCGTATGAAGATGCCATCACCCGTGTGCCCGGTACCTATGACTGGCATGCACCGCTGTGGTGGGATGTGAAGTAAATTGGATATTAGATATTTGATATTTGAAATTTGATATTTTATGAAAAAGATATTATTTATAGCAGCTTTAGCGCTCTGCTTCGTGGCTTGTAAAAACGAGACGCCGTTTGATACGCAAGATCCCAACGACGCACCGTTGATCCTCAAGCCGTATAATGAGTCGGGAACGGGTTCGTTTACCTATTATCTGGCTAATCCGGAGACGCCGTTAGTGGATTCCGTCATCGTGACGCCTTCCCGTTATACAACGGTGAACTGGTACGTGGATGATTCGCTGGTAAATACCGGATTGAAGATCGATATGTGTTTTCCGGGCGGTGTGCATGACCTCGTTATTGAGGCCGTGACGACAGCCGGCAAACGGACCGAACGTACGGGTACGATCATCGTCTTTGGTGGTGAAAAAGAACTGTGGCACGGTCCGGCTGACTTGAACTGGGACGCCGAGAACGTCAAAGTGACCAAAGCCACCATGGCGGCGGTACCGCTGGGCGCGAAGATCCGTATCTATTACTCGCAGTTGGAAAATCAGGACTACTATGCGCTCCGTGTGATGACACCTTGGTGGGGCGATGAGACATCATTGAATGACTGCCTTGTGCCGCAAAAAGACATGATGGGTGTGCCGGGTCCGCTGGTATTCGAGTATGACGAACGCTGCAAAGGTCTGGTGGACACACGTGAAGCGATGTGTGCCGTAGGAAACGGATTAAAGATCATCTTAATTGACTACGAATAATGGCAGTTCCATTAAAAGAAAAAATAGGGTATGCGCTGGGTGATGCCGCTTCGGGCGGTATCACCTGGAAGATCATGTCCATTGCTTTTCCGCTGTATTTCACCAACGTCTTCGGTCTTACTTTCGCCGATGCCGCTACGCTTATGCTGGTAGCGCGTCTGTTCGATGTGGTAACCGACCCGTTGATGGGATCGATAGCGGACCGTACCAAATCGCGTTGGGGTACCTATCGGCCGTGGCTTATCTTCGGTTCGATACCGTTCGGCATCATCTTCGCCTTGCTGTTCTTCACGCCGGATCTGGCCTTCTCGATGAGTATGACCGGAAAGCGTATCTGGGCCTATACGTTCTATCTGCTCATGATGGCGTGCTACACGATGGTGAACGTACCGTACGGCTCGATGCTGGATGTGATGACCAAGGATGATAATGAGAAGAACCAGTTCTCCGCTTTCCGTATGGTAGGCGCTTACGCCATGGGATTCATCACCCTTGTCTCCTTCCCTTATCTGCAGAAACTGGTAGGCGGTTCGGAACAGCACCAGTACGCCGTGCTCGGTGCCCTCTTCGGACTCGTGGCCATGATCATGACCATGACCTGCGGTCTGCTTATCAAGGAACGTGAGAAACCCATCCGTGCGGAGAAATTCAGTTTCAAACAGTATGCCGACTTGTTCCGGAACAAACCGTGGATATACATGACGTTTATCGCCTTGTGTACCAATTTCTTCAACGGTTTCCGCTATGCGGCCGCCGGATATATGATCACCAACGTGCTGGGCGAAGTGACGGTAGGTAAGTTCATTATTAACTACACCGTCTTCATGGCCTTCAGCGAAGTGACCTGTATGATCTTCGGAGCGTTCAGTCCTGCCTTTGCCAAGAAGATCGGTTCCAAACATAAAGCGTTCTTCTGGGCGTCGGTGCTTTGCTGTGTCTTCTCGGTGATCTATTTCTTCATCCCGATCGATGCCGCTTATGTATGGGTGATGATCGCCGTGTCTGTCCTCACCTCTATCGGTGTCGGACTGTACTCACCGCTGTTGTGGTCGATGTATGCTGATGTGGCCGATTATGCGACGGAGAAGAACGGAACGAGTTCCACGGGTTTGATCTTCTCTTCCGGTACGATGGCGCAGAAACTGGGCGGTGCTATCTCCGGTAGTCTCATTGCGTTACTGCTCGGTGCAGCCGGTATGATTGTTTCTACCAACCCGGAGACCGGTGAACAGATCGTCGAAGGTACGGATCTTCATTCCGTACGCACGATGGTGTGGGCACTCTTCTCCATCTTCCCGGCAGTAATCGCAGCAATCATGGCATTGTTGGCTTATAAATTCCCGCTAAAAAAATAAAGGTTATGAGAAAGTCTTTGCTCTTTGTTCTTTGCTCTTTGCTCTTTGTGGCATGTAACAAGAATAGCGAAAGCAATCCGATTCGCTTGAACCAGGTGGGGTATTCGCCCTTGCAGGAGATGACGGCGACGGTGGTGTTGCCGGATAACTGCATGGATGCGGATGTCACTACCGCGGTGATCACGAATGAAAACAACGATACGGTGTGGACCGGTGTGCCGGCGGTGACGCTGACCAATCCGATCTCCGGCAAACGATGCCAGATCATCAATTTCTCGGCTTTGGAGGAAGAAGGGGAATATACGATGATGGTAAGCAATCCATCATTCAGCGAAGCGGCTCATTTCATCATTAAAAATCATCCCTACCGGGAACTGACGAGAAAAGCCCTCCGTGCGTTCTATTACCAGCGTGCGTCGATGGATATAGAGGAACCGTTTGCAGAGGGTTATGCACGTAAAGCCGGTCACCCCGATGACCATGTGTTGGTTCATGCGTCTGCCGCTACAGAAGAGCGTCCGGAGGGCACGGTGATCGCTTCTCCGGGTGGTTGGTACGATGCCGGTGATTACAACAAATACATCGTCAATTCGGGTTATACGATGGGTGTATGGTTGATGAGTTACGAACTCAACAAAGCCTATTTTGATACTCTGAAATTGAACATTCCGGAGAGCGGTTCGGCGATGCCTGACATGTTGTCAGAGGCAATGTATAACATCCGCTGGATGATGACGATGCAGGATTTGGACGGCGGTGTGTATCATAAGTTGACGACTCCGAATTTCGAGAAATTCATTCGTCCTGACCAATGTAGGCAGCAGCGTTATGTGGTGCTGAAAACCACCGCGGCTACATTGGATTTTGCAGCCACGATGGCCATGGCGGCACGTGTCTATGCACCCTACGATGCGGCCTTCTGTGCACAAGCCAAAGACGCCGCTCTCCGTGCTTATGCTTGGGCACAAGCGCACCCGGAGGTGTATTATGACCAGCCTAAGATGAATGAGGAGTTTAAACCGGAGATTACGACCGGAGCTTACGATGATTTTGACGTCACCGATGAGTTCTACTGGGCGGCTACGGAGTTGTATCTGCTGACGGGCGACAAGAAATATATCAACCCTCCAACCCTCAAACCCTCAAACGTTGCCGAATGGCAACCTTCCGTCTGGGGCAATGTCGCTGAACTGGCGGACCTCGAATGGATGATGCATTCCGACTTGAAGGATGAACTCGGCTTGGGTGCTACACTGGTCGAAAGACTGTGCGTCTATCTTGAGCCCTTCGTTACGAAGCAAACGAATGGATCGGTCTTTGTCAGTCCATACGGAAACCGGGAAGAAGATTTCTTCTGGGGTTGTAACTCGGAAGGTTGCTGCTGGCGCGGTATCGAGTGCTTGTACGCCTTCCATTTCACCGGTGATGATCGCTATTTTGCCGCAGCGCAAGCGTGTCTGAACTACATTCTCGGTCAGAATGCAACCGGCTATTGTTACGTCACGGGATTTGGTTCTAATCCGTCTTCTCATCCGCATCATCGTTTGTCGTATAGTCATCCGAAAGGTACCCATCCGGGCTTCCTCGTCGGAGGTCCCAACCCTGCCCAGCAGGATCGGATTACCGATGGCGTAAAATACCCCAAGAACGTGCCTGCCGATGAGTCCTACCTCGATTTTCAGCCCTCTTATGCC
>CADCDS010000027.1 GCA_902800215.1 uncultured Bacteroidales bacterium | reverse complement strand
CGGAGTGAAAGTAGAGTGGGTGCCGTTGGAAAGCCTGATAGACGGTTACGGCGCCGCGCATTGCATGACGCAAGTAATGAATAGAATGAAACACTGACATTCTTCGTACCGCGTGCGCGAGTTGTAACTCCGTCGATAAAGTAGTAAATATTTTAAATTAGAAAAATAGAGCAACGGCAAATCAATGCCGTTGCTCGCTATATGCATTCAATTGACGAAGCCGGGGACGTCAAAATAGACGTTGCCCCGTGATCGTATAGAGTTGGTTGCCATGCAGGATGAAAAGTTGCCCGTTGCGGAACATTTTTCCGTGCTGTCCTTTGGCATCTTCCGTGTTCTCCAAGTCCGTTGGAACGGATGCTTCCGGGTTAGACGGAATGATAGGCGGAGTCGGAATGATCTCCAAGCCACCTTCTTCCAGTTCTCCCGGATAACCAATAGTCGCAAATGCACCGGTATAGACGTGAACAGGCGTACCGTTTTCGTCTAACGCGGAGAGGACGTAGTTATAACGTGTTGCGGCTTCGAGACCGGTGATATTAAACGACAGCGTGGTGGGAAGTTGGGTGCTGTTACCAGAATCACCGTCAGTCGTTTGCTCGTGCCGTTGCGGCGCATTGAACGTTATGCCAACTAATGTGCCGGTAGGACCTAATGTCAGATGGCAGAAAGTAGCGCCGTCTTTATAGATGTCTATCTGATACGTATTTGCTGAAGAATCCGTAGGCCACATGAAAACCGCGCTCGTCTGAGCCGGATCTACCGTTACGCGATCGGACGCTGCCTCGATAGCAGCCGTCTTGAAAGTGCCTTCGGTTGTTTGCAACGTCTGACCGTTCGCGTCCTCACCGGAAATGGAGTACCAATAGTCCGTATTCGCTTGTAAGCCGTTGAGCGTATAGAAGAAAAGCCTGTCCGTATATTCGGTATCTTCCGCTTTAGTACGTGCCGGAGCATGAGGGATAAAATGCAGACCGGTCACTACGCCGTCTCGGTCAAACGTGATATAGAACACCTCTTCCGTCCGTGTGCTGTCACTAAACACATGCAGCGTATAGGTCTCTGCATTCGGAACCGATTTCCATTGAAAGATAGCACTATGGGTATTCGGCACTACCGGGAAAAGGTCACCGCCTTCATGATTTTGTACCAAACGCACACCTTTGCCTACATAGCGATTGTCCTGATAAACATTCGGTGCCAAGGGTATATAGTAATATGCGCCGTTTGTACCATTGGGCGTGGAAGTCCAGTAACGGGCAGTATTTTCCTGATATACAGCTGTGCAGTATTCACTCTGCCAATCCATTGACCGCTCATACGTAATCGGCAGAAATACCGCTCCTGCCATTTCCATGAACATCCACTCATCTGCGGTGTAGTTATTGGGAGCCGCAGTGGAGTCTGTGCTATTGGAAGGCTTGAAATGCAAGTCGGCAGGTATCACCCAGTTGTCGGGTAATATGATAGAGCCATTCACGCCACTCACTGTGCCGTTGGCATAAAGCGATGCAGCATTTTCGCGTCCTCTGAAAAGGTAGTCCCACTCATCTTTGGTCAACGTACGCCAAAGATTGGCTTTCTTACCTCCGTTGGAGATAGCATTTCTTCCCCAGTCGGTGAATGAGCCGTAGTTGCTATTGGTAGAGGTGCTGGCAGTAGGGTTATTGCCTGTTCCCCAGCCAAAAAGATCGAGCCAGCCTTTGTAAGTCCACACCCAACCTTCGGGTGAGTATTGGTAATGACGGATACGTCCGTTTGCTGTACCTACAAAGTCCCACTGGTTCTCGGCGAAACGCCATGTGGACGTACTGGGTTGGTACTGAAGGTTGCCACGCGAGAAAGCTACCGTGTCCGTCGCGCTGATGGCGAACCTGCCACGCAATGCGCCTTCTGTTGCGTACATGCTGCTTGCCATCCAAATCAGGCAAACAAGAATAATTGATACTTTCGTTTTCATGATCGTATATTATTTCAGTTGATTTCCTTGTATATCGTACATCCGTCCTTCGTAAATCAGATAGATTTGTCCGTTGAGGAACATTTTTCCGTTTGAGCCATCATCTGTGCGGATGAAATCGATGCCTTCCGACGCCTCAGGGTTAGAGGGGATGATAGGAGGAGTCGGAATGATTTCGTCACCACCTTCTTCCAGTGCTCCCGGGTAACCGATGGTGGCGAACGCACCGGTATAGACGTGCAAAGGTGTGCCGTTTGCGTCAAGCGTAGAGAGGACGTAATTATATCGCGAAGCAGCATCCAGACCTGTTACTTTAAAGGAAAGGGTATAAGGCTGAGAATCATTTACCATTTGGTCATTTACCATTTGTTCATTTTTGCGCTTTGGCGCGGAGAAAGAGATACCAAGGAGCTGTCCGTGGTTGCCAAGCGTCAGTTTGCAGAAAACCGCTCCGTCTTTGTAGATGTCTATCTGATAGGAGTGTGCGGCGGAGTCCGTCGGCCACGTAAAGTCGGCTGTCGTCTCTGCAACATCCACAGTCACGGTACGTTGGATCATCGTCGAATCCGGTACATCCGCCATGCGGAAACGTCCCCAATAGGGATGTTCACGATATTGTTTGCGGCTGTCCGGCAACACACTCAACCATGCACTATCGGGAATGTCGGCGAGTGTTCCTACCGAAACCATTGGCGGTACTGCTGCCCAAACGGTGATTTTTTGAATGGAGCTATCTCCTTTGAAGGCGTTGTCGCCGATAAGCGTCACGTTCTTTCCAATAGACAAGTATTCAAGCGAAGACCAGTTCTCAAAAGCATTGCTGCCAATTGCCACCACTTTATCAGGGATATAAAGCGAGTCCTGACCGGTAATATTACTAAACGCATTCTCTCCTATATAAGTCACCCGTTCGGGTATGCGGACATCAGCCAATAGATTGCAGTTATAGAACACATTCGCGCCTATCTCCGTCAGGTTTTCTGGCAATTCCGCTTTCTCAAGCAGTACACAACTTTCAAAAGCACCCGAACCTATCTTTTGCAAAGTGGTAGGCAGAGAGACATACGTCATCTTTTTGCATTCTTGAAAGGCATATTTGCCGATTTCCTTCACACCCTCCGGCAAAACAATACTGTCTCCATTATATTCATGACACAGGTAGTTGGGAATATACTCCACGCTGTCCCCGAAAATGATTTTCTTAAATGACAACGCATATCCCGAACCGATATCCAGAGGACTGTCCCAGTCTCTCGTCGGGTCAGTCGGGTGTTTCGCATTCCAAACAACGGCATCCAAATTAGGAAAACTCCACCAACCTATCTGTTTGTTAGATTTGAATGTGGCAGGAATATAGAGCGTGTCGCGTAACAAGATAGACTTGTCATTCCCTTGAGCATCCCAGTTATGAAATATAGTACCTGCAATGGTTTCCAGGCAATCGGACCATTTAACCTTTGTTAAGGCATTGCAACCGAAGAACACGCCTCGTCCTATATACTTTACGCCGCGACCTAAATCACAGTATTGCAGCGCGCTACAGGAATGAAAAGCATATTCGCCTACTGAATCGACAGAAGAGGCAAATACCACTGTGTCCAATTGGGTAAATGAGTACGAGAACGCACTTGTGCAGACAGAAGTTACTCCTTCTTCTATCTCCAAGCGCTTTGCAGTATATGGATAACTCTTTTCGGTTATAGCCCCGTTACCGTAGATTCGCAACACTTGGGTAGAATCATTATACTCCCAATACACCTGCTCGCCACAAGTGCCATTGGATACCTCTGCGTACGCACTCGTTCCTTTTAGTAGTAAAAAGGCTACAAAAATCTTTTCCATAATTTGCATATGTTAAAAAGTTTTACTAATTTTGCATCGTGAATCGTGTTTCAAAATCCGGTGCAAAGGTACTGCTTTTTTTTGACATGCGCAAATTTTGCAGTTGTACGATGGATGTATATGGCATTTTGTAAGTTATTGTAAATAAGCAAATTATAATTTTGTATGAAAAATAAAGTTGTACGATGGGAATTTTTATCGCTTTTAGGCTTGATTTTTTGCTTGCAGAGTTGCAATTCTGAGGCTCAAAATGCCCAAAATCGGCTTCACGAAGCAGAAGAATTGTGCCTTCAAGGAACCTCTTCCAACAGTAGTAGTCAGTACGAATCTTCTACCGTTTATTTGAAGCAAGCGGAAGATATCTTAGTCGATCTTCCTCCATCTGCGCGACGGGATGAGTTATTAGGGTTGACATGGTTCCACTTAGGCAACACTTCGGAGAGTGAGATGTTGTATGACATTGCGCAGGCGTATTACCGCAAAGCGATACCGATGTTAGATCCGGACAGTAACGCGGTCTATTTAGCATGTGCCTATCGTGATATAGCGCGTACAATAGCTATTGCAAATGGGAAACAGGATAGCGTTCTTTGGTACTTCCGCCAGGCGGAACACTATGCAGAGGCGGCGCAAAATGAGTTGTTGAAACTCGATATAGATGCTTATCGTTACCAACTCTGCTACCCGGATAGTATAGCTCCACGTTTGTCGGTATGCAAACGAATGGCAGAGACCTATCATATCCCTACGCGCTATGCAGAGATAGTGGAATTGTTCTTGGCACAACACGCAACGGACTCGGCGGCGTATTATCTGGAGCAACTGCAACCCACCGACTCGGCATATACGTATTGGTTTGAACAAACATACGCCTATCTGCACTGCCAGATCTTGCGTCAGCGAGGTAAAACATCGCAAGCTTACGAGGAACTGCTCAACCTGTACGACCGTAAGATAGAAGAGTTACAACGTGACGCGGGTGCACGTACGTACGCGCTTTCCTTACATTATGATGTAGCACGAGAACAGCAGTTGGCAGAAAAAGCACAAAACGAGAAACAATGGCAACGGAAGATCTCGTCCGTGTTGGTATTGTTACTGGTGTTAGTCATCGCCTTGTCGCTGGTATTGTGGCGCTATTGGTTGCAACGCCGACGCGAACAGGCACAGAAATTAGAGACGCTCCGTGACAAATATGTGCAGCAGTTGCAGTTGGCGCTCGAACGGTTGCAACAGAAAGTGAGCCTCACCCGTGAGATCGAATTGCAGCACATGCGAGGTAATGAGGTGGAGTTCCCGAAATGGCTGCAAACCTACCGCGACGAGAAACTGGTAATGAACAAAGAGAGTTTGGACGAACTGATCGCTTCTATTGACAAAGCTTTGGATGGTGCTATCAGCCGCTTGCGTAAGGATTATCCTGAACTGACCGAATCAGATATGCAGTTTGCCATACTCTCTATCATCGGCGCGTCGGATAACGACATGTCTATCGTACTGAACGTTCAGAAACAAACGGTCTATCATCGCCGTCAAATTGTCCGCAAACACGTCAACCCCGATATTGACGACATCGATGCCTGGCTCCGTACGTACGTGCTGAGTATATAAAACACCGATAGCGCTCTAACTAACGGTCCCTTTTTTCTGTTTAATGGGCGCAAAAGTGCAAATTTATTTGCATGTATGCAAATTTTTTCGTATCTTTGCAGTCCGAATTGAAAATACTGTAAAAACACAATAATCATGGAAGATGTAACGATGTTGATGTACGTCGTGCTGGCGGCATCGGTGTTGGCATTGGGATTTGCCTATTATTTCTACCGTTCGATGTTGAAAAAGGACGAAGGAACGGATCTGATGAAGAAGATCGCGTCGCATGTGCGGAAAGGTGCGATGGCGTATCTGAAACAGCAGTACAAGGTGGTGACGATCGTGTTCGTCATCTTAGCGGTGCTGTTTGCTGTGATGGCCGCGATGAACCTGCAGAACGGTATCGTGTGGTTCGCTTTCCTGACCGGCGGTTTCTTCTCCGGTCTGGCGGGATTCTTCGGAATGAAGACTGCCACCTATGCGTCGGCACGAACGGCCAACGCAGCGCGTAAGAGTCTGAACGCCGGTTTGCAAGTAGCTTTCCGTTCCGGTGCGGTGATGGGTCTGACGGTAGTCGGTTTGGCACTGTTGGATATCGCCGGATGGTTCCTGATTCTTCAGAAGACGGGTCTGTTAGCGATGGTAGGAGCGGAAGCGAACATGATCACGATCACGACGACGATGCTGACCTTCGGAATGGGTGCTTCGACGCAGGCGCTGTTCGCCCGTGTGGGTGGCGGAATCTACACGAAAGCCGCTGACGTGGGTGCTGACTTAGTGGGTAAGACGGAGTATAACATCCCGGAGGATGATCCCCGTAACCCGGCGACGATAGCGGATAACGTAGGCGACAACGTAGGTGATGTAGCCGGAATGGGTGCGGACCTGTATGAGAGTTATGCCGGTTCGATCTTGGCGACCATGGCCTTGGGTGCCGCGGCTTTTGCCGGTTCAGCCGTCGAGGGTATGCAACTGAAAGCGGTGATGGCACCGTCGTTGATCGCTGCCTGCGGTGTGCTGCTTTCACTCATTGGTATCTTCCTCGTGAAGACCAAAGAGGGTGCCGGAATGAAGGAACTGCTCAACGCCCTGAGTGTCGGCACGAACACGGCTGCGATATTGATTGCAGCATGTACGTTCGGTATCTTCGCATGGTTGTTCGGCACGGATTCGGCACTGTGGTGGCATGTGAGCATGTCGGTAGTAGTGGGCCTGGCAGCCGGTGTGATCATCGGTAAATCGACGGAATACTATACGAGTCAGAGTTACAAACCGACGCAGAAAGTGAGTGAGAGTTCACAGACCGGTCCGGCTACGGTGATCATCAGCGGTCTGGGTTTAGGTATGCTTTCGACGGCGATACCGGTGGTGACGGTAGGTGTGGCGATTGTGCTGTCGTACCTGTGTGCCAACGGTTTTGAGATCGCTTTCAATGCCGCTAACCTGCAGATGGGTCTGTACGGAATCGGTATCGCAGCAGTGGGTATGCTGTCCACTTTGGGTATCACCTTGGCCACCGACGCTTACGGTCCGATTGCGGATAACGCAGGCGGTAACGCCGAGATGTCGGGTTTGGATCCGGAAGTGAGAAAACGTACCGACGCCTTGGATGCACTCGGAAACACCACGGCAGCCACGGGTAAGGGATTTGCCATCGGAAGTGCGGCATTGACGGCCTTGGCACTCATGGCATCGTATATCGAAGAGATCAAGATTGCGTTGATCCGTACCGGTGAGAGTTTGCCGAACGGGATGGAGGTGACGCATGACATGTCGCTGATCGATTTCGTGCAAGCGTACAGCGTGAACCTGATGAACCCGATTGTGCTGGTGGGTATCTTCATCGGCTCGATGATGGCGTTCCTATTCTGCGGTCTGACGATGAACGCAGTAGGCCGTGCGGCACAGAAGATGGTGGAAGAGGTGCGTCGGCAGTTCCGGACCATCAAGGGTATCCTCGAAGGCAAAGCTGATCCGGATTATGCACGGTGCGTAGCGATCTCCACCAAGGGTGCACAGCACGAGATGCTGCTGCCGTCGATCTTAGCGATCATCGTTCCGATCATCACGGGTCTGGTGTTAGGCGTAGCGGGTGTGTTAGGCCT
The DNA here is from genome assembly GCA_902800215.1 of uncultured Bacteroidales bacterium. GTDB lineage: Bacteria > Bacteroidota > Bacteroidia > Bacteroidales > Paludibacteraceae > Colicola. Next base: position 10,670 of record CADCDS010000027.1, on the reverse strand, counting down.
GCTGATCGGTGCACTGGCGACAGGCTTTGTGTTAGCTGTCTTCATGGCCAATGCCGGTGGTGCCTGGGATAACGCCAAGAAATACGTGGAGGAAGGTCATTTCGGCGGTAAGGGAAGTGACTGCCACAAGGCCACGGTAGTAGGTGACACCGTCGGCGATCCGTTCAAAGACACGTCGGGACCGAGCCTCAATATCCTCATCAAACTGATGTCGATGGTATCGATTGTGATGGCCGGTATGACCGTCGCTTGGCATTTGTTATAACGCCATCTTACGTGTACGAATGTACCCCTCCGAGGAGGTAGGAGACACCGAAATAGGTGAATAGCACGAATAGGAAATCTATCACGCAACAAACGTGGTAGATTTTTATGTATGATGTATGCTGTTTGCAGTATTTCTGCAGCCACGGGAAATGGAGTAGGGCGGCATAGACGAGCATGGTAATCAGTGCCCAGGTTTCTTTCGGATCCCATCCCCAATAACGTCCCCAGGACATGTTCGCCCACACGGCACCGATGAAGATACCGGCGGTGAGGCAGAACAAAGCCGGATAAAGCAGTACTTGCGAGAGTTGCATCAGCGACTCTCGTTTGCTTTTGCTGCAAAGACCGATGATGCCGTTGATCATAATGACCGCAAAAAGCGTGTATGCCAACATGATGACGGATACATGGATACCCAAGAGAGGTGTTTGTAAGACGGGTTGCAAAGGCGGTTTTGGTGTTACCGCTTTGGTCATGACAAAAGCGAGTACCACCGCTGCGATGCCAAGACCTACCATCAGCCATTTATGCTGTTTCTTGATGAGCGCACGGAAACGAGTGTGCGGTTGGAAGAAAAAGGCGATCATGGCGATAAGAAGCATCGCATAACCGGTGTACGTGATACCGATACCCCATGGGTCGTGGTTGTATTTCAGCACGACACCTCGCAGGTCGCTGTCGAAATTCGATTGACAGAAACGGTAACCGTGGTATTTGAGCGGTTTGTTCATTTTCACTACGCCTTCCTCTACCGTCAACGACTCCTTGCTGCGATCCAGTAGGCGCAACTCGGTGATATAATCGGACTCTGTGGCTTCGAAGTTCCATAGGAAAAGCGTAATCGGCGTATTGTGGATATTGAGTGATTCCGCTTTATCGGCACGCAGGTGTATCTCTCCCTGTTCGCCGAAGAAATGCGTCACACACGCCCCCACGACGATGGTCGCAAGGGCGATGTGTAACAGCCAAGTAGCCGGTTTAAATCGCATTGATGAAAGCCACGATTGCATCTCGGTCTTCTTTGTTTAATTGATAGAATTGCTGAGTCGGCCAGTAAGCATCCGATTGGTTGCTGTAACCGTGCCACATGATGGCTTCGATCACATTGCGTGCACGGGTGTCGTGCATACGTGCTTCGTAGGCGTCGCCGGTAGCTTTGCGGTGCAGACCACGTCCCCAGAGCGGGGTAGTACGGCACCAACCGGTACGGATATCGTTCTCCATGCACAGTTTATGTTGTACCATGTCGGTGTACGGCCATATCTTCTGGTTCGGGTAACGCGGCATAGCTGCGGTGGTTGGGAAGTTATTCGGGTCACGTACCTCGTCGGAACCGGTGGTCCAAGTCGGACGGTGGCAGTAATCGCAACCGATCTGAGAGAACAGTTCTTTTCCTTTGAGCACTTGCGGATCGGTCACGTTACGTGCGGCAGGAACGGCCAGACCACGATGCCAAACCATCACTTGGGTGAACTCCTCATCGGTCATCTCTGCCGGTAACTCTTTGGAGGTGAGGTAGTTGTAGATCTCCTCTTCCGTACCGAACGCTTTCTGTACCTCCGGATCTTTGGATGCATATTCCGCATAGATGGTACCGTTCAAATCCAGATAGTGGTATTTGCGGTCGCTACGCGTGACGTTGGTGATATTCCATATGGCATTCGCACCGGCTGCGTCCATAATAGGACCACGTGTGAGGGCGTACGTGAAACGTTTGGGTCCCCATTGCGGGTCGTTCTTGTAGTAACCGGAGGTCTGGAAACCGCCGTTCCAGAAGGCAGGGTTGAGACCGTTCTGGAGTTTACCGTCAGCGGCTTCTTTGGCGTACTGGTCGATGATGTCCTGATCGGGAATAGCATCGAGCAGACCGGAACCATAGACACCGATCGTGTTCTCCAGCTTCACTTCATAACCCTGTGTCTCCAACAAACCGTCGGGGTCACGGTAACCCTGGTTATAGACATAAACAGCCGTGTTGGGCATCGTCACTTCGGGATAGCGTAACTCGTAGGTCTCGCCGTCAGCGAACTGGTTTCCATGCTCGTCAGTAGCGGTCTTCCAGGTGACGGTGATCTGGTCCGGATCAAGCGGTGCTTTGAATGGTGCTGCACCGAAGAGTTGCGGCATACCGGCTAACCAAGGTACATAGGCCTGTGTCTCGGGGTTAATGACCACGAGCAGCGTGCCGTTACCTACTTCGCTGGCGTTGTACGTTCCTTCCGGAACGGAGGTGCCGTGCGAGTAGTTGGGGTGACAATGCTGGCAGGACGAACGGACATAAACCGGTCCCAGACCGTGCTGACGACCCGTCTCGTTGGTGACGAAGGGTTTCTCGGCAATCTGGTCTCCCTGTGCGAACATCGTTCCCAAACCGGCATTGTCCGTGGCGGGTGTCGGTTGACGGAAGGTCATAGACGAGGTGTTCATCGTTGTTCCTAACTTACCGCCGGTGTAGTACCATTCCGGCAGATCGGCTACAGGCTCGTCACCGCCACCTCCGCCGGGCTTACATGCGACGAGGGCAACGGTTGCCAGAGCCATTAATAAGAATTCTCTTTTCATGATGTTATTTGCTTAATAAAGGTAAAACTTCGTTGTCTAAGATCTCTTCGAGTGCTGACACTTTGTCTATCGCAGCTTTGACCAGCGGGTTGTTCTGGGCAGTGTTCTCGAAGTTATCGATATCGCCTATGGCTGCAATCGCGTCTTCGATGGCGGTACGTACCCGTCCGTCGAGTTCGGCATTCTGGCTGTAGACATAGTTGGAGAGGGCATAGTCACCGGCGTGTGCACCGCAGTAAGCATGTTGGATCGAACGGATGTTATCCGCAAAATCCTCCGTAGAGGTGCAGCTGTACGGACTCTCGATATAATCGCGCTCTTCCGGTGTACTGCTGATATAAGGGTTACCCATCTTCAGGTCAGCGACCTCACCGGCGATATCTACGCAGCCTGCGATGATCTCTTCTGCCACTTCCTGATACGTCACGTAGATTGATCCGGCTTGACCTGCATGGATCATCTGCCAACCGTAACGGTCTTCATAAGGCTCCACTTCGCCTTCTTCCAACAGTTGCTTCTTGTCTGCACTCACTTCTCCAGCCCATGCGTATTCAAGCAGGATAGCCTGTTGTGTTAGGTCCTCAACGATACCTAAGAGATAGACCGCTTCAGCGTGCGTGAGGTTAGCGGCATGGGGCTTACCGGTTCCTACGGCACGACCGTCTTGTTCTACCGATTCGAAGAGCAGGTATTCCGCTGCATGGAAGCCTTTGAGGGCGTAACCGAGTTTATCTCCTACGTACGCACCGCCTTCTTCTTCAATCACCGCCATTCGATCGGCATCGTGCAGCAGGGCGTTCATGGCGTTGAAGTCGAGTGGCCACGAGTCGATGTGGGGATCGATGTTATGGGACGCCGCAGGTCCGTAAAGGAAGGCTTCGCTTTGCTCCCAGTGCTTACGCATGGCACGCCAAGAGGCACCGGCGTCACGCATGAGGGTGGTGTAGTCTTCCGCTTTCTCCACTTTGTCCAGGATCGCTTCCGTCTGCTCCAAGAGCGTCATGCCGGCATCTGCCATGGCTTTGTAGGTAGCAATAACCGTGTTGTTTACGTAAGGCGTTACAGCTTGTTGTAGTGCCGCCTCTTTGTCGGAGATTACTTCCGTGTTGCTTTCGCAACTTGTTCCGAGTACTCCGATTAATCCGAGTACTCCGATAAATAACCAATTCTTTCTCATAATTCGTATATTTTTTTATAGTTGATAAAATCCTGCATAGACGATGCCCACAGCAATCTGCGGTTCATCATTATAGAGTTTTCCGCGTGTACCATCTGCGCGTGTACCTTGTTTGAGAATACCATAGGAAAACTCCGCTTTTACGCCTACCTGCTTGATCGGGAAATAATTGATACCGGCAGCTAATCGATGCCTTCCACACCAGGCGTACATATCCGTCGGCTGGTTGTCGTAACGGAACATCGAATCGTAGTAGTCGTAACGGGCAAACAAATATAGCTTTTGGCTCTTGGCTTTTAGCTTTTGGTTTAAAGAAAAGAAGTCAAAGCCCGCTTCTATACCTGCAGCCAGTGCGTCCGATGCTACCCATTGTTTGCTACTCACCGATCCCTTCCGCATGGAGATGTTATATTGCGTGATAAGGGCTGCGTCACTCAGATGGCCGTACAGGAACTCACCACGCACGATCGCGCCGTAGCCTTTGTACGCAAAGTCAAACGCACCGATGGTGACCGTTCCTTTGACGTTCTTGTAGGCACTGGCATCGAGTTCAGCATTGGTCTTACTAAGGGTGTTGCGGAACGAGTTTCCGCAATAACCGCTGAGACTGAGACGCAGACCTTGTACACCGGTATAATCGACCCGTGTCGCACCGGCAAAGACGTTCGCTAACTTGAACTCGTACGGACTACCTGCACCGGGTTTGATCCAGTTCTTACGATTGAAACGGTCGCTGTCCAAACCCGGCAGGAACATCGCCTGATAGTGCCAACCGTTGGGTGTAGAACCCATAAACGTGAGTGCCACTTCGTGCCATGTGCTGGGGATGATGGTGAAAGAGCCTTCGTTGCGATAGACACCGAAATATTCGGTCGATTCGTGGTGGGCATTCAGACCGCCAACGGGGATCACCTGCATACCGGCACGGAGGATGGCATAGCGGTTAAACGCTTTCTGCAACCAAAACTGCTCCAATGCCACTTCACCGCCGCGTTCGATCTCCGATTCGTACTCTCCTCCTTCTTCCTCTTCGATCTCGATGGCCGATTCCGTACCACCATGTTCGAACTCAATCTCGGTACCGACACTCCAGCCTTTGCCGAAGTCGTAACCTAAATAGATCACCACGTGCGGCAGGTCAAACTCACCGAAATGGTCATTGGCGTATTTCTCCGGGTTCTTGCCGTAACGCAGGTAGTTATTGGAGAACCAGCAATGCTTGGCAGTTACTTCTCCGTAGCCGCCGATAGTGAAACGGCGGCTCGTTGTATCTTTGGGTGCCTGCCGCGTGGCACCGGTCACTCCGTCCACATATCCCATTTTATTAGGATGTGCCTGTGCCTGCTCCAATCGCTCTATCCGTTGCATGAGTGCCTGCAGGTCAGCGGAACTCACCTTGATGCTATCTTCTGCGTAAGCGTACAACGCGCTTACAATCAGCGAAATCAATAGGATTATTTGCTTATACATAAACCTTCTTTTGTGCTTAAATTTTCGTAATACAAAATTACTGCTTTTGTCCGATTTGGGCAATCCCTAAATGTTGTGATTTTGCTTCCGACTATTGCTCACATGGGATTTTTTTTGTAATTTTGCACCGTTTTTTGAAAAAATGGGTTATGTACAAGTCAACGGATAAGATATGTGATTTGATGTCGCAGGAAGAGGATGCGATTCAGATAATCAGTCGTTTCGGATTGGAGATGGGCGTAGGTGACCAGACGATTGCGCAGTTATGCACATCGTACGGTGTTCATACACCCACTTTTCTGGCGGTGGTGAACTACAAAGTGTTCAAGCAAAAGGCCCAGCTTACCGACATCGATATTCCTACGTTGCAACGCTATTTGCATAATGCACATAACTATTTCCTGAATTTTCGTTTGCCTCGTTTGCGCAGGGCGCTTATCGAAGCACTTATTCCGGCCGGAGCATCGTCTCAGATACCGGAACTGATCTTGCGTTGCTACGATGAGTTTGTGGAGGAGATCCGCACCCATATCGAGCACGAGAACGCGGGTATGTACGAAGAACACGAGCACGATGACGAGCGGATTACCAGTAAGTTGACGGAGATTAAGAACCTGATTATCAAGTATTATCCCGGAACGTCCTCCAGACAAACGGGAGGAGTGGCTTCCGCCGAGGAGGGCACGAACACCTATTTGCTGATTAGCGTCATGTCCGATTTATGGCACACGGAGCATGATTTTGCGGACCATTGTGCGATTGAAGATGATATACTCAGACCGCTGCGCTGTAAGATTGCAAACGCGAAACGGCCAAAGGCCGCGTTGCTAAAAGACGAGCCGCAGGAACTTTCCACTCGGGAACGGGACGTGCTGATTCAGGTAGTCCGTGGTTTGAGTAACAAAGAGATAGCGGATGTGCTGTGTATATCCCAGCACACGGTCGTTTCCCATCGCAAGCATATCACAGCCAAACTGAACATCCATTCCACCGCAGGTCTCACCATCTACGCAATCGTTAATCATTTGATTGACCTCAACAGTCTGGATTTGTAAAAATTTACAATTTTTATCCTCAAATCCTTGTGTATTCCAAATTTTTGTAGTACCTTTGCATTCGGAATGCGAAGAAGCTGGATCATAGGGATATTTGCGCTGGTGAGTGTATGTGCATGGTGTGGGGAGAGCAAGCAGCCGACAAAGGGTCTGCTGTTCTTCTACCGTTCCGGACAATGGGTGGATAACTACCTGTTGCACGGTATCGACACGTCGTATATCGTTTTGCCGGAACACAGCTGGCGGGTAGCTTTCACGTCGGGAATGGTGGGCATCAATTCGGCCTTGCATTCCGATTATACCATCAAGGTCATCGATTATCCGCTGACGGTAAGCATGTATAACCGCACCACGCCGAGTGTGGACCTGGGTTTCAACGTCGGTTTCCGAGGTATCGGTTTCGGTTACTCCTGGGACGCGCTGCATGCCTATGCACGGAAGATCAATTTCTCTTTTGGTACGAAATATATCGGCTTGGATTTCTCCCATCAGACGAGCACGAATATCCGAACGAACATAGCGGCGAATGATAATCCGATTCCGTCGCTGGACAGCGAGAATAATGTGGTGATCACGAATACGAACCTCAATGTATGGTACGCGTTGAATGCGGCGCATTACTCGCATTCGGCGGCGATGAAGCAGAGCTATCTGCAGCGCAAGAGTGCCGGTTCGCTATTGCTGCATCTGTCCTATCTGTCGAGTAAGCTGGAGTTGGGGGACACGGTGATGATCAAGCAGGCCGATAATCCGACTTTGCCGTCGATGATGAAGGGTGTACGCGGTATGACGACGCGGCAGGTGGCTGTCGGTTTGGGCTATGGCATCAATTACACACCGAATGAGGGTAAACTGGTGCTGCATGCCTCGGCGGCAGCAATGTTGGTATGCTACTCGGTGAACCATATCGCCTATCTCTTTCCGGACAGCATCCAAGCCAGTTTGCCGGGAGAAGCGTTGTTTACGTTGCATTCCGCCAAACCGGTGCATGTGACGGGAAACGTACGGGCGGCCATCAGTTGGGAGATCAATAAATGGGTGCATCTGTCGGCCTGGGCGACGGGCGATCATATCCGTTTTACTTCCGAGAAAACGGAGAATGACAATGTGCTGCGGTTGTCGAACTGGAACTGGAAAGTACAGTTGACGGTAGGAGTTCGTTTCGGTGCAGGAAAAGACCGCGTGCAACGGGCGTTGGGTAATCCGCAGATCACCACCGACCATCGCACGCATGACCGTATACCGCTTTGGATCACCGATTATTTCTGGAGTCCCAAGTAGTTTTCTTTGTTGATAGCAAACCAGCGCCAGAGAGGTGCGGCATGCAGGGCTTGAATGATCTCACCGTCCTGCAACATCTCCAGTACTTGAGAAGGATCGAGGATGTCCACATGGATGTCCTCTGTTTCTTCCTGATGCTGTTCCCGCACTTTCTCCACACCGGTCGCAAGGAAAGTGTAAGAGAGGTTGTTGTGGTTCGTCGGATTCGGCGAAAGGGTCATGAAAAGCGACCATTCCCCGCCTTCGTAACCCGTTTCTTCGGATAACTCCCGTTTGGCGGCTTCCAGCGGTGTTTCCCCCGGGTCAATGACACCGGCTACGAGTTCGTAATGGGTCTCACCGAGTGCATGGCGGTACTGGTCTTCCATCACCATCTTACCGTCCTTGGTGATGGCGATGACGTTGATCCAGTCGGGAAACTCCAGGATGAACCAGGTAGGGATCTGCTTGCCGCTCGGTAACTCGACGCACTCCTGCCGCACGGACAGCCATGGTCCGAGATGCAGGATATTCTCTGATTTCACCACCTTCCACGGGCGGTTTTCTAATTTCGGATATGCCATAGTCGTGTCTTTTATCGTTCGAAGAGGCGAAGCAGTCTCATCTTTCTTTTGCCGGCTTTGCCGGAGTAGGGATGTTCGCGTAAGGAGAGGTTGAAATGGGTATGTCCTTTGAGTACCGTTTGCGGGTGGGTGAACTCCCGGAATCCCCATTCGCCGTGGTAAGCGCCCATGCCGGAATGGCCGGTGCCGTTGAAGGGCACGCCTTTCACCATCATATGGATGCATACCTCGTTGATGCAGCCGCCGCCGAACTGCTGGGTCTGCATGACGCGTTTGGCCCATTTCATGTTCTTCGTGAACACGTACATCGCCAAGGGATGTTCGCGGTCAGCGATGATGTCCATGAGGGTATCCACTTCAGCGTCTTTGAACGGTACGATCGGCAGGATAGGACAGAAGAGTTCGTGCTGCACGATGGGTTCGTGGATATCGACGGGATAGACCATCGTGGGTTCGAATTGGCGGGTGATGCGGTTTCCTTTGCCTCCAAAGACGATGCGGTCTTTGTATTGTTCCGCCCACTGGACGCATTTGTCATAGGCCGCGTCGGTGATGAGTTTCGGGTACTCGGGATTCTGTTCCGCATGTTCGCCTATCTGGGCGATGAAAGCGGCTTTGAGTTCCGCCATGAAGTCATCGGCAATCTCTTCCGCCACCGCGATCTGGTTGATGTTGATGCATATCTGTCCGGCGTTGAGGAGCTTGAAGAACGCGATCTTACGTGCTGCGTCTTTGAGGTTGGCGTCTTTGCGCACGATACACCAGTTACCGGTTTCTCCTCCCAGTTCGAGTGCCACGGGTGTGAGGTTCTTCGCTGCTTCGGCGAGTACGTGTTTGCCTACCGACGGACTGCCGGTGTAGAAGATCTTATCCCATCGTTGCGCCAGACACATATCCGCCACGTCATGACCGCCGTCGATGAGCGTGATATACTCCGGCGGGAAGACATCGGCAAAGAATTTCTTGAGAGCCTCGGTGGAGGCGGCTGACTTGGAACTGGACTTGATGACAACGGTGTTTCCACCGCACATCGCTGCCGCTACCACGCCTATCGTCAGCAGAATAGGGAAGTTAAACGGACTGATGACCAGCGTGACACCGTACGGCATTTTATAGACCTTGGTGAAGATACTCGGCCAGCACATCAGACCGCTGAAATGAATCTCCGGCCGTGCCCAGCGGCGCAAACCGGATATCATTTCGTTCACCTCGGTGATGATGGGACCGATATCGCACAAATAGGCCTCCATCTCACTTCTGCCGAGGTCTTTCTGCAGGGCGCTGATGAGTTCATGCTGATGCGCTATCACCGCCGCTTTGAGGCGTTTGAGTTGTTGAATACGCCATTTAACGGGTAAAGTCTCGCCGGTACGGAAAAACTTCCGCTGTGCGGCAACGATGTCATGAATGGATTGATCTGTATATGCCATATTTGTTCTTATGAGTCAATAAAATAAGGTACGCACGCGGGTGCGCACGTACCTTATTGAGAAACGGGGATTAACCGCCGAAGTTATCGAAGCGGATATCGGCATCATCTACGCCAAGGGAGTGGAGTAGGTCGAGGACGGTCTTGGCCATCATAGGAGGTCCGCAGAGGTAGTACTCGACATCCTCGGGGGCGTCATGCTGCTTGAGGTAGGTGTCGCCCATAACAGGAGCGATGAAGCCCGGGGTGTACTTGATTCCTAATTGGTCGGCCTTCGGGTCCGGACGGTCGAGCGCGAGGTGGAAATGGAAGTTCGGGAACTCCTTCTCCAATGCGAGGAAATCCTCCAGGAAGAAGACTTCGTCGATAGCACGTGCGCCGTAGAAATAGTGCATCTGACGGTCGCGGCAGTTGCGGGTCTTCAACATGTGCATGATCTGCGCACGCAGCGGAGCCATACCGGCACCACCACCGACCCAGATCATCTCCTTCTTACTGTCATAGACAGGACGGAACTCGCCGTAAGGACCGCTCATGCGTACCTTGTCGCCCGGTTTGAGCGAGAAGATATAGGTAGAAGCGATACCGCAGGGTACATCCATGAACTCAGGACCGTTGGGGCACTGCTCTTTGGGTTTGAACGGCGGGGTCGCAATACGCACGGTAAGCGTGATGATATCGCCCTCGTCGGGGTAGTTAGCCATGGAGTACGCACGCACGGTAGCCTGGGTGTTCTTCTGTTTGAGTTTGAACAGGCCGAACTTCTGCCAAGCGGGCAGGTAGAGGTCGCCGATGAGGGACTTATCCATGTCGCGGTCGTAGTCGATATCGTACTCAGGGATGATGATCTGTGCGTACGAACCCGG
>CADCDS010000026.1:1609-36693 GCA_902800215.1 uncultured Bacteroidales bacterium | reverse complement strand
GTGCGAGGGTGTAGCACCATATTCCATAGTCTCGTGCGAAATCTCAGTGCCATCCTCATTGAGCCATGTAATCGTATAACTGCGCTTGGTAGCGGTATAGGTGGCATTCCCTGTAACCGGTACGACAGACGGAGTCCAACCGGCGAAGGCGTAAGTAAATTCAGGATCTTCCTGTTTAGAAGGCTCTTCGCCATCATATACTGGTGTATGGCCTTCTTCTATCTGCGCGGCTGACAATTCTGTTCCATCGTAATTGACGAAGCGAATGGTGTAGTAACGGGGATCGCAAGCATAGGAATACAACTTGTCGGTAAAGGAAATGACATTTCCATTACTCCACGAGCCATTGACTTTTCTTCTTAGTTTAGCTTGAGCATCTTCATCATAATACGATTCGTTGCGCGAACTAAATATCCATTGTTCATTTATCCAGCGATACTCATTATTCTTCCATAATTGCGATCCATTATATTCATGTATATACAATTGGCTGTTTTTCCAATTACCATTCGAATAACTTTGAACGAGTTGTTCTACTTCGCGATCAGAAGCATCATAGGTATAGAAATACTGGAACAAACCTACCCATTGATTATTCTGCCATTTGTACATTACTTGTTGCGAATACTTTCCATTCGGTCCATACACATAATCGTATTTCGAACTACCTATCCAAGAGTTAGTACTATTATTCCAATCGCCGTAATACGTATAGGCAATCTGACGATCCAGGTCATCGTATTCGTATTCAAAGAGATAGTGCCCTTGCCATTTATTATTGACCCAATCCATACGACGATTGAGGATTTCGCGATCAGCCTCATCATACTCATGTTCGATTTTGTACGAGGGCACCCACGCATTGTTCGCCCACGAGGTATAATGCGCTTCCATGATTTTCTTACCCGATGAAGTATACGAAGAAGTATCTTTTTGTATACCTTTCCACACCGAATCAGCGCCACATTGCCATTGTGCATAGAGGGTCTGACGGATACCATCTACCGTCATATCGCTGATATCCGTACGCGTCATAGAGGTCATTACCCATGCATTATCTTGCCATTTGGCATTATGGGTCATGATATTAGTTCCATTTGCGTTGAAGGTGTTGACCGTTCGGTTAGCATATTTCCACTCGTCATCGCTATAGGTATATGACGTTGTGGTGTCGTTTTTATTAGATGCATTATAATGGTAATCCGTGCGTTTGGAAGCAACCCAAGCATCGTTCGACCAATTAGAATACAATTCCTGCATCTTGTTAGCGCCGGAATAGACCGTTGTAGTACAGGTCTTATTCACCCAATCAGCGGATCCTGTAGGCCATGTCTGGGTTATTTTCTCGGTAACTTTCTTACTGCTATTGAACGTTTGAAGCGTGCGTGTGCCCGTTCCTACCCATGCATCATTCGACCAATTATAATTGGCCGTCTCAATGCTGTTACCGGCATCATCTACATCCGTAACGGCTTTTGTATTATAGACAAACACGCCGTTAGACCATTTGTATTTGATTACAACGGTTTTTTTAGTGCCTTTGAAGGTGTATTCCTCTTTCTTTGTGCCGGTAAAGGTACCATTACTTACATTGTAGTTCTCAATCAAATCGTTATTCCCTGCTGCATCATAACCGGAGTTCTCTTGCAAGGTGAGCGACCAATCGCCGTTAGACCAGCTGTATTTCTCGTGCAAGGTCTGCTTGTTGGCAGCATTGAATGCCCAAAGTTCCTTTGATTTACCCACCCATGCGCCGTTCGTCCACTGATAAATAACGGTGCTTGTTTTCTTTTTGGCGGCATTGAAGGTGTACTCCTCTTTCTTTGTACCCGTCCAAACATTATTGGTAAGAGAATAGTTCTCAATCAAGGTATTATTACCTGCCTCATCATAACCGGAGTTCTCTTGCAAAGCCAACGTCCAAGTACTATTGGAACCATTGTATTTCTCATGCAAGGTTTGTTTACCTGCCGTATTGAACTCCCATACCTCTTTCGTATCGTTCACCCAGTCTCCATTAGACCATGTCTGTTTCTCATAATAGGTCTTCTTGCCGGAAGTGTACGTCCAAACCTCATGCGTCAAACCTACCCAATTGCCATTTGACAAGGAACTATAGTACGTATATTCGATCTGGTTGCCGGAAGCATCATAGTCATAGACTTTCTTCGTTCCTGCCGACCAAGCCGTACCGTTATGGGCGGTGTACTGGATCTCCAAAGTGAGTTTGCTGTTATTGTACCACTCCCGAATACGCTGTTGGGAAAGCACCAGCTCATTCGTGGTTGTATTACGGGAATAGGTGGTATATTCCGACTCCCTACCTGCTGCATCATACGCCCATGTATATTTGGTATCCGCCACCCATTCATTATTGAGCCAGGTGTTATAGATGATACGCGTCGTCTCTTTGTTGGCAGAATTATAGGTATGTTCCTCTTTGGATGTTCCTTTCCAATCGTTGGTAGCTGCATCCCAGGCATAAGTAGCGGAATAGGAAGTAGTAGCGGTAGAGGCGGATTCGGTGCGGGATTTGCCGACACGGCTTCCGTCTGCATTCACCGTCCATACCAACGTACGAGTGGTGTCGCCATACTCATAGACCGTCACTTCCACCAATACGGAATCGACATTGAAGGTAAGGACGGAGTCCACCGGGCAATTGGCTGCTGCAGCACGACGGGGAGCGAAATCCGCTTCGCGAACTAATGGTGCAACATACCATTCCGGATCCGGATCAAGACTATCGATAGCTATGCTATCCATAGTCAGCGAATCGGTAATAAAATCAGGAATTTCTTGCGCAGAAATGGGCACAACGAAAACGAGGAGACAAATTCCCGTGAGTAATATGAAACCTAATCTTCTCATATATTCGTTGTTCTGATTTATTTGCCGGCTTTTCTATAACCTCCGGCTCGGTTAATTATAAATTGGTTTTGTTTTGTTTCCATACATTTATTGGATTACCGAAAAATCGTTCACATAGATCGGTGTCGATGAGGCGAAAGGCCTTCATCTTTATCTTGCTTGACCTCCATCAACTTACGAACAGTACTATTGCGAATAGAAAGCATCGTTACTAATACCACAACCGGAAGCAGAGCTACCCAGTTGGGATAAAGTATTAAGCAGAATTCTTGTGACAACCGAAGCACATAATATCCTATCAGCAGATAATAAGCTCCGGCCATGAAAGCAGTAATGGAGCTAATGAGAATACGAATCCTATGACTCTCATACAGCAGGGCGCATAAGAAACATCCAACCATAATAGCCAAGGCGCCATAGAATAAGCCGCTAATAGACATCGCGCCAACCAGTTCATCCAGTCCGGTTTTCATATCTACATGGTGCATCTCAATCGTGCGTGTTGTGATCTTGTACGTCTTAACACTAATGATACCCTTCTCGTCCACAAAGTTAAATACCGGTTTACTGAGCAACAGGATAGACGAAACCATAGCGAGAACAAGCCGTCCCCACTTAAGAAGAAGTCGATGTCTCTTGCTTTTATTCTTATTCTTTCCTGCCATATTTTCTTTCTTTTTACGGTAATCCAATATGTCAATGTCCATTTGCCGTCTTTTTTATAACCTCCGGCTCGGTTAATTATTAATTGGTTTTGTCGTTTTCTTTTGGGATCATTTTGGGTCTTTTGGACCTCATTATTTCAAAATCACGGGATATATACATAGTATATATAGGGTGATGTATGATACGATATTACCCCGTAACACCCACGTGATTACCCCTTTCCGTAGATATACTTTCCATACACAAAAAAAGCGGCAATCCGCTTTAATTGGATTACCGCTAATGTATGAATTTATAATGCTATACGAACATTTTCACGAGTCTCAAAGGATCTCTTCGAGTGTTCCAAAGATAAAGAATACGAATTGTTTCTCCGTCAATACGATAAATTAATCGACTTAATTCTCCAATTCCTAAAGAGCGATATTCATATTTCCCTCCAGCCAAGTCTTCGTCTATAGATCCCAACTTGGGATATATCTCCAATTCATCTGCCCTTGACTGTACCTCGTCATAGAACTGAATACTACGCTCAACACCAAAGTACTCCTCTATGTAATCAGCGGTATTATCCACCGATTCAATAGCCTCATCTGCCCAAATCAGTCTCATAATCTTGCCGACATTTGTGCTCTGCGAGCTTGAAAATGCTGTTTGGCAACTTCGTGCTCTACGTAGTGTCCCTCGTCAATTCTTGCGTCAGCATGCTCAAGACGCGTCAACAACTCTTCTTTACTAATTGGTGAAGACGTTGCGTTGAGCCGAATGATATATTGCACTTTTTGTACCAGCTCTTGCTGTTCTTGGCGTGGTAACATGCATGCCATATCAAACACCTCGTTGAATGTGGGTTGCGTTGCTGTCATAAATCTACTCATTTAAACTTTTGCGTTTGCAAAAGTACTACAAAATTCTGACATACGCAAATAATTTCGCACAAAAATGCAAAATTTCTTTCTTTTTACGGTAATCCAATATGTCAAAGATCATATTTTTTCCCGCAAACATATATACAAAAAGAAAGCGGGACTGCACTATTGCTGTTCCGCCAATCGAGGCTCTGGTATTGCCTTTCGTTACAAACAGCAACACCGTAGCCCACGCCGTACGTATATATTATTAGAAAAGTACACGCAACTGCGCGCGCACACATATATACACACCATAGGCATCTTAGTGTCGCAATGTTTTGTAACTCTTTTGTGAAATTTACCAGATTTCGATTGACCAAAACAAAGCGCGTAAGACGCTATTTATCATGTCCTGTATCCCACCCGCACTAATAGGACACTTCCCCGACGTGAGCAACAAAAAAAATATAATCACACACGTAGTACGAGTAAAATACGCCGCAAAGGTACAACAAAAAAATGATATACGCAAGAAATAGGTTATTTTTTTTCGAAATTTTTACATTTTTTACGGAAAAAGGCGAAAATAGGCAAAAAATCATCCCCATCACACGTGGTGACAGGGATGAGAGAGAGGGAATTTAGTAAATTAAATCTTTTTCTTCTTACGGGAGCAATTATTCTGCCGTCAGTTGGAAGCTGACGCTTGTATTAGAGGTCATCTGGGAGTTGACTGTTTGGGAATCATCTTCCCATTCCATGTGTGTTCCGGATGATAAAGGACCACTTGCACCGCTTGTTGTTCCTTTGACAGAATTGCCGAAGGTTGCTTCTGTACGAATCTCTTTCTTGGTAGAACCTAAGTTGGATACGAAATGGTAGGTAATAGTTCCTGATGCTTCGGTTTCTTCTGCCACACGTTGACCTTGCGCATTTATTTTGTGCGTTCGCATAAAGTCCATGGAGATGGTATAGGTCTTTGTGGTATTCGCGGTACTCTCATCGACGTAAGTGCCTTCTACATGCACAAAATCCTTGCCATTAGGGGTAACGGAAACCTTTCCGTGATATTCGGCAGTTCGGGTCTTGCCCAAATCATCTTTGAACGAGGCTCTCATGTTAAGGGTTACATTGGATAGATCCGGCGCCGGTTGGTACATGCCGATAAAATAATTTTTCCATATATTCCTTATATATAGTTTCGGTCTAAGGGAGTCGTTTCTAAATGTCTCGCGGTCAAACACGGTTTTATTCGGAGCCGCTTCCAGATTTAAGCAGTACGAACCATGACTATCATCTAAAGTTTCTGTCTCATAACTATATCTATTAAACCATCCGTCGGGAATTGTTTGCTCAGAATAGTGAATATGATTCAGTGTAGCATTGGAAGAAATATTTACAGTCTTCTTCAAGTTATCTTTAGCTCCAAAGGTCAGTGAATCTTGATCTGCTTCGAAATACAGACTTGGGTTCCAATAGATTTCCCAATCGCCCCTAACCGGTGGGAATGAACCTACCCGCACAAGGGAAATAAAATGATATGTTGACTCATCCCAGCGTATATTTTCCAGCGTGTAATCTACCACCGTGTCGTTGTTTCTCGGTCCGATGTTGATGATGGGTTCCACCTTTTCAAACGTCCGACTATAGGTGGTGCGCTTCCCTAACTGTATACGTGATCCGCCTACTATCCAACCCTTATGCGGATGGAGATGAACGGTCACCTCGAATGTAGTGGAGTCATAGTCCACCGTGATGGGGTCAAAAGTCGGTGCGAAATGGAGGGTATCGCAAAGCATGGAATAGTTGGCGTCGAAGAATTTCTTCTCTACCGGGTCACCCCAGAATCCTGTAGCTTTGGCCTTGGCTTCCAAGTCTATCGAGAGGAAAGAGAAATTGATATACGATTTCTCAAGCGCCTTATAAATGCTATTCGTCGGGTAAACATCTTCTTCCGAGGCTTCATTAAACAGATCGGCACTCATGGAGAGACGTCCTTCTAATTTCGGTCCGCAGTATAGATGCAGTCCCAGATCGGCCATGAGGATTTTCTTGAACCAATTGGCGGTAGCTATGTTCATTTGGAATTTAATACCTGCCTGCAACGTACCCTTTAAGGTCACGCTATTGGAGATATCCAGCATATCATCATCCACCTCCGGCTTTTCATCCGGAATCATGTGCATCAAGAAGCTGACAGGGAATACTCTTTGATCGGAGTCAATGATAAAGTCTGTTGCCAGTCCCAATTGTACAGCCGGCAGGTTAAGACGAGTCTCCAATGTACCATCGGCACGGAAGAAGAACATGGGCGTCGGATTGGTCTCGAAGATCGGGCACGCAGCAGGGAAGAGAATATGAGGAATACTTACCCAATCGTCTGAGGTGGCCTCATAACTCTTGTTCAGTTGCAAACCAAAAGAAGGTTTTACACGTGTCGTCAGTTCATTGGTCAGTTTAACATAGAATTTTTTCCATGTGATATTATAGGCTGCGCGCATATGGTCTTTGAGTTTGACTTCCGCAGACAAATCCACTTTATCATCCCCTCCCGGTAACCACTCGCGTGTAAGATTAAAGGAGATGTCAAACAAATCGATATCGCCTGTTCCTGCCGCGGTGATCACTTTACGCGGCAGACCTTCCGGTGTGCATCCTGCTATGCGACGAATGATATTACCTTGCTGGTCCATGCCTATCTGTTCTACCGTGATATACTGCTCAAAGACATCACCTATCTTATCCACCTGATGTCCTTTGAACTGTGTAACTGTCACCGTGCGACCGTTGTCCGGATAAGTCCATCCGTCCAATTCGTCCACAACAAAAGCGAAACTACCATTTTCCCGACCATACAACTCCTCTGCTCTGGAATCCGTCGGTAAGCCAATGAAGACATCTCCCACTTGGGGTATCATATTCGCAGGAAGATCGGTAAAGTTACATCCATGATACATGTTCAGCGCCGCGAGATAAGGTGCGTACCCGTCCTTGTCAATAAACTTCACTCGTGGATTGAATCGAATCTCAGGTTGCTCAAATCCGATGGAGTCGATAGCCCCTAACGGAATACGATAGGTTGTGTCTGCAAGTTCTACTTCGCAGGTGACGTATTGTTCGTGCTCTACGGAATCGAGGGCAATCTTGGAATACCGCATCTCGACTACCTCGTCATAGAAGAAACCGTTAAAGTCACCGTCATTGCGGTAGATATAGAATGCCTCTTGCGCGTTTATAAAGCCAAGGGCTAAAAGCCAAAAGCTAACAGCTAATAATACCCGTCTCATTGTTTCACGAATTTAAAGGAGGTTTGACCGATGCTTACGATGTAGGTTCCTTGCGGCTGGGCGGCAAGGTTGAGAAGGGTGGATTGACCACCGGTGGTGCGCTGCGAAAGAATGAGTTTGCCGTCTGCGCTATAGACTTCGACTAATTGGTTGTCGGGCAGGCCTTCGATGAGCATCTGTTCGTTGTTCTGGCGAACAAGGATGTCACCGGGTGCGACCGGTGCATCGATACCTTCCGGCAGACCTTCGTGGGTGTACTTGCTCATCTGCGCCAAGGGATAGCGGAACTGTCCCTGATTGGTGGTGATGACAAGGTTGCCATTCTCGAAAGTGGTCACAGGCTCATCGGTGAGCAAGAACTGGATTTGTGTGCCATCCATCTTCCATACGTTGAGTTTCTGGACGGGCGCGTCCTGCGAGAACAAGGGACAAAGGGACAATGTACATAGTACAAAGGCTAAAATAATTTTTCTCATGATTATATTGAGTTTTTGTTTGTTTTGCTTAAATGAAATAATTGTATATTTGTGGGGAAGGGAGACAAATCATTGATTGTAACTAACCCAATAATTGACATCAACAATTGAATCGAATCCTTCTTGCATGGAATAGTGCGATGTCTCTTGTGTGCCATCCCCTTTTGTTTTTACTATGTCTGTCGTTCCGCTTGTTACTTTGGGTGTGTTCTGATTGTTCGGGTCTGACTCAAAATAGATCACCGTAGTTTCCGTTATAGGGTTAGAGGAGCATGTGTTTACTTCGATTTTAGTACATTTGCCGTTCGTATAGATGTATTTATCAGACTTCGGATTATTTGGATCTCTGCGTACATCCATTTCCAAATGATTTGTTGCTGTGATATCACCATTCATTTGAGTCTCAACATACGAACCTTCCATGTGTAGTTCATCTTCACCATTACGCTGGATAGTAATATTTGAGTTGTAGAAATTTACATAGGCTCGTCGTTCCTCGTATTGTTCAGTGGTTTCATCGTAGTACTGATAATTGAAGCGAGCATAGACGTTAGGCGTAATAGTCGCTACATTCTGGTTCGGTGCTTTCAGATAGAACCCTACGGGCACTGTCTGAGTCAACCCGGAACTTTGCAGATATATTTCTAAATGATTGGCAGATTTTGGGGATGACATGCTGAATAGCGTAGTATTTGGGTGAGAACGGAATACGGCTCTGTATTTCCCTAACTGCTCGTCCAAGACAATTAAAGTGTCTTTATCACACCACCTGCTGTTATTACCATAGATAAAAATTCCGCCCGTCGGACAATTGGTGGTAAATTCTACACTTTTCGTTTGGTTGCCCTGACAATCGAACACCAGCGAATCCTGTGTCAGATTGATCTTGAATGGCGGGACAAAAAAATGGTCGTGTAATAATACTTCCGGAGAGAAATAAGTGCCAAAAGGCCCGGGGGTTACCACTGCTCCTACATAATACCGTTGTGCCTTCAGATCAGACAACGGGATAGAAACCTCGTACTTCTCATTTCTGGTATCAAACATCGTCCAATTGCCATACAACAGACTTGGTTGGCTTTTGGCATTGTCGTAATGATCGCATAAACCGACCTGCAACTTGGTATAAGAAAGGATCTTCGAACCTTCGGTATTCAACACGACGCGTACATCGTTTTCCCTGACTTCAATAGTGGGCTCTTTAAATACGGGCGCGAGACGGAAGGTATCGCAAATGAAAGACCAGTTCTTATTGAAGAACGTTCGTTCTGCCGGGTCTTGCCAAAAAGCGGCAGCGGTAGCCTTCGCTTCCAAATCCAACGATAGGAGCGAGTAATTGATATTTGCATGGGACAGGTAAAAATACGATGTCTGATTGTTATCGTAGCCTGAATCATAGAGCTTTATTTCGCCATTCAGTTTCGGACCTACATACAAGTGCAGACTGATATCGGTCATCAGCACTTTCTTGAACCAACTGGCCGTAGCCAAATTAGCCACAAACTCCACTCCGGTCTGTACGTATCCGCTGAATTTCGCGTTGATAGACAGGTCCAGCATCTCCGTCGGCACTTCTTTGTCCTCATCCGGAGTTAAATGCAATCCATAAGTTATGGGGAAGAGATTTTTGCTATCCATGATCATATCATCGCTTATTCCAATCTGCACCTTCGGCATATTGAAGCGAGCCTCTACCTTACCTTCCGCACGCAGGAAGATATCAGGTCGTGGTTGAGTCTGGAATACAGGGCAAGCGGCAGGGAACAGGATAGGCGGAAGGCCTACTATCTCACCCATTGACCCCTCAAAACTAGATGACATCGATGCGCCTATTGTAGGTTTGACATTAGCAATAAAATCGCGTGACAGCTTCACATAAAAACGCTTCCATGTGATATTATAGGCAGCACGCATGATTAGTTTGATTCCTACATCGGCTGTAAGGTCTATCTTAGTAGTCGTCCAAGAGTCTTCCCACTCGCGACTTAGCGTACCTGCGAAGTCAATGAGTGTGAGTTGTCCCTCGCCGGAAGCTGTAGGTGCTTTGCGTGGAAAACCGTCCGGAGTACAACCGGCTATACGGCGACGGATATTCCCTTGTTGATCTACGCCGATCTGCTCTACGGTAACGTATTGGTCGAAAACATCGCTGATTTGTGTAACTTCTCTACCATTCACGAAGAGTTTGTTACCTTCTTTTTCTAACGATTCAACGATAAGCGCGAAACTACCTCCCCAACTTCTATACTCATCAGCACATGCATCTGTAGGCAGCCCAATGAGCACATCGCCTACTTCTGGAGCCATGCTTTCCGGCATATCCACAAATGAAACGCGTCCCCACCAATATTGTAAATACGGACTATACCCTTCTCTCTCAACGAATTTAATATTCGGGTTCAAACGAATCTCCGGCTGCTGGAAACCGATGGAGTCGATCGCCCCTAACGGGATACGATAGATGGTGTCGGCAAGGACGACTTCTTGGGTCACCCAGCGGTCATATTCAATCGAGTCCACGCCGATCTTGGACTGGCGCATCTCGACCACTTCGTCATAGAAGAATCCGTTGAAATCGCCGTCATTGCGGTAGATGTAGAACGCTTCTTGCGCGTTTACAAAGCCAAGGGCTAAAAGCCAAAAGCTAACAGCTAATAATACCCGTCTCATTGTTTCACGAATTTGAAGGAGGCGCCTCCTGCGTTAATGATATAGTTTCCTGCGGGATAGGCGGTCATGAGGATCGAGGTTGACCTGCCGCCTGTGGCCTGTTGGGTAAAGAGCAGCTTGCCGTCCACGTTATACACCGCTACGTTGGCCTGATCCGGCAGACCATCAATGAGCATCATCTCATTGTTCTGGCGAATAAGGATCGTTCCCGGCGCTACGACAGGCGCATCGATACCTTCCGGCAGACCTTCGTACGTATATTTGCGTACGTTCTCCAGCAGGTAGATGATGGGCGCATCGCCGGAAGTCTGCAGAATCAGTTGTCCCGGTTCGAACTTCGTCACCGGTTCCTGGTCCAGCAGGAACGTTACCACTGATCCGTCCATCATGTGGACATTCAGTTTCTGCACAGGTTGCTCGTCCTGTGCCCATGCTGCGCTTACCATCAGCAAGGCAGCAAGGAGGGGTAATAGTTTTTTCATATGGTTTGATGTTTGTTTGTTGCACGATACATATCACTCTCAATTCGTACAAATCGACTCTCAATTCGTACAAATTTACCGAATTTCGTCCCAAATAGCCGTTTTTCGTCACTTTTGTGTCAAAACGATTCCAAAAACGAGTCCGAAACGGTTCAAAAATCGCACTTAAACAATCATCCCCATCACGCGGGTGACAGGGATGAGAGAGAGGAATATTTACCCTTTCTCGTAGGTATATTTTTTTGAAGTTTACGCTTTCAATATGTCCTTGCTGTTTTACGTTGGCAAGCGACGAGGGGTTAGAGTTGTTTGATAAACTCTGCTATTTTGATGATTTCAACCTTCGGCCAAGGAATTTGCTTGAGCGGGTTGAAGTGTTTGTCGTTTGTAACAATATATTCCGCATCCGAAGCCACAGCGCAGTCAACAAACTTGTTGTCGTCTGAATCAGCGGGAAGTAACTCGAAATGCACGTATGTATTCTGGAAAGTAGTCGTGGAGAGATTTGCGATTGCTTCTACTACATTAGTTGCAATTTCCGGAGTGGATTTTAGTGCGATCATTTCCTCATATTCTTCCAAAATATCTGTATTTACGCACAAACTAATCTTACCACCCAAGATATCTGTCCAGATTTTATGGTACGGACTCTTAGATGGTAAAGCCTGCAGAAGGCAATTGGTATCAAGAACGATGTACCGCATAACGATAAGGAGTTCTCATTCGTTCATTACCCCATGCCTCAATGGTCTCTTCATTGATAGTACCATTGTCCCACAAAGCATCTATTTGCTTTTGGGCCTTATCAGCGAAGTAACGCGCAAGCATGTTACGGAAATCCGCATATTCAGCGTCCGTTTTGATGCCCTTTAATACGTTGAGCACATCTAATTGTGCCATTTGCATGTAACTCATAATCGTGTTGTTTAACCTTTGCGGTTGCAAAGGTACAACAAATATTTGGAATACGCAAATTTATTTGCAAAAATCCGTTAAATCTGTAAAATCTGTGGGAGATATACGCTAAAAAAGCGCCGAAGCGCTCTTTTTAAAACATCAAATCCTCCTCATCCATCTCCGATGCCTCTATCGCATGCATGAACATCGCGAAATACACCGGCAGATACCATATCTTTCCCTCGCGCTTCACCTCCCGTTCATTCGACAACACCACCGCGTCCTCGATCTTATAATCCGGATTCGTCACAAAATTAGTCAGCGCACTGTGCACCGTATAATCCTTACCGGACTTCACCTCCACAGGCATCACGCGACAATTCTCCGTATCATCAATCATATAATCCACCTCGCCCTTTGATCGGTTGTCATAATAAAAAAGCTTATGCCCATGCGCAGCCAACTCCTGTGCCACCGCACTCTCATATACCGCACCCAGGTTCACGCTCTTCTCCGTCTCCATCACGGCCTTGATCGACAATCCGTACAGCACACTTGTCAGCAGACCCACGTCGTTCAGATACAACTTCAGCAAGTTCTTCTGCAGCGACTCCGACAGCGGATAACGAGGATTTGATATCGCATGCACAGCCAACGCCACTCCCGCAAACACCAGATAATCAAACTCCTCCTTGTAGTTGTCGAACCGATCCCCTTTCTTCTCCTGGATATCCTTCACCACCACACGCTTCTTCTTGTTCTCCATCTGACTCGGTATCATGTCGTAGATCCGCTGGATATACAACTTCTTCTCCGCAGCCTCCTCGTATTGCACCGCATCCTGCTTGTACAGGTCCATTATCGCATTCTGCACCTCACGCACCTTCGCGATGTTATGCGTCCCCAAATACTCATTCACCACATCCGGCAGTCCTCCCACCAGCAGATACCGCTTGAATAGCGACAGCACATACTCATGCTGCTCCTTGCTCAAACTCTCCTTTTGGTCGTATGCATCACGCAGTCGCCGCAAAGCCTCCTCGCCATAACCGTTCGCTATCAGCCATTCCTCAAAATCCAACTGATACATCCGCTTACGGATCACACTCCCCACCGGTATCGACTTCGTCTTCTTCAGCGTCAAGCCTAACAAACTCCCACTCGCAATGAACCGGTACCGCTTGTCTTGCCGGAAGAACTTCAGCAGCGTCAGGTATTGCGGATAATGCTGGATCTCGTCCAGAAACACCAACGTGTCGCTGTATTCGTGCAACTCGTTTCCAGCTACCGAACTCAACGCAAAATAGAAGTCATTCACATCGTGGATGTTCTTGAACAGCTGTGGTCCTTCATCGTCTTGCACAAAGTTCACTTCGATGAAATGCTTGTACACTTGCTTACCCACCTCACGAATGATGAACGACTTACCTATCTGTCGTGCACCTTCTATGATCAGTATCTTGTCATTCTCCGAACGCAGATACTCCTCCAAATATCCCGAAATCTTGCGGTACAACATACGCTTTTACACTTTTCAATACTTTTTCACGCTGCAAAATTACACTTTTCAATTGAATTATGCAAATATTTTTTACACTTTTCAATAGAAATCTGCATTTTTGACCCATTTTAGGCCTTTTTTGCCCACTCCTCCCATAAAAAAAGCGCCGAAGCGCTCTTTTTGTGTATATTATTACATTGCCTATTTCAATGTGACGGCATATTCGAGGGTTACATCGCCGCCGTCAGAGGAGGTGCCGATGCCGATGTCGCTCATGGACAAAGACGGACAATCGTCTGTCGTTACCATGGTTACCCAATCAATACTCTTGTTGAAAGCATTGATATGTCGTGCGGTCATGTCAAAAGCTCCCTGTCCGGTGTAAGTAATATCATACTCGTCATGATCTCCCGCCTGTCTGCGTTTGATCTTGTAGGTGCAGGCGATCTGGTGTTTGAGCGAACCGTTCAGGAGTATTTTCAGTCGGTCCACATAGGAGGAGTTCTCATTGTTCCACATGTTGAGGTACTGTTGCGCCGTTTGAATAAAGAACTTATAATCGGTATTGATAATGAATGTTCCCGTTGCCGAGTCGCCCACGAATGTACCGATGATATCGTCACCAAGGGTGAAATTACCGGTGGAATCAACCGTGATGAAATCATGATTATTGAAGAATCGCTCTACCTCCGTACACCAGCGCGTTTGATTCTTATATGGATTGATCTCTTCGTCCATATAGACCAGTTCGTCGAGCAAGGGGTCTTTGTACATATCGTTGGCATCGATGCCGGCGAAGAAGAAGTCGGCGGCAACGGGATTATAGGTCAGATGGAGATCGTCCAGATGTTTGTTCTCCACGGAGATGCCTTGCGTAGCGAGATCGATATGAATGGTCTTCTTTTCCGCTACTCCGTCTATCTCGAAGTCAAAATCCTTCACCGCCTCACCGGCTTGGTTATAGAGCGTGAGTTTGAACGGCACGAGATTGCGCACCAGGGCATAGGTGGTGAACCATCCCAGTGCGACTTGACAGTCATCACCGATCGTCTTCCGCCATTTGTCGGGATCCGATACACGTTCATCCAAGACAGGGAAACCGATGGTATAACCGGAGAACTTGGATGGCTGGCCTTCCGTAATGGAAGAGTCTGTTATCTTGAAGCCCACTTTCTTATTCATCAGCTTCGCCATGTTATTGATTTTCGAGACGACTCGGTTATGTGCTTGCGTGATCTGTTTGTTGCGCAGGGCCGTGAAGACGCTCACCAGTTCGCCGTTCATCAGTTCAGCATAGTATTCATCCGAAATCTGCTTTTGTACTGCCTCATTAGGATAAGTTGTCGGTTGGAAAATACCCCTTCTTCCTATTTCCAAGAGGATATCATCTTGATTGTCACTGGCTTCTTGCCAGAACTGGTTGGTGTACATGCGTACGGACTGCTCTATATATCGCATCAGTCGATCCGCATCCCAGTCCGTTTCCAAGAACATAGGATAGAAATAGTCGTACCAGTCTTTTGCTGTGCGGAAATGACCGTGCGGTTTGGGATTGCCGTTTTTATCTTTAGCATAACTGGACCTTCCTTTTAATATTTCGTATCCCGCCATGCTGTAGTATAAACTATATGCCGAACGGAAATAATCTGTTTTGGCGTTTTGCATATCGGTACCGAACTTCTCCAAAGCGATGCCGATGAAGGCCACCATAGACATCGAGGCCGCCATGATAGGTGTTCCTATCGCCGAAGCCGCAGCACCGCTTGTTTGAGCCATGATCACTTTAAGCGTACCGGAAGCAACCGCTATCTGGTCGCCGTGCAGGTCGGCGCGTATGACATCCAGCACGGTCAACGCCGTACCGATATTTCCCATGATGGTGACAGCATTATCGATACATTCCGGTTTGAAGTTAAACAACGGCTCCGTGACGGCTACCACTCCGTTATAAAAACCGTCCAGACCGATTGACTGCCACAAGCCCATCTCATCTTTAAACTCGATCGCCTGCTGTACTTCGGGATCGTCCGAAGCGAGGATATCCAGCAGTTTCTTGGTAGCTTGGTCCCAAAGGTAGAATTCAGGAATCTCTTTGAGTGCTTCCAAAATCTCACCTTTTGTGCATTCGTTCGTGACGGAAACGAAAGCGAAGTATGAGAGGTGATCTGTCATGAGAGTCGCCACACCTGCATCTCTGTCATATTCCAGATAGACGGGATCCCATTCACCGGTTTCCTCGTTGAAGTAAGCCGCTCCGACGGATTGATCGGCAGGCACTTCGAACGGAATAGAGATCGTTGCCACGCCGCTTAATTCGTGTACGCGTCCGGAATCATTGAGCATGCTGATGTCGATACCGATACCGCCCGTCACCCCTTCCATCGGACGAGGCAGGAGCACGGAATTACGCACACATATCTGCGCGTTTTCATCAAACGTGGTGGGTTCGAATGTGACAGAACATTTCTGCGCGTTGACGGTAAGGGAAGAATCGTTGATCTCAAAGATCTCCGCCCCTTCATAGATAAAGCCCGGCACAAAGATGATACTGTCTATGTTCGATACAGGTGTCTGCAAATCCACCCGTCCGTTGACGCTGAGCGTCACGGTGGCTTCACCGTTCTCTTCCGTCATGCGCATACTGCTTACATCGGCAATCGGCGCAGCAATATGCAGCGAGTCGCCGTGAATCTTCATCTGATATTGCAGATCCTGCGCAGGCATCGGAACAAAATCACCCTCATCCATTGCTTCGATATTCTCGCCGAACTTACGCCATCCGGGAGCTTCCGCATACAACTGTTCCGTACCTGCCGGTACTTTCAAATACATAGCGGCTGCACCTTCCCAGAAAAGCGTATCCGGGAAGGTGGCATCTGAGATGACCGGCGGTACCATATGCGGACACTTGACTTCAGCATAATACATAGGTGGTTTACAATCCTTAAACGTACCTTCCATATCGACCACCGTCGGCGGAATGGTGATGTGGCTCATTGTACCGCGCACACAGCCGGGTTCCAACTTTATTACTCTGGTCTTGTTGATATAGTTTCCTCTGGATAGTACAAGATGAACGGAAGTCGTATCTTTATTATAGATGATAGGGTCAAAATCAATAGTAAAATACGGGTTTTGGTTATCTATCATAATCATTGGTGAGTATATGCTTTGTCCAAATCCGTCAAAAGCCGATTGGGCTATCTCACGCACCTTGGGGCCGATACGGAAGTGTAAAGTACCGTAATCGAACCATATAGAATTGTACATGGCAGAGTCACCCAGCACTTCCAGATTCTCAAAATAAGTATTCCTGCTCAGTCTTGCTCCGTTGAAGGCTTTATTTCCGATTTTAACGATACTCTTTTCCCAGTCGCCATGCTTAGGCTGTGACATCATAAAACAAGCCTTCTCCAGTTCGATCCGCGGACTCTTGCAAACAATGTCATAAAGCGGGCAGAGATTAAAAGCCCGTTCGCCAATCCGTTTGACATTTGCACCGATCGTCAGATGTTTGATATCCGTCAATGCAAAAGCCTGTTCGGGCACGACTTCCATCTTGTCGCTCAGCACCAAAGTGTCGATTGTGGTGTACATAAAGGTAATCGGATCAATGGCTTCGATATTGTCACCTATTACCATCTTATTGAAATGGCCCTTGCGGAAGAAAGCATGCTTGCAAATATGCGTTACCGCATAGCGGGTGCCGGTATCGTCGTCCGTCACGGAATCAGGAATAATCAGCACGCCGTTTTGCACATTGATACCTCCGCCGATGTACTCAATGATGTCGGCTGTACCGTTGGCTAACAAGCCGTATTGGATGCCGTCTATCACTTTTTCTACCGCATCGTACGGACGGATGTTCGTCCATATTACCACATTATTGATATACATGGGTACAGCCGACAAACGATAGAAACCGTCTGTTTGTCCGCCCCAGCCGTAGTTAAAATGGAAATAGTTATTCGCGGTATAACCGTCGCAGACGAGTGCATGACCGTCGCCTTGTTCCGGATTCCCCACATACGGAACGGGACGTTTCGCATCCAATTCCGTCTTTAGCGTACTCATCACATTAGCGGCTTTATCTCCGGTCACAACACCTACTCCTCGTTCATATCCGAAAGACTGAACGAATGCATCAGAACTCCATCCGGTAGGACTTCCGTTCTCTTGGCAATACATCGTTCCCATCGCTTGACCGATATCCGCCATCAATCGGGCAACAGCATTCACTTGCGTTTGGTTATAACTGATAAACCCTTCCTTAGCATAACTCCAGCCATAGTAATCGAGCATGTTGTCCCAGTCGTAGGTAGCAGGCCATTTCCAATACCGCATTACCTGCGCTAAGGCTGTCGGCACACAGCCGGTATAGCAATGCCCATTATCATCGGAGGGACATTGATTGTTATACGGTGCTGTCTGATTCCATGTTGTCGTAAGCAGCGGACCTACTACGATATCGCCGATATACGACGGATAACTTGCTTTCATTCGTGCCAATACAGGATTCTGGCGCAAGGTATCGATACCGGCAGAATACGCGTTCATGAGGTCGAGGAACTGAATCGGCGCATTGTCGATATCAAACGACCCGTGATCGCAGTAACCGAGGATCTCCGTTTCCGTACCCGTTTCACCAGATACGATAACGAAGCCTTGTTCATTGTCCAGGTTGATGATATACACGTTATCCTTGTCTGTAGCCACGCGCGAAGGCATCTTGTGCGCGATAGAAGGACTGACTTTGGTACCTGCCGGCGCCTTACGAATGTTCGCTTTTGCCGTCTGATCGTGCTGCACAAAATCATTCGCAATCCGGATGGCTTCATTCGGCGTTATATCCGCAGCTTGTATCGAAAAGCTAAGGGCTAAAAGCCAAGAGCTAAGAGCTAAAATACGTCTCATTGTGCGATGAATTTAAAGGTGATACTTCCGTTAGCGAAGATATAGGGTTGACCGCTCAGTCCCTGCATCGGGATGACCGCATCGCCGTTTGAGTCCAGCCGGTATTGGGCAGTCAGCGCACCGGATACCGAGTAGATATTGACCAGCGAATTGGGTTCTCCGCCTTCGATGACAATACTGCCGTCCCGGAACGAGAAGCGTTGGTCAGCCAACACCTCATCGATACCTTCCGGCATATCTGCCATCTCGAACTGGATCTTCTTCAACTGCGAGATAGGATATTGCACCGAGGTCTTGGTAGTCGTCAGCACCAAATCCGTGGTTGTGTACGTCACTTCGGGCTGGTCTGCAAACGCAAACAGCGCCTTTTGTCCGTCCGTCTGATAGACGGCTACTACATTCTGCTCCACCGCCGAAACGCGTAATACGACGGCAAGCAAAAGGAATGATAAAAATACGAATTTTCTCATTGTTTTTATTTGTTGAACAATTTTGCGTGCAAAATTACAACTTTTTTTTGACATATCACTCTCAATTCGTACAAATCGACACATATCACTCTCAATTCGTACAAATCGACTCTCAATTCGTACAAATTTACCGAATTTCGTCCCAAATAGCCGTTTTTCGTCACTTTTGTGTCAAAACGGGTCACCAATGGGTGCTAAAAAATCATCCCCATCACACGAGTGACAGGGATGAACAACAAATAAAGAGTTAGTTTGTTACATATCATTCAGGGATAGTCCGATAATAGAAATGGCGTATTTCTTCAGTTGGCGCGTGGCGACAAGGAATGTATCCTTGCGCTGCTCGAGAAGCAGCATATCCAATTCGTGCTCATTGCGTTTTACCTCATAGAACGAGGCTTGTTTCGTCAGTTCATTGATCGCGATAATATCAATTTCGTCTTCTCCGTTCCGGCTCCACCAGTTGTCTATTTGCGTAAACTGCTTCGATTCGATGAGCAGGTCTTTGAAATAGCGCTCCAGCATCTTACCGGAGAACGTCTCGTAATCGCGTTCTATGATTTCGCGCAATGCCTCAAACGCATCTATCTCCAACATGTAGTTGTACTTGAAAATGAACCGAAACCAGAAAGTGAGAAAATTATCGTCAAGTCGGTAGCGCACATTGCTATTGGTGGTAGCAAACATCGGTTTATGCTTGCGGATGATGCCATAAGTATCCTCCAACATGGTCAGATACCCGCCTATCTCTTTGCCGAGGATATCCTCAATCTGACTGCGCTGACTGTGCCCGGTTGCAATTGCCGAAAGAATGGAGAAATAGATGCCATAGTCTTTTCCGAACTCCTCAATCAGCAGGTTTTTTCCTTCAGCCAAGAAGACCGAATCAGGTTGCACGATAGTCTCTATCATCTGCTGCCGCGTGACAGCCCCTTTATCCATTAGTAGTTCAACGTATTTTGCGACGCCTCCTGTAAAACTATACAGTGCCAACAAATCATCGGGTGTATAATCCGGATGGTGAGCAGATAGAATCTCTTTGAGCACCGAGGGAGTGAAGCGATTGAGTTTCATCATCGTCGTGTGACGATTATAAAGGGGTTCTTTCTTATCCTCAAAGATCTTATGAATCATTGATTGCACCGAACCTCCGACGATGAGGTTGATGTGTGCCTGCTCTTTGTTAAGATCCCAACTCTTCTGCATGTCGCTATATACGGAAGGATTTACTTTTAGGAACTCCTGAAACTCATCGATGAACAGGGTGATGGGGCGTTGTTTGGCGAGTTGCATCAGGTATTCAAAGATGTCCGCAAAACGCGTAACCCGACCAAGCATAGGAATTCCCAACATATCTGCCATTTCCTTTTGGTATGCCTCGCATAATTCACTTTCCGCTTTTTTGCTCACAAAGAAATACAGAAAAGGTTCCTGATACGCATGGAAGACGAGAGACGTTTTTCCGATACGTCTTCTGCCGGTTAATACCGTGAACTGCGCGTGTTGCAGCGATAATTGCTGAATTTGCCGTAGGGACTCTGTCTCCCTTATTCTATCAAAGAATTGCATAATGTGTTTGTGTTTTTGTAATCGCCATTTCGGAAATGACCATTACATTTTTTAAAATTCGCTGCAAAGGTACAACAAATATTTGGAATACGCAAGGATTTAACGATAAAAATTAAATTTATTTAAGATTTTAGCGGGAAATACTTGCTATTCGCACAAGGATGCGAGCGTAGCTTCGAGGTGGGACGGCTTGCCGTGTCGGTGCCCTCGAAGATACGACAAATATTTGTTTATTTTTTTGAATTGCGCAAGAAAAAGCACAAAAAAAGTGCCCCAAAGAGCACTTTTCCTGTAACCCGTAACCCATAACCTCTATACGGTTTGATATTATTTACCACCAATAATATCTATTTCTGTGATTACGGGTGTCACCGCGAGGTTTGAAGCGGTGTTCAACCACATGCTCTATATTAAATGCGTAATAGGCACGGATACCGAAGTCGAGGTACCGGCGATGGGCGACAAACGACTCCACTGAACCGACAGTAACTACCGGAACGGGGTCATTAGCGTTGCTGATGGGAGCAACGCTAATGATTGGAGATTGGACATTGGAGATTGAAGATTGTTTGCTCCACACCGCAGCCTCAGCAAAGAGCTGCACACCCAAGGCATGCCGGTTGAAGCGCCACTCATATCCGATCTCGGCGGCCACTAACACATTCATTCGCGGAAGGTTCGAAGCACGCGTGTCCGTGTACGGCGTAGGGAGATAACCGGTGATCTGCCGGTTCACCACATGCACATCATAAGCGGGATAATACGCATCGATGTTCGCCTCGTTGACCGTCAAAGTACGGGTAGCCGACAATGGCATCATGAACCGCGGTCCTATATTGAGCGTCACGCCGCCAAACCGCATCGCGAACAGCAACGATGCATCGACCTTCGCAAAGCGGTCGGTCTGGGTGAACGCGGAGGTAACGGTATAGTCCATCTTGTTCCCCAGATAGTCCGTATTCGAATAGGTATCCGTATTCGTGCCTTTCAGCGAAGCGGCTCCGTATCCGAAACCGGCGCCGATACCGAAACCCAGTTCCACTTGTGCGCCTACCGCTCCATAATAAGTATAGCGCACGTCCAATGCCCCAGCTCCCCCTATACCTGGTCTCACCTCCCCTGTTGCTCCGACCGCAGCAGTAGGCAGATACGTCTGCCCGCCGCCACGCACACCAATCGAGAGCATGGAGGTTTGTGCCAAGCAAGGTGAAAGGTGAAAGGTGAAAGGTGAAAGAAGCACCATCCACAAGCCAACTATTCTATGTATCCTTTCAATTTTCATTTTTCACTTTTCACTTTATTACGATATATCGCAATACGGTTTGGATGTCGCCGTTTTGGACGACGACTTGATAGCAACCCGGTATTGGTTGCGCATAGAGGATTAGCCGATCGGTCTCTTTCGTTTCAAGGCACTCCAGACGATGTCCGGCGATGTCATAGATGGTGACCGTTGTCGGATAATCCGGGTTAAGCCTCAGCAGCCGTTGCTGTTCGCTCGGCCGAACCATCGTAGGCTCTAAGAAAGGCGGAGCCGGAGCAGCCGAAGAGGCATAATGGACGATAAGGGACCGCATGAGGTCGGTACACAGAACGCCGGACGGACTGCCGCTCACATCGACGGACGCATAGTAATCGCCTGTACCCAAGAAGGACTGGTCGATGGTTAGGTAATAACCTGTACCCATGCGTTCATCGTCAGCGGACGCACCATCGGTTAGTTTATCCGGCGCTCCACGGACACGGTACCACGTCACGGCTTCTTCGTCGAAGTAATACCCCATCGAATTAATCGACCGCATATCCAGCATGATAAGCCAGTCGTAGAGCGCGACGACAGGCAAAGCCGGGTAATCCCCGCAGTTAGGCGCGAAATACGCCACGTAATGTGCATCGGCCGTCACTTCGACCTGCCGCACGGCAGAGGTATCTCCGTCGTTCCAATGGTCAAAATGCCAGTCTTCGACAGAGGTGGTGGCCCGTAGTTCGATCCACGTTCCGCACGGCACATCAATGGCCATTATCGGCACACTGAGAGCCAGGAATAATATGTATAGCAACCTACGCCGCAAAACGATTTAACGTTTTAACGTTTTAACGATTTAACGTTTCTTCTCTTAGGGCACAATTGGAGTAACGGTTACGCTACCTTGGGTGTTGTCGTCAGCAGTTGCAGTAACGGTGAAGACTTTGGTCTGGAAGACTGCGGTGAAGGTCGGCAGTACACCGTAGTACTCGAAGTCACGCGGGTTAGCTGCGTAGTTCGGATCTGTCGGATCGGTGATGTCGCTCCAGTGTACGAACTCCTGACAGTCATCATCGGTGTGCGGCGTGAGGTGCAGGGTTGTTCCGTGTGCTACAGGGAAATCTACACCCGGGTCGATAGATGGGTCAACAACCGTTTCGTCGGCTGCGAAGATAGCCTTGTAGTTCTTGAGCGTCGCATCTTTGATGTTAGAGATCGTACGTGTAGCGGGTGCGGTGGCATCATCTTCCCATTGTACGAAGTGGAAACCTGTTGCCGGGGTAGCGGTGATGGTTACGGAGCTACCGCAATCTACATTCTTACTGTCCGAAGCCGGAGTTGCTTGAGCAAATACATTCATTGCGCATACGAGGCTTGCGCAGAGCACTACGAATAATTTTTTCATAATAATTTGGTGTGTTAATTATTGTTAATATTTTAAAAAATTTCAAATATCAAATTTTAAATATCAAATTTACGGGTTCACCGTAATACTTACGTCTCCCATGCTTGCATCATCCGTCGTGACGGTGATGGTAAATGGTCCGCCTTCGCTTTCAAGGGTATAGTCTTTCCAACCATCTGCGTCTTGGTACAATTCTATCGCTGCACACGGTATATGGAGGGTAATACTCGACTGCGGGTTTTTCTTGGTGAAATTTTCCGGCCAAGCCGGTATATTCTCCGTCCAATGCACATGGATATCCGTCAGCATATTATTGGCCGCCAGCATCGAGGTTCCCAAAGAGGATACCGATGCCGGTATCGATATAGACTGCAGATGGGAACAATATGCGAATCCGTATTGCCCGATTGCAGTTACGCCTTCCGGAATAGTGACTTCACTCAAACCGTGGCACCCATTGAATGCCTCATTGCCTATAGAGGTAACCTGATTGAAATCAATGGACGTAATGCCTGCAAAACCGTAGAAAGCATGATGCTTGATTTCCGTGATGCCGTCCGGGATAGTCAAGGTTGTCACTTTGGTTCCATTCACATACAGGTCTCCGCCTCCCACATAAATAAGGTAACCATTGCGGCTGAACGGGGAAGAGTCGTATGTACCAAAATCGATGTTGCACCAGGCCTCCAGATCGGAGATATAGACCGACTCCATCGCCCAACAGCTGGTAAATGCATTCTGCCCCACAGAGGTGAGAGACGAAGGAACGGTCAGAGAGGTTAGATGCGAACAGCCACTGAACGCATATGCTCCGATAGTCGTCACTCCTTCGGAGATGATAACAGATGTAATGGATGTTCTATAGTCTTTCCATGGCATATTCAATGCCGGATAATTCGCCATTGCGCCCGTTCCGCTGATGGTGAGCGTACTGTCACACAATGTCCAAGTGAGGTTGTCGCCCTCTGCTCCACACGTACCTGAAGCAAGCATTTCGTTTACAATCGTATAGCCGTTCCAGCCGTTTGCGGCGTTGTATAATTCTTCCGTTCCGCACGGCACATGGAGAGTAATATCTGTTTGCGGAGATTTATTGGTATAACCCATCCACGTAGGTATGTTTTCTGTCCAATGCACATAGAAGTCCGTTAGTGCCATACAGTTATACATCATTGACCACCCCGAAGTGCTTGATAATGTTGCCGGTATAGACATGGATCGCAGTTGAGTACAATCATGGAATGCCGAGAAATAAATATTGATAACTCCCTCCGGAATGGTAACATCGGTCAATCCATTACATCTGGCAAATGCATGTTGACCAATAGTAGTGACCTGATTGAACTGAATGTCCGTAATACTGGTGACGCCAAGGAACGCACGATCGCCGATTGAAGTAACGCCGTCAGGGAAGGTCAGGGTCGTCACTTTGGTGCCATTCACATATAGGGTTCTTTCTTCGGGTGAAGGAGTTCCAAACAGATCATCGATATTGAAAGGATTGGACTCACTCCCATTAAAATAGATACTACACCATGCCGCCAAATCGGTGATATAAAGCGACTCAATTGCATAACAATTACAGAAAGCTTCATTACCACTTAACGTGATTGACGGAGGGATGGTCACGGAAGTTAGATTGGAGCAATTATAGAACGCATATCTTCCGATCGTCGTGACTCCATCTTCTATGACAAGGGAAGTAATGGATTCTCTATAGGAGTACCATGGTATATTAGCGGTATTGTTGAACCAATCCGCCATCTCTCCCGTTCCGCTGATAGTAAGGACACCGTCACAGTAGGTCCATGTAATATTGTCTCCCTGTGCGCCGCACGTACCGGAAGCGGTGTATTCGGGTGTGATAGTATAGTCTTTCCAGCCATCTGCCGTTTGATATGCACCGGTAGCTATACAGGGCACATGGAGCGTAACGGACGCCTGCGGATTGTTGCTTGCCGGAAGGACAGGGATATTGTCCGTCCACGGCGCATTGATATCCGTCAAGTTAGTAAAACCGGCGAAGGCATTCTCACCGATGGTATTGATTCCATCCGCAAGCGTGACGGTATGAATCGCATCTTTGTGCTCGTTCCACGGAGCGCCGCCGGCACTGTAATCCGCCATTGCACCGATACCTTTGATGTCCAAATGACCGTCACAGGAGAGCATCCATGTCTGGTTCGATCCTTGCGCACCACACATGCCGCCCTTGAGGTGGTCGTCCACAATCTGGTACCGGTTCCAAACCGTGGAAGAACTATAGAGACTCTCGTAGCCGCACGGTACATGGATAGTGATCGTAGCATCGAGGTTCGAGTGTTCATACCAACTTGTCAAAATATCCTGCGGAGGAGTAGTGGTCCATTCCACATAGATATCCTTCAGGTTCTCGCACTCTTTGAATACAGATGTTTCAAAATGGGTTACCGTATTGGAAATACGGATAGATTTCAAATTATGCTGGTACTCAAATGCGAATTGAGCAACTGTTTTTACGCCGTCCGGAATGACCGTAGTCTGGCATCCGTACCATAACTTATTGGTGGCTGTTTCAATGATCGCATTACAGTTATCGCGGCTGTCATACTTTGGATTCGCCGGATCCACCACAATAGAGGTCAGACTGTAACACCGCAAGAAGGTATCCGAGTTGATAAACGTCAAGCTGGCAGGGATGTAGATGGCTTTTAGACTGGTACATTCATAGAACGGACCATGCCCGGTCACGCTACTACCGAGAGATGTCATACCGTTCGGGAAATTGATACTCTCTAATTGATGGCATCTATAGAAGGCCGTTGAACCAATGGTTTTCAGGGTACTCGGATTCGTAACGGTTACAATGTCCATCCCATAGAATGCATTGTTACCAATCGAAGTAACGCCTTCTTCGATTACTACATGTTTGATAAGATTAGCTATAGAATACCACGGTTGGTAACCGGAACTGAGGTTCGCCATCTCTCCCGTTCCGCTGATGCGCAGCGTACTATCACATTCCAGCACCCAAGTCAGATTGGTACCACATGTACCGGAATACGGTTGATTCGTAAACGTGGCGGTATAAGTGGTATTGGTATTGGGCATCACGGTGCGAGGATTGTCCGTATTGCCGTCATTCCATTGCACAAACCGATGGCAAACATCTACCGGCACAGCTGTGATACGGTGCGAATCATCCGTATAGACTTGCTCAGAAATGGAAGCGGTAAGCGTACCGTTATCCATCTGCACCAGTCCATATGCACTGTTGTTCGACGCAACGGTCAAAGTATAGGTGGTATTACATCCGCCGCGTATGGTATACGTTTTCCAACCCGCCTTAGCCAGATAGTACTCCGCCGAACCGCAAGGAACGTGCAAAGTAATATTGTCGGCTTGGCTGGCTTGTGTCATTGAACTCCATGACGGAATAGCCTCCGCCGTCGTCCAAGAGACATAGATATCCGTAAGTCCTGAATTTAAGAACGCATAGTAACCAATCGAAGTAACGCTACTCGGGATAGTGACGGAAGTTAAAGAGGTACAATTCTCAAATGCATCAGGACGAATAGTAGTGACGGTACTCGGGATAGTGACGGAGGTCAGATTGATACAATTATAGAACGCATAATTACCGATACTTGTTACACCGGAGTTGATAACGACGGACTTGATATCATTTTTAAGGGCATCCCACGGCATATTGGCACTATTGTAATTGGTCATCGCACCCGTTCCGCTGATGGTCAGTACACCGTTACAATCAAGGTACCATGTCACATTCGTACCGCACGTACCGCCTCCGAGTCCTTCTGCGAATGTTGCGGTATAGGTTTTGTTTGCACTAATACCTACCTTTCTTGGATTTTCTGTATTACCATCGTTCCATTGGACGAAATAGTGACACCCTATACCTGTGGCGGTGAGGGTATGCGTATCTTCGCAATGAACCGATTTAGTGACCGTTGTACCGGCAGCGTCATCGTCAATCTGTACAGTACCTATGGCACTATTATTCGATTTAACCGTCAGCGTATAATTAGACGTGCCGCTTCCTTGCATCGTATAGTCCTTCCAGCCGTTTGCCGCACGATAGAGGTCTCCTGAACCGCAAGGCACATGGAGCGTGATACTCGACTGCGGCGATTTGTTGGTGAAATTATTCCATGCAGGCATAGCCTCCGCAGTAGTCCAAGAGACGTAAATATCCGTTAGTTTGGAGCAACCTCCGCACACATAATTGCCCATACTTGTCACGCTGGTCGGGATCGTTATAGAGGTGAGACCGGTACAATAATAGAACGCATATGCTTTGATACTTGTCACGCTGCTCGGGATCGTCAGTGAGGTGAGAGCAGAACAATTATAGAACGCATCAGTTCCGATAGAGGTGACAGATGTAGGAATCGTTATAGAAGTCAACTTATCGCAATTACAAAACGCGTAGTTTCCAATGAAGGTAATACCGGTTCCCAGGGATACTGAAGTTAGATTGGAATAATTATCGAAAACATAGCTTCCCAACGTGGTGACGGTATTGGCGATGCTGACGGACGTGATGGATTCTCTATAGGTGTACCAAGGGACATCAGAGTAAGAAGAATAATTCGTCATAGCACCGGCTCCTACGATACGCAAAGCGCCGGTACATTCGTTGAAATACCAGTTTACG
This sequence comes from uncultured Bacteroidales bacterium, assembly GCA_902800215.1. Classification (GTDB taxonomy): domain Bacteria; phylum Bacteroidota; class Bacteroidia; order Bacteroidales; family Paludibacteraceae; genus Colicola. The sequence goes on along the minus strand of CADCDS010000026.1, from coordinate 8,731 downwards.
TACGTACCGCAAGTACCGCTGATCGTTTCCTCAAACGTCGCCGTATAGGTAGCCGTACCTTGGACGGTCACCGTACGCGGGTTGGAGGTGTTGCCGTCGTTCCATTGAACGAACTTATAGCAGCTCTTCGGCGTAGCGGTCAAGGTCACAGTCTGATTATATTGTTTCGTTGCTGTTCCGCTGACCGTACCCATCGCGGTATTAGCAGACGCGCCGGTGATCTTATAACTCCGCACGGTACTGCTGAACTGCGCCGTATAGTCCTGCGCTTTATTGACGGCATAGATGGTCGGACTCCAACCGCTGAAGGTGTAGGTATATTGCGCCGTAGCCGATTTGGTAGGCGTCGTACCGGTATAACTGGGTGTTGTGCCGTATTTTACACTACTGCTCTGCAAGACGGAAGAGCCGTTCAAGAAACGAATCGTATAGGAACGGACGGTACTGCTGAACTGCGCCGTATAGGTAGCATCGGCTGTCGCAGCCACAATAGTCGGACTCCAACCGCTGAAGGTATAGGTATATTGCGCCGTAGCCGTTTTGGTAGGCGTTGAACCCGTATAGCTTGGTTTGACACCATGGTTAACCGTCAAGGTCTGCAAAGTCGTACCGTTATTGACGAACTTAATCGTATACTGGTTAATAGCGAAGGTTGCTTGATAAGAGGCATTGGCGGTTGCCGTAATAGAACGGGAAGCAGTAGTGTTGCCGTCGCTCCATTGAACGAAATGGTATCCGGCCTTCGGGGTGGCTTTGATAGTCACAGACGTTCCATAGTTGTAAGTACCACCACCGGTGACCGTACCATAGTTGGTATTATTGGAGGTCACCGTCAACGTCACCGTGTTCGGCTCAAAATACGCGGTATAAGTAACATTGGAATTGCCGATAGTGATCTGACGCGAGGCATTAGTGTTATTGTCGTTCCATTTAGTGAATCGATACCCGCTGTTTGCTTGCGCGGAGATGGTTGGCTTAGCACCCGTCGCGGTCTGCAGCTGCGTTGAACTGGACCATGCATTAGTACCTATTCGCACTTGGCCATACGAAGACGGACTGGCCTGAACCGTCAACGTCACTTTTGCCGCCTGCACATAGTTCATCCCCGCACCCCCGACAAGGAGCGCGAGCAAGAGGACGATTCTATGTAGTCGACGTGTCATGTACATGTATTATGCGCGTGCAATATCAAAATCGGCTGCAAAATTACAACTTTTTTTTGACATATCACTCTCAATTCGTACAAATCGACTCTCAAATCGTACAAATTTTTATTTTGCAAGCTCAAAGTGTGTAAATTTTGACACTCTTGTGGAAAATTTGCCATTCCGCCTCTTTTCAGCAGACATTTTTGCCTACACCCAAAAAAGCGAGAAAGAAAAATCCCTGCCAAAAATGACAGGGATCGAGAGAGGGAAGTTAGAGATTTTTAAGCCATAAGCCAAAGAACTTCTCATACACCATATACGAACCATCATCGTTTTGATAAAGTAGTTCTTTATCCAACAGATTGAGCAGCGCGCTACGAACAGTACTGTACGCTCCGAGTTGATGCTTTTGCAAGAACACATTACTACCCGGCTCTTTGACGACACCTTCTTTGGCTACTGCACGCAACACCTGCAGTTGGCGATCCGTCACTAAACGACAAATCATCTGATAGGAAGGAACTTCTTCTAACAATATGTGATTGAGCATAGATAAGACGGTGTTATATTCGATCTGCTCCACTCCGCTTTGGTAGAGGCGATTAAGCAGACTCTGCATATTCCATGTATAGCCATCCACTAAAGTATACAATTCATGGAACGTCTCTTCGCTTATATGCTGACCGTGCAAAGCCAAATGTTTGGACGCAAAAGCATAGTACGTCTGTTCTTCTATTACGTCTATATGCATCATCTGCGTACTGCGATAAAACGGACGCTTGGCGGAAGAGAACATTTCCGTCATAATATGCTTCTTACTGCCGGCAAACACAAAATGCACGTTATGTAACTGCTGTATATATGTGCGCAGCAATGCCTCCATCTTCACATCCTTATATTCCGCTATCGTCTGAAACTCATCGAAAGCCACATAACAGGGAACGGCCGATTTTTCCAAATACGCAAAGATCTGCTGCAGAGTCCACTCTTCCCGTTGGGGCTGAATATCAATCGTACATTGCGGCATACCGCTGATGGGATCGGCACCCCACACAGGACGTAAGGAACCGAAGAAATGCGTAATCTCCGACCATACTTGTTCTGAGAAAGGCGTAATACGTTGAGTCAGAACCTCCTGTGCAAACACTTTCGTGAATTCCTGCAAATTAGATGTGCTGTACAAATCCACATAGAAACACTGCACCTCTTTCGGATTCAGCGACCGGAAGAAATGATGTATCAAGCCCGTTTTACCCACACGACGAGGACTGATAAGCGTCACGTTACGTCCGTTAGATAGTGCACCCGCCAATTCCTCTGTCTCATGAACACGGTCACAAAAATACTCCGCACCCATATACGAGGTAATTGAAAACGGATTAAAAACCTGCTCTTTCCTTTCCATAACTATTTGATATTATGTGTATTACTCATATCGAAATTTTCGTTACGAAACTTTCGTCACACAATTTTCGCTGCAAAGGTACAACAAATTTCTGACATATGCAAATAAAATCGAAGATTTTTAGTCGAAAGTCGAAAGAAAAAAGACAAAAGACGAAAAAAAGTGCCCCAAAGAGCACTTTTTAACGATTTAACCGTTTAACGATTTAACGTACGACAGTACCTACCACATTATAGATCTTATCACCACGGAGGATGAGGAGTTGGCCGTTTATGATACACTTCACCGCATTAGCGTTGGCGTTAGTGTTGTCGATGCTTGTCGCCGGACCCGGATCGGCCGATGCAAAAATCTTGAGCATAGGTGTACTGCCGTTTTGCACCCAGACAGCCCCATCCCCCGTGCGACCGGCATTCAGCGCCGTTGTAGTCGTACCATCGGCGAGTTGCTCGGCCGTTGCTTGTATGCCTTGAGCATTACCTAATGCGTTGAGGTAATGACAGTTATAGGTATATACTTGGCTGGCGTAACCGGTGCCAAAAACAGTAGATATAGTGCCTGAACCATTGTAGCCTACTATGACGTTGCTACAATCAAAAGTACCGATTTGCAGACAGTTATAGAAGGTTGCCGTACCATCTGGGATACCCAACATACCACCCCATACAACGCCTTTGTTTTCTCCGCTTATGCTCCCATTAAATATACAGTCTGTGATATGCAACTGACCATAATAGTTTAGTGTTGCGGCGATACCGCCATGCATAGCACCTCCATAGAAATCACCATTAGTATTCACGTAGGATGAGATGATATTCACGGAGCTGACGCAGTTTTCGATGTAACTGTGTATTTTCTGACCGAAGCAAGAGCCTACGATGCCGGCAGCATTGTGGAAGACGGTGGTGATAGTGCCATCAACTCGCAGGTTCTTGATAGTAGCTTGTTGAATGAAGCGGAAAGGAGCGGTGACATCAGCTTCTGCTACGTAATGAACAGTGAGCGTGTGACCTTGTCCGTCGAATATTCCTTGATAATATACGCTTTCGATTCCCACCATCGTCTGATCGTCACCAAGGTCAATATCTGCAGTCATTTTGGCATTGGCAGTTATATTTCCTCCATTGACAAGTGCAGCAAACTCCTTCCAATCCTGTACAGAGCCAAGCAAGTAGTAGCCCTCTTCGTCCTGTTCCAGAGAACAAGGTTCAACCGGATCTGCCGGCGCTGCATGCACAAGACGGACGGCATCACCATACTGGTAGAAGCTCATTGTACAAATATCTAACCTACTTTTTCCGATATACACATAGTACGCGGCAGTACTTGCACGATAAAAGCCATGCTGATTCTGTAAAGACTCATTAGGAATACCTACGTTATTGCAAGAGCCAGATGCCGGCAAGAATACAGCACCTGCTTCTTCCATCAAAGCCCATTGTTCAATCGTGTATGCATTCTGCCAAACGCTGTTACCGGGAGTAAAACTAAGCCCGTCAGGTGTTGTCCATTTATCAGGAAGGAGAATCATACCGTTGACCCCGTTGATACTTCCATGCCCATATTTAGATGCAGCATCGGTACGACCTGAGAACAAATAAATCCATTCATCACTCGTCGGTGTTCGCCAGCCAATGTTTTCGGTGTTACCGCCATTACTGATGGCATTGTAGCCCCATTCAGCATTTCCGGTAAGATCGCCTTGATAATATGTATTCGGATCGGCGCCGACGACGTACGGCTGATAATTGGTCTGTCCATTGTCATATCCGCTGGTGCCGTGCGCGAAAAGATCAATCCATTTCTCGGAATTTGCTGCGTACGCGCTCATGTCGAAAGGTACATAGTCATACTGATGTTCCGCAAATCGCCATTCAGGAGCAGTCGTGCTGCAGAAATACTGTAAGTTACCTTGCGAGAAAACTACCTTGTCTCCGTTAGCATTGATGCTAAACTTACCCGAAAGAGCTCCGTTTTCCCAACCGGTCGGTTCTACCGGAGTATTTTCCGAAGCAAAGAGTTTGAGCATAGGCATCTCGCCTTCTTGCACCCAAATCTCTTCTTCGCGGCTGTTTTGCAGAGCAGCAGTAGTCGTACCGTCAGCCAATTCCGTCTCCGTGGCTTGTGCACCTTGTGCAACTCTCCAAGCGGTCTTATAATAACAATTGGTTATTGTGTAAGGATCTCCTTGCACACCTGTTCTAATGAAAGTACCGGTGCTTCCCGAAGGTCCATTACAGGTACCTATATTCAAGCAATTGTTGAAAGCAGCAGAATTGTTATAGCTTTCGCCATGTACGTGCGACATCAAACCGCCACAGTGGATACCTGTAGCGACATATCCGCTAAACAAGCAGTCCTCGAGCAGGATGCTCTTGCCTTGCACAGAACTATTGTCACAGCAGCTAGCGATGCCGCCGATTGTACCCTGATAGTTTCCTTCACCATCCACCGTCAAAGTGGCGGAAACCCAACATTTTTTCACGGTAAGATTACCATTAACCGATCCAACCACGCCACCGGCGGCACAACGACGTTGCCGAATGCTTCCGGCTACATGGAGATTCAGAATGGTTGCCCCGTTTACACATGCGAAGGGAGCGACGGCCGTTTCGACACTATAGATATTATAGTTTACAGTCAGTGTATGTCCCTGTCCGTCAAAAATGCCGGCATAGGGAACTGCATCAGTACCTACCATCGTCTGGTCATCGCCCAAATTGATGTCCGCTGTCATCTTAGCTTTAGCGGTAGGATTCGTTTGTACCAATTCCGCAAATTCCTGCCAGTCCTGCACCGTAGAGAGAAGATAATTGCCGTCCTCATCTTGTTGCAGTACATAAGGTTCTTCCGGATCTGCCGCTCTTACAAGGCGGACAGAGAAACCATAATACTTGTAGCAATAACCATAACTACTGCTCAAGTCACTATTAGTGATATGCATAGCATAACCCGGTGTAGTTGTCCAATAATGACCATCACCACCAGGACCTGCATTATTACCATCACGCATACTCGCTCTTGGGATAAATACAGCTCCGTTGGCTTCAAATTTATCTGTCCAATCTGAAAGCGAAATTATAGTGCTTTCGTACCATGCGTAATAAGTATTCGCGTTATTAAGTGCATATATTGAACTATTCCAATCGTCAGGCAGCAGGATTAATCCTTCAAAATCGTTCACCTTTGCTTTCACATAGCGGATACCTGAGTTTGTTGAGCGCGTGTTTAATATATATTCAAATATATCCGTGGAAGGGGTGTACCAGCCTTCTGAGGTAGCATTGATGAGAGTTCCGCTAAAATCACTACTCCACGAGTAATCTCCATCTGTCGTCGAGGTATTCAGAGGATTCTGTCCTTCTCCCCAAGTACCCCAACCAAATAAATCAACCCAGTCGCTAGTGTTCCATGCACCGATAAAGTCCCATTGATGCTCGGCGAATCGCCAGCCCGTACCGTCTTTGTACTGTAAATTACCTTGCGAGAAGACAATTTGGTCTCCGTTCGCATTGATCGTAAAGCGACCTAAAAGGGCACCTTCTGTTGCCCACGTGCTTACGCAGCAGAGTGCAGCAATGAAAAGTGAGAAAAGTTTTCGTTTCATACGTATTTCGTTTTTAAATTATTTTCACTCAAAACCTTTGCGGCTGCAAAGGTACAAAAAAAATTCGATATATCACTCACAATTCGTACAAATCGACTCTCAATTCGTACAAATCTTCATTTTTCGTCCCAAATAGCCGTTTTTCGTCACAAAACATAAAAAATCCCTGCCACAATTGACAGGGATGAGAGAGAGGATGGAATCTGTTAGCGTTTTCCGAACAAATCAGAATGAGTACCAGTATCCAACAACAATAATATCAATTCTGTATCATTTTGATCCCAGATAAGAAGCCAATTAGGCTCTATATGGCATTCCCAATAACCATTCCATTTTCTACCGACTAACTTATGTGGATTATATTCTACAGGGAGAGTTCCATCTTGCGCCAATAAACGAATGACATGCTCCAATTGGGAGATGTCTAATCCGCGTTTCTTGCATAATTTGTACGAACGCTTGAACTGTCCTGAATAGCGAATGGTATATTTCATGAGTCTAACTGCGCCATTAAATCTTCCACGCTGTCAGCTTGATATACACGTCCTGCACGTACATCCTCTATTGCACGCTCAAGACTGCCTTTCTTACGCGGCGTACGTATCGTTGTAATATGCCATCCCATATTACGCGATTGACGACGCAGAAAAGAGGCATCTGCCAATGGCAATGTAATTTGTACCGTTCTGGTCATCGTTTCCATACTTTTAGTCCTTTCTTAAAAATCCGCTGCAAAATTACTGCTTTTTTTTGATATATGCAAGGATTTCGTTTATTTTTGGTCAAAAAATTCCCAAAATGATTCAAAAAGAGCGACCGCAGTCGCTCAATTCTACTCCTTGTTCAATACCGCCCGCACGAAGTTGCCGAACTGACAGATACGTTTCTTGCCGAGGACGGGATCGGGCTTGCCGCGGAGTTGGGCAGCATGACGTTCCACCATCTCCTGGTACCGCGGATGG
>CADCDS010000026.1:0-1576 GCA_902800215.1 uncultured Bacteroidales bacterium | reverse complement strand
GAGGACGGGATCGGGCTTGCCGCGGAGTTGGGCAGCATGACGTTCCACCATCTCCTGGTACCGCGGATGGTTCGGATCTTTCGCGATACGCGATGCCTCTTGGCAAACGGCTTTCCAGCGTTCGTACTGCGCCTGTTCGGCAGGCGTTCGCGGGGATCGTTTGTAGTCACGCGGTTCATACTCATACACTTCCTTCGGTCCGCATCCGAAGACACGTCCATCCGGATAATGCCATTCTTTCTTTCGCATCACCAGACGCGAGTGTTTTGAAAACTGGCCGGTCAGATCATCGATGCCGGCTTCTGTCGTAAATCTTGCCATAATGTTTCTTAGGGTTTAATAAGGGTAATGATTAACTAATATTTAACGAATGATTAACTTATCTCTAACGGGTGGAAGGTATTTGATACGGTATAGCGGTATAGCGGTATAACGTAATAACGACCGAAGAGATTAAAAATTTGCATGGCAAAGTTGGCAAACTTGACAAACTTAGCGTTGACTTTGCCAACTTTGCCAAGTTTGTCATGCGATTTTTTTATACACACCATACCGAATCTTTTGTACTAATCCATGTACCATCCATTCTTCGTTCCAACGCGCGGAAGTTCGAGGAGAGATTCCTTGAGACTGCGCTTCAGCGACGAGGGTTTTGGATTCAAACTCGGCGGGAAGGAGGGAGAGGAGGATGGCTTTCTGGTCAAGGGGTTTGACGGATGGAAGGGAGATACGCTCGGTGCCTTTGACGAGCTGGTAGGCCTGTGCCATATGCAATATGAGCTTGTTACCGATGAGTTCGGCGGTAGCGTAGTCGGCGTCGGAACAAACCAGAGACTCGGAGCTGACGCTCCGAGCACCCGACAAAGAGGAAGTGTCCGAATGCAATTCGGACGAAATGGACATACTCCTAAGGGCAGAGAGTATCATCGCGATGCGTTCGATATGGACGGCCATGCGGAGGACGACGGAGTGGAAGTCTTCGCCGAGCATGCGGATGAGGGTCGGATAAGCGGTCTCGAGGTGATGGCCGAGACGGGTACGCTGGTCAGGCGTGAGGCGGAACTCGCGGGGTTTGGAGAAGAGCAGTTTCTCATAGAGATGATAGAGCTGATCGGCTGCTGCTTTGATGACATCGCCGGAGTTCTCGGAGGGTTGTACATACTGGCTGTTAAACGCCTGGTGCTCATCGACGATGAGGGTGAGCAAGCGCGAGAAGTAACCGTTTTCGATACTCGGCACAAGGGCGTGGTACTGGCTGAAGGTACCGGTGAGGACCATGGAGAGTTGGGGGTTCTCGATCACGGACGCTTCTTTGCAGCGGGCACGGGAGATAGTCTCGTGTTCGGCCGCTTTACGGAGCGCGGTGTTGTAGTTAGCCGTACTCGAACGCCAAATATCCGTGATTACACTTCCCTCACTCTCATGGATATAACCACGGCCTTTCTGTTTGGCGAGCGTCTGATAGAAAGCCGGGTACGTAGCATCGCCCGGGATGATGAGGGGATTCGCCTCGTGAATAGGTTTGACGAGTTCGAGGGCAAGGTTGGCGATACCCTTTCCGCAGGCAGCCGAACCG
>CADCDS010000025.1 GCA_902800215.1 uncultured Bacteroidales bacterium | reverse complement strand
CGTCGTTGAGGACGAACAGGTGCCCGCGCTCTTGGAGTCCGTCAAGAAACTTGACCTCCGCAACGAAGAGGTCGGCGTCCGTGCCTTCGTCTGGGATATTGTAGCCACGGTATGATAAAGATCGAACATATTAACAAGTCGTTCGGTAAGCAACAAGTGCTCAAAGATATCTGTCTGGAGATCCCAGCCGGTCAGGTAGTAGGTTTGTTAGGTCCTAATGGTGCCGGCAAATCGACCCTGATGAAGATCCTGATCGGTCTTTGGAAAGCTGACAGCGGTCAGGTCTCTGTGCCTGCACGTATCGGCTACCTGCCGGAAAATAATCCTCTCTACGAAGAGATGTATGTGACGGAGTACCTGTGCTTCATGGCAAAGCTAACGGCTAACAGCCAACAGCAAACGGCCAGTGTCGATACCCTTATTGACAAAGTCGGTCTTACTCCGGAACGGCATAAACATATTCGGGAACTGAGCAAAGGGTATCGGCAGCGTGTCGGCTTGGCACAAGCCTTGTTGGGAGATCCGCAGTTGCTTATCTTGGATGAACCGACCACGGGTCTGGATCCGAACCAATTGGTGGAGATACGTGCCTTGATTCGTTCGCTGGGAAAGGATCGCACTGTCATCCTCTCAACCCATATTATGCAAGAGGTACGAGAGATGTGTGATCGTGTGGTTATTCTGGATCATGGCAATATCAAAGCCGATAGACCCATAAATGAGATAAAAGATTTGGAACAATTATTTATAGATAGTACGCATGGCTGAATTTGATATTAGACAACAGATGAGTGAGAAGGAGCAGGACAATGCCCTTCGCCCGTTGTGCTTTGCGGATTTTGCAGGTCAGAGTAAGGTAACCTCTAACCTCAAGATTTTCGTGGAAGCCGCCAAGATGCGTGGTGAGAGTCTGGATCATGTGCTGCTCTTTGGCCCTCCGGGTCTAGGAAAAACCACCCTCAGTAACATCATCGCCAATGAGTTAGGCGTCGGTTTTAAAGTGACAAGTGGCCCGGTATTGGATAAACCTGGTGACCTGGCAGGCCTGCTCACCTCTCTCGAACCCAATGATGTGCTTTTCATCGATGAGATTCATCGTCTCTCACCGATCGTGGAGGAGTACCTCTATTCGGCGATGGAGGATTATCGCATCGATATCATGATCGATAAGGGTCCTTCAGCTCGTACGATCCAGATTGACCTCAACCATTTCACCCTCATCGGTGCCACGACGCGTTCCGGTCTCTTGACTTCTCCGCTCCGTGCCCGTTTCGGCATTAACTGTCACCTTGAGTACTACGATGCCGATATCTTAGCCGGTATCGTCAAGCGTTCAGCACGACTCTTGGGTGTTGAGATTAACGAGAAAGCTGCCGGTGAAATTGCTCGTCGTTCCCGTGGTACGCCCCGTATCGCCAATGCATTGTTACGCCGGGTGCGTGACTTTGCGCAGGTGAAGGGTGACGGTAAGATCGACCTCGAGATCGCTCAATATGCTCTCGAAGCCCTCAATATCGATACCTTCGGTCTCGATCAGATTGATAACAAACTGCTGCTCACCATCATTGATAAGTTCCGTGGCGGACCGGTTGGTCTCAATACGATCGCTACAGCGATGGGTGAAGATGCCGGTACAATTGAGGATGTCTATGAACCCTATCTCATCAAGGAAGGTTTCATCAAACGTACGCCCCGTGGTCGTGAAGCCACTCCGCTTGCCTACCAGCATCTCGGCAAAACACCTCTCTCCCCCGACGGTCAACAGTCGATTTTCTGAAAATAGCTACTTTCATACAAAAAGAGGCGACCGTTTGGTCGTCTCTTTTGAATTACTATAGGATTTCATTAGATCCATCTTACGTAGCAGAAGTCCATCCGGTGGGGGAGGAGTTCGTTCTGCGGATACATACGCAGACAGAACTTCATACCGCCGGCATAGTCCACCTGATAGGTATTCTCATAGAAGAGATGGCTGCCTTCGGATTTCACTAACTTCAGCGGTTCAACTTCATAGAGCTTGTCGTTGTTATGTGTCGAAGTACGAACGGCTACGAGCTCTACGCCGATACCCTTGTCATTGAGTTCATGGGTGTTGAGTTCAACCGCGATCTTGATCTTATCTCCTACGGTAAGGGCGCTCAGTTCAGGAGCTTTCTTGGAGACTACCTCAATCTCCTCCCAGTGAGCTGCTACGTTCTCTTTCCATGCAGCGATCTCCTTGGCTACCTTATAGTTATCGGCCATAAGGAGGGCATGACGTTTCGCCAGTTTGTAATAGAACTTATTGAAATAGTCATCGATCATACGCTTCATCGTGAAACGCGGTGTGATCTTGGTGACGGAGTTCTTGATATACTGTACCCACTCCGGACTGTAACCCTTGGAGTTCTTCGCATAGTACAACGGAATGATCTCCTGCTCAAGCATGGTGTAGATAGTAGCGGCATCGAGCTGATCCTGGTGCGCCTGGTTCTCATAGGTGCGATGCTCGGTGAGTGCCCAGCCTGCACCTTCTACATAGCCTTCATACCACCATCCGTCTTTGACGGAGAAGTTAAGTACACCGTTCATCTGCGCTTTCTCACCGGACGTACCGGAAGCCTCCAACGGACGGGTAGGAGTATTGAGCCAGATATCCACACCGGATACTAAACGTTTCGCCAAACGCATATCGTAGTTCTCCAGGAAGATGATCTTACCGAGGAACTGCGGCATACGGCTGATCTCAATGATGCGCTTGATGAGTCCCTGACCGCCACCGTCTGCCGGGTGTGCCTTACCGGTGAAGAGGAACTGCACCGGATAATTGGGGTTGTTCACCAGTTTATCGAGACGCTCGAGGTCGGTGAAGAGCAGGTGAGCGCGTTTGTACGTCGCAAAACGACGACCGAAACCGATGATGAGGTTATTGGGGTTCATCTCCGAGAGTGCCTGGATGATACGACCCGGGTCTCCTTGGTTCTTCATCCAGTCGTCACGGAACTTATCCTTGATATACTCGATCAGTTTGCGCTTGAGGTTCATACGCGTCTCCCAGATGACTGCATCGGGAATCTCTGCGTACGGTTTCCACATCTCGAGGTTCGATTGGTCTCCCATCCACTCCTTCGGCAGATATTTCGCATACACTTTCTTCCACTCGGAAGCGGCCCATGTAGGCATATGGACACCGTTGGTAACATAGTCTACGTGGAGTTCCTCGGGGAAGTAACCGGGCCATACGGGGGCGAACATCTTCTTCGATACCTCACCGTGCAACCAGGATACACCGTTGGCCTCCTGACAAGTATTGAGGGCGAAGACGGACATGGAGAATTTCTCCGTGTTATCCTCCGGATTGGTACGACCCATACCAATGAGGTCATGCCATTCGATACCGAGTTTTGGTGCATACTCCGCCATATACTTGTAAAACAGACCTTCTTCGAAGTAATCGTGTCCGGCCGGAACCGGGGTATGGCAGGTGTATAAACCGGAAGCACGTACGACTTCCTTGGCCTGGTTGAAGGTAAGACCTTCGGCTACCAGATCCACGAGGCGTTGCAAACCCATGAGGGCCGCGTGACCTTCGTTGCAATGGTAAACATCCTTTTTGATACCCAGTTTCTTGAGGGCAAGCATACCGCCGATACCGAGCAGGATCTCCTGTTTGATACGGTTCTCCCAGTCACCACCGTAGAGTTGGTGGGTGATCTGACGATCCCATTCGGAGTTCAGTTCGTTATCGGTATCGAGCAGGTAGAGGTTCATACGACCTACCGCCACTTTCCAGAGGTATGCCTTCACGGTACGACCGGGATAGGGCACCTCGATGATCATGTTCGAACCGTCTGCTTCCTTGACCTGAGTGATCGGAAGATTCGAGAAGTTCTGAGCCTCGTAGTTAGCGATTTGCTGACCTTCAGGACTCAGCGTCTGGGTGAAATAACCGTAACGGTAAAGGAAACCGATGGCGGTCATATCAATGTTGCAGTCCGACGCTTCCTTGATATAGTCACCTGCGAGGATACCGAGACCACCGGAGTAGATCTTAAGCACATGGGTCAGACCATACTCCATCGAGAAATAGGCTACCGTCGGTTTTTTCTTATCCTTAGGTTCGTCCATATAGGCGCGGAAAACCGCATAGACGTCGTTGAGTTTCTTCATGAACTTCTCGTCCTTGGTGAGTTCCACCATGCGGTCGTAACTGATGGTGTTCAGCAGGACGATGGGGTTCGAACCGGCCTTATGCCAAGCGTCGAGGTCAATGTAACGGAACAAATCCTTCGCGTCTCCGTACCAACTCCACCACACATTGTACGCGATCTCTTGCAGTTTGCTCAGCTCGGCAGGAAGGGTAGCGTGTACGTTGCACTCTTTCCATTGCGGCTGATTCACATTACTTACTTTTACATTCATAATTGTATATTGTTTTTTAGTTTTTTCTTTTTAACTTTGACTTTTCACGCAAAAAAGCGTGCAAAGTTACGGAAAAATTTTGATATGTGCAAGAATTTTTGTAATTTTGCAACCGATTTTATGATTTTGTTTACCGGAATTGTCAGAATGATAGAAAAATCCGAAATATTGAGAAGACGCGATATGCGCGATGTGTTCACGTTTACTATCGACCCGGCTGACGCCAAAGACTTCGATGACGCTATTTCGTTTGCTGTTGTCGAAGAAGGTTACCAGATCGGAGTTCACATCGCAGACGTCTCTTTTTACGTGAAGCCGGGAACGAAGGTGGATAACGAGGCGTATCAACGGGGCACGAGTGTGTATCTGGTAGATAGGGTGCTGCCGATGTTACCGGAGGAACTGTGTAACGACAAGTGCTCGTTGCGACCGGGGGAAGAGAAACTCTGCATGTCGGTTGTGTTCACGATGGACGCAGAGGCTAAAGTGCTGAAATACAAGATCTGCCGGACTGTCATTCGTTCCGATGCGCGTTATACTTACGACAACGTGCCGGATATCGAGGCGATACAGGTACTGAAAGGCATGGCTGCGAAGTTGCGAGCGGAGCGGATAGCGAATGGGGCATTGACGATCGAGCAGGACGAGATACGGTTTAAGTTAGACGAGAAGGGTCATCCGACGGAGATCTATTTTGAGCAACCGGACGAGAACCATCATCTGATAGAGGAGTTTATGCTTCTTGCTAACCGCACTGTCGCTAAAGCTGTCGGTTCCGGTAAACCCTTCGTCTATCGGGTCCATGACCTTCCTGATTCCGATAAACTCGCAGAAGTAGAGGCGTTTAAGAAGACCGCTTCCCGAGCTCGTAAATCTCGTTATGCAGGTCAGAGTAAGGAGGGATTGCAACGGGCGATCGATATATTGACGATTCGGGCACAGGCGAAGGCGGTATATTCGACGTATAACATCGGGCATTACGGGTTAGCGTTTAGCCATTACACCCATTTCACGAGTCCGATTCGGCGATACCCGGATCTGATGGTGCACCGGCTAGTCGATCGATACATCCTTACCGGCAAGAAAGTGGAGATGACCCGAGAGGAGATGGAGATGATGTGCGAACATTGTTCGGCGTGCGAACAGGAGGCGGCACAGGCGGAACGGGATTCGATTAAATTGTATCAGGCGATCTGGATGAACGATCATATCGGCGAGGTGATGACGGGATATGTGAGTGGCGTGACGGACTTCGGACTGTTTGTGCAGTTGGATGAGAGCCGATGCGAAGGACTGATCCATATCTCGAAAATCGGGGATATCAACCGGTACCAATTAGGCGATGCGGTGACAGTAAAAGTGATAAAATGTGACGTAAATCGCGCACAAATTGATTTTGAATTGGCATAAATTTGCATATATCAAAAATTTGTTGTATCTTTGCAGCCGAAATGAGAAGAATAGCCTTTTTGATAGTACTTTGCGCTTCGCTTCTCTGCGCGCACGCGGAAACCATAGTATTACGCACAGGTGCACGCGTGAAGGGTGAGATTGTTTTCCAAAACGAGGAAGTGGTGATTGTGCGGAATGCTGAAACCGGTGGACGAATTCAGTATCTCCGTGCTGACGTGGAAGCGGTGCTGGCAGATGAGGCGGAGGCTTCAGAAGTCAGTGTTCAGGATTCAGACGAACCGGAGATCACGACCTCTAAGAAAGCATCGATTCTGTTAGAAATTGCCGGTGGTGCGGCGGTGATTCCGAATGAGCAGGCTGGCGGTATGGCAAGCGTGGATCTCTTAGTGGGTTCGCATCATATCGGTGACCGGCATTTGTTTGTTGGTGGCGGACTGGGATACCGTGGATTGTTCATGGGTGACGAGAAATATAACTTCTTGCCGATCCAGGTGGCATTGCGGATACCGTTTACGGAAAGTAAGCATGCGCCGGTGTTCGGTATGGCAGCCGGATACGGAGTGGCACTGAGTAAGGATTACTTAGGTGGTATCTATGCCGGTGTTGATTTAGGATACCGTTGTCAGTTGAATCCCAAGACAGCCATCGGACTAGTGCTTTTTGCGCAGTTCCAACAGGCCAAGATGACGACTACCACCATCATTGAGGATGTGGAATATACGACCCAAACCGGTCGGAATATCGTAGCCACTGGACTTAAATTGGCGATCTATCTATGAGAAAGCAACCGCGTGAATTTCGTGTGTCGATCTTGCTGAATGAGAGTGAGATGCGCGCATTGGATCGTTTTTGCGATCGGTACAGTGTGGCTAACCGCAGTCGGTTGGTGCGCGAAACGCTGATGCGGGCGATACTGAAGAAGTTGGATAATGACCAGCCTACGCTGTTTGACTAAAAATGCCTCCTTGACGGGAGGCATTCATTTTAACCTAAGTAAGTCTGCAGGATGCGGCTGCGGTTACCGGATTCCAGTTTGTGGATTGCTTTCTCTTTGATCTGGCGTACACGTTCCCGGGTGAGGTGGAGTTCATCTCCGATCTCCTCGAGTGTTTTCTCGGGTACACCGATGCCGAAGAATTTCCGTAAGATATCGGCTTCACGCGGTGTGAGGGTAGCCAGTGCACGGCTGATCTCGGTGGAGAGGGATTCGTTGATGAGACCACGATCGGCATTGGGTGAATCTTCGTTCACCATGACGTCGATGAGGCTGTTGTCTTCTCCTTCCACGAAGGGAGCGTCGACACTGACGTGGCGGCCGGACATCTTCAGGGTTTCAGCAATCTTATCTACCGGAATGTCGAGCATCTCAGCGAGTTCTTCTGCAGAGGGTTTGCGTTCGTATTCTTGTTCGAAGCGCTGGTAGGCCTTGTTGATCTTATTCATGGAGCCGACCTGGTTGAGCGGCAGACGTACGATACGGCTCTGCTCGGCCAGTGCCTGAAGGATAGATTGGCGGATCCACCATACGGCATAGGAGATGAACTTAAAACCACGAGTCTCATCGAATTTCTCTGCAGCTTTGATCAGTCCTAAGTTACCCTCGTTGATAAGATCGGGTAGGGAAAGACCCTGATTCTGATACTGCTTAGCTACAGACACTACAAAACGTAGGTTGCTTTTGGTCAGTTTCTCCAATGCAGCACGGTCTCCGTTACGGATACGACCGGCCAGTTCTACTTCTTCCTCCACCGAGATCAACTCCTCTCTACCTATCTCTTGCAGATATTTATCCAGAGAAGCAGACTCACGGTTGGTGATAGATTTTGTAATTTTTAATTGACGCATAGTCTTGTTTTTATTCGTGATCCGGTCGGGATTCGAACCCGAGACCCACAGCTTAGAAGGCTGTTGCTCTATCCAACTGAGCTACCGGACCGTGCCGATAGGCACACAAAAACTGTGCCTATTCAGGCAAAATAGGGCGCAAAGGTACTGCTTTTTTTTGAATTGTGCAAATTTTTTCGCACTTTTTTGCGTTTTACCCTTCTTTTTTTTACAAAAGGGCATCAAAAAGCTGTGCCAGATCCTGCTTTCTGCATGCGCCGACGTGGCGGTTGACCACTTCGCCGTTGGAGAAGAAGAGCATGGTAGGGATATTCATAATACCGTACTCTTCGCAGGTGTCGGGGTTGTCATCGACATTCAGTTTGCCTACTACCACTTTACCTTCGTAGTCATTGGAGATCTCCTCGAGGATGGGGAGCATCATCTTACAGGGACCGCACCACGGTGCCCAGAAATCGATCACTAAAGGTTTGCCTGACGCAATCACGTCCTTGACGTTAGCGTCTGTAATTTCGATTGTCATACCGGTTGAATATTTTTAATGATTATTTTTTTCTGATTGGGTTTGCGCAGCAGGATATCGGTGAGAGGGTCCTCCAAATAGGTCTGCACGGCGCGTTTGACGGGTCGAGCACCGTTCTTGCGGTCAAAACTCTTATCGACTAACTGCTCGTTGACGGCGGTAGAGACGGAGAGATGATGACCTTGTGCTTTGAGTCGCTGTTGCAGCAGACCGACCTCGATACGCACGATCTGCGCGATGGTCTCCCGACTGAGGGGCTCGAAGGTAACGACATTATCGATACGATTGACGAACTCGGGCGGAAACTGTTTCTGCAGCGCTTTGAGAAGGGTGGCGTTCACTTGCTTCTGATCCATCTCGGAAGCACTGAAACCGACACCGGCACCGAACTCCTGGAGTTGGCGTGTGCCAACGTTAGATGTGAGCACGATGATGGTGTTCCGGAAATCGACGATATGTCCTTGCCGGTCGGTGAGACGACCTTCGTCCATAACTTGCAGCAAGACATTGAAGATATCGGGATGCGCTTTCTCTATCTCGTCAAAGAGGACGATGGAGTAGGGTTTGCGCCGAACGGCTTCGGTCAGTTTACCGCCTTCTTCGTGTGCGACGTATCCCGGAGGTGCGCCGACGAGGAGGGAGACCGTATGTTTCTCCATGAACTCGGACATGTCGAAGCGTATCATAGCGTCTTTGGATCCGAACATCTCTTCCGCCAGACACTGGGCGAGGTAGGTTTTCCCGACACCGGTCTGACCGAGGAAGAAGAAGGTGCCGATGGGTCGTTTGGGGTCACGCAGTCCGAGTCGGGAACGTTGAATGGCCCGTACGACGGTCTCCACGGCTTTATCCTGACCGATGATGCGTTTCTTGAGATGGTCACCGAGCAGACGAAGTCGTTCTGTCTCGGCGGTAGCAACACGTTGCACGGGTACGCCGGACATCATGCTGACCACACCGGCCACGTCATCGGTGGTGACGGTGTAAGGCGCGCTGTCGAGTTCACCGGTAGCCTGCTGACGGGCATGGGAGCGTGCGCCTACTTCATCCATGACGTCGATAGCTTTGTCGGGGAAAGCACGATCGGTGAGATAGCGTTCGCTGAGTGCGACGCAGGCTTTGAGTACCTCCTCCGGATAGACTACATGGTGGTAGGTTGCATAATGGGCGCTGAGACGGGTGAGAATATCGAGTGTCTCGTCGGAGGTAGTAGGTCGCACTTGCACTTTTTGAAACCGCCGTTCGAGTGCACCGTCTTTCTCAATGGACTTGGCATACTCGGCGGTGGTGGTAGCACCGATGCACTGGACTTCCCCACGAGCCAATGCCGGTTTGAGGATGTTCGCTGCATCGAGTGAACCCTGTGCGTTTCCGGCACCGATGAGGGTGTGTATCTCATCGACGAAGAGGATGACCTCTGGATGGTTTTGTAACTCGGTGATGACCTGTTTCATGCGCTCTTCAAACTGACCACGGTAGGTGGTTCCGGCGACCATAGAGGCCATGTCGAGTGTGACGATACGTTTATCTTTGAGTGCACCGGCTTCGTTATGCACGATACGCAGGGCGAGACCTTCGACGATGGCGGACTTACCTACACCGGGTTCGCCGATGAGGATGGGGTTGTTTTTTTTGCGCCGCGAGAGGATCTGCACGACGCGTTCGATCTCGATCTCTCGTCCTACCATCGGATCCAATTTGCCTTCCTCGGCCTGTTTGGTAAGGTCACGACCGTACTTATCGAGTGCGGTGGTCTTGGTCTTCTTTCCGGTGGTCTTGGTGGCTTCGTGCGACGGTTGCCAGTTGGCATCATTGACGGAACCGGTGGTCTCGGTCATATCCTGCGGTTTCTCCGGCGTGATATGCGGTTGACCGTAGAGATCGACGAGCTGCTGGTAGGTGATGGACCACTCGTTCTCCAGATAGGCCGCGGTGGGGTTGATGCTGTCACGCATGATGGCCAGGAGGAGGTGGATCGAACCCACCGCATCAGCCATGTACTCCCGGCTGATGCCGTCAGCGATACGGAGGATACGGTCGGTGTGCACACTGCGTTTGACGGGTTCGATCATCGACTCCGTTTCTCTGACTTCGTTCTCCAAAGCGGTCTTGACCTCGTCAGGTTTCCAGTTCGTTTTGGACAGGACTTCATAGGCGGACCCTTTGCCCAGACGGATGATACCTAAAAGCAAGTGAGCCGGTTCGATCTGCTTACTCCACAGGCGTTCTGCCTCTGATTGGGCATACACCAGGATGGTATTTAAATTATCTGTTACTATCATAATTAATTATAGAAATGCCATGCGACGCCGGCACGGAAGACATCTCGGTTGGTGGGGTAGTCCGGCATCGTGAGGTAGTTAATATTCGAATGCATAAAGAGATGGTTGATGTGTTGGTAATGTGCGAAGAAGCGCAGTCGGATCGATCGCACATAGAAGCTGGCATAGACATTCATCCACGGGTAGTTTCCGATCTCGGTGGAGGACTGAGATGCGAACATACCGGTGGCCGGACAGAGTGTGGGCGCATGGTATTTGGTGAAATAACGCAGGTCGACACCGATCTGTGCGTCCAACGCTTTGAACCACGTGCCGTGATAGTAGAGCCGATGCTGCAAGATAACCCACGGTACGGCGATGACGCTGTCGCGAGTGCTGTATTGGACAACGGCCCTGTTTTCGAGATTGACCCAGGGGGTGGTGATGTCGAGACCGATGTCGCCCGTGAAGATCTGCACGTTCCCGTGGTACTGGGTAGGTTTCCAATCGGTAGCCGAGACGTAGATGGGATTGGTCTGGTTCTCAAAGCTGAAGTCGATGGAGGGTCTGACCCAGGTGGTGGGATAGGCGATACGGGCACCACCGAGGAAACGGTAGGTGAAACCGAAGTTGTTCTCCCATTGAAGGTGGTTGGAATGGAAATGCTGCAGGTACCAATGCGGTGTCTCACTCTTGGCATACGCACGCGCAGAGATGAGTAACGGGTACTTGCCGGCCTGGAAGCGTGTTTCCATTTTTCCGTGCACATCAAACTCACCTATCTTGTAACCGAGCACGCACACGGATCCTTCGACGGAGTAGTGGATGTTGGCACCGCTGTGCTTATGGATGGCACCGCCAACAAATGTGTTGTTGGTCCATTTGTAATCGTATATGCTGTCGTACGGCACGGAGTCACGCATGAACCGTTGGCATTCGTTCATGGCAAAAGCCGTGATACCGAATTTGAGTTTGGTGTTATACGCTTCGCAGAAGGTGACGGCGACGGTGTTGCGGATGGTGAGCACGTCGGTGGTGTCAGCGGTCTTGCTGTTGTCGTAGTAGGTGGTATCATAGAAACTCTGGTTGGCGGTTTTTTCGATATAGCGCCGGTTGGAGTTGTTCGTTTCAAAGATATGACTAAAAGTCATGAGGGGGATGTACCGGATCTTGATCGTATCTTTCTTGACCCGTCTTCCGTCTTCAATGACCTCAATGGAGTCGTGGTACGGTTTTTCGGTGGTGATGGCGTACTGGTTATGGAGGTACCCGCTGAGGTAGCGATACCCGGTCATGGCGTTGAGTCGGACGGGGATATCTTCCGCCGCCAGACTGCTGCTGAGTTGGGTCACATCTTGCAGTCCTCCGTTATCGAAATGACTCATCTGACTCCACCCGAAGGCAGCGTGCATGCTGTAGTTTGCGCCGGTGTAACTTCCCCATACGGAGCCGCGGTAGAGTTTACCGGCAGTGTTTTGGTAGTGACCCATGGAACTGAGATAATCCATCTCGACACCGAGGTTCAGGCGCCTATTGATGTTTCCCGTGAACAGAAAATCAACATCGTTCTCCTCGTGTCCTGTGATGAATCCTTTCTTGTACGCGACAGTGGAGTAAGGGGTAGTGGAGTTAAAGAACCGTTGTTGCTGCGGCGTGACGACGTAAGGCGTCAGACTCCAAGCAAAGGGGTCGTCGATGGTCTTGATCCGATGGTTGACGACACGACTCTCAATAGGTGAGACAAGTACGTTTCCGTTGGTAGCGCTACTGAGGGAGTAGGCTTGCTGCACATCCACGTCGTGGTAGTTGAGCATCGTCGTGTCTTGGAAGGGAATGGTATCCGCGACAGCGGTGTAACCCGGCATCTGCCATGTATGGATGACGGTCTTGGTACGAGGCCGCTGGGCAGCGGCCACAAGGGTCGCTGCCAACAGCACTAATACTATGAATAATCTTTTTTTCAAAAAGATCGTT
Source organism: uncultured Bacteroidales bacterium (assembly GCA_902800215.1). GTDB lineage: Bacteria > Bacteroidota > Bacteroidia > Bacteroidales > Paludibacteraceae > Colicola. The sequence goes on along the minus strand of CADCDS010000025.1, from coordinate 4,669 downwards.
TGAACGTTTGAGAGTTTGAAAGTTTATTTCTTGGCTTTCTTCAACTTCTCGTTGAGGGCTTGGATCTCCTCTTCCTGGTTTTGGATGGTCTTGAGCAACTCGTTCAACTCCTCGTTCTCGATGGTGGTCGGATATTGCTCTTCGACGGTCTGGAGGAAGTCAGATAGCACGTTCATATAGTTGATAAACGCATCGTAAGCGGACTCATACTGGGTCTCCCCCTGGTCTATATGATTCATGTAGTGGAGGTAGTTCACATCCTGCAGGCGGAGCCAATTGGTCTTGAGCGCCTTGTCTTGGCACAGGTGAACCCGTTCTGCAACCGCGTACAGTTTATTCAATGCTTCCTGTTGCAGATCGTTACCGGTGTAGATACTGAGGTCCTTGGCCTCACCGCTCCAGGTGAGAGGATACGGACTGGACAGCACATCCTCGGCAGCGAGTTTCTTCACCGCTTCAGCCGGTGTCATAAAGCCCATCTCACGTTCGATCACGTAGTACGGCAGTGCCTTGAGGAAGTCAAAGATACCCGTTCCGGCATTCTGACGCACACCGAAAGTCTCGGCACCTACCCAGATGTTGATGATGTCTTCTCCTCCAGGGAGTGCTTGCAGCATGTTCGCATATTTCTCAGCGTCCATCGGGAAGTTTGCCCAACCCGGATCAGAGAAATGGAAACTGAGTTCATCGCTGAGGTTGGTGTTACGCAGCAGCACTTTCATCTTCGGTGCACCGGCAGACTGGTACACTTTGTTGGGGGTCTTCCAGCTGATAACATGTTTCGCACCTTCGGTGAGGATCGCTTTGTAACCCATTTTGTTGAGGTTATACGCTGCCTCGTCGGTGTATAATAACTCGGTGTTCCAAACGGAGGTAGCTTTGACGCCGAGGATGGTTTCAAGTAACTCACCTTGGAATTTCAGTTGTTTCTTGAACTCCACTTCGTTGTACTCGGAAGCGAGTGAATAAGCGTAGGGAGTAGCAAGGAATTCAACGGCCTTGGTGGCAGCCAGCTCCTTAAGGATATCGATCATCTCGGGGTTGAACTGTTCGAACATCTCGATCATCGTTCCGCTGATGCTGAGGGCGCAGTGGAACTTGCCTTTGGAGAGGTTGATCATGTCCTTGATAGTCTGGCACAAGGGCAGGTAGGATGTTTGTACGAGCCAGTTTACATGTTCCTCGGTGGCCATGTCGTCGTAGTAGTAATGATCATGACCGATTTCAAAGAAACGATAACGCTTCAGACGATATGGTGCGTGCATCTGGAAGCATAAACATATATTTTTCATAATCTTAAATTTTCTTTAAACATTAAACTTTAAACATTCAACCTTACAAGGTGTGATTTATCACACCATCATAGATTCTACGCACTTTGAGTCCGGCGTCAGCCCATTTGATGTTATTGACTTCTGCCATACCGAGTTCATGCAGACTCTTGTACATCGCCGGATACTTGACGATGGCATAGATGGCATCGGCCATGGCATCGATGTCCCAGTAATCGGTCTTGATGGCATGCTGCAGAATCTCTGCGCAACCGGACTGATGACTGATGATCGACGGGCAGCCTACCTGCATCGCCTCCAATGGGGAGATACCGAAGGGTTCGCTGACGGACGGCATGATATAGACGTCACTCATCGCCAGCATCTCCTGCACTTGTTTTCCTCGCATGAAGCCGGGGAAGTGGAACTTATCGGCGATACCGCGTTTAGCGACGAGGTCAATCATCTCCGCCATCTTGTCTCCGCTACCGGCCATGACGAAACGTACGCCGTCGGTCTTGGAGAGCACACGAGCAGCTGCTTCGACGAAGTACTCCGGACCTTTCTGCATCGTGATACGACCGAGGAAGGTGACGAGTTTGTCTTTGCGTTCCGGTTTAGTGAACTCTTCCGGATGCGCCAGCGGTTCTACGGCATTATGTACCGTGCTGACCTTGCGTGGATCCTGACCGTATTTCTCGATCACGGTACGACGGGTGAGGTTACTTACGCACATGATATGATCCGCTTCGTCCATACCGCGTTTCTCGATGGCATAGACGGTGGGGTTGACATTACCGCGACTGCGGTCAAAGTCGGTAGCATGCACGTGGATGACGAGTGGCTTACCGCTGATCTGTTTCGCAAACACACCGGCAGGGTAGGTGAGCCAGTCATGACTATGGATGATGTCGAAATCAAGGCTGTGTGCCAGCACCGAAGCCACCGCTTCGTAGTTACCGATCTCCTCGATCAGGTTATCCGGATAGCGACCGGAGAAACCGATGCAACCGAGGTCGTCGGTGCCGATACGACGATAGTCGTAACGGATGCCGTCGCGGTAGTGGTAATACTCTTCCGGACTCATGCGTCCTTCCATGCGTGACTTGACATAGTCGTAGTTCACATCTTTCCATACCACCGGAATACTGTTGGCACCGATGATCTTAAGGAACGACTGGTCTTCGTCACCCCAAGGTTTGGGGATGACAAAGGTAATCTCCAAGTCCTTCTGTTCACTCATACCGCGTGTTAAACCGTAACTGGCGGTACCTAAACCTCCTAAGATATGAGGGGGAAACTCCCAACCGAACATTAACGCTTTCATTGTTGTGCCTCCTTTTCTTGTGCCTCTTTTTCGGCTTGTTGGTATTTCTTAAGCGTGTCCATAATACTGATAACTGCCGCTACACTCGGTGCACTACTCATGCCACCGCGTCCTCTGTAAGGCGGATTGGGTTCATAGAACTCACTCAGCGTACCGATCGTCAGCTCATCCATCTCGGCTTCGAAACCTACCAGGATACGCTCCATGAAACTGGTTCCGCTGTATTTGTATACACTCATGTACGCTCTGGAATAAGCGGTGATGGTGGACGGCCAAACGATACCGTTGAACAGTGCCCGTTCACGCTCCATCGGATCGGTGCCGTAATAGGGGTGGTACATACCGCTCTTCGGACTTAACGAACGCAGACCCTTCGGCGTCAACAGTTCCTTGGTGCAGATGTCGACCACGGCTTTCTGCTGTTTCTTGTCCAGCGGACTGTACGGCAGACCTACCGCCCAGATCATGTTCGGTCGTACTTCCCGGTTCTCGTAGTTGTCAATGACATAGTCATTCAGATACATACCGTTCCAGAAGGTCTTAACGAACGCATCTTTGCTGATCTCAGCCTGGTATTCCATCAGGTCAGCACTGGTCTCTTTACCCATCTCACGCAGCATCTCGGCCGTGAAACGCATGGCGTTGTACCATAAGGCGTTCACTTCCACTACATAACCCGTTCTCGGGGTAATCGGCCAACCGTTCTCCGTCGCGTTCATCCACGTCGCAGGACGTTGCGTACCATCTACCCACAGCAAACCATTCTGATGCAGTTTCGCTCTCGGATGGTTCTGCTTGCGGTACCACGTGATGATATCCAGACACAACTGACCATACAACTCAGCCGCTTCTTTAACGGTGTATTTATGAGCGTATTTCTGACAAGCACGAATAAACCACAACAGCACATCCGGTTCGTCCATACCCGTCATCTTGTTCTCGTTACCTCTACCATGCATGAAGCGATCGATCTCCTCGAGTGCGGTCTTGTTCATGATCGCGTCCCAGTATTCCGGACGGTCGATGTCGAGGGTACAGCTGGCCACGGAGAAGAACGTAGCACGTGCGTCGGCTTTGAACCACGGGAAACCGGCTAAGAGATAGCACTTGTCGCCTTCGCGTTTGTAGAACTGGCTGGCGCTGTTCTTGAGGGTACTGAACATATCTTCACGTCTGTTACGACGCTCCAACTCCTTCTTCCAGGTGGCCTTCAGCGTGCTGGTCTTCACTTCGGTCACACCGGCAGCAAAGATCACACTTTCGCCTTTCTTCATCGGTAACTCGAAGTAACCCGGAACCAACAAGTCTTCCTTGTACGCATAACCGCGTTCACGTTCCTTACGGTACGTGATATCTTTGTACCACTGCGGGTCATGATGATATTCGCAGGCCTTGCTGAACTGCATGTACAGATTTGGGAAACCCGGATACATGCGGTTGTAACGACCGTTTTCGCAGTCGTCCATGTTCGCATTCGCCAACGGGTTCTCGTGCGTCAACTCGTTCACACTACGGAACGCTAAGAAAGGTTTGAAACGCAAGATTGTCGGACTTCCGCTCTCTAACAGCGTGTAACGAATTAGTACACGCGGTTCAAAACTAACTAACATGCGCTCTTTTTCCAGAACCATCGCACCGACACGGTAAACGGTCTTGGAAATCAACTCGCAGTCAAACTCGCGAATGTACTTGTGTCCGTTGGGACTGAAATGGTTCTCTCCGTACTCGTGCAGACCTAAGTTGAACTCAGCGCCATGCTGGATCACCGTCTCATCCAACGAACTGAGCAACACATAATTGTCGTCGCCCAGCGTCGGAATAGGCATCACCAACTGGCCGTGGTACTTACGGGTGTTACAATCCACCAAGGTGGTGGAGTTATACACCCCTGCACGGTTCGTCCGAATCATCTCTTTCTGAAGCGAACGCTCCAGGTTAACAAGCACTTTCTTGTCAAAATTAAGATAACTCATGATGTGATTTAGTATTAAGTAAAATTATTTAAATGGTTCTTTCACGTTTGTTACAAACTCCTTGATGCGCTGCTCATCGGCTTTCTTGCACACCAGCA
>CADCDS010000024.1 GCA_902800215.1 uncultured Bacteroidales bacterium | reverse complement strand
CCCAACCCTGCCCAGCAGGATCGGATTACCGATGGCGTAAAATACCCCAAGAACGTGCCTGCCGATGAGTCCTACCTCGATTTTCAGCCCTCTTATGCCTCCAATGAGGTCACTATTAACTGGAATGTAACACTCTTTGCTCTAACAGCCGGAATCGATGCGCTGGAATAAACTGATACTGACCTTTCTGATCCTCTCCCTCTTCACTGCCTGTATGCATAAGAGCGAGGAGGACCGTTTTATTGATGACCTGCTTCAGCGCATGACTATCGAGGAGAAAATAGGACAACTTAACCAACTTGACCCCTCATGGGACACGGCCGCAAAGGAACAACTCATCAGAGAGGGAAGAGTGGGATCCCTTTTCAATGTGGTTGATCCCCAAGAACTCAACCGACTCCAGCGATTGGCGGTTGAGCAATCGCGCTTGGGTATTCCTCTTGTCTTTGCGCGTGATATCATCCACGGCTTTCGAACAATCTATCCGATTCCTCTGGGACAGGCTGCTTCTTGGGACCCCGAACTGGTCGAAAAGGCGGCACAACAGACCGCCGTTGAGACCGTGCAAACCGGCATCCGATGGACTTTCTCTCCCATGGTTGATGTAGCACATGACCCCCGATGGGGACGCATCGCTGAAGGATATGGAGAAGACCCCTTCCTCACTTCCGTCATGGGAGCCGCTGTCATCAGAGGCTACCAGAATGAGCCTTTGTCACTTGCTGCTTGCGTCAAGCATTTTGCCGGATATTCCGCTTCCGAGGCTGGGAGAGATTATAATACCACCTGGATTCCCGAGACACAACTCCGGGATATCTACCTCCCGCCTTTCAAAGCAGCACTCGATGCCGGAGCTATGTCTGTTATGTGCGCCTTCAACAACCTCAACGGAACACCTCCTTCCGCCAACAAGCATCTGAATATAGACATCCTCCGCCACGAGTGGCACTCGTCCGCTCTACTCGTCAGTGACTGGGGATCCGGTGCAGATCTGGTCCCACACGGTCTCTGTGCCGATAGAGAAGAGGCAGCGCTCCGTTGTATCAACGCGCGTATGGAGATGGATATGCAAGGCAATATTTACCATGACTACCTCTCCAAACTGCTAAATGATAAAATGGTAAATGAACAAATCGTAAATGAATGCGTTCGTTCCGTCCTCCGTTTCAAATACCGCCTCGGGCTCTTTGAACATCCCTACGCTACCGAACAAACACCAACCTTCTACTCCTCCGAAGCACTCGCCCTGGCGCAGCAGGCGGCGGAAGAGTCCGCTATCCTCCTCAAAAATAACGGCATACTCCCGCTGGATACATCTTCTGCATGCCATATATTGATCACCGGCCCCATGGCGCACCAACCCAAAGAGCAACTCGGTACCTGGGTCTTTGACGCGCAGCCCGAGCACTCCGTCACTCCCGTGGATGCGTTCACTGCCATCTGCGAGAGAAACCACAAACTGAAGATTCGTTTCGAACCGGGATTGACCTTCTCGCGCGATAACGACTCCGCAGGAATCGCCAAGGCACGAGACGCGGCACGGCAGGCGGACATAATACTCTTCTTCTGCGGAGAAGAAGCAATCCTGTCCGGTGAAGCACGATGCCGCGCGGAACTCAATATGCCAGGAGCGCAGAACCGAATGATGAATGAACTGGTGGCAACAGGCAAACCCGTCGTCATGATCGTCATGGCGGGGAGACCACTCACCATAGCACGGGAGGTAGAGCAAGCTGCTGCCGTACTATACGCCTTCCATCCGGGGACCATGGCGGGACCCGCACTCGCCAATATACTTACAGGAAAGGTATCACCTTCCGGTAAGACACCCGTCACTTTTCCAAAGATGGTCGGGCAGATACCCCTTTACTACAACCGCATGAACACAGGGCGCCCTGTCTCGGACCAACTCATGCTTATAGATGACATTCCCGTCGGATGCGAGCAATTCAGTATCGGTGCTTCGTCATATTGGCTCGAGACACCCGTTGAACCACTCTTCCACTTCGGATTTGGACTTACTTATACCAACTTCGAATATTCAGAACCGCAAATCACGGTGACTGAAGGAAAGAACGAAACCACAAGGTTCACCATCTCCTGCGACATTACCAATACCGGCAATCGCGCAGCTTCGGAGGTGGCACAACTCTACGCCCGCCAACTCTACGGCTATATGGCGCGGCCAATCAAAGAACTTAAAGGATTTCAAAAAATAAACATCCCCGCCGGAGAAACACGTACCGTCACTTTCACCCTCACCCGGGCGGATCTCGGCTATTGGCATGAAGCCTATGATGATCTGAACAGCCGTGTTTGGTTCGACACAGACACCGCGGATTTCCTCTTTTGGATAGCACCGGACTCCCGCTGTCAAACAACACCTTGCCATTTCTCGCCATGTTATTAAGATAACTATCGGCATTCGGGCTAATTTTTATGAGGCGGAGCACTTTAATGGTGCTTCGCCTCTTTTTTTGTGCCCTAAACCCCGTCCCCCTCCATTGCTTGTTCTTCTTCGTATTACGCCGTCTAGTTGACGGTAATTATTCTTCTTCGAATTACGTCGGCTAGTTGCCGACAATAAAAACAAGCAACAATGACATACAAATCAATGACTAAATCCCAACTCGCAGATGCCGCCGGAGTCTCCCGGAAAACTTTCTCCGCATGGCTCCAACCCATTCGGCAAGACCTTAGACGTATGCACGTCAAAGATACGGCACACGTCCTCCCGCCTATCGCCGTTCGTTTCATCTGCGAGACTTTCGATATAGACGTATCGTAACGTATTGCGTAATAGTGACACCTTGTGTCACCTATCGTGCCTTAACGTCCTACCGTTAGGGCAAATAGCAGTAATTTCGCACCGCCTTTCGGAAAACGGCAACCCTCACAGTGAGGAACCGCATCCCTCCGAAGGGCGGTGTTTATGACAAATGTACCCATTATCAAACAAGTGCCGCCGGAAGTTGTAAGAGGCAAAATCCTTTTCGCCGGATCAGATGGTAAGTTTTACGGCAAAAGCGGAAAACAACTCAAACACGCCTACGTTTCCGGTCGTCCTGCGTACAAAGGAAGACCCGTTTATCCGCACATGAACTCCGGCTTTGGCGACAAAGAGTGCCATTTCTTAATGGCATGTGCCTTCCTGCACATTCCCGACCGTTCCAAAGGCGAAGTAGTGGACCACATCAACGGAGATCTGCTCAATTATTCCTTGGATAATATCCGCATCATCCACAAGTCCATTAACAGGCGCGATGGAGGCTTCCTGCGTAAACTGCGTAACAAAGGGATCGACCCGATGATGTACAGCACTGCCTTCCTCTTGCGTTTCTTCGAGCGCATGGCCAAGTTCAAGTCCTCGCACTCCTGGCGACCGTACAACCGTCTCACCCGCGATGATCTCCTCACCATGCTGGTCTCTCCCGAGTACCGTGTCGGTCCACCTCTCGACCCCGCCGCCGAGCCCACCAAGTACTACGACCCCTTCTGTGAACGTGACGACCCCGACTCAGCTGCCCACTTGGCCCCTTTTCACTAAAAGTATTGTGCCATTTTGTTTTATCATTAAAACAACATTATCATTATGGAAAATCAAGAATTCAAAACTGAAAATTTAAAACTCTTGCGCGAACTGCGCACCCAAGAAAAAGCCCTCAAGGCACGTATTGACGAAATCACCCCCTTAGCCGCCGACGAAGCCGTCGCCATCCTTGCCGAAAAAGGTTTGAAGAAAGGCGAGTTCGATGTCGATGGAGTAGGAACCTTCCAACTCCAACGTACCGATGTCTTCAATCTTGCCGACTATAACAAGTACAAAGGCGAAGAAGCCGTCAATTGGCGCAAGGAGGCCAAGAAGAAATGCAAAAATCAAGGCCTCGTCAAAGCATGCACTGCGGCTATGGCCGGTTTTCTCAAGACCTTCGTTGAACTCAACCCTGACAAAGAACCCGATGAGATCAAACTGACCGTTAAATGTGTCGGTCTTGACTAATGGAGTACTACACCCTCATACGCCATCAATCGCTCGTGGCCGCTCTCGGCTCACGCAGCCTGCCTTTGCGCCTCGTATATGCCCACATCCTCGGCTATACCCAGCGCAAGGGCGCATGGCAGGGTGATGTCAAAGAACTAGCTACTCAAATAGAACTGCCTATCCAGACCGTTCGTGATCAACTCAAAACATTAACAACCATGGGGCTTCTGACCATCAACGGTAATACCTACACGGCAACCGTGCCAGACAACACGACAACCGTGCTTACTGACACGAGAACCGTGCAAAATAACACGGCAGCCGTGCAACCCCAGACCCCTATTAATTATATTAATAAGATGGAAAGAAATGAAATAATCGCGCACGCAAATATGCGTGACGCTCAACCAAAACCCTCTTCTTTTGAGGAATTTTTATCTGCCTATCAAGCCAAGGCCGGCAAATGGCAAATACCCGAATCCGTCCTTCGTGAGTGCCAAAACCTTTGGGCCGATTGTCCCGATTGGAAAAAACGCATGCTCATCACGCGCGTCCAGGATGGCACTTGGTTCAAACCGCGCATCGATTGGACCATCAGCGACTTCAACCCTGCGCCCCACAACTACAACGGTGACCGCTCGATCTCAACCACCGACTTCGAGAATATGATCCGAACCGGACAACTCGTCACCGCCAAGTGGAATGGCTCTTGGGGCAAATACACCCCCGACGACGTCACCGCCTTCGCCCTCGAATCCTACGTCCCGCCTACGAAGGAAAAATAATTATTTTGTTAATTGCGTCCGAATTGTATTCGGACATCTTAAAAACCTGTATATTATGGCATCATGTTTATTTCCCGCCGGTATTGCTAATGTATCCGGCACTCTCTCAAAAACCACGATCATCACTTCCAAAGGTGTCATCACCAAGCGCGTCGTAGCGCAAGTCAGAAACGGTAAGCAGAAGATATACATCCGCGAAGACAAACCACGTCGTACTAAACCCACCAAGGGTGAGATAGCCGCTCGCTCGTCCTTTGGTCTTATGGCTTCCGAAGTGGCTCGCCGTATGGCTAACGGAGACACCCGCGATCGTAAAGTCATCTGGGCAGAAGTCAAGGCCGAATTCAAGAAAGGAGGTACCCCATGCGAGTAAGATCAAAAGACGGAAAGTTCACCCGGTTAAGTGGACGACTTGGCGACTTCGTATTCCGCACGTTCAAGTCGGGCAAAATGTTTGCGACCTACGCGCCGATTGGAAGCCGAGTCAAACCCGATGCAATCCCGATCCGTTTTCGGGAGCAAATGAAAGATCTCAACCTCGAAATTGTAAATGATTAATGTCCTATGAAGCAAGAAAACAAAATCCCCCTCGACGAGGTGCACCGCAGATTGAACAAGCATCTGGGCGAACAATACCCGAGAGAATTATTCAAAAGCCTGATGTGGGCTTGGCGAAAAACCTGCCATAAACCAACCGCAGGCAAGGAAGGATGGCTCTCACCGGCCAACATCCATTCACTCCTCGAATACGCACGCACGTCACACCCGAAAAAAGTCTATATTTAGGCTCTCTCTATGCAAAAACGCAATACTTTTTATCGTTTTCCGCATACTTTTGGCGAAGGTCTTGACTTTCGCCTTTTTTATAGTTACCTTTGCATCGCCAAACGAAAAAAACACAGCATTATGAGAATTGACATGCAACTGATCACCGCCACAGTTTTAAGTTTAGGCGGACTCATACTCCTCTTCTGCGGCATCTTCATTGATCCGCAAGGACAGATCCACGAAACGCTCCTCGTAGCTTTCGGTGAAACAGCCACCTTCGCAGGCGCACTGTTCGGAATTGATTATGTCTATAAAAAGAAAAAGTAATATGGCATATTACAAACTGATCCGAGAAATCCCTGACGGCAAGGCCGTACACGGAAACCTATATCAGGTGCATACTACCGGCTTACGCGAAAACCTCACCCATATCTGTGAGACACTTGAGAACGCAGACAAACTTGTCCCCGCACTCATCTATCGCGTCGCTGTCACGAACAGCCCCAAGTTCAAGCGACCCCTGCCCATCCTCCAACAAGTCCCCGGCAGATCCGGAATCCGCTTTCACCGCGGCACCAAACCCCAACACTCACACGGCTGCATCCTCGTATCTGCCGCCGACGAGTTAGTATTAACCGCCAAATGGCTTAACGAACAACTGAATCATGACGAAACAAGAATCGAGTTCTGCAGAGCAGAGCAAAGACTGGAAATCAGTCCTCATTGAGATCATTGTTAAGATCTTCACCCTTGGCTTCTACCACATCGAGAAGTACAAGAAAAAATAGGTAAAGGACGCGCCTATTCAAAGATAGCGTCTATGAATGGCGTATTTATGCGCCATATGTACTAACCATAAAAAAAAACACACACATGGCAAAAGCAACCTATGCACCGATGTTCGAAACCGTCTCTGGTGCACTGAACAAGATCAACAAGAAGTCGCCGCATGCCGCGGATCAGAAGATGGTGCTTACCACCCACCGTAAAGCACCAACCACCTCGCCTGATTGCTCTCGCGTCTACCTCCGGGACCTCAATTCGATCACCCGCTCTACGCCCGTGACCACGAAAGAAGCCGCTATCCGGCTCCGTTTCTCCACCGTCTCGCAGACCGTGAACACCCGTATGCACGACCTCACCAAGATCGCTGCAGACCAAGCAGCCTTCCTGGCGCAAAAGGACTCCGCAGAAGGTAAGAAAACTCTGAAATCCTACCTCTGGGCCCTCGAAGCCGAAGCGTACGACCAAGCCCTCAACGGCTAAGAAAAAGTTTTTGGGGTCATTTTGAAGTGCCCCCCATTGTTTAACCCTTAAATCTATTATCAAAATGGCACATGTAGAATGGAGCGCCGGTATTGATTCTGTGTCCGGCGCATTAAGCAAACCCGGTAAAGGCAGTCAACACAGTTGCGAGAAAATGCTGCTCGGTACCCACCGCGTAGCACCGACGGAAAACAACAAGTGTAACCGCTTGTATCTCCGAAAGAAAGTGAAACGCACCACGCCTGTCACGCCGGATGAGGCTGCAGCACGTCTGCGGTTCAGCACCGTAGCAGCGATGGGCAGCGATGGTGAAGCAGCGTAAAGGCGACCTCACCAAGATCGCAGCGGACCAAGCAGCCTTCCTGGATCAAAAGGACCTTGCAGGCGGTAAGAAGACCATGAAGGCTTACTACTGGAAAGTCTGCGGCGACGCGTACGATGAGAGTCTTGCTAACGGCTAATGGCTAACGGCGAATGGTCGAATGTAGGAAAAAGTGCTCTTTTGGGCACTTTTTCTTGCGTATGTCAAAAAAAAGTTGTACCTTTGCAGCGTCAAAGAACGAAGTTAATCGTGCCTATGTGGCTAAGAAAAATGTTGCACCATGAGAAACATTATTATCAGTACCCTTGTTTTGTTGTTGATTCTGACGGGTTGTAACTCGCGTACGCCGCAGTATCGCATCGGCGTGAGTCAGTGTCTGGATGATGCCTGGCGGCAGAAGATGAACTATGAGATGGAGCGTGAGCTATTGCTTCATCCCGATATGACGCTCTCGCGCCGTATAGCTTACGGCAGCAATGAGTTGCAGTGTGCCCAGATCGATAGTTTTATCAAAGAGCGCGTAGATCTGCTGATTGTCAGTCCCAATGAGGCGAAGCAGGTACAACCCGCTGTGACGAGAGCTTATCGGGCAGGTATTCCTGTGATTGTAGCCGACCGCCGTGTCCCCGGTGACGAATGGACCGCTTTCATCGGTGGCGATAACTACAAAGTCGGCCGACTGATGGCGCAATGGGTGATAGAAAAAGCGAGTGACAAAGGATCAAAGGCGAAAGGGAAACCCTTCGTCGTGCTGGAGGTGGCCGGCCTGCCGGGCTCGACACCCGCCACGCTTCGTCATAAAGGAATGATGGAAGGTATCGAAGAGGCGAAAGGCGAAGGGTTGGAGGCTAAAGTAGAGGTGCAGAGCGTGATGGGACGTTGGTACAAGGAGAATGCCTATGAGGCTGTCTCGGCTTACTTGGAGACTCACCCTCTGCCGGATGTTATCGTGGCGCATAACGACCTTATGGCGATCGGTGCCGCCGAGGCAGCGGGGGGTGTTCCTATTATGGGCGTAGACGGCATCCATCCGGGACTGCAGGCTATCGTAGATGGTAAAATAGAATGTTCCGCGACATACTCTTCTCGCGGCGATATGATAATCGATGCTGCCGCGCGTATAATCCATAAGGAACCGTACGTGCGCGATACGGTGTTGGAAACGGCACTGGTGGATATCACAGCTGCATACCCCATGCTCAAGCAGGACGAGGCTATCACGCGTGATCTGGAGACCCTGCATATCGTCCAAACCCAATCCGAAAGCAAATGGAAACAATTACAGTTCGATAGATTCATGCTTATTCTGTCTGTGGTATTTTTCTTCACTCTGTTCATCATCACCTTAGGCTATATCTTCGTCAAGCAACGTAAGATCCAAACGGAGATCAAGCATGATATCATCCCTCAGCTGGAGAATATGCAGGAGGCTATCCAGCTCAGCAAGAAAGATGAGGCCTTTGCTGAGAGACTGCGTCAAGTGGTGGATGATTATCTGACAGATCCGAATCTGACCGTAGAGTTCTTAGGTAGTAAACTGCAACTAAGCCGCACGCAGCTCTTCCGACGTGTGAAAGCGGTAGCCGGGAAGGGACCGCTGGATTATATTCGTGAGCGGAGACTGGCACGAGCAGATGAATTGCTCCGCACGACCGATATGACTATCCAGCAAGTAGCTTTGGAATTATGTTTCTCCAGCCCCGGCTATTTCACCAAATGCTATAAGGAATACTTCGGTCACCTGCCTAGTACGCGCTAAAATGAAACATTTATAAATACTAATTTTGTTGCAAAATATGTTACATTTGTTGCAGTGAAACATCAGTGGCATATTTTGCAACATTATTATTTGCGCATGTGTATAATTAGATGTACTTTTGCAGCGGAATTGAGTTTGACTCGGTTTCGCTGCTTGACTTTTTTATTTAAATTTTAACATATCATGAATTCAAAAAGTGTTTTTTTAGCCTTTCTTTGGATGCTATGCTTCACGGCATTCGCTCAGGCGCAAGTGACTGCGACGGGTGTTGTGGTGGATGCAGCTACGGGTGAGCCGATTATTGGAGCGTCTGTTCTGGAGGAAGGCACATCGAATGGTACGATTACTGATTTCGATGGTAATTTCTCACTTTCCGTCGGCAATGATGCCATGGTGGTGATTTCGTATGTGGGTTATAAGACCCAGCAGTTATTCCCGACAGCGAACATGAAAGTCTCCCTTGCGGAGGACAGCGAGGTGCTGGAGGAAGTGGTAGTAACCGGTTATACGACGCAGCGCAAAGCCGACCTGACCGGTGCGGTATCTGCTGTCTCGGCTAAGGATTTAGAGAAACAGCAGGAGAATAACCCGATGAAGGCCCTTCAGGGAAAAGTGCCGGGCATGAATATCTCTGCGGATGGTAACCCTTCAGGAACAGCAACGGTACGTATCCGAGGCACAGGTTCTTTGAATTCCTCCAACGATCCTCTTTACGTCATAGATGGTGTACCTACGACCTCGGGCATGCATGAACTCAACCCGAATGATATCGAGTCTATTCAGGTGCTCAAAGATGCCGCGTCCGCGAGTATATATGGTTCGCGCGCGGCTAATGGTGTCATCATCATTACCACCAAGAAAGGCTCGGAGGGTAAGTTAAGTGTCTCTTTGGATGCATCCGTAGCCGTACAGAACTACGTGAACCGTATGCACGTCCTCAATTCCGAGCAGTTCGGTCGCGCTATGTGGCAGGCATATGTCAACGATGGTACGGCGGATCCGAATACGAACGTGCTTGGTTACCGTTACGACTGGGGCTATAACGAGCAAGGCCAACCGGTTCTTAACAACATCATGCTCAATAAGTACCTTGATGCTGCCGGAACAGTACCCGTAAGCAACACAGACTGGTTCGCTCAGACCACCCGTCCTGGTGTAATCCAAAACTACAATATCTCTGTCAGCAATGGCGGAAAGAAGGGTAGCGCGTTCTTCTCTCTGGGTTACTACAAGAACGACGGTATTATCAAGACGACTAACTTCGACCGTTTCTCGGCGCGTGTTAACACCGACTATAAGATGCTGAATGACATCGTGACTATCGGTGAGAACTTTACGCTCAATCGTACTTCTGAGGTAGGTGCTCCCGGCGGCTACATCGAAAGTGTGCTCCAATACAACCCCTTGCTGCCGGTCTATACGACCAACGGCGATCTGGCGCAGGCTCCTTCGTCCAGCGGCTTCCCGCAACGTGAGAATCCTCTCTCCATTCTGGAGCGCAACAAAGATAACCGATACACCTATTGGCGTTTGTTCGGAAACGTGTTCATCAATATCAACCCGATCAAAGGTCTGAATATCCGTACCACGGCAGGTATCGACTATGCGCAGAAGAAGCAACGTTTCTTCACGTATCCTATCACCGAAGGTGTAGTAGCCAACGATAAGAATGCCGTTGAGGCAAAGCAGGAGCATTGGACGAAGTGGATGTGGAACGCCATTATTACCTATAATCTGGAGAAGGGTAAGCACCGTGCAGACTTCTTGTTGGGAACGGAGCTCAACAGACAGATCGATGAGTGGTTCTCTGCTTACAAAGAGGACTTCATCGTGCTCAATCCTACCTATATGTGGCCATCCGCAGGAACGGGTATAGCCCAGGCTTATGGAGGCGGCGGCAGTTACTCGCTGATCTCTTTCTTCGGCAAAGCTAACTATAGTTACGACAACCGCTACCTCGTATCTCTGACGATGCGCTATGACGGTTCGAGCCGTTTCGGTAAAAACAACCGCTTTGCTTTCTTCCCCTCTGTTTCCGCCGGTTGGCGTATCAGCCAGGAGAAGTTCATGGCAGGAGCCAATTCGTGGATGGACGATCTGAAACTGCGTGTCTCGTGGGGTCAGACGGGTAACCAGGATATCAATGCTACCGCACGTTATACTATCTATGACTCTAACTACGGCGTGAACGAGAACGGAGGTCAGTCTTACGGTACGTCTTATGACATCACCGGCACCAACGGTGGCGGTATCCTTCCTTCCGGTTTCCGCCGCACGCAGATCGGTAATGACGATATCAAATGGGAGACTACGACCCAGACTAACGTCGGTCTCGATTTCTCTTTCTTCAAACAGACGTTCTACGGTTCGTTCGACTGGTTCTACAAACAGACGAAAGACATCCTTGTGCTCATGACCGGTATCGGAGTAATGGGTGAAGGCGCATCGCAGTGGGTGAACGCCGGCGCGGTGGATAATATGGGTGTTGAGTTCCAGTTAGGTTACCGCAACCAGACTAAAGGCGGCTTCAAATACGATATCTCCGCCAATATCTCTCATTATGATAATAAGGTAATTGATATGCCTGCAACAGTAGCAGCCAGCGGTGCCTTTGGCGGCAACGGCGTACAGTCCGTAGTGGGTCACGCTATCGGATCGCAGGTGGGATACATCGCCGACGGTATTTTCAAGAGCCAGGAGGAGATTGACAATCATGCTTATCAGGAGGGTGCCGGCTTAGGACGTATCCGCTACCGTGATATCAACGGCGACGGCATGGTCAGCGAGGCAGACCAGACATGGATCTATTCGCCGATACCCGCGGTCGCTTTCGGCGCTAACTTCTACTTTGAGTACAAAGGATTTGACCTGACGCTCTTCTTCCAAGGCGTAGGCGGTCAGCAGGTTATCACGAAGGACTTCAAGCAGCAGACGGATCTCTGGTCCGGCGTGAATGTAGCGAACCTTAATAAAGGAACGCGCGTGTTAGACGCATGGAGTCCCTCCAACCCCGATAGTGACATACCTGCTTTGTCAACCAATAACAATAATAACGAAACCCGTGTCAGCACCTATTTCGTAGAGGACGGTTCGTTCCTTAAACTGCGTAACCTGCAGCTGGGTTATAACCTGCCTAAAAACGCATGCGACAAGATGAAAATGCAAAACTGGCGTTGGTTCGTTTCGGCGCAGAACGTATTCACTATCCACTCGGCGAAGTTCACCGGTGTCGATCCGGAGGTGCCTACGTTCGGATATCCGATCCCGTTAACCGTAACCTTGGGTACCAAAGTAACTTTCTAAGTTGAAAGTTTAAAGTTGAAAGTTTAATGAAGTTTAAAAGTTTAAAGTAGAAAGTTATGAAAACAATCAATAAAATAGCTTTTGTACTTAGTACATTGCTCCTTTGTACCGCTTGTGACAGCTTCCTGAACCAGGATGTGCCGCAGGCAACGCTGAGCGAGGAGCAGGTCAATGACCCTCAGTATATCGACAATATCTGTATCTCCGCGTATGCAATCTTCATCTCTGCGGAGGATATCAACTCGTCATTCTCGATGTGGAACTTCGATGT
This sequence comes from uncultured Bacteroidales bacterium, assembly GCA_902800215.1. Taxonomy (GTDB): domain Bacteria; phylum Bacteroidota; class Bacteroidia; order Bacteroidales; family Paludibacteraceae; genus Colicola. Next base: position 14,700 of record CADCDS010000024.1, on the reverse strand, counting down.
CCGCTCCGACGATGCTTACAAAGGCGGTATCTCGGAGAACGACGGTGATGTCTTTCACCAGTTAGAGGTGAGCCAGGGTATATTGACGACCAACTGGAATATCAACGACATGTGGGTGCGTCTGTATAACTGTCTGAGCCGTGTCAACGCCGCCATCGCTGCATTGGACGCCATGGATGACAGCTATGAACTCAAGGCGCAGCGTCTGGGCGAAATGAAATTCTTGCGTGCGTATGGTCATTTCCTGCTTAAACGATTGTACAAGAATATCCCCTTTGTCATGGATCCGCTGATGAAGCAGGCAGACTATAACGAGTTGAGCAACACCAAATATACCAATGACGAAGGATGGCAACTTATTGCCGATGACCTTGAATATGCGTATAGCGTATTACCTGCTACCCAGGCGGACAAAGGCCGTCCGACGCAGGCATCTGCCGCTGCATTGTTAGCGAAAGTATATCTGTACAAGGCTTACCGTCAGGACGATCCCGCTTCGCATCAGGTGACCGAGATCAACCGTGACGATTTGGAAAAAGTGCTTCAATATACCGAGGAGGGTATCTATACCGCCGGCGGTTATGGCTTGGAGGATGATTTCCATAATAACTTCCGTCCGGAACCGCAATATGAGAACGGCAAAGAGAGTCTTTGGGCAATGCAATACTCGACCAACGACGGTACGAACTTAGGTAACTGTAACTGGTCTTACGGCTTGATGGTACCGGGTATCGAAGGCGTGACGGATGGCGGTTGTGATTTCTACAAGCCGAGTCAGAACCTCGTAAACGCTTTCCGTACCAACGCCGAAGGGCTGCCCTTCATCGACACGTTCAACGACAAGGATTTCGATGCTTCTACCGACAATGCCGATCCCCGTCTCTGGCTGACGGTAGGTATAGCCGGTTTCCCGTATGAGTTCAACCCGAACCTCATCATGAGCCGTACGCATAACTGGAGTCGTTCCAATGGTCTGTATGGTTATCACGTGACTCTGAAACACAACGTGGACCCGGAGAGCGGTTACCTCATCCGTTCCGCCCTGTGGTTCGGTACGCCGATGAACCGTATCGTCGTTCGCTACGCAGACGTATTGTTGATGCGTGCGGAGGCCCTGGCTCAACTGGGACGTGACGCTGAGGCTATCGAACTGGTTAACCAGCTCCGTAACCGTGCATCGCGCAGTATTGGCATGCTCGCCGGGTATGACACCAACTACGGAGCCAAGATCCGCGTCAAACCCTATACCGACTGTTCGGACGCACTTGCCAAAGTGAAAATGGAGCGCCGTCTGGAGCTTGCGATGGAGAGCGAGCGATTCTTCGACCTCGTGCGTTGGGGCGAAGCGGCTCAGGTGATCAACAAGTATTACGTAGAGGAAGCAAACGACTGCCGTATCTACACCTCTGCGCATTTCACTGCCAACAAAAACGAGTATCTGCCTATCCCTCACGAGCAGGTATCCGCTTCCAATGGACATTACAAACAAAATATAGGAGGATGGTAATTATGAAAGCAATATATAAAATAGCTGCTCTCTGCCTGTGTCTGGTAGCGGCAGTAGGGTGCCAAAAGCAGGACAATCCGTTCTATGTTGATGGAGACTGCCGCATAGATTCGTTGGTTCTCGATGAGATCTATCCGGGTGTAGTGGATCATGCGTCGGCTACGGTCACAGTAGCTGTCCCTGAAGTACACGACGACAATCTGATGACCCTCACTACGCTCTGCGTCTCTGCCGGAGCAAAGGCTACGCCCGCTCAAGGCGCTCAGGTGAATATGACCTCTCCGATTGTGATTCATGTGGAGAACGGCAATGTCTATCGCGATTATAAAGTGCGAGTAAAGCACGATGAGGCGCGTATCCTCTCTTTCATGCTCAACGAGCTCTACGTGGGTATCATTGACCAGGTGGCGCATACCATCAACGTAGCAGTGCCTATCGGAACGGATCTCAAGACCATGATCCCGAATATCAAGACCACCGACGGCGCAACCGTATCGCCACAATCCGGTCTGCCTTGTGACTTCACCAATCCGGTGGACTTCACCGTGACGTACAACACCGCTTCTACTACCTATAAGGTAACCGTTAAGGAAAAAGGTAATCCGGTTGTGCTCTATCTCGGTCTGGCTCAGACGGCTGCGCAACTCAACCCCGAGGAGCAAGAGGCAGTCAATTGGATGCTTGCTAATGTGGAGAACTCCGACTATGCTTCCTTCGCTGATCTGGCTGCCGGAAGGGTGGTGATGACGGATTGTAAGGTAATCTGGTGGCATTTCCATAAGGACGGAGGTCTGGAAGGCAAGGGTGCCTTTGAGGCTAACGCTCCCGAAGCAGTCGATTATACCGTGCTCGACAAACTCAAAGAGTTCTACCATGCCGGTGGATCGTTCCTGCTGACCCGTTATGCGGTGAACCTGCCGTACTACTTAGGCGAAGCCGAGTGCTTCCCGAATAATGCATGGGGCGGTAAGGAAGCTGATGCAGAGCGCGTAGGCGGTCCGTGGGAGTTCGCTATCACCGGTCATACCGACCATGCCCTCTGGCAAAACCTCGTCATGAATCCTTCAGCGCTGGATCATGTATATACTTGTGACGAGGGTTATAAGATCACCAACTCCACCGCGCAGTACCATATCGGTTCTGACTGGGGCGGATATGCGGATCGCGACGTCTTCCACGAGAAGACCGGCGCTTACGACATCGCCGGTGGAACGGACGCAGTTGTGGCATGGGAGTTCTGCAAGACTGCTGAACACGGTACGATTATCTGTATCGGTTCCGGATGTTACGACTGGTACACGGCGGCAGACCCGAGCGAGTACACCTCGTACTATCACGAGAATATCGCTAAGATAACCAAAAATGCGTTTAATTACCTAAAGCAATAATACGTTATGAAAACCAAGAAAATCATATCCTTTGTACTTTGTACAATGTTCCTTTGTACCTTCCTGACTTCCTGTCAGGAGAATATTCCGCAGGAGCAAAAGGACTGGGAGAATATCACTACCTATTTCAATGCGTCGGATGAGTCGGGGACGACTACCTATTATATTCCTTCCGCAGGTTCTGTAGGTGACCCGTTGCCCTTCTTCGACCCGGTAGCGAAGGAGTACAAGATCCTTTATCTCCATAATTTCGAGCAAAATATGGAGGAGACCTTCCACCCCTTGTGGGGCATCCGTACTACCGATTGTGCTACCTATACCTCTATGGGCGAAGTGTTGCCTACCGGTCGCGCCGGAGAGCAGGACGCCGCCCTCGGTACCGGTTGTGTAGTCTATGACGAGGCGCAGAAACTGTATTATATCTACTACACCGGCGAGCGCTACAAACCCGCTGCCGATGAAGACCGCCAAGTCGTTATGCGTGCCACTTCTCCGGACTTCAAGACCTGGACCAAGGATCAGCTCTTCCGTCTGCGCGGAGGGGACTACGGCTATAGCACGCTCAATTTCCGCGATCCGTATATCTGGAAGATGGAGGACGGCTATCATATGATTGTCGCTACCAAACCGATGCCTGCGGGTTCGCGTGCCGAAGACAAAGACGGTTGCTTTGCAGAGTTCTTCTCTACCGACCTGCAGACCTGGGAGCACAAAGGTGTCTTCGCCAAGATGGTGTGGGATCGTTTCCTCGAATGCCCCAATGTGTTCAAGATGGGTGACTGGTGGTATCTGACCTATAGCGATATGAGTGCCTTCGAGCGTCGTGTCCACTATCTCAAAGGACGTACGATCAGTGAACTCAAGTCTGCTACTGCTCCTCATTGGCCGGACAGCAAAGAGGGTGCGTTGGATAGCCGTGCTTTCTATGCCGGCAATACTGCCTCCGACGGTACCGACCGCTATATATGGGGATGGTGTCCCGAGCGTCGCGGTAAGGACAATACAGATATCAGTCCGGATGCCGAGCCTAAGTGGGGAGGTACCATGGTCGTGCATCGTCTGATGCAGCGCGAGGACGGTACGCTCTATACCGCAGAGGTGCCTGCTATCCGTACCAAATACAACCAAACGGCTACCCTCAAACCCGTGAAGAAATGGGGTGAGGAAGAGGGTAATCTCACCATTGCGGACGATGTTTACTCCATGAAGGCTTATAGTTCCGTCATGTTCAACACCCTCGGCTACCACAACCATATCTCCATGACCGTCACCACCGCTGACAAAGCCGACCGTTTCGGTATCTCCTTCGTCCGCGGCGACCGCAAGGATGGTGACAAGACCTATGAGAAATACTATAGCATCATGGTCTGCCCCGACGGCAATAATAACTATATCCGTTTCGAAGAGGAGCAGGGCAAATGGGAACTCAAAGGTGGCGGCAGCTATCCTTTCCCGATTCCTGCGGACAGAACGTATAATATCAACATCTATACCGACAACTCCGTGCTTGTAATGTATATCAACGATGTGCTCACTTATACCCAGCGTATCTATGGCATCCAGCGTAACTGCTGGTCTGTCAACTGCTACGAAGGCGCTATGACCGTCAAAGATATCCAAGTTAAACAATATTAACCCTTTAAAATTCATTTATTATGAAGAAAATTTCTCTTATTGCGCTCTTCGCAGCGCTCGTATTGAATGTCCAAGCAGACGATCTTTGGACAGGATCGAAGCACGTATGCTGGGCGGAAGGCGGCATTCAAATTCCTGCAGCGTCCTTTACAGAAGCACAGCCCGGACAGAAGATCATTGTCTATTTCACCGGTGCTACTGACGGTATTGAGTTCAAGGTAATGAATGCTAACTTCGACCACCTGGCAGGTAGCCGTGAGGCGGCTTGGATCAGCGAAGACGGCGCTTTCGAGCAGTTCCTTACTTCCTCCGCTGTCGATAGTCTCAAGGCCTATGGTCTGGAAATCATAGGTGCCAACTTCAACTGCACACAAGTGGCATTGGAGAGCGGCAAGGACGCACTCAAGGATGGTTTTACTGTTTGGACCGGTTTCTTCTGGGCTGATGATTGGACCACCCTCGAACTCTATTGGAACGGCTATGCCGGTGTGGACTGGAGCAAAGCAACCGCACTCCGTATCTACTCGGAGGCAAACCGCTCGGATTTTGTGATCAACCTGATGGAAGCTTGGGGTGATGGCGGCTTGATCGCTAACCAAACAGCTATGACCCCAGGTGATGGCTTCATGGAACTCCCGCTGACGGATGAACTCCGTAACCGTCTGGCGAATGCCGGTCACTGGATGATTCAGTTCAACAAAGAGGCAGGTAGTCCCTTCAACGTAACCGACATCGTGCTTGTTGGCGATTTCTCTACCGCTATCAGCAACACCGCTGTTGAGAGCAAGGCTGTTAAGTTCTTCGAGAACGGACAACTCGTGATCATCAAGAATGGTGTTAAGTACAATGCCCTCGGCGCTCAATTATAATCGTGCCTAGGGCTAAGAACTCTAATCACCACTACGGTATAGGCGGCTGATTACCGCCTATACTGACAAAAAACAACCCTATGAAACGATTGATTATACTGCTCACTTTTTGCCTGACCTACGCTGGCCTATGGGCGCAGAACGGCTATTACTACCAACCTGCAGAAGGTTGGTGCGGAGACCCGATGCCTTTTTACGATGCGGATTCGGGAGAGTTTCGCGTGTATTATCTGCAGGAATACCGGCCGAACGACTGGGCTACCTACCATCCTGTACACATGATTTCCACCACTGATTTCGTCAATTATGGAGAGAGTGGAGTAGTGCTTCCTACCGGCAACCGGTGGGCGCAGGATGCGGCTATCGGTACCGGGTCGGTTATCAAGGCGCATACGGGTACCTATTATTTCTACTACACCGGCAATAAATACCAACCCTCAGAGTCTGAATGCCGTCAGGTGGTCATGTGTGCCACCTCCACCGATGGCATCAACTGGACCAAGACCTCTTTCCGTCTTGCGCCCGACACGTGGTATTATTACAGTGATGACTTCCGGGACCCCGAGGTCTTCCGCACCGAGGATGGTGTCTATCACATGCTCGTTGCTACCGGTAAAGACGGCAGGAACGTCTTAGCCCACTTCACCTCTTCGGACTGCTATAACTGGACGCACATAGGAATCTTTATGACTACCTTGTGGGATCGTTTCTACGAGTGTCCGAATGTGTTCAAGATGGGTAACTGGTGGTATCTGGTCTATAGCGAATTGCATCGGGAGATCCGTCGCGTGCAGTATTTTAAAGCTACTACTTTTGCCGGTCTGGCGGCCTGTACGGCGAACGATAACCCTGTCTGGCCAGATGACCATGAGGGCTATCTGGACTCCCGCGGATACTATGCAGGCAAGACCGCTTCGGATGGTACGAACCGGTATATATGGGGTTGGTGCCCGACGCGCAGGGATAATAACAACACCGCCGTCAATAATGACAACGGTGAACCCGACTGGGCAGGTACACTGGTGGCTCATCGTCTTATCCAGCATGCCGACGGATCGCTCTCATTGGGCGAGATAGAAGGGGTACGCAACTGGTTCAACGACGATGTGGAGGTATCCACGACCTCTGCTTCGCTCGTGGCTGGAGGATCGCTCGCGCTGCCCTCGCTCAGCGACAAGACCCACCTCTCTTTCACCGTCACAGCGAGCTCCGCGCAAACGAAATTCGGTGTCTCCGTAGCCAAAGAGTCTTGGTCTAACCGTTATTACTCGATCATCATCAACCCCGAAGCGAATAACAGAGCGAAAGTGAACTTCGAGCAAGAGGGACCTGATGCCATGGGCTTCATACCGTATATAGACGGCTATTTCTTCTCGCAACCTACCGACCGCGTCTATCATATAGACATCTATATCGACCGCTCGGTATTCGTGCTCTATATCAACGATCAAGTATGCTATACCAACCGTATCTACGGCCTTCAGAACAAACCTTGGACAATCCGTTGTTATGATGGCTCTGTCCAGATAACCGACATCCGCCAGCAGATCAATGATCCGGATAAATCGACCGATTTTTCCGTAGTGGAGATAAAAGAAAGTGCCTCCAAACGTCTTGAGAACGGTCAGCTGATTATATGCCGTGACGGACAACGATATACCATAACCGGACAAAAACTATAATCGTATGAAAAAACTATTCTTTATTGTATTACTCCTCAGCGCTACCGTCTTTGCTCATGCTGCAAAGGTGGGATTTTTAGTTATCGGAGCAACAGATGATGCCAATGCTTTGCCATATGAATCGTATAGGAATGGTAGCGATGAAGTGGAAGTGGAACCAAGCCCTGAACGCGCTGCTTATAGCTGGTTTAAGGACACATATTCCGCAACTTCAAAAGAGTGTATATTGATAAGTACGCTTCAAGAGGGTTCTGAAGTACCCGATGATATTGATGTTCTATGGGTCAATTTAGACAGGAATGGAGAAAATCTCAGTTGGGAAACAGAAGTTGGCACCAATGGCTATGATGTAATTTTTAATTCTAATGTTTGTACCGCCTTGAAGAATTTCATTAAACGGGGTGGCAACTTGCTGTTGACTAAACAAGCTGCACGTTTAGTGTCAATGATAAATCGTATAAGCGAATACCCAACATGTGAAATAGGGAGTTATATCAAAGCGAATGATTCCGGTTCTGTGCAGGAAATAGGTTCTTCTACCTATAAAGTCTTTAATAGTTTCTCATTTACAGAGAATAAAACACAGCTTTTAAACAGTGAGTATAAGATTATCAACGGTATTGGGGATCCACGAGAGTCTGTGTGGAAGAAAACAAGTGAACAAGCAGCCTCTTTCGAAACAGAAAATACTTGCAAAATACTCGGACGAGATGGTGAGACGTTTGATAAAGTCGGCTTCGTGGAGTTTTACCCGAGAGGTGATTATCAAGGTACCGTATTAGTAATGGGACTACACGCGTACCAATGGAGTGCTGATATGACTAATGCAAATATCAATGCCGTTAAACAACTCACTCAAAACATGTTGGATTACCTTTGTGCAGAGCCGAATATCACGTGGAATGCTATTACAACCGGTGTTATCGGTAGCACCGTTGAACTATCGGCGACAGCGGAAGCTGGTTTCGACGTCGCTATAGAATCGCAGGACGAAACAAAAGCCACGTATTCTGACGGTAACGCTACATGGCAGTATTTCGGATCCGCAACGCTGCGAGCTACGGCTACACCTCAAGATGCACAAAAAGGCATACAAGTACCGAAGAACGCGACAACTAAAACCGCAGATCATACCGTAACCATCTCTGGCGGTGATCCGGCTACATACGGCTATGTGTTGACTTATTCGCTTCATACATTGGATGGTGAAACCCTCAAACCCGATTATACGGCAGCTAAATGGTTCTATGACAATTATGTCAGTAAAGGAACGGGGTGTTTCATCAATCCGACAGAATATTCTTCTACTGTGGATATACCTTCTGCGATAAAAGTTTTATGGGTGCATAGCGATAAATGGGGTTTGGCGCCAGCGACTTATTATGCCGCATTGGGAGGTGATAACTTCCGTGACGCGCTTAAAAACTATATCAAAGCCGGAGGAAATGCTTTTCTCTCCAAGCAGGCTACGCGTCTCATCGGAGACATCGGGCGAGCGCAATATTATCCTTGTTATGAATTCGATAGCGAATGTAGCCGCAGTACATCGGATACATGGTATATGACGGATGATTTCAAGTGGGTAAGCCCCGCTGTCAGTAGGCATTGGCATAGAGCGTTTAGATTTATGACAGGATATAGTACTGACGATAACGTCAGCCATTGGCCGCTTGTATCCGCAGAGAGTTCGTATAGACGTACCGACCATTGGTATTTATGGGGAAAATCGAGAAATGGTTCTCATGTGGAAACGGATACTTGGGGCTCATACGGTTGTGTAGGCGATTGTGATTTTAATCAAAAAGGTCGATTAACCAACTTTGAATCCAAGCAGAAATGTACGATACTGGGCGGTTGGGGACAAACTGCCAACCTCGATGCCGTAGGTATGGCGGAGTTCTATCCCGCTACGATGTCGGAGACGGATTTTAAAGGCTCCGTTATCACTATGGGACTGGGAGCATACCAATGGACAACGGATAATACTTGTGCCAACATGGCGAACCTAACCAAAGGCGTGCTGGAATATTTGACCGATGTGCCTTTCGTAATTCACCACAATGGCGATAGCGAAGGTGATCCGCGTGAGGTAAATAACTACAAGGAGACCTATGCCGGTGGCAAAATTGGTACCACGATCGAGTACCGCATGAAAGTAAATGCGCTGGATCTGTGGTACTCCCTCTACTTACCGTTTACGGTGGATAGCGTACAGGTATGGGACGGAGGAGATAATACTTATTATGATTTAGTGCCATATTATCGAACAGGAGGAAAATACTACACCGGACATTATATTATCCGTACACCGGAACGAACGGAAGACTTAGATTTGGCTAATTTCGGCAATTGGAATGATCCGACTACTTCGGCATGGTTACCCACCGGCTCTACGCCCTACATTATTCAATGGCACGACAGTTATTTCACCAATAAATATATCTCCTTCTTCGGACACTCTAATTCAGATATCCCGACTTCCATGACAGCTGGTACTGCTCCCTCAATGAACAATGTCGTGAACATCTGTGGTAATGATGCGATGAATAACGGATCCGTTGCCGGAGCTTACTTGTTAGAAGGCGATTATGGTACTTGGGGGGCATGGCTGCGAGCGGAAAATCCATCAGAGGAGCGCACCATCCTTCCGTTTGAGTGCTATATACTAGCTAATGAGGCAACGCGCGTCAAATATCGTTCGCTGCACAGGGGGATGAAACTTGATGAGATTGCTACCGGTCACGAACAAACAAATATATCATCGGCTGCAAACGGAAAAATGCTCATCGATGGTCATGTGATGATTGTCAGAGATAACAAGATGTATAACGTATTAGGATTGGAAGTAAAATGAAACGCATATTATTCATACTCTTGGTTTGCATAACCGGCACTCAACTATATGCCTTTGAGATTGCTTCCTTCACAGACTTCGTTGAGAGTCCTACAATGACCATGCAATCGGTGAATAGCACCGAATATATGTCCAACGGTAGTGCTTACTCTTCAATCGTCTATGCGGTAGGCTCATCCAGCCCCTCAAGAGCGGGCGTTCGTAAAGCTCCTCCTTCGGTGGGCACGGAAGTGACTGAGGGGGGGTATGACCCTAAAAATCCACAGTTTGCGCCCATCGGCGATGCCTGCCTGCCGCTCATGCTGCTGGCTGTTGCTTATGCAGTCTGTATGAGCCTCAGAAGAAGAAAGAGAATCTCCACGTGAGCAGAAAGACGCTTCTGTTTGCTGTATTATATGTAACAAATGTTGCAATGCAACAAATGTGTTACATTTTGCAACATAAATATTTGTACATATACGGGAAAAAGAGTACCTTTGTACCCGATTTTGAAAATTGAATACTATGAAACAATCTGTTCTTGCACTTTGTGCGCTATCTCTTGTAATTCTTATCGGTTGTACGCAGAAACCTGCTACGCACCCGACCGACGAGCCTTTCCGCTCAGTTTATCACCATACGCCGGAGGCGAACTGGATGAATGACCCGAATGGTATGTTCTACGACGAGGCGAACGGCGTATGGCACCTCTACTACCAGCACAATCCCTTCGGTACTACCTGGGGACCGATGCACTGGGGACATGCCACTTCGACCGACCTCCTCACTTGGGAGGAACACCCCATTGTACTTTATCCGGATTCTATCGGAACGATCTTCTCCGGTTCGGCAGTCATTGACAAAAACAACACCGCCGGATTCGGGGAGAACGCTATCGTAGCTATCTTCACTCAGTCCGAGCGTATCGGGCAACATCAGTCTATCGCGTATAGCACCGACGGCGGTTATACCTTCACCAAGTACGAAGGCAACCCCGTACTCATGGGCGACATCGCCGACTTCCGAGATCCGAAAGTGACTTGGGATGGCGATCATTGGCTGATGACGCTTGCCTGCCAGCAGGAGATCCGGTTCTACGCCTCCCCGAACCTCAAGGAGTGGACTTATCTCTCGTCCTTTGGAAAAGATCTCGGTGCACACGGCGGTGTCTGGGAGTGCCCGGAGCTTTTGAAATTAAAAATTAAAAATGAAAAATTAAAAATTGAAGAGAACAAATACGTCCTCCTCGTATCCATCAACCCCGGTGGACCATTCGGCGGCTCCGCTACCCAGTATTTCGTAGGAGACTGGGACGGGAAGGAGTTTAAATGTGAAAATGGTAAATGTGTAAATGAACAAACGGTTCCATGGCTCGACTATGGCAAGGACAATTACTCCACTTTCACTTTCCATAACTCCCCTGATGGCCGTTTGGTAGCCATGGGATGGATGTCTAACTGGCAGTACGCAGAAGTCCTTCCTACCGTCGCTTTCCGCTCGCAGAATACTATCGCCCGCGATCTCTTCCTCTTTACGGATGACGAAGGCGAGTTTCGTCTGGGTTCTGTACCTTCTCCGGAGTCTTTGGCGCTTCGTGGCGAGGAGACCCAATACCTGCCCGATGCCGGTATCGTGGAGCTGACCCTTGATGGCTCACAGGATGCGCTCATCACTCTCTCCAACGACAAAGGAGAGAAAGTGGTCATGAACCTGGACGTGCACCGACGTACCTTCTCCATGGATCGTACCGCTTCGGGCGATTGCTCTTTCTCCCATGATTTTGCAGCCCGCACGGTAGCGCCGCTCTTCGTTAAACGCGATACCTATAAGGTTCTTCTCTTTATCGACCATTGTTCGATTGAGGCGTTTGATGCCGAAGGTGCTTGGTCGATGACCAACCTCGTCTTCCCTTCCGAACCATACAACCATCTGGATGTACAAGGTGGCAAGGCGACCATATACGATGTTCGCAATTGAAAATTGAAAATTGAAAATTGAAAATTTATATGGAAAAGAAAACATCCTTTTTGGCATTCTTGCCTGTCATGCTCGCCTTCTTCACAATGGGCTTTGTGGACCTCGTAGGTGCAGCATCCAATCATGTACAAGCAGACCTTAACCTGACCGAGGCACAGACCTATTTCATTCCGAGTTTGGTCTTCTTCTGGTTCTTGATTTTCTCCGTACCCACCTCGGCATTGATGAACCGTATCGGTCGTAAGAACACCGTCCTCGTCTCGTTGGGCGTCACGCTTTTGTCACTCGTTTTGCCGATCTTCGGAAATAGTTATTACCTCATGCTGGCGGCTTTCTCGTTACTCGGTATCGGTAACGCCATCATGCAGACTAGTCTCAACCCGTTGGTAACGAATCTCATCGATGGCGACAAACTCGCCGCCACCCTGACCTTTGGTCAGTTTGTTAAAGCGATCGCCTCGTTCATGGCACCGATCATCATGACCTGGGGAGCGGTAGCCGCTATCCCGACGCTCGGTTTGGACTGGCGTATCATCTTTGTCATCTATGGCATCATCGGTGTGATCGCTACAATCTGTCTGTATCTGACCAAGATCAAAGAGCAACCGCTGAATGGAAAGAAATCCAGTTTCGTGGAGTGCTTCAAACTCTTAGGTCATCCTTTCGTCCTTCTCTGCTTCCTTGGTATCATGTGCCACGTGGGAATCGATGTAGGAACGAACACTACGGCGCCGAAGATCCTCATGGAGCGTTTGGGTTGGACACTGGAGGCTGCCGGATTTGCTACATCGCTCTATTTCATCTTCCGTACCATCGGTTGCTTCAGCGGTAGTTTCATCCTGCGTTTTGTGTCATCGAAGATTTTCTTCGCCATCAGCGCACTGATGATCGTGGCAGCGATGGTCCTCATGGGTATCGGTCAGAGTCAGGCAGTACTCTATACCGGTATCGCGCTCGTGGGTTTTGGTAACTCCAATATCTTCTCCATCGTCTTTGCAGAAGCACTCAAAGCAGAACCTGAGAAACAGAACGAAGTGTCCGGTCTGATGATCATGGGTCTGTTCGGCGGAACGGTCTTCCCGTTCATCATGGGTTTTGCATCCCAAGCAGTTGGTACCGTAGGAGCCGTCCTCGTCATGGCTGTCGGTGCAATCTATCTCTCCTATTTGACAATTAAAATCAGAGCATAATGAAAAAATATGTTATCGGTATCGGTGAGGCGCTCTTTGACTGCCTCCCGGAAGGACGCAAACTCGGTGGCGCGCCCGCAAACTTCGCTTATCATGTCTCGCAGTTCGGACTCAACGGATGTGCTATCTCCGCGATCGGCGCTGACGAACTTGGTGATGAGATTGTAGATACTTTCGAAAAAGTGCACCTCAATCATATCTTACCCGTTGTAGAACAACCTACCGGCACGGTCAAGGTCACCCTCGACGACAATGGTGTGCCGCAATACGAGATCTGTCTCGGCGTAGCCTGGGATAATATCCCCCTCACCAACAACATGTTAGAGGTCGCGCATCAGGCGCAGGCGGCGTGTTTTGGTTCGCTCGCGCAGCGTTCCCAAACCAGTCGGGAAACCATCCAAGCGATTCTTGACGCTATGCCGGAGGATGCACTCAAGGTCTTTGACATCAACCTCCGTCAGTCTTGGTACACCGCCGAAGTGATTGCGGAATCGCTCCAACGGGCGAATGTGTTCAAGATCAATGACGAGGAACTCGATGTCGTAGCGACCATGCTTCTCGGCGAACCTACCGTTCCCGGCAAACTCATCGCCGAGGACCCTGAGAAGACCCGCCGTATCTGCCGCGAACTCATCGCGCGTTACGAACTGGATATGCTCATCCTCACCTGTGGTGCGATAGGGTCATACGTCTTCACGGCTACTAAAGAGAGCTATGTCGCTACACCCAAAGTGCAGGTGGCTGACACCGTCGGTGCCGGAGATAGCTTCACTGCTACTTTCGTCGCCCAACTCCTCCTCGGCAAGACCATCCGTGAGGCGCATGAGAAAGCCGTAGCCGTCTCTGCTTTCGTCTGCACCCAGCGCGGCGCCATGCCTCTCCTCCCAGCGGAACTCAAGGCATAACCCCATATCCCGCGGAAATAAAAAGAAGGGCACCTCGTTGTGAGGTGCCCTTCTGGTGTCGCGGAGCGACTTAGCCGTTAGCGAGGCTCTCATCGTACGCGTCGCCGCAGACTTTCCAGTAGTAAGCCTTCAGGGTCTTCTTACCGTCTGCGAGATCCTTCTGGGCGATGAAGGCAGCTTGGTCGGTTGCGATCTTGGTGAGGTCGCCTTTACGCTGCTTCACCATCGCGGCTACGGTGCTGAAACGCAGACGTGCTGCTGCCTCATCCGCCGTGATCGGGGTGGTACGTTTCACTTTCTTGCGGAGATACAAGCGGTTACACTTGTTGTTCTCCGTCGGTGCTACGCGGTGGGTACCAAGCAGCATTTTGTTACAACTGTGTTGGGGATTGTTTCCCGGTTTGCTCAATGCGCCGGATACACTGTCAATTCCGGCGCTCCATTCTACATGTGCCATAATAGTTAAGGTTTAAAGGGTTAATAATAGGGTTAACTTAGTCGCCGTTGGAGATCAAATCTCCGTTAGCGTCATACTGGTCGTTCAACTTGTGCATCGCGTAGCCGAACAACGTACCGATCTTGTTTTGGGCCTTGTACTCGGCAACCAAAGCGGTTTTTTGCTCGCTCGTGCCTGCCAGAATGGTACGGATTGCTGCGGACACCTTCGCAAAACGCGCTTTCGCTGCAGTCTGCGCCGCACTCGGTTCCTTCGTG
>CADCDS010000023.1 GCA_902800215.1 uncultured Bacteroidales bacterium | reverse complement strand
TCTGTTCGAACTCATCGAACTTCAGCGGTCGGTTGTCCCGAGCTGCAGGAAGTCTAAATCCGTACGTCACCAAGTTATCCTTTCGTGCCTTGTCACCTCCGTACATACCCCGGATCTGCGGAACGGTGACGTGACTCTCGTCAATGACAAGCAACATATCCTTCGGGAAATAATCCAACAGACAATAGGGTGGTGTGCCTGGTTCACGACCATCAAAATACCTACTGTAGTTCTCCACGCCGGAACAGTAACCGAGTTCATCCAGCATCTCCAAATCGTACTTCACCCGTTCCTCTATACGCTTAGCGTATAACTCTTCACCTATCTCGATAAAATACGCGATTTGTTTGTCCAGATCCGCCTTAATCTGTTCCTTGGCTGCCGCAATTCGATCGGCACTCGTCAGGAAGATCGTTGCCGGACTTAAGTTATAATGGTCAAACTCTTCCAATACCTGTCCACTTAACGGATCGACGGTCAAGATAGCGTCTATCTCATTGCCAAAGAACTCTATCCGCACCAGGTAATCCGCATATGCTAACGCGATATCAATCGTGTCGCCTTTCACCCTAAACCGTCCACGAGCCAACTCCACATCATTACGCACGTACTGCGCGCCCACGAGTTGTTTTAATAAGGTGTCCATCGGAACGACGTCCCCTCGTTTCAACTCCACGACATTCGCCGTGAAATCCTGCGGAGACCCTAAGCCGTAGATACAGCTCACGGAACTCACAATAATCACATCCTTCCGACCACTCAGTAAAGCAGCTACGGCAGATAGACGGAGACGGTCAATCTCTTCGTTAATACTCAGATCCTTGTCGATATAGGTGTCCGTACTCGGGATATACGCTTCGGGCTGGTAGTAGTCGTAGTATGAAACGAAATACTCCACCGCGTTATGCGGAAAGAAAGCCTTCATCTCGGAGTATAACTGCGCCGCAAGGGTCTTGTTGTGACTCATAATCAAGGTGGGTCTATTCAATTCCTTGATCACATTAGCTACCGTAAACGTTTTACCGCTTCCGGTCACACCTAATAACACCTGCGCTTCTGCGCCGGCTTTCACACCTTCGACCAATGCTTTGATCGCTTCCGGCTGGTCTCCTGTCGGTTTATATGGACTCTCTAATTGAAACAAAATTCAAAATCACGGGATAATATATATTTATATATATTATAAGGAGGGGGTGGGATACGATATTACCCTTACTTACCCTCTACTTGCCTCTGAAAAAAACAAAAGGGGCCCCTTTCGGAACCCCTGTTTGTTTGAGCTTTTTACTTAACGCGGCGCTCTTGAATGCGGGCTTTCTTACCCGTGCGCTCACGCAGGTAGTACAGTTTAGCACGACGTACTTTACCGTACTTGTTGATTGTAATGCTCTCGATGAAGGGGCTGTCCATCGGGAAGATACGCTCTACACCAACGTTGCCGCTCATCTTACGAACTGTGAAGCGTTTCTTGTCACCGCTACCATGGATGCAGATTACATCACCGCGGAACTCCTGAACACGCTCTTTGTTACCTTCTTTAATACGGTATCCTACCGTAATTTGATCACCTGCCTTGAATGCAGGGAACTCTTTCTTCTCGCCGGCAAATGCTTGCTCAGCTACTTTCAATAAATCCATTTCGTTACTTTTTTATATGGATCCTTACTAACGTTTGGAGCATTTACTACTATTCGGTCGAACCTATTTCAATCGCCAGAGGCTCAAAACGGACTGCAAAATTACTGCTTTTTTTTGAATTGACCAAATTTTTTTGAAAAAAAATGCAAATTTTCTTGAATTATTTGTATATACGAAAATTTTTTCGTATCTTTGCACGCTTAAAAGTGTTTGAATGAGACGTGCTTTGTACATAATAGGGGTATTTCTGGTCAGCTTACTGCTGGTGATGATTATGTTCACCGCGGTGCTGATGAGTGACCGTGTGCAGACAGCCGCCGTTCAATGGGCTACGGAAGAGTTTGCCGAAGCCTTGGGTACCAATGCGCATGTGGGGGATGTGAACTATCATTTTCCGGCACGTATCTCCATCCATGATATCTATCTGGAGGACCTTAACCAAGATACCCTTTGTTACATCGATGAACTGTACGTTCATTTTAAACCGCTGTCCCTTCTCCACAACGAGGTGCGTTTCTCGCATGCGAACGTAAACAAGGCGGTGGTAAAACTCTATGAGCAAAACGGGGAATGGAACTACCAATTCTTTGTGGATGGCTTGGGACTGAACAAACCCTCTGCTTCTTCCGAAGAACCCTCCGATCAACTGTTGGCAGTACAGGATATCACCTTTGACTCCGTCCATGTGACCTACGGAGAGTATAACATGTTGCTTTCTCATGCCTCGATGGACCTCAATGAGTTAAAAGCCAACTCTCTGGATGCACAGATACGTCAACTGGCGCTGCAGATTGACAAACCCTCCGATCCTACCGTCAAGCCCTTCGTGGTGCAGGATCTCAGCGCACGGTTGATACAAAACGATTCGGTACTCAGCCTGCCTACGCTTAAAGCGCAGTTGGCGCAGTCTCATCTCGACATGAGCGGTATAGAGGTGCGTATCCCGTCCGATTCTACCATGACCGAGGAACAAAGGGTGCAGGAGACAACCTACGCCGTTAACTTCCGCAAAGCGGAAATCATCCCGGCAGATATAGCGCTCTTTGTGCCTAAGCTAAAAGGAATGCGCTCCCCGTTTGTGCTGGATGGCACTATCCGTGGAACACGTGATTCGCTTTGCTGTGAGAACATCGAGTTGCATTATAACAATCATCCCGTCCTGGCCGGTCACGTATGTATCACCGGAATGCCGGATCTGGAAAACACCTATCTGGAAGCAAATCTCACCGATCTGCAGACGAATGCCGCACGGTTGCAGGATTTTCTTTCGCAACTCAACAACCGTCCGACCCTTTTGCCGCCGACTGTGCATCGCTTGGGCGATATCCATTACCGCGGCACACTGGAAGGACGACTGCATGACCTCACCTTGCACGGTGGTTTCCGAACCGCTTTGGGGTCTATATCCACCAACGGAACACTTGTTTCAGACTCCGACTTCACGCATACCCAATACGACCTGAAACTGGTCAGCCGGAACTTCCGATTGGGCAAACTGCTCAATAATCCGAAGATCACCACCATGACCGTTGATTTTGATTCGAAAGGTGAGATTGTGAACGGGGAAGTGTTCGGTGATACCAAGGCGCACGTCAAGCAGCTTACCTATAACAACTACACCTTCAACGATCTGCATTTCGACGGCAGATATGAACCGCAGTTGTTCCGTGGTAGCAGCTCCATCGATGATCCGCATATCAAAGTCGATTTTAACGGTATCGTCAACGTGCAGTCCACGAACCCGGAGATGAACTTCAATCTCATCTGCCATCATTTTGACTCTTCGCCGTTCACGGAAGACGGTCAACCCGGTGTGGAGACATCCTTCGCCATGAATGTGGACTTGAACGGTGCGCAGGTGGATGAGATAAGCGGTTATGTGGTCATTGACTCCTTGGCATTGGCGACTCGCTATGACTCGATGCTCTTGAAGCAGTTGACACTCGTCACTTCAGCTTCGTCGGATAAGGCCAAATCGATCTCGCTCAACTCCGACAACCTCCATGTGCAGGCAGACGGTGAGTTCCGGTACGCTGATCTCCTTCCTGCGCTCCAATCGATGATGCACCATTATCTACCGACTGTCATCGACGCACCTACTGCCAAATGGACTCCCGTCTCTCTCTCCCTCCGTGCGGAAGGAGAAAGACTGCGTGAGGTGCAGCGTCTCTTTGAGGCACCGGTCACCATCTCTGACCATTCCTCCTTGGCGGCAGACCTATCCCTCTCCCCTTCCACTTCCCGCTTTGCACCGCAGCCGTTCGTCAATATGCGGTTCTTTGCGCCCGGTGTGCGTGCGAATGGGACACCGATCCATGACTTGCTCGTTACGGTTCAGACCAAGGAGAATACCTTGGATTTCCGTGTGTCTGCGGAGGTGGATAACACCCAACTCGACTTCTCTACCAGCGCTGTCAATGACTCGCTTCTTACCAACTTGTCCTTCAATCGCCTGGCGCAGATCATAGAGAAAATCCCTACGGAACTGCTGACCGCCAAAGAGAGTTATGCGGCACAACTGTTCGCCGAATGGGAAGGAAACTACAGTGGTGACATAGGCCTTATCACGCATTTCTCCAAGTATGCCAAGAAACCGCTTGTCGAACTGCATTTCATGCCGTCTGAACTCATTCTACGCGATTCGCTCTATACGCTCAGCGAAAGTCAGATGACCTATTGTGCCGCTGAGTCGTCGCTGCAGATTGACCATTTCTCCTTCGCCGGTGCCGGTCAGTTTATCCGTGCACACGGAATGGCTTCGGAACGATCTACCGACACACTCACCATCGGATTGCAGCAGATAGACGCGTCTTATGCCATCCCCTTTGTGCTGCCTAAGCAGATCATCATCTTCAACGGTCTGATGACCGGAAACGCAGATATAACCGGTATCTTCGGTCAACCGCTCGTTGAATCGCTCATTCATATTGAATCCTTTGGACTCAATAACTGCTATTTCGGCGAAGCGGATGTGGACCTTCATGTCTATCCGACACGACAAATCGGTGACTCAATCCTGCCGCCTGAATTACGTTTCCATGCCGATGTGGATCGACCCGACAGACGCGTCGTTGCCTTGGACGGTGAAGCCAACTTCGCATCCGGTCACTGGGAACTCGATATGATGTCTAATCATGTGCCTTTGGATTTTATTAACCATTGGACCCATTCGGTCATCGACAGCCTGGACGGTGAAGGTTCCGGACGAATCGTGGTGGGAAACATCCCGCAGAAAAAGGACCGAAACGTTTATGTGCTGCTGCAGACCAAAGCGCACCATTCGTCGCTTACTATTCCGTGGAATAACGTGCGTTATACGATAGAAAGTGACTCCATTTTGATGGATACCACCGCCATCCGCTTCCCTAACGTCCATCTGACCGACGCTTACGGAAATCCCGTGGAGATAGACGGTGCTATTCGCCATGACGGATTCAAAGACTACCGCCTTGACTTGCATGTCGATGCCCATGACGCACTTGTCTTCAATTCCAACGTCCCCGGTGAGATGATCCAGGGAACGGTCTTTGCAGACGGACATGTGGATATCACCGGCAAAGACAAAGATGTCCTCGTTGCGGCGACTGCCAAGACGTCCAAAAACTCCAAGTTCCGCTTCAGCATCGATAATGCCTCTTCGGCATATGAGTCTAACTTCATCCATTTCGTCGAGCATCCGAAACAGGATACCGTCGCCGTCGTGGAAACGGATCTGGATAATATCGACCTGCCGCAACAAGTGCGCAAAAGGACGTTTTATATACCCGATGGACGGTGTGTGCTCAAACTGAACATCGATGTCAATCCCTTCCTCTTGTTCCAACTCGTCTTAGGCGAACGGAACGGAGATGTACTCCAGGCACGGGGTAATGGAGCCTTGCAACTCAACTATGACACCCAGACCGGTAACACCGGACTCTTCGGTACCTACGAGATGGAAAGCGGTACGATGACCTATACCGTCGCTAACGTCATCCATAAGGATTTCGTCGTCGGTTCCGGTTCTACTATCGTCTTCTCCGGTAACGCGTCTAACCCTCAGATGGATGTCACGGCTAAGTACCGGGCCACGGCTAACCTCAAAGACCTCTTCGGCGATGATGTCAACCAATTGGCTACCACGCGCACGAACATACCGGTCTTCACCTGTCTCCATATGACCGGACCGCTCAATAACCCTATCCTCAATTTCTCTTTGGAGTTCCCGATGTCGGATCAGTCCATCCAACAGCAGGTTAAACAAGTTATCAATACCGACGAGATGCTTATGCGACAGGTCATCTATCTGCTCGTCTTTAATCGTTTCTTTACACCCGATTATATGAACCGGGCGGAGTATGCGACGCTTAACTCCACCTATTCGCTGCTCTCGTCCACCGTCACCGGCCAGATCAACGCCTGGCTGTCCAAACTGACGAACATGCTCACCCTCGGTGTCGCAATCCGTACCGAAGGAGAAGGTGCCGATGCCAGTCAGGAGTATGAAGCTAATTTCCAACTTCAACCCGTGGACCGACTCGTCATCAACGGTAACTTCGGTTATCGGTACAACGATGTGTCCAACCAGCCTTTCTTCGGCGATCTCGATGTCGAAGTGCTCCTCACCGAAGACGGACAGTGGCGACTCAAAGGATATACCCATACCGTCGATAAATACTCCTTGCGACAGGCTTCCACCATCCAGGGATTCGGTGTCATCTGGAAGAAAGATTTTTAGTTAACCTCAATATTAACAATTAAATTTTTTACACTTATGGAAATTAAATTAGATGCAAAATTGATGAAAGCCGTTTACGGTTTGATGATCTTCTGTTCTGCCGTTTGTTTGATGGCTGTAGATTTTCGCTCGTTCTGGCTGGTAGGAATGTTCATGCTTTTCGGCACACTCGCTCACTGTACTGCTTGGTATCTCGATGGAATGAAAGATATCAACATGATCATCAAGACAAGCTTCCTCTTGCTCTTCTCCATCGTCTTCATCTCGAGCGTGGAATCCTTTATCCTCGGTTATTTCGTGTTTGTCCTCTGGGGAATGATCGAAGCCGCACTGCTCTTCAATCAGAAGTTTGAAGCCATCAAGGCACAAGAAGGATACTGGTTCGTTTACGCCGGCTTACTCTGCTTGGCTGTCCTGCTGGATTTTGTGGCTTGCTTTGCACACGAAGGTGTACTGATGGCTCTTCCGCTGATCTTCGTTGCTTTGGCACTCGTCTTTGAGTACTGCGAACAATTCCTTCCAAAAGTAAGCGTTCGTATCATTAAATAACGAATATACGGCACAAAAAAAATAGGACTCTCATCGGAGTCCTATTTTTTTTATCAATGTCTTTCCGGTTTTGGTCCACGACGTTCCGGTCTCGGACCTCTGTCCAGTTTAGCACCGTCACGGTCCTCACGACGAGGACGTTCCCGTTTCTCCGGCTCTACATATCCTTCCGGTTTCTCCTTCAAGGCACGAGCGCTCAAACGGAACTTACCGGTCTTCGGATCGATCTCCAGCAACTTAATGCGGATATGATCGCCTTCCTTGATTCCGGTCTCTTCCATGGTCTCGTAGCGCTTCCAGTCGATCTCGCTGATATGCAGCAGACCTTCCTTACCCGGCATGAACTCAACGAAACAACCGTAAGGCATGAGGCTCTTAACCACCGAGTCATACTCCTCGCCTACTTCCGGCAGAGCTACGATAGCTTTGATCTTTGCGATCGCTGCCTGCATCTGCTCTCCGTTGTTGGATGCAACCTCTACCTTACCGCCCTTCTCGTCTTCGTCGATCGAGATGACAGCGCCGGTCTCTGCCTGGATGCCTTGGATAATCTTACCGCCCGGGCCAATGACTGCACCAATCATATCCTTCGGGATATAGAAACTTACAATTCTCGGTGCGTGCGGCTTCAAGTCTGCACGCGGAGCAGGCATGCACTCCAGAATCTTACCTAAGATATACATACGTGCCTCGTGTGCCTGCGCAAGCGCGTTCTCCAAGATCTCATAACTCAGACCATCGACTTTAATATCCATCTGGCAAGCGGTCAAACCGTCCTTCGTACCCGTGGTCTTGAAGTCCATATCGCCTAAGTGATCCTCGTCACCGAGAATATCGCTCAAAATAGCGTAGTTCTTACCTTGGTTCTCCGAGATCAGACCCATTGCGATACCGCTGACCGGCTTCTTCATCGGAACACCGGCGTCCATTAATGCCAGCGTACCGGCACAAACGGTGGCCATAGAACTCGAACCGTTCGACTCAAGGATATCAGATACGACACGTACCGTGTACGGAAAATCTTCCGGAATCATGTTCTTCAGCGCACGGCAAGCCAAGTTCCCGTGACCGATCTCACGACGGCCTACACCACGAGCGGCTTTGGCCTCACCCGTTGAGAACGGTGGGAAGTTATAATGCAGCAGGAACTTGTCTGTACCTTGTATCAGCGCCTCGTCCACGATCTTCTCGTCACGACTTGTACCGAGCGTTACGGTACTCAAACTCTGCGTCTCACCGCGGGTGAAGATACTACTTCCGTGAGGGCCGGGCAGGTAGCCTACCTCGCACCAGATCGGACGGATCTCCGTCGTCTTACGGCCATCCAGACGCTTACCCTCATCGAGCACGGCGCGGCGCATAGCCTCTTTTTCTACATCGTGATAGTAACGGTCAACCAGCGCAGCGATCTCATCGATATCAACCCCTAACGCTTCAGCACGTTGAGCCATATACTCTGCTTTCTCAGCCTTGAAGTCCTCGCGAATCTGGCTGAACATCTCCTCGCGGTGATGTTTGTCGGTGTCGGCAGAGGTAGCCTGTGCATAAGCACGAGCATAAGAATAGTCGTGTACAGCCTGCTTCAGCTCTTCGTCATTCACCTCGTGGCAGTACTCACGCTTCGTCTCCTTGCCGTAAGCCTTCATCATCTCGTCAATCGCCAGGCACTGCGGCTTGATCGCCTCGTGCGCAGCCTTGATAGCCTCTAACATCACTGCTTCCGGCACCTCTTTCATCTCGCCTTCCACCATCATGATGTTGTCATACGTAGCAGCTACCATCAGCTCGAGGTCTGCGTGTTCGCATTGCTCAAACGTCGGGTTGATCACCATCTTACCGTCCACACGTGCTACACGTACTTCGCTCACCGGACCCTCAAACGGGATATCCGAACAAGCCAAAGCCGCACCTGCAGCCAAACCGGCAATGCTCTCCGGCATGTCGATACCGTCAGCCGAATACATGGTAACGTTTACAAACGTCTCTGCGTGATAGTTAGAAGGGAAGAGGGGACGAAGGGCGCGGTCGATCAGACGTGCAATCAGAATCTCATAGTCCGATGCCTTGCCTTCGCGGCGGGTGAAGCCACCCGGGAAGCGTCCTGCAGACGCAAATTTCTCTTTGTACTCTACGGTTAACGGCATAAAATCGGTGCCGGGAACCGCATCTTTGGCGGAGCAGACAGTGGCTAAAATCATCGTGTTACCCAGCGTCGCCATCACAGCTCCATCCGCTTGTTTCGCCAATTTGCCCGTCTCCAGTTTGATCACTCGTCCATCAGGAAGAGCAATCTCTTTCGTTACAATATTCATCTATTTTACATCAATTGTGGGTACCGTTTGTACCCGGTTAATTATCAGACCCATAAAAAGTCGTGCAAAGTTACAAAAAAAAAATGATTTGTGCAAGAGAATTTTGCATTTTTCAGCAAATTTGCACAAAATTTAGCATATTACAGCTTTGCACGCAGTAAAATGTGTAAATCTGTACGTGTTATTGAACGTTTATGACTGGTCGCCCAACCCTTCTCATAGATCGTTTCACTTACCCGAAAATACAATGCCAATTGATCTATGATTTGCCATTTCAGACACACGTAACCCCGACCGCCTAAACCGTAACTCGCCGGAATCGAAAAAGAGTAGAGAACATCGTGCTCGTACAGATAGATCCGGTTCGCCCATTCACGCGCATCAAAAAACTGTAACCGTCCCCGCAAACTCAACGGTACACGTTGAAAGTTATACGCCACGTCCTGCGCTACACTCACGCCGTAACTGTTTACATAATTCGCATCCGCGGTGGTTCGTAAACTCCACGGTCCCCGTTCCCAGTCGAACTGCATTCGACCGGAATAGGTGGACACATCCCCTTTTTTTCGTGCCCGTAACCTACCGCTAACCGCTAACCGATCACCTCTAACCGTTTTTTGAAAGCTCGTTTCAAAAAGTACATCATACCCGATGGTTCCTGCCTCAGGAATACCGTACTTCACACCGCTGAAATAAAACACATCCCCGTATCCGCTGAAACGCCAATTTTTCAATCGCGTGATGTCAAAACCCACATAGCCTCCGTTTTCGTCGTTGATCCTCGAGGTCTCGGAAAAACCGTACCCTAATGCATTGTCGAACCACGGCGAATAGTACCGGTACAAGGCAATCAGACTCACCCCTTCCGTCGGGTAAAAACGACTTCCTGCTAACACCCCCGCACCCCACTGCTGATTCTGACTTGTTGCTACTTCCGCAAAAGCGTCAAACCAACCGTGATTATACCGCGCTGACGCTCCCACTACCGCCTGCTGTCTTCCCCTAAAATAATGCGCATTATACGCCGCATTATTATACGGCCGGATACTGTCGGACCATATGTTCTCTGCCGCCGTTAACTGCACCTCCAACTGCTTGTGCCTTACCGTCAGATTGGCGCCTACCAGATGATGCCAGGTGCTGTCATTCGCTCGTCGCATCGAGTACAACGCACTCACATCCAGTCGCGTCGCTTTCCCCCAGTTCCATCGGAATGTACCACCTGCTCCATGCAAACCGTTGCCGTCCACCGATGAATAATACCGTAACCCGTTCCGCTGCTGACCCGCTGAGGCTACATACATCGATTTACCCGCATGAAAAGGCTGGGCGAACACCAATCCTTGACCGAAACTGGCTTGAAAATTTCCCGCTACCAAGGTATGCAGATGTCCGATATCGTTCAGTTGCAGATACGCCCCGTATTGCAGATCCTGCGCCATACCCCCTGCCGGCCGTCTCAACTGTGCACCGAAAACCACCCTCCGCTTGTAGTCAAACCGATATCGTGTCTGCACGTACATAGGATCCGTGCCTTCAAAATCCT
This sequence comes from uncultured Bacteroidales bacterium, assembly GCA_902800215.1. Classification (GTDB taxonomy): domain Bacteria; phylum Bacteroidota; class Bacteroidia; order Bacteroidales; family Paludibacteraceae; genus Colicola. Next base: position 10,481 of record CADCDS010000023.1, on the reverse strand, counting down.
CTATATTCCGTGCATCCACACGCGCAATCAACTCATGATTGGCATGCTCAAAAACCTCACGCGCGTACATATTATTGTCTTGTGCACGCTCGCTCACGCGCACAAAAGGCAGCAAATCCCGAATCTCGAAGTCTGACAAACTGGCAATCAACCGTAACTCGTACAAACTCTCAAACGCATGTTTGTCTGCGTACAACAAGATATCGTCTATCTGCTTGGGAGAAAGAAAATAGAGTTGATTCAACTCCTCTTCGGTCGTGTTGTTCAAATCAATCGGATTCGCATGAATCGCATACAAGTCCGACTGAATCTGTTCGAAATCCGCTTCTCCGATCTCCGTCACCGCATTATAGATGTCCAAAATGACATCCTCCGGCGTCTGCGCCGATGATAGTAATGTACTCAATAAACATCCTATGACCAGAAAAATTCGTTTCACGGTACAAAAATACTACTTTTTTTGCATATATCAAAATTTTTTTGTACCTTTGCGCAAAATTATGACCAAACGCACCGTTTATCATATCGTCGAATGGACTATCGCCCTTATCGGGTGTGCTTTTCTGGTCTATAAACTCGTCACGTACGATGACTATGCCTCGCTCGGCGAATCGCTCCGTGCGATGGGTGTCAAACAATGGTCTGCTTTGGTCCTCTGTCTCTTACTCATGCCCGTGAACATGGGGCTTGAAGCATGGAAATGGCGCACCCTCATCCCGATGTCCTGGCGTGATGCCCATTATCAGGTCTATTACTCCAAATTAGCCGGTCTGATCACCCCGTGGCGCCTCGGCGAATATCCCGCCAGAGGACTACTGATGGAGAAGAGTGAGTGGGGAAAAGTGCTCTCCATGGGAGCCGTAGGCTCCGCTACCATGACCGCCGCGATCATCCTCGCCGGCCTAGGTAGCCTTGGGATCCTGGGACTCCTCGGAAAACTGGGAAATATAGTTGACGTCGGCTATTACCTCTTCGTCGGTGCCCTCTTACTTCTTCTCCTCCTTGCCCTCATCTTCGCGCCTCGACTCTTACGCCGTTGGGCTACTATCTCCCATCGCCTTATCCTCATCTCCACCGCCCAGAGTTTTGTTCGCCTCGCCTGCTGGTGCGTCCAACTCTACTTGGTCCTTTTTGCACTCGACGCAATTTACCATTTACCATTTACCATTTACCATTTACCAATCTATTACCTCCTCGTCACCGTCACGCCCAACGTCCCCATCGCTGAGGCCGGGGTACGTGGTGCTTGGGCGATCGTACTTTTCGGTTCGGTCAATGCCGCACTTGCCGGAGTACTCCTTTGGGCGATAAACACCCTCATTCCCTGCCTCGTTTGGCCTTTTTTACGTAAAAATGCAAAATAATTTGCATAAATAAAAATTTTTTTGTAAATTTGCAGCGAATTTGTCGGGATACCGTGATACCGGTATACCGGGATACCGAAAAAACATTAAAACACAATATCATGAACATTAATTTTCAGATTCATTATCGTGCCGAGTATGGCCAGTCTCTCTGCGTGATCGAGACGCAGGAATCGATCTTGGGATGGACCGAGAAATCGCCGTTGGTGCTGAACTGCCAAGGAACCGATTTCTGGTCAGCTAACGTACCTATCAGCGATTTCGCAGGAAGTATTCAGTACAAATACGCGATCCGCGTCGGCGAAGGACAGTACATCTACGAAGCCGGTGAACCGCGTAACCTCACGCTCAAAGCCGCTGACAAAAACCTCATCGTTCGCGATGCATGGCAGGCCAGCACCTACGAGGATTCGTTCTATACTACGGCCTTCCTTAAGTCCCTCTTCATGCGCCATAAACCCATGAAGGCAAAGGCTGCCAAAGGCAATATCCGTTTCTCGATCGACCTGCCGCAGATCCTGCCGACACAAGGTGTCGCTATCATCGGAAACTGCGATGCGTTAGGTAACTGGAACGCCGATGACAAACTCGTCATGAACGATGCGGATTTCCCGATCTGGCGTGCAGATATTGAAGTGAAAGGACAGGATATCGTTGAATATAAATACGTCATCTATGACCTCAAAACCGGTGCCGTTGTGGATACCGAATGGGGAGAGAACCGCCAGATCTGGGGGATCGGCAAAGCACAAGTCATCATGCAGAATGACCGTGCCTTCCGTCGCACCCAACCGCGGTGGAAAGGTGCCGGTGTAGCCGTGCCTGTCTTCTCCCTCCGTTCTGCCGAAGGATTCGGTATCGGTGAGTTCCAGGATCTCAAGAAAATGGCCGATTGGGCAGCGTCCACCGGTCAGAAGATGATCCAGACACTCCCGATCAACGATACCACCCTCCGTCATAACAACCTCGACTCCTATCCGTATAACGCGGTGTCTGTCTTCGCCCTCCATCCGATATACATCAATATCGAGAAGATGGGTCGTCTGACACCTGCGCAACTCAAGAAATACGAGGCAAAGAAAGCGGAACTCAACGCCCTCACTTTTGCCGACTATCAGAATGTCTATGATGCGAAGATGGTGTTCTTCAAAGCCCTCTACAAACAGGACAAAGACGCTCTCTTCAGCTCGGAAGAATACAAGGCTTTCGAAGCCAAGAACGCCGAATGGCTCGAACCCTATGCGGCTTTCCTGTCCAAACGAGACAAGCAACCCAAGGACTTCTATAAGTTCCTCCAGTTCCATGCCGACAAACAGCTCGCTGATGCTGTCGCATATGCCCACTCGATCGGTGTAGCCATGAAGGGTGATATACCTATCGGTATCAGTCCGGATTCTGTCGATGCAGCGGTCTATCCGTCCCTCTTTAACCTCGACGCTTCCGCAGGCGCACCGCCCGATGACTTCTCTATCAGCGGTCAGAACTGGGGATTCCCGACCTACAACTGGGACGAGATGGCCAAAGACGGTTTCGGTTGGTGGAAAGCGCGTTTCCGTAAGATGCAGGATTATTTCGATGCGTACCGTGTAGATCACATCCTCGGCTTCTTCCGTATCTGGCAAATGCGCAAATCGGACGTATGGGGACTCTGCGGTCATTTCGTTCCCGCCCTCCCGTACTCTTTCGACGACCTCTGCGCACAAGGCGTATGCCTCGATTGGGACCGTATGACCAAGCCTTATATCCGTTCGAACTTCTTAGGAGACGTGCTCGGTTTCGATACCGAATGGGCGAAGAACAACGCCCTTAACACCCGTGACGGGTATGTCTATTGGTTCAAACCCGAGTTTGACACCCAGGCGAAAGTGCAGGAGTGGGCTGACCGGCTCCTCGGCGATGAGAAACAACTCAAAGCATCCGGTCTCTCTGCCGAAGCGGTACATAACATCTGCAACGGACTGATCTACCTCCATTGCGAAGTGCTCTTCGTCGAAGACCAGCGCCGTCCCGGATGGCTCCATCCGCGTATCTCTATCTATCAGAGTCACTCCTTTAACGAGCTCTACTCCGATCAGAAAGAGGTACTCATGCGGATCTATAACGACTATTTCTTCCGTCGTCATACCCAGTTCTGGCGTGACTCCGCGATGCGCAAACTGCCGACACTCATCGGTGCTACCCATATGCTCTGCTGCGGTGAAGACCTCGGTATGGTGCCGGCGTGCGTGCCTGACGTCATGCATGAACTCCAGATCCTCAGTTTGGAAATCCAACGAATGCCGAAGGATCCTACGGTGAAATTTGCCCACCCGGCTGACGCACCGTATCAGTCCGTTTGCACCACCGGTACCCACGACATGAACCCGCTCCGTGCTTGGTGGGAAGAGGACCGTGCCGTTACCCAGCGTTTCTATAACGAGCAGATGGGTTGGTGGGGTGACGCTCCGAAGGAGATGACACCGGAGATCGCCGAGTTCATCATCAACCAGCATATGTACAGCCCGGCAATGTGGACGATCCTGCCGCTCCAAGACTGGCTTGCTATCGATGGCGACGTACGAATCAAAGACCAGTTCGCTGACCGTATCAACGTACCGGCTAATCCGCGCCATTTCTGGAACTACAGAATGCACTTGTCACTCGAAGACCTCATGAAGTGCAATAAACTGAATGAGAAAATTAAGAAACTGACAAGCGTTCGCTAACGGCTTCCATTAACCAAAGCGGCGTACTTGTCGCACCACAGATCCCGACCTTCAAGTCGGGATTTGTTGTTATGTCTGTCGTCATGACGTCATGACGTAATGTCGTCATAACGAGATCAACCTCGTCGGCAGACGAGACGAAGAAGGTATTCGGATTGGCTTCCTTACAATGATTATATAGTACGCGTGCGTTAGAAGACTTTGTGCCGCCTACAAAGATCACGATATCGTTTGCTTTTGCAAAATCCTGTAACTCCTTCACCCGATTCGCCACACTCCGACAGATCGTATCGTGGTATTCCAGTCGGGATTCCGGTATCCCGTTATTCCGGTATACCGAGCGGATTTTTTCTACCAACCCCTGAAATCCCTCCACGCTCTTCGTCGTTTGCGAAAACAGATAAATCGCTCTTCCGAAATCGAGTTTGTCCAACTGCGCCTCGTTCTCGATCACAATCGCCGTGTTGTTCGTCTGACCCTGCAGACCAATCACCTCCGCATGACCCGGTTTGCCATAGATCACGATCTGCGGCGGAACGGCCTCGTCGTTCCTATGTTGCTCATAGCACGCCCGGATACGGTCTTGCAGTTTCTTCACCACCGGACAGGTCGCATCAATCACCTCAATCCCTCTTTGTTTTGCAATCCAGTAGGTGCTCGGCGGTTCACCGTGTGCTCGCAACAGCACCCTCGAATGGGAGGGTAGGGTGCGCAGGTCATCATAGTCGATCGTCGCCAGACCCTTCATCTCCAGCCGCGCCACTTCCTGACCGTTATGCACGATGTCGCCCAAGCAGTAAAGCGAACCTTTCTCCAGTTCGCTTTCCGCTGCCTTGATCGCCCTCGTCACACCAAAGCAAAAACCACTATTTGAATCGATCGAAATAGTCATAAATGACCTGCATCTGCTCGTCCGGTGTCATATTGCTGTTATCCACTACAATCGCATCCTCTGCCTGACGCAACGGACTCTCTGCTCGGTGCGTATCGCGGTAATCCCGGTCATTCACGTCCGCTAACACTTCCGCAAAATCCGGTTTCTCACCTTTCTCAACCAACTCGTCGTAACGCCTTTGTGCCCTTACTTCCGGTGTCGCCGTCAAAAACAACTTCAACTCCGCCTTCGGGAATACCACCGTTCCGATATCCCGGCCATCCATCACGATACCCTTTGCTTCACCCATCTTCTGCTGTTGGGCTACCAAAAACGCTCTCACTTCCTTGATCTGCGAGATCTGGCTGGCACGGTTTCCTGCTTCCAACGTACGAATCTGACTCTCCACATCCTCCCCGTTCAGCGTCACGTGTTGCGCACCATCCACCTGCACGAATCCTACCTGTACTTGTGGTAACAAAGCAATGACCTCTTCGGCCCGTAACCCGTCACCCGTAACCTGTAACCCCTTCCGCAAGGTATATAACCCAATCGCCCTGTACATTGCGCCCGTATCTACGTATGTGTAACCTGCATACTTCGCCAAGGCCTTGGCGATCGTCGATTTTCCGCAAGACGAATAACCGTCTATCGCAACAATGATTTTTCCCATAACCTGTAACCCGTAACCCTTATTTCATTAAACTATTAATATCTAACGTCAACCCTAATTGGTACGAGAAATTGCTCTTCGTCAACTGACTGATCGCAAAACCTACGCGTGCCTGTTTGATCTTCACACCCAGACCCAACGCAAATCCCGCTAACGACTTCTGGTCCGTTAACTGCAACTCCGCCCGTCTGCGGTGGTTGTAACTCAGCGCTATATAGAATTTCTCGCTCTTCGGTACGATCTCCAAACTCCAGATCGTGTGCCGGAACAGCATGTCGTACCATTTCACGTTGTGGTCAATGATATCCCCCGTCGTCGGACTCTTGTCCAGACTCGTCCATTCGTAGTTCAAGTACCAGGTCTGCATGTTATGGATCTGCAAGTGGAACCGCAGCGGCGCATGTTTGACGCGATAGGTCAGACCTAACTGCAGGTTCAGCGGTAACATCTCGTGATTCGAACCGCCTTCCTGCGAATAGAAACCCTTGATCTGCCATCCGATATTGGCTAACACCAGACCCATCTGGAACGTCGAATCCGGCGTGATGAAATGCGCTCCTACATCGGCTCCGATCGCAAAACTGCTATAACTCTCATAGATGCTATACACCGGCTTCAGCGTCACGCCGATCTTAAACAGTCTATGCAACTGCCGGGCGTACATGATATCCACCAATATATCCCGTGCTCCGAAAGACCCACCGGTCAAGTTGCCGTTCTGGTCCGCATATTTCATGTGACCGTAGTCCAGGTAATGCACACCTACGGCGAAATAGTTCTTGTCCCAATTATGTCCGTATAGCGCACTACCGAACATCGTGCCCGGCAAGTAATACGAGTAGTTCAACTGCAGGTTCATGTGACTGTTCTCGTGCAGCAGCGCCGGATTGCACATACCCATCGAGATATCTCCGTCACTTAGACTCACATTACTACCGCCTAACGCATTCAAACGCGACGATGTCGGCAGACTCATAAACGAGAACACCGACCTACCCGCATTCGACACCTGCGCCTGTGCCATAGGACTAACGGCTAACAGCCATAAGCCTATCCCTAATATGATACGCCCACAATACCGCATTTTAAAATCGCCTGCAAAATTACAAAAAAAAGTTGACATACGCAAATAATTCCGTGTTTTTTCTTGCATATATCAAAATTTTGTTGTACCTTTGCAGCGGATTTTAATAAAATATCCGAAGTTATACTTCTGATTTTAAAGAAATATGAGCAGTATGATTACTCGTTTTTATCAGTTAAACAATGAATTGGACGGTAGCGTATTCCTCTTTGGAGCACGTCAGACCGGTAAGAGTACATTCTTGGAGGCGCAGTTTCCCGATGCTGTGTATATCGACCTGTTAGATGCTAAGTTGCGCCGTCGTTTTCGTGCGAAACCGGAATTGCTGTATGAGATGTTACAAGACAAAACGGAAGGCAGTATCGTGGTGATAGACGAAATACCGCTTGTACCGGAACTGTTGAATGAAGTGCATCGTCTCATCCAGAAGAAAGGTCTTAGGTTCGTACTTTGCGGCAGTAGTGCGCGCAAACTCAAACGCAAAGGCAACAATACCTTGGGTGGACGAGCATTGCCGTGTTATTTCTATCCCTTCGTGAGTGCGGAGATCGCAGACTTGGATTTAGACAAAGCCTTGCTGTACGGAATGTTACCGCCGCATTACTTGGCGAAGAAACCCGAACGTTTGCTGGACGGATATATTGATGTGTACCTGCGTGAGGAGATCAAAGAAGAATCGTTGGTGCGTAACTTAGACGCATTTGAACGGTTCATGGAAGTCGCGGCTATATGTGACGGAGATATCGTGAACTATGAAAACATCGCCAATGATTGCCAAGTGAGTGCCAAAACGGTGAAGGAGTACTTCGGTATTCTGTCGGATACGTTGATCGGCTATACTATTCCGGCCTATACCAAGGTCGTGAAACGCAAGGTGGTACAAGCGCCGAAGTTCTATTATTTCGACGTGGGAGTCTATAACCATCTGCTGAACCGTACTTCGTTGGCTCCGGGCACTTCAGAATACGGACATTGCTTCGAACATTTCGTGATACAGGAGCTCATGGCCTATATCGGTTATACGCATAATCGCAAGAAACTGAGTTATTGGCACACGTATAACGGCAAAGAAGTGGATGCCGTTATTGGCGATGCAGAGATAGGTATCGAGATCAAATCGACCGAAGAGGTGCAAAGTAAGCATATGAGTAATTTTAAGGAATATAGCGAAGAGTTTCCGAATAGTCGTTGTATCATCGTATCACGCGACCCTATCACACGTCGCGTAGGCAATGTGGAGGTGATCTATCTCTTCGACTTCCTACGTATGCTTTGGAACGGTGAGTTGTTCTAATTTTTTTTAATAATTTTCCCGTTTTTCTTGCATATATCAAAATTTTGTTGTACCTTTGCAGCGGATTTGTAAATAGCGATTAACATTAATACATATTAACATTATGAAATTCTACGACAGGGAAGCAGAATTGGAAGTGCTGCAGTCCATTGAATTGCAGTCTCGTAATAGCGCTACGTTTACCGTATTAATGGGACGTCGGCGAGTAGGTAAGACTTCGCTTATTATGCGTGCCATGCAAGATGTTGAGTCAGCCTATCTCTTTGTGTCGAAAGATAGCGAAGCTTTTCTCTGTCAGAAATTTCAGCGAGCGATAGAGGAACAGTTGCATATTCAGGTATATGGTACGTTAACGCATTTTCGAGACCTGTTTGAGGTCATTATGCGAGAGTCGGTTACGCGTCATTTCACGCTCGTCATCGATGAGTTCCAGAACCTATACAAAGTCAACCCGGCCATCTTCAGCGAGATACAAGACATATGGGACCGATACCATACGCAGTCGCATATCAACCTCATCGCTTCCGGCAGTATTCTATCGCTGATGAAGCGAATCTTTGAGAACGAGAACGAGCCCCTCTATGGTCGTCCTACGTCCAAGATGACCCTGCGACCATTTACGATCGAGACATTTAAACAGATTTTCCGTGACCATTGCCCGAACTATAAAAACGAGGACTTGCTTTGTCTGTATATGCTGACGGGTGGAGTAGCTAAATACGTCGAACTGCTGATGGATGCAGGGTGTTATACCAAGGAGAAAATGCTCAATTATGTCTGCCGCATGGACTCGTATTTCTTGTCGGAAGGACGAGACTTGATCAATAATGAGTTCGGCTCGGATTATAACACCTATTATTCTATCTTGCAGCTCATTGCGTCCGGTCTTAATCACCGCAGCGATATTGACGGGGCGCTACAGAAAGACAGCGGCGTATATCTGCTTAATCTGGAGAATAACTTCGGCATGGCATCGCGTATCCGACCGATCCTTGCTTCTCCGAATTCGAAGATATCTTCCTATGAAATTACCGATCCGTTCCTACGTTTCTGGTTCCGCTTCATCTGTCCTTATCAGGCATTGATAGAGAGCGGACAATTACGCCTGCTGCGCGAGAACATCAATACGCACTATGAGCAGTTTACCGGTCGAACGCTGGAGCGCTATTTCCAGGCACAACTCATGGAAACAGGCAATTACACGCTGGTCGGTAATTGGTGGGATAAGCAAGGAGGTAACGAGATCGATGTGGTAGCGTTGGATGAGTTTAGCCATACGGGATTGATCGCTGAGGTGAAACGTAATGAACGCAAGCTAAGCATGTCTAAGTTAGAAGAAAAAGTCGCCCGACTTCCTGCCGGTTCATTTGGGAAATACCATTTCGAACTAAAAGGCTTATCAATAGAGAATATGTGATATTTGTAAAATTGACACCCTATAGGGACAATTCGTAAAAAAAGGGAGATTGAATGGGAAAAGTAATAACAATTGACGGAAAATCAGGGCGGAGAGGGGTATCCCTTCCCGCTCGATTTGCATATATCAAAAAATTGTTGTACCTTTGCAGCCCAATTTGAAAAAACACTCATGAAGCCACCCAAAGACATAACCGATTTTCTACAGCGCGTAGCCGCCCAAGCAAAGCTCCTTCCCAAGGAGCAAGCTATCGCTGTGGCCGGTTGTCTGGAGCATGCTTTGCGTGGTGCGCAGGAAGATGAGTGGTACGCTATCGTGGATAGTATCATGGCGCACCATAATCAACCGGTACAACCTCTCCTTTCCATTGAAAACATGACCGGAAACATTAATTCTATCGAACAACCGACACACGATTATGCACATTTTAATCAATCATCTACACGGCAATATCCAGGTATATGGTCCGGCTCAGACGCCGACTGAATCGCCCAAGGAAGAGATAACCTCCATTCTTTTTACGCGTAAAGCCCGACAAGAAGACAAGATTTCTGACATCATTCAGGCTTTACAACATTGCTATGCGGGTAGGAACGACAAGGCACGTGCGGTGGCCGAAGAAGTGCGCCAATGGCAAAAAGAGGGTTATATAGACCCGAACTACAACGCCCGTGTCATGTATGACGAACTGAACAAGATCATCCCGCTTCCGTTCCAATACGACGGCTTCCGGAAATACTATAACGAGTAGCATTGCAGTAGCATTGCAGTAGCAATCGAGTAGCACCAGTAGCAAACGAGTAGCAAATTTTCGCTGCTCGTTTTTTTTGTTGTACCTTTGCACTCGAAATCGATTTACAGCTAACAAACGGCTGGCGCCAGCCATAATTTTTTAACCATCAAAACAAACAAAAATTATGGCAAAGAAAAAGTACCAAGCAATCGAAGAGATGATTGCGTTTAAGAAAACGGAACGTCTGACAACGGCTAACATCAAAGCACTGCGTGAGCAGTTTGTGAACGACATGCAAGCGCTCTACAAAGAGAAGGGCTGGAGTATCGGTACGGAC
>CADCDS010000022.1 GCA_902800215.1 uncultured Bacteroidales bacterium | reverse complement strand
CATGTAGTTGCCGTGGTTGTGACCGTTCACTTTCTTCGGTCGTTTCATGGCGCCTTGGATGTACTCGATTCCTGCGGCGCCTACTTTTGCTTTTGCCATTCGCGTGTGGCTATCCTCGTACATGTACCAAAATTTCGTTTTGGTAGGGAGTACTCGGATGCACCCGCTCTTCGATCCACAAACACTTCGTTCGGTTTGTGTCTCGAGGGGGATGCCCTCTAAGCCACTTGAGAGGGGTTAAGGGTTAGGTTTAATAATGTTAATTTGATTTTTTGACACCTTGCCATTCCTCGACCGTTTTGGTGGTGATGGTGGTGGTGTTTTTGACGGAGTCTGCGGATTGGACGCAGGTGGCCGTCGTGGAGATCGTTCGCCATGCCTTGCAACTCGTCATGCCCAGCGCTACGGCGCAACAAGTCAGGAGGGCGAGGACGATGGTCTCAATGTGTTCCTTTGCAGGTGGAAATTTTATCAAAAAATCGTATTTTTTTCGTCTTACGGCTTCTTGATAGTACCATCTGAGGCAATATTCCACGCGTAGTATTGGTATTTCATGCTTTCGGGCGACCATTTTTTGTGCCTCAGGAGCAGTTGTTCCTTTGTCACGTTCGATGAAATAATCGTCGACGATCGCTTGGTTTTGCACTTCGATTTTGTGTCGGGCAAGGGACATATAGGAGTTGTTGGGTTCTCGTACCAGGTACGGAACGTCGTACAATGGATAATGGTTTTCTTGCATAGTTTCTTTCATAAAATGTTCAATTTTGCATAGGTAACGCATAGTACTTGCATAGTACTTGCATAGGTAACGCACCTTACTGCATAATGTTCAATTTTGCTTAACAAAAATTACTTGGTTTCCGGTGGGATTTGCCATGTGCCAGCCGTCATGTTCTTCGGTGGTGCCGAATCGGGTGTAGTAGTCGTTGAAGGACATTACTTGCGGTTGTTGCGCCCGATAGGTTCTTTTTAGAGCAAACAAGGGGTTATAATCAACAAAGTCTCTTCTTTCTTTCTTTTCTTTTATAACACGATAGACAAAATCCTGTTTTTCAGAAGAGAAAGAATCCCATAATTGTTGACATTGCCGCAGAACCGGATTATATTTCTCATCCGGATTTAAAAGCGAAATAATTTCTTCAAATGTCTTCATAATAGAAAGAAAGAATTTTTTCTTTTTAATTTTCTTTTGTCAAACTTTTCTTTTATCGCTTTCTTTAATCCCTTTTTGAACGGTTGGAACTGAGGATTGGAAGAGGGACGCTCCAGCCGTTCATTATCCCCTCGGGAGAAAAGCGCTGCAAAGGTACAACAAAAAAAGCAGCCACAGAATTTGTGACTGCGTTTCGGCAATAAACGGCAATAAACTGCCGCAAAATTATGTCAATTTGGTGTTAAACGCGGCAATTTGCGGCAATTAGCGTTTGTTACGAGCGTCTCGGAAATTGCGTTCGTTATATGGCAGATCGCCGAAGTAGGCGGTGAGTGCTTTATAGATTTTTGAAGCCGCGACATCTTTGGTAGAGAGATATCCGAGTGCTTCGTTGGTACGAATGGTTTTCCACATGGCGACGGCGGTACCTTTGGCGGCGGCACGGAGTTCTACTTCAACAGCTTCGACTTTGCCTTCCTTGCGGCATTGATCGGTGATAAATTCGAAAGGCTCCGCTTTTACTTTAGGACCTTCTTCATGGGGTGTTTCGGCATCCCATTGTTCCAACAAATCGTCAAAGCCGTTCATCAACATTTCCTCAAATTCTTCTATTTCGTCATTAGACATATCATCCATTTCTATCTTCCAACGCTTTAACGTCGGCCATTCGGATTGAAGCATACGTAGTAATTCTGCCGAGCGTTTTGCTTCTATTAGTCTCGATATGATCACTAAATTCTCGCGCAAACATGCTGCATCATATTCTTTTACCAATTTATAGTCATCTAAATCAAAGCACCCCCCATTATCTATTTTCTTATCTATTGCAGAGTAATCTCTGGTTATTGTTCTCCACGAATGAACCCCTCCAAAATCTAAATAATCTCTTTTAGATGCTGTATATTTAGGTGGATTATCAGCAAATGCATTTAAATCTTTATCCCTTAGATAATCAATAATATAACCTAAGTCCCATTCAAAGAATAGTCTATCATCTCCTTCTTTTGCGATACGCCCGTCTATAACGCTATTTTTCTCATTTAAAGGATTAGCCCATACCAAAGGACGTTTCCACAATTCATATAGTTTGTAATAAGCATATGATCTATAGCCCAAATCACGCCATGCTTCATCATCAAAATCTCTAACTAACATTTCCTCTGCCTCAATATGACGATAGAGTAATGGTAAATGATCAACGGTATATCCATTGATTATACGGGATAATCTCCTCGTCCCATCTTCTAAAGTAACTAACTTCACGTCGTGTTCTTCTCTAAATTTTTTGTATTCATCTCTCATTAAGATGTCATACATCTCTTCCAATGTCACAGACTCATTCTCTTCCATAATTATCCTTCTATTACTTTTATTTCTTCTTCTGTTAGGCCGTATAGGGCATAGACCAGTGTGTCGTTCTCTTTATCCAAGAATTAGACCTATTTCAATAACATATTAACTATGTTGCCGTTTCTATGCACTATAATTCTTCCAATAGTTCAGCATCATTCAAATCATATCCCTCTGCGCTCCAATATGTTAAAATAACAACATCTTCGTTATGATATTTCGACATCGCTACATGTGTTTTCTTTAGTGTAATACCGCCACATTCGTCTTTCCATCGAGAACAAATCTCTCCTAAATATTCTCCACCTGCATCAAAGGGGACGTTTTTCTCTGCCGGTTCTCCATATTTCTGAGTTAGTAGTTCTAACAACTTATTGTACCTAATTTCGATATACTCCCTCGTATCTTTGTCATGAAAAATTACATTAACACTATACGTTGTGCGTGTTTTGACGGTATAAAAAACAACTATAGTGACCTCTTCTCCCCAATACTTTCCGGTATAACCAAACACACCAGGATTATTTTTAACAAAAGTAAATCCTTGCTTTTCTAACTTAGCACCAAACTCTTCAATAGTGCCTTTAATTTCAATTCCCTTGAATTTAGTATAGCACTGTGCATTTGCAATGGTAGCGACAAAGAATAAAATGACAAATAATATCTTTCTCATAGTATTATATTTTTTCAGTATTAGTTTTAAGTGGAGTATAGCGGACTCGAAGGGGAAATTCGATGAGCTAATACCCCTGTCATCCCATTTTACGTCTCAGATCTGACGGTTGGTTATCAAAAACCTTTGCGAGTGCAAAGGTACAACAATTTTTTGACATGCGCAAATTATTTGCAAAAAAAATGCAGATTGCAAGAAAAACGGCTATAAATGACCCAGGATACAATCTCTGGAAATGCTGCCAAGTGGGCAGGTGGGAGCCATGCGGATAATGGCGACAATGATGTCGCCAAAATGCACAATGAGAAAAGGCATAAAAAGGAAACGCGTTCTCCGAAAGAGCGCGCACAGGACACCATACGGAGCGAAGGAGCCCACACCCGCATTGAGACCGAGCGGGCGGGGCGGCATCTTCCGCGGCTTTATGTAATATAACGCGGGTATGCCGGACGCGAGGGTCGAACTAATGGCACAGTGGAGGATCCAGGGGATGCAGTGCCGGCGACGCGGTAAACCGCCTACACCGCAAGCCAACACTAAAAGCAGAAAAATAAATCTAATTTTCATTTTATTGCCGAAATTCTTGCATATGTCAAAAAATTGTTGTATCTTTGCAGCAGATTTTGAAAGGAGGATGGATTTGACTGCTTGCAACCTCGAGAAAAAATGCTAAAACTTGTGCCGCAAGACCAAACAGTCACTTGTGGCTTATTTTTTTGAACAAAGACAAAATGCATTATTTATTTACATCAGAATCGGTGTCGGAAGGACACCCGGACAAAGTGGCGGACCAGATATCGGACGCGATTTTGGATAATATGTTAGCGCAGGATCCGCATGCACACGTGGCTTGCGAGACGATGTGTACGACCGGTCAGGTAGTGATTGCCGGTGAGGTGAGTTGTAAGGGATGGGTTGATCTGCAGGTGGTTGCGCGTAAGACGATCGCCGATATCGGTTACACGAAGTCGGAGTATAAGTTCGAAGCGGAGAGTTGCGGAATCTTAGCGGCGCTGCATGCGCAGAGTCAGGACATCAACATGGGTGTAAGCCGTGCGACGGAAGAAGAACAAGGCGCCGGAGACCAGGGAATGATGTTCGGTTACGCGACCGACGAGACGGATAACTACATGCCGTTGACCTTGGATTTAGCGCACACGCTGGTGTTTACCTTGGCACGTATCCGCAAGGAAGGCAAAGAGATGCTGTACCTTCGTCCGGATAGCAAAAGCCAGGTGACGATCGAGTATGACGAGCAGAACCGCCCGGTTCGTATCGATACCATCGTGCTCAGTACGCAACACGACGAGAAATTGCATGTGGGCGACAAGTACCTGTTAGTGACGCCGGAGATGATCAAGCATGATATCATCGAAATCCTCTTGCCTCGTGTAGCAACGCGTGACAGCCGTTATGAGAAACTGTTGGAGAACTTCTTAGATGATCCCAAAGCGAAGCTGTTGGTGAACCCGACGGGTAACTTCGTGATCGGTGGTCCTCACGGTGACACGGGTCTGACGGGTCGTAAAATCATTGTAGATACGTACGGCGGTAGAGGAGCCCACGGCGGCGGTGCGTTCAGCGGTAAGGATCCGTCGAAAGTGGACCGTTCGGCTGCTTATGCGGCACGCTGGATCGCCAAGCATCTGGTGGCTGCCGGTGTGGCACACGAGGTGCTGGTACAAGTAAGTTACGCGATCGGTGTGGCTCAACCGGTGTCCTTATACGTCAATACCTACGGCACGGCGCAAGTGAAGATGAGTGATGCGGAAATCGCAGCGAAAGTAAGCGAATTGTTTGACTTGCGTCCTGCGGCTATTATTCGTGCGCTCAAACTGACGCAACCGATGTATCAGGAGACCGCCAAATATGGTCACGTAGGTCGTACGAACGAGGTGGTAAAGAAGACTTTCTTTGATTCCGACGGCAACACCTTTGAACGGGAAGTAGAATTGTTCACATGGGAAAAATTGGATCGCTTAGCAGAAGTCAAAAGCGCCTTTGGCTTGTAATAGCCATCATCGTCGGCGCGGTAGTGGTGGACCAGATCATTAAGATTCTGGTCGCTACGCATATGACGGTGGGCGAATCGATCGAGGTGACGGGATGGTTCAACATCTCGTACGTGCTGAACAACGGCATGGCGTTCGGTATTGAGTGGTTCTCCAAGATCGCATTGACGCTGTTCCGTCTGGTGGCTGCCGTGCTGCTGAGTTGGTACATCCATAAGTTGATTCACCGCGATGAGATCCGGACGGGGTATATTGCCACGATCGCGTTTATCATCGCCGGGGCGATCGGCAACATCATCGACTGCGTGTTCTACGGGAAGTTACTGCAAGACGGCGGTTGGTTCACCGGCAAGGTGGTCGATATGTTTTATTTTCCGTTGATTCACAACAGTAACGGCGACGTGATCTTCTTCCAGCCGGTGTTTAACTTTGCGGACAGTTGTATCACCTGCGGCGTGATCGTGCTTATTATCTTCTATTGGAAAGAGATAAGCGGTAGTAAAGGCGAAAAGGCGAAAGGCGAAAGGGCGAATGGCTAATGGTTAAGAAGTACGATGATATCATACGCGCATTACGCGCAGGCGAGTACGCGCCAATATATATATTGTGTGGCGAGGAACCGTATTATATCGATGCGGTGTATGATTTCATTGCGGAGCATGCGTTGGATGAGATGGCGCGTGAGTTTGACCAGCAGACGGTGTACGGTCGTGACCTGCCGGGGGCGGATATCTCCCCTATTATCGGTGCCGCACGCGGTTTTGCGATGATGGGTGGGCGCAAAGTGGTCATCGTACGGGAAGCGCAGCCGATCAAGAAATGGGATGCCTTGGCGGCATATCTGGATAACCTGATGCCGCAGACGGTGCTGGTGATCTGCTATAACGGCAAACC
This sequence comes from uncultured Bacteroidales bacterium, assembly GCA_902800215.1. Taxonomy (GTDB): domain Bacteria; phylum Bacteroidota; class Bacteroidia; order Bacteroidales; family Paludibacteraceae; genus Colicola. The sequence continues at coordinate 17,238 of CADCDS010000022.1, read as the reverse complement.
GGACAAACGGCAAGGCGTATGGAAGAAAGCCGCTGAACATCCGCAGGTGGTGTGGATGCAGTCCGATAAGTTACGCGACTACGAGGTAGCACGATGGATAGACGGGTATATTCAGGAATATAACCAGCGCTTGGCGGCGAGTGGTGTGCAGTTAACGGTAGATCCCCGGATAGCACCGCTGTTAGCGGACCATTTGGGAACGGATTTGACGGCCATCATCGGTGCGTTGCAGAAACTGATCGACGGTAGGCCGGCAGGTGTGAACACCATCGATGCGGCTTTGGTAGAACGGAACATCGGTATCTCGAAAGACTATAACGTGATCGAGTTACAGAACGCCTTGATCCAAGGCGATGTGGTGAAGGCCAACACCATCACCCGTTATTTCGCTTCGTCGAAAGATCATCCGATGATTAAAGAGATGGCGATGCTCTATACCTTCTTCTCGAACCTGCTGATGTATCATTATATGCCCGACAAGAGCCGGGCCAATGTAGCGAAGGAGTTAGGTATTAATCCGTATTTCGTGAAAGACTACGAGACAGCCGCCAGACGCTATCCGGCCGGCAAAGCATTTCTTATTGTAGGGTATCTACGGGAGACAGATGCCCGTCTGAAGGGTATCAATAACCCCAGCGCGAAAGACGGGGATCTCTGGAAAGAGTTGATTTACCGAATCATGCATTAAAGGAACGTCCCAACAAGGACGGTTCAAGGGAGTATAAGGCCAGATCGGTTTGGTCTTTTCTTTTTGTAGATCCACTCCTTCTTGTTCGGCCAATAAGGCGACATATTTCTCTTCTTCCTTTTTGAGATCCGCCATCACTTTCGGGTAGATCTTATCAAACAGCTGCGGGTGTGCGGTGTACCATACGAGGGAGGAGTCAAACTCCGCCTGGGTGACGCCGTGCCGTTCCAGAACTTGTGCATAATAGATACTCTTGATGTCCTGGTCCTTGATGCCGAGTCCGGCTACCTGCAACATCGCTTCGGTCTTATGCAGATCCACCAAGACGACACGCATCTTATGGGAACTCAACACGCCCTTTGGCCGGCAGCCGACAAGGAACAAGGAGCAAAGAGCCAAGATTAATATGTAACGAGAAGTTCTCATTCCCAATGACGATCTTTGGCAAAGAGCCGGAGTGCACCGTGCAGGACGGTCTCCGCTTTCATATGCCGGGCATATTCCGGACTGTACTTCCCTATCCTTTCGGCATTGCGTAGCCGTTCTTTCATCGTATGCCATTTGCGTGCGAAGCGATTTGAGGACACTTTCTCTTCGCTCTTCGGTGCGACTAACTTGCCGTTCAGCAGATCTTTTACAAACCGTTCACCTCTTACCGCTAACCGCTCACCGTTACTAAAGAACGGTGCTTCGGCTTCCGGTAAACCGAGATAGGTCACAAGCACGTACATGTACAGTTGCCATACATCGAACAGGTGCAGCGCTTTGAGCCAACGTTTCAGACGCGGCCGATCGATCACCGCCGCTTCATGATGGAGCAGCAGGGTCAGGTCACAGAACTGGCGGATGTTAGCGCCTTGGGTAGTTGCATGTTCCCAGGCATGCAGCATGACGAACAAGGCATTAAACGTAGGTTCGGGAACAGAAAGCTGTTGGCCGTTGGCTATTAGCTGTTGGCTATTCGTCATACCGAAATGTTCCATTTTGGCATACCGACGGGCATCAATCGGATGCTGAAAACCGACGGAGACACGGTGGGTTTCTATCGAGACACCGTCGGCGATGATGTTATAATGCTTGTAATGGTCCAATTCCTCATCGAACTTAAGCGCGTCGGGGAAGGTATCCCGCATCACCTTGCACGCCGGGTGGTATTGGTCCTTACCCACAAAGAAATCGATGTCTCCCCAAGTGCGTAATTCGGGTGAGGGATAGAGCGCCGCCAGACCGGCACCTTTCATCAGTACCGGACGGATACCGGCATCGGTCAAGGCGTTCCAGGCTACCTGTAAGGTATGGCTCAGTTTGACTTGACTTTGGATGTTCTGCAGACACACCATCTTCATCTGCGGCGTCATCGGTAAGAGCGGAAAGACCAAGGTACCTGTTCCCTGCTGCATATGCAAACGCAAAAGGGGTTCTGAGAGCGGTTTTTGTTCCACTGCTTGCTGCCATAAGGCCGCACGGATCGTTTGGAAGTATTCGTTTATCATGCGCTGTGCGTTTTACGGGTGAGAATGGACCGCATGGTCAGGAAGAAGTACTTGATATCCGTTCGTATCGGATGCTGGAGGTACTCCGTGAGGTACTTGTCTTCGCTGGCGAACAGTTCGTCAAAAGTCTTGGGATGATCGATATAGAACGGCGGAATCAGTCCCGGTTTGGCCTTGGTTCGTTTGTCTTGCAGCCATTCCGGATAGGTAGCGAACATGGTCTTACTGATCGGCCGTACACCTACTAACTTCACATCCCGTTTGAGCCAGTTGATGAGCATTGGCAGTTCGTCTAACCAGTACTTACGCAGGAACCGTCCCCAAGAGGTAATCCGCCAGTCGTCGTTACTCTTATCGGCGATATCCATACCACCGCGTGCGTCAAAGACATATTTCTGAATATACTCGGCATAGGGATGCATGGTACGGAACTTATAGAAGTACTTGATCTCCTTATTCTTACATACGCGTGGGAGTTTGATCAGCGGTCCATAGACCTTGATCTGTTCCTGCGGATAGGGTTGGGAATGCCGATGAGCAAACACATACTCGATATGTCCCATCGGTACCACTTCATCCACCTCAAAACCGCAGTAATACAGTCGTCCGAAGACTTCGGTCTTGCTAAGCATACGCTTGCGCCCTTTGGTGACATCATAGTACAGCCGGCTGGTCAACAGCAGACGCGGCCAGACGCGCTTATGGAAGAAATACATCGCGTAGATTATGCGGTTGATACCCCACGGATAGCGTTTAAGGATCTTGGATTTGATATACTCCTGCGGCCGGTAACAGCAGACGTAGCGGCCGTCATCGGGCAGTTTCTGATTCACAATACAGAACCGTTTGTTGATACCGCGTGTGTCATTGAGCAACGTCAGATCGACCAGCGTCTGGTACTGATAATCCGGTATTTGGAGAAAAGCAAATCGGTCGCGATCACAGACGCATTTCGTTTGCGAACTGTCCAGACGGGCTTTCTCTAACAGCATCCGGTAATCCTCTTCTGTCGTCACGGACAATACCGACTGGCGGATCGACTGCATGGAATGACTGTTACGCGGTTTATCCGGTCGCAGAGCCGTTGCATTATCACGATGCTCGATCTTCATGACCGGTACCGTCATGTTCGTGGCATATTTCCAATAGTGTTCGGCAAAGATGACCATACTCTCCAGTCCCACTACGATCAGAACGGTCCACATCGCTACGTTCGGCGACAGGCTCCATGGTAAAAGCGGCAACACACCCCAGCATAAACCAATCAAAGCGCCGGCATCGACGATCATGGATAAGAAAGACTGCCATAACCAGGCGTCTTTGTACGACCGGTACAATTGCACCACGTACCCGATCAGTACCCACAAACACATCATGATGCCGAACAAGGCAAAATAGCCGCCTATTTCCCCTTTATCTGCTGCCCAACGCCAGATCATACAACCCGATACCGCCAGTATCCAGCAGAGCAGATCAATGAAAATTCTTCGTTTCCAGTCTTCGCGTATCATCCATAATTTACAATTTGTGCGCAAAGGTAGTAAAAAAAATTCGAATACACAAATAAATCTGATTTTTTTACAAAAAAATTTGTGTATGTCAAAAATTTGTAGTATCTTTGCACCGGATTTGTGAGAAATCTCACTCTACATCCGAATTTACCAAGTACATATTTTAGATTAGTTTATGCAATACGAATTACACAAACTCGAGCGCATGACGCTCGACCAGGTGCGCGAAATTGCTGAAGAGATGGGTTTGCATCCCCGCCGCAGTCAGTCTATTCGCGAATTGAGTTACGCCATCTTGGATGCACAGGCGGATAACCGTGCCGCTGCCGTTCAAGCGAAAGAAGATGCACGTGCCGCTGCCGGTCAGACCGGTAAGAGGGAACGGGTACGGGGAGTGAAACGCCAGGCAGCCAAAGTGAACGTGGCAGAGAAGAACGTGCTGGCAACCGTTGGTACAGAAAAAGAGCAGATGGCGCAGATAAAGGGTCAGATCGAGGCCAATAACCATAAGCCGACCAAGACGGTGGTAGCCGTTAAAGGCGAATGGACGAAAGGCGAAGAGGCGAAAGGAGAAGAGCCGAAAGTAGAAGTGAAAGCCGAGGAACCGGTAGCACCGAAGCCTAAGAAACGCGGTCGTCCCAAGAAATCGGAAGTCAAAGCCGAAGAGCCGAAAGCAGTAGAAGAACCGAAAGTAGAAGAGGTAAAAGCTGAGGAACCGAAGGCAGAAGAGCCGAAGAAAGGCAAACGAGGCAAGAAGGCGAAAGCGGAAGAGCCCAAAGTAGAGGAACCGAAGGTAGAAGAACCGAAAGAAGAGGAGCAGGAAGAGGCACCGGACTTCATCATGCCTAATTTAGGTGAGAACGTGATCGGAATGGGTACCTTGGAGTGCACGCCGGACGGTTACGGATTCCTTCGTTCAGCGGATTACAACTATTTGTCCAGTCCGGATGATATCTACGTAAGCAAGGAACAGATTCGCCAATACGGTTTGAAACCGGGTGACACCGTAGAGTGCTCGATCCGTGTTAATCCGCAGCCGGATAAGTTCTTCCCGATGGAGAAAGTGATCCGCATCAACGGTCTGGATCCGGAGCTGGCCAAACGCCGTGTGGCTTTTGAAAACCTCACTCCCCTCTTCCCGGATCAGAAGTTCAAACTCTGTACCGGTCACGGTCAGGACAGTCTGAGCGTACGTATGATCGACCTCTTCTCGCCGATCGGTAAGGGTCAGCGTGGTCTGATTGTAGCACAACCGAAAACCGGTAAGACGGTGCTGCTCAAAGAGTTAGCGAATGCCATTCTGAAGAATAATCCGGAGGTATATATGATCATCCTTTTGATCGACGAGCGTCCGGAGGAAGTGACCGACATGCAGCGCAGCGTAGATGCGGAAGTGATTGCATCGACGTTTGACGAACCGGCTGAGAACCATGTGAAGGTGGCGAATATCGTACACGAGAAAGCAAAACGACTGGTGGAAAGCGGTCACGATGTTGTGATCCTGCTCGACTCCATCACTCGTCTGGCACGTGCGTACAACACCGTTGCTCCGTCGAGCGGTAAGGTGCTGTCCGGTGGTGTGGAAGCACAGGCGCTGCATAAGCCGAAACGTTTCTTCGGTGCTGCACGTAACATCGAGAACGGCGGTAGTCTTACTATCATTGCAACCGCACTGACTGAGACAGGTTCTAAGATGGATGACCTGATCTTTGAAGAGTTCAAGGGAACGGGTAACATGGAGCTGCAGTTGGATCGTAAGTTAGCGAACAAACGTATCTTCCCGGCTGTTGACATCCCTGCATCGAGTACCCGTCGTGACGATCTGTTGTTACCGCCGGATGTACTGAGCCGCATGTGGCAGATCCGTAAGATGCTCAGCGACATGAACGGTCAGGAAGCGATGGAGAAACTGAAGAGTTACATGGAGCGCACCGAGGATAACGACGAGTTCTTATTAGCGGTCAACGGTGCTCGTTAACAGCGTTAAACTGTTAAAACGTTAAATTGTTAAACCGTTATGACGATCCTCATACTCAACGGTCCTAACTTGAACCGTCTCGGTGTGCGCAAGCCGGAGATATACGGTTCTAAGAGTATGGCACAGATTTTGTTGGACATCCAACGGACCTGGCCGGAGGTGCATTTTGTGTACCGCCAATCCAATCACGAAGGAGACCTGATTGATTGGATTCAAGAGGTTACGGATGAGGGGTTAACGGTTACGGGCATTGTGCTGAACGCCGGTGGGTACACGCATACGAGTGTGGCCTTACGGGACGCGGTGGAAGACTGCGAGGTGCCGGTAGTTGAAGTGCATATAAGCGATATTAGTCAGCGTGAACCGTTCCGCAGAATTAGTCTGCTGACGGACGTGTGCACGCATAGTATTATAGGAAAAGGAACAAAAGGTTATGAAGAAGCGGTTAATTATATTCTTTCTCATAATAGCCAACAGTCTTAATCTGTTTGCCGCAGAGGTGACGGGAAAAGTTATTGATGCCGGTACCAAGCAACCGATCGACTTTGCCAATGTCAGTGTCATGCAAGGCGACCAACTCATCACGGGTGTCGTGTCCGATGAGAAGGGTAACTTCACCCTGGATATCAAGGACGGAGAATACACGCTGGTCGTTTCGTTCATGGGGTACGGGGAACAACGCAAGGCGATCACAGTAGCCGGAAAACCGCTGAATATCGGTCGTGTTGCACTCAAAGAAGACACACAGATGCTGAAAGACGTGGAAGTGGTGGGACAAGGCAGTTCCATGCGCTTTGAGTTGGACAAGAAAGTGTTCACCGTTGATCAGAACATTGCGTCTGCGGGTGCATCCGTGACGGATATCTTGGAGAACATCCCGTCGGTGGATGTGGATCAGGAAGGAAACATCAGCCTGCGTAACAGCGAAGATGTGGAGATCTGGATTAACGGTAAACCCGCCGGTCTCAATTCCGAAAACCGGGGTCAGGTGCTGCAACAGATGCCGGCAGGAACGATTGAGAAGATCGAATTGATCACAAACCCGAGTGCCAAGTTCAGTCCGGAAGGAACGTCCGGTATCATCAACTTAGTGATGAAAAAAGACCGTGCCGCCGGTTATTACGGTTCGGTGCAAGCCGGTATCGACTATGCTTTAGCCGCTCCCTGGACCACTCCTCCGGGAGCCAACGTAGGCTTTAACATCAATTTCAATGCCGGTCCTGTGGACGGTTATTTCAACGTCGGATACCGGTATCACACCAGTAACGGCGGTAGCATCACCGACCGGTATAACTTAGGTGCCGGAAACATGGGAAGCGAGAAATTGGATTCTACGCTGATACAAAGTCACCTCACGCAGGAAGGTACGCAAAGTCATAAAGGCGGTGGTATCTTTGCTCGTGGCGGCTTGAATTTCCATGTAGCGGAAGGTCATACGATCGGTGTGTCGGGTTTCGGCATGGTCAGTGATCCGAAGGTGTTCAAAGGTACCAACTCCAATCACCGGGAATATACGTATGTGGATATGCTGAATGCGGTCAATAACCGCACTTATACCCGTGATCAGACCGGCGCTGTCACTCACCCCGGCGGTAACGTGACGCTGGACTATCAGTTTGAGATGGATGAGCATAAACTGAACGTCAGCGGAACGTATAACAACTTCGGTTTTAACATGCTTACCGACTACACACAGATCGAAGGTGCCGACACGACGTATCAGGATCAGAACAGTACCAGCAAGGAGCACGGTATTGAGATCAAGGCGGATTATGAATGGAAACCGACGCCGCAGAGCCGTTTGGAAGCCGGTTACGACTATACACGTAACTGGTCCAACAGTTTCTCCGACGCGCATAATAACTTAGCAGACGGTTCGCATGTGAAGGAGTTGTATGACTATTACGCCGACTTCAACGGCTTGACGCAGAACCATGCGCTGTACATCACGTACGGAAACCGTTTCTGGGACAAACTATCCATTCAGGTAGGTCTGCGCGGTGAGTATTACATGCGTCATTTGGAGTCGAGTTACAAGGATGCCAACGGGGATATCCAGGACTCGTATGCTGCTTATCCTAACAAGAAAGACACGGCGTATTTCCAACTCTACCCGTCTGCCTATATCGGTTATGATTTCGGTAACGGCCATGAGTTGCAGTTGAATTACACCCGTCGTGTACGTCGCCCTTGGGGACACCAGATCAATCCCCGAATGGACTTCAGTGACTCGACGAACATCAGTTACGGTAATGTGGACTTGTTACCGGCGTACTCGAATAATCTGGAGTTGAACTATCTCAAGACCTGGGAGCGTCATACGCTGAGTGCCGGTGTGTTCTGGAAATACGGTGAAGGAGCCGTGCAGAACATCAAGTACATGGACGGAAACGTGATGAAGAACACCTACCTCAATGTGGCTACCCGGCAGGAGTTAGGTATCGAGTTAGTAGCTAAGAACCGTCTGTTCGGTGAATTGCTGCAACTGACCACTTCCGCCAATTTCTATTGGAACAATATCGCTGCCGTACATGATACGATCATGCACCAAGGCGATGCGATTCCGGTTAATTTAGCCGGACAAAATATCTTCGCAGGTTCGGTGCGCGTTAATGCACAATTCCTGTTCACCAAGAATTTCAGCGGTCAGTTAACGGGTGCTTACCGTTCGCCGCGTGTGGTTGCACAGGGTACGACGAGTCACAGTTACTCGCTCGATGTCGGTCTGCGTTATACGTTGCTGAACAAACAACTGGCGTTGGCGCTTAACGTACGTGACTTGTTAGACAGCCGTGCAAGAAGGAACACCACGTGGGGTGACGGGTTCTGGCAGTTCAGTGAAAACCGCTGGCACAGCCGTTCTATCAGCTTTACAGTGACTTATAACTTCGGTAATCAGAACAATCGCAGACGTGGTCGTCCGGATGGAGACTTTGACGGTGGCGGTGATGATTTTGATGATAGTGGAAACGGACATACAGACAGTGGATTCTAATAAAGGCGAAAGGCGAATGGCGAAAGGTTATAGGTTTATATTTCTCTGTGTTCTGTGTTCTATACTCTGTACTCCTTTGAGGGCGCAAGTAGCGCAGAACAGGCCGTACGTGGATGATAAACTCTTCCACTTCGGTTTTCAGTTGGGTGTGAACTTCTCCAGCTTTTTTGTAACAGACAGTGAGCAGCCAATCGTCAACCCCATCACGGGTCAGACGGAGATCTACCATGCCGGTGTCAGTTCGTTGTTACCGGGTTTTCATGTGGGTTTTGTATCGGATCTGCGTTTATGCCAGTACCTGAATCTCCGTTTCTGTCCGGGTTTGCAGTTCTCTAACCGCACGCTCAGTTACAAGACGGAGAGCGGCAATCCGGTGCAAGGAACACCGGGAGTGTACGGTAGTAAGATCGATATCTTGGCGATACCTGTTTACCTACCGCTGTATCTCAAATGGTCGGCGGCACGGGAAGGTAACTTCCGGCCGTACGTCATTGCCGGCGGTGGTGCCTCGTTTAACGTCAGCAGGGATCGGGAGAAACCCGTGGTGCTGAACACGACGGATTATTTCTGCGAGGTGGGTTTTGGTGTGGATCTGTATTTCCGGTGGTTTAAGTTCTGTCCGGAAATCACCTACCGCATCGGTTTTGCGAACCAGCTCTACCCTTCTCAAGGTCGTATGGAGTTGGCGCCGCAGGATGTGTTCTACACCGATGCGATATCCAAGTTAACCAGTCATTGCGTATGCCTCACGTTTAACTTCGAGTGATGCGTAAATGGTTATTCATAGTGCTTTGTGCGTTGGCGTTCGTCAGTTGCAAGGAATATACGGTCAGCGATGACCCGGCTTTGCGGCTGTCTTTCTCCACCGACACCCTGCGTTTCGACACCGTCTTCACGGCGCAAGGCAGTTCGACCATGCAGCTGAAGGTCTATAACCGCAATGCGTCGGCGATCGAGATCGAACGCATCAGCATGGTTGTCGGAGCAGTTTTTCAGATCAATATAGACGGGGAGTCGGACCCTACCCGTATGACGCATTTCGTGGTCAACGGAGGCGACAGCGCGTTTGTCTTTGTCCGGGTGGACATCAACCCCAATAACGAGCACAACGCCTTTCTGGAGACGGATGAACTGCGATTCTTCTTATCGAACGGTGCGATGCAGGCAGTGCAATTGGAAGCCTACGGTCAGAACGTGACGCGTCTCAGGGGGAAAGACGGGATGCTTTTTGTGCAGGATTATACCTTCACCAACACCCTGCCTTACCTCATCTACGACACGATGGTGGTGGACGGAAAGTTGACGATGCAAGCCGGTGCACGGCTGTATATGCATAACAACGCATGTCTCTATGCGCAGGGCGATGTGGAGGCACAAGGAACGGTAGATGCACCGATCATCATCCGTGGGGACCGACTGGATAGACTCTTTGATTCCGTGCCTTATGCCTATGCCGGCGGTAGTTGGAACGGTTTTTACCTCATCTCCGATCAACCGAGGAATTATGACTTGAGCTACGTAGATATCCTATCGGGTCACATCGGTCTGTATTGCGGTAGCTCGTGTACCGATCCGTTACCACAACTGCGCATGGACGGATGCCGCATCCACAACCACACCCTTTATGGTCTGGTGCTGGAACACGTGGATGCACTCGTGACGAACACCGAGATCAGTAACTGCGCATCCTACTGCGTCTATTGTTCAGGCGGAAAACACGACTTCATCCATACGACGGTAGCATCCTATTTCGGATGCACAAATATCCGCATTCAGAACGTGGCTAAAGAGGATGTAGCGGCGGTTTATATCGATGATCTCAACAAGACGGCGCCGAAGACCAACACCTCGTTCTATAATAGTATCATCACCGGTCACCGGGACAACCAACTCATCGTAGCCACACCGATAGAGCGTTTCTACCCGGGTCATTTTGTGGGTTGCTTCATCGGCGCAGACACGGCAAAGGTGTTTGTCAATGATTTCTATAAGTATAAGGAATATGTCTATTATGACTTCCATTTAGACTCCATCAGTCCGGCGATCGGTATCGGAGACAGTATTGTGGCACTCCCCTATCCTACGGATAGAGACGGGTTCTCTCGTGCCGGCACTACTCCCGACGCAGGATGTTATCAACATCCGCTTTGATCTGCTGCTGTAAGTCTTCCAAACTGGTAAAATGTTTCTCTTCCCGCAGGAACTGCTCGAAATGCAGTTTCAGCATTTGACCGTACAGGTCACCTTTGAATGACGGGATATAGACCTCAATAAGACCATTCTTGTCGATGTTCACAAACGCCTGCGCCTGATCCATCGTGGGGATGTTCACCCGTGCGGCATACACACCGCTCATCGGCAGAATCTTATGGGGATCGTTCGGCCGGATGTTCGCCGTCGGAAAACCAATGGTGTGGCCGATGCCTTTTCCGTGTACCACCGTGCCGGTGATCGAATAGAGACGGCCTAATAACTCCGTAGTCAACGCGATGTTTCCCGTCAGCAAGGCCGCCCGTATCTCCGTGGATGACACATGCCATTCGCCTTCTGTATATTCCTGTAAAGAGACCACCTCGATGCCATGCTCGGCACCGATACGGCGGTAGTCCTGCGGCCGCGTCAGGCGGTCTGCACCAAACTGATGATCGTATCCCATGAGCAGGGTTGTCACCTCGTAGGTATCGTGCAAACGCTGCATGAACTGACCGGCCGTCAGCGGTTGCACCTCGGCAAACGGCAGCACCACCACCTCGCCGTACTTGGATAACAGCGCTTTGCGCTCTTCGACGGTGGTCAGTAACTGCGGCACGTAATCCGCCTGCAGCACGGCTCTGGGATGGGTGTCAAACGTGATAATAAGCGGTGCCACACCCCGTTGCGCCGCCTCTGCACGTAAGTGCTCGAAAAGGAACTGATGCCCCTTATGCACCCCGTCAAAAAATCCTATGGTAGCAATGTGCTTCAATCTTCCGAATAATAGCCTTTCTCGATACCGAACTGCAGTTCTGCATCTTGGATCAATTGGATCTGCACACCGGAGATAGGCCGACCTTCTTCCCGAACGGCGTTCAGCACGTAGTTCAACTGCTCCGTCTCATCTACGTCGCCTTCCATGTACTCCATCTCGCCCGTCTGCGGATCTTCCTGCAACAAACCCTGCTCTTCCAGGTAATCATCCATCAGATCCAACACCAGCAGCACATCGTCTGCCGTCAGTTCTCCCCGGTCTTCCGCAGGAATCGCATTCAGGATAAATGCCACTAACTCACGCTCTTCCGGCTCCATCAGAGCCATTTCCATCGATTCGTTTGCCATAACTTTTTGATTTGTGCTGCAAAGGTACAACAAAAAAATGACATATGCAAGAAAAATTATCTATGTCAAGCGATTTTTCTATTTTTATTTGCATATATGCAAAATTTTTCGTAACTTTGCGCAAAATTTTGGAGAAAATGTCGGAATTAGTCAAAAGAACCATCTTTGGTGCGCTGTTTGTCGGATGCGTAGTAGGGGCTATCTTATGGCATAAGTATGCCTTCTGCGGTTTGTTTTTCCTGTTTGCGGTATTGGCAGTAGATGAGTTTCACCGTCTGGTGAGTTCTCCTCGTTCCTTGCGTGTCTATTCGTTAGTAGCGACGGCTTCATTATGGGCGACGGTGCTGTGTTTTGCCTTGAGTACGAGAGATGGTGTGAACCACACGGAGATCGGATTCATCATGGGTGCTTCGTACCTGCCGATCCTGGTCATCACGTTGTTGGATGAGATCTGGAACAATTCCAAGCAGCCGCTGCATAACTGGGGCAATTTCTTTATTTCCCAGTTTATGATCGCATTACCGATGGCGACCTTGAGTTTTCTGTATTTTCTCAATTACAAGCTGTTATTAGCCTTATTCGTGCTTATCTGGCTCAACGATACGGGTGCTTATTGCATCGGTACGCTGACCGCCAAACGCCCGAAGGGAAATCATAAGATGACGCCGCACATCAGTCCTAAGAAGAGTTGGGAAGGTTTGATCGGCGGGTTTGTGTTCACCTTAGCCGCTTCGGTGCTGCTGTACCGCTTGGGATGGTTCGATGTGATCGCCATTAAGAAAGCCGGTGTGCTGGTAGCTTTGGGCTTTGCCTTTTTGGTTAGTGCCTTTGGCACGATGGGTGACTTGATGGAGAGTTTGATGAAACGATCGTTGGGTGTGAAGGACTCCGGTAAGTTCTTACCGGGTCACGGAGGCATCCTGGATCGCTTTGACAGCGTGCTGTTAGCGGCACCGATAGTGACCTTTTACTGCTGGTTATGCTCGTTCATTGTGCCCATGTTCTGAGTAAACTGCCCTTAGGTGTCCATTACCGGTTCGCCGACTGGTTGTTATACCCGATGATGTATCATGTAGTGCGTTACCGGCGGAAGATCGTGGCTAAGAACATCGCCTTGTCTTTTCCGGACAAGACGGACCAGGAACGGAGACGGATCGCCAAGGCTTTTTACCGGCAGTTCTGCTACACGATCGTGGAGAGCATCTACGGTTTCGGAATGCCGGAAGACGAGATGCAGAAACGAGTGGTGTTTGAAAACATGGATGAAGTGAACCGGCTGGTGAAAGAAGCCGGCGGAGCGATCTTCATGTTAGCACACATGGGTAACTGGGAATGGTTAGCATCGGTGCAGAGTTGGTTGAATGACGGTGTGACGGAGATGAACGTCTATCGGCCGTTGAAGAACAAGGGCATGGACCGGCTGATGTTAGCCGTCAGAAGCAAACGCGGCGGTGTATGTGTCGCCAAACAGCGGATTTTGCGAGAGATGGTGCAGTACCGGGCGGAGAAGAAACCCGTCACAGTAGGACTGATCAGCGACCAGAAACCACGACCGGAAGTGACACGTACCTGGACCACTTTCCTGCACCAAGAGACGGGATTCCTGGACGGCGGAGAGATGTTAGGCAAGAAATTCGGATATCCGGTGTTCTACGCCTACGTGACACGGGAGAAGAGAGGATACTACCGCGTGCAGATGCAACTGATCAGCGCCACTCCGCAACTGACGGAAGAAGGACGGATCACAGAGGCATACGCAAGCATGCTGGAAGAGAACATACAAGAACAACCCTTTATGTGGTTATGGAGTCATAACCGCTGGAAATGGAGTAAAGTTGAAAAGCAAATGACAAATGGCGAAAGTTAGTGTCATCATATTAAACTGGAACGGTGCGCAGATGCTGCGGACATACTTGCCGTCGGTGGTGAAGAGCCTTAGCCATTCGCCATTCGCCGTTAGCCTTTATGTGGCGGATAACGGTAGTCGGGATGAGAGTCTGACGGTATTAAGGGAGGATTTTCCGAATGTGAAGACGATTGTGCTTGACCATAACTACGGCTTCGCAGAAGGTTACAACCGCGTCATTGCCAAAGTGGACAGCGAGTATGTGGTGCTGCTGAACTCCGACGTGGAGACGCCGGAAGGCTGGCTCACTCCCCTACTCGATTATATGGACGCGCATCCGGAAGTAGCGGCTGTGCAACCGAAAGTTCGCAGTTGGAAACGAAAAGACTATTTCGAGCACGCCGGTGCCGCAGGCGGATATCTGAGTGCATTGGGCTATCCCTATTGCCGCGGCCGTCGTTTCGGACGAGTGGAGAAAGACAAGGGTCAGTATGACAGCGTAGCGGAAGTGGAATGGACTTCGGGTGCGTGCATGTGCGTGCGTACGAGTGTATATAAGGAATTGAAAGGGCTGGATGCCGCGTTCTTTGCGCATATGGAAGAGATCGACCTATGCTGGCGGATGCGGAACAAAGGATGGAAACTGGCGTGTGTGCCGCAGAGTACGGTTTATCACTTAGGCGGCGGATCACTCAGTTATGACAATCCCCGGAAGACCTATCTCAACTTCCGCAACAACCTTGTGATGATCTACAAGAACAGCAAACACCGTTGGGCAGTATTGATCACACGGTGGTTCCTGGACTACACAGCAGCCACGATGTTCCTACTGACCGGTAAGCTTGGTAGCGCTAAAGCGGTCTTCAAAGCGCGCAAGGATTATAGACAAATGAGAAAAAACTACAAATAGAATATGGCATTTTTCGGATTATTTAATCGAGAGAAAAAAGAGACGCTGGACAAGGGTCTGGAGAAGTCCAAAGAGTCGGTGCTCAGCAAGATCAGTCGAGCGATAGCGGGTAAGTCCACCATCGACGACGATGTGCTGGATAACTTAGAGGAAGCGCTGATCACCTCGGATGTAGGTGTAGAGACAACGCTGCGCATTATTGACCGCGTTCAGAACCGCGTTAAACGGGATAAGTACGTCAACACCAGTGAGTTGAACAACCTGCTGGTGGACGAGATCGCCTCGTTGCTGCAGGAGAACAACGTGGAGGACGTGCTGGACTTCGACGCACCGCTTCCTGCCAAGCCGTACGTGGTGATGGTAGTCGGTGTGAACGGTGTGGGTAAGACGACCACGATCGGTAAGTTAGCGCACCAATACAAAGCAGCCGGTAAGAAGGTCTATCTGGGTGCTGCCGACACGTTCCGTGCCGCTGCCGTGGAGCAGTTATGCATCTGGGGAGAGCGCGTCGGTGTACCGGTGATCAAGCAGCAGCAGGGTTCTGACCCGGCTTCCGTGGCTTTCGACACCCTGCAATCCGCCAAAGCGAATGATGCGGATGTGGTGCTGATCGATACCGCCGGTCGTCTGCATAACAAAGTGAACCTGATGAACGAGTTGACGAAGATCAAGAACGTGATGCAGAAAGTGGTGCCGGGAGCACCGCATGACGTGATGCTGGTGTTGGACGGTTCTACCGGTCAGAACGCCTTTGAGCAGGCACGCCAGTTCACTGCAGCCACCCAAGTGTCTTCGATGGCGATCACGAAGTTAGACGGTACCGCCAAAGGTGGTGTGGTCATCGGCATCTCCGACCAGTTCAAGATCCCGGTTCGCTACATCGGTTTAGGCGAGAAGATGGAAGATCTGCAGACCTTCAACCGCGTGGAATTTGTTAAATCTTTAATACTCTAATCATATGGAAACATCCTTTATTACCCCCAAAGGCATCAAACTGCATCGAGTTGAATCGGATTTGTTAGGCGAACTGGAAGTGCCGGTAGAAGCTTACTATGGTGTCCAGACCCAACGCGGCATCAACAACTATAAGATCTCGAATCTGAAGATGTCCGATTTTCCGGAGTACATCATCGCTTTGGCGTATATCAAGTTAGCGGCTGTAGAGGCGAACCATGACTTAGGCGTCATCAACGATGAGATCTACGCAGCTATTGCACAAGCCTGCCGTGAGATCATTGACGGTAAGATGCATGACCAGTTCCCGACGGACCTGGTACAAGGCGGTGCCGGCACGACGGTGAACATGAACGCCAATGAGGTGATCGCTAACCGTGCCTTGGAGATCATGGGTTACAACCGTGGTGAGTACCAATACTGCTCACCGAACGACCATGTGAACTGTGCGCAGAGTACGAACGACGCCTACCCTTCCGCTTTCCGTTATGCGTTCATCCGCATGAACCGGGGTCTGGAGAAGGAGTTGAAACGGCTCATCGAGTCGCTGCGTAAGAAAGGCGATGAGTTCAATGACTCCATCAAGATGGGTCGTACGCAGTTACAAGACGCCGTGCCGATGACGAGCGGTCAGGAGTTCCATGCCTTTGCTAATAACCTGGAGGAAGAGGTGGCTAACCTGGAGCGGAACGTGAACCTGCTGTATGAGATCAATATGGGTGGTACTGCCATCGGTACCGGTCTGAACGCTACCGCCGGTTATGCCGAACTGTGCATCAAGAAGATGTGTGAGTTGACGGGTGAACCGTTTGTGCTGGCCAGTGACTTAGTGGAAGCGACACCGGATACCGGTGCCTACGTCAGCTATTCCGCTGCACTCAAACGTCTGGCGGTTAAACTCAGCAAGATGTGTAACGACCTGCGTCTGATGGCTTCCGGTCCCCGTTGTGGTCTGCATGAGATCAATTTACCGCCGATGGCGCCGGGTAGTTCCATCATGCCGGGTAAAGTTAATCCGGTCATTCCGGAAGTAACGAACCAGGTATGCTTCAAGGTTATCGGTAACGACACCGCGGTTACGTTTGCTGCCGAAGCCGGACAGTTACAGCTCAACGTGATGGAGCCGATCATTACCGAGTGTATCTTCGAGTCTATTACCTGGCTGAGCAATGTGATGGGTATCCTGCGTGAGAAATGTATCGACGGTATCACCATCAATCGGGAGCATAACTTAGAGACCGTAAAACACTCTATCGGTATCGTGACGGCTTTGAATCCGGTGATCGGTTACAAAGCTTCGACGAAGATCGCCAAGGAAGCCTTGGAGACCGGCAAGAGCGTGTATAACTTAGTGCTGGAGCACGGAATCCTGAGCAAAGAGCAACTGGATGAACTGCTTGATCCGGCTAATATGCTGGCTGCGCATTAATGGCGAATGGCTAATGGCTAGTAACCATCCATTAAAGTACAGGTAGTTACATAAAGTTAGGGCTGCAACGTTGATGTTGCAGCCCTAATGGTATAGTTGGAGTAGTGGATTATTGATTG
>CADCDS010000021.1 GCA_902800215.1 uncultured Bacteroidales bacterium | reverse complement strand
CGGTGCGCAATCGATTGCCGAAGTGGTGACGATGCCGAGTATCGATATCGTGGTGGCAGCCATGGTGGGTTATGCCGGTTTGCGTCCGACGATAGAAGCGATCAAGGCCGGCAAGACCATTGCCTTGGCGAACAAAGAGACACTCGTCGTAGCCGGAGAGATCATCTGTGATCTGGCGTTACAACATCATACACCTATCTTACCCGTGGACAGTGAGCACAGCGCGATCTTCCAGTCGATAGTGGGTGAAGACCGCAGTGAGATCGAGAAGATCCTGCTGACCGCCAGCGGAGGACCGTTCCGTACCTTCAGTCTGGAACAGATGCAAACCGTCACGGCCGCTGACGCCCTCAAGCATCCCAACTGGGAGATGGGCGCTAAGATCACTATCGACTCCGCATCCATGATGAACAAGGGATTTGAAGTGATCGAAGCCAAATGGCTGTTCGGTGTACCGGTGGAGAAGATTCAGGTGCTCGTTCACCCGCAGTCGATCGTCCATTCGGCCGTACAGTTCACCGATGGCGCCATCAAAGCGCAACTCGGTGCACCCGACATGCGCTTACCGATCCAGTATGCACTCTCTTTCCCGGAACGGCTGAAGAGCGATTTTCCCCGTGCCGACTTGTTGGCACTGAAGGACCTGACCTTCGAACAACCGGATTTGCATCGTTTCCCCAATCTGGCACTCGCCTATGAGGCGATGCGTCGGGGCGGAAACATGCCCTGCGTGCTCAATGCTGCCAATGAGGTGGTGAACCTCGCCTTCCGGCAAGGACGCTGCGGCTTCCTACAGATGAGTGACATCATCGCAGCCACGATGAACAAAGCCGATTATATACAAAAACCCACATACGAAGATTACGTACAAACAGATAAAGAAGCAAGGATAATTGCAGACAGTTTATTATGATACAAGCAATACAACTCATTTTATCGCTTAGTTTTTTGGTCCTCATTCATGAGTTAGGCCATTTCACCTTCGCTCGCATCTTTAAGGTGCGGGTGGAGAAGTTTTATATGTTCTTCAACCCCTGGATGAGTCTGGTGCGGATGAAGAAATTCGACGGCAAATGGCATGTGAAGTTCTTTGCCAAGAATGAAGATGAGGAATGGGACCAACATCCGGACAGCACAGAGTGGGGTATAGGATGGTTACCGTTCGGCGGTTACTGTGCGATCGGCGGTATGGTGGATGAGACCCATACGACCGAAGACCTCGGAAAAGAAGTGCAACCCTGGGAGTTCCGTTCCAAACCGGCCTGGCAGCGCATGCTGATCATCTTAGGCGGTATCATGGTCAATTTCCTCGGTGCCCTCGTCATCTACTGGATGCTCTTGTGGCAGTATGGAAAAGATACGATGCCCATCAGTGTCTATCAGGACGGATTCTATTATCCGGAATACTTTGTGAACGAAGGTTTTCAGCAGCAGGATAAGATCCTGACGATCAATGGAGAAGAACCGCGTGAGATGGGTGACATCCTATGGAAAATCATCATCGATGACAAACGCGACGTGCAGGTACTGCGTGGTTCGGATACGGTGAATATCACCATCTCCGATGATTTCATTAACCATTATTTCACGATTAACAAAGATGCCGCACCGGAGAACCTGTTAACACCTTGGATCCCGTCGGTGCTGGATACCGTTCATGCGGATTTCCCTGCGATGAGAGCCGGTCTTCAAGCCGGTGACCGCATCGTGTCGGTGGGCGGTGTGCTGACTCCGAGTTACACCCAGATGGTGCAGCAACTCAAGAAACACCCGTGTGACTCCGTCACCATCGCGTACTTCCGCGGTGAGGTGCTGGATTCGGTACGCGTCTTCCTGAACGATGAGTGTAAGTTAGGTGTGCAGGCACGGATGGATTTCCAACCGGTACACACCTCCTATTCGTTCTTTAGAGCTTTACCGGCAGGCGTGAAGTTCGGCAGTAACGTGCTGGCGAAATACGTGCGCCAATTCCGGGTGATCTTCACCAACGCCAACGCAGCGCAGTCGGTGGGCGGTTTCGGTACCATCGGTTCAATGTTCCCCTCTCAGTGGAGCTGGCAGGCATTCTGGAGCATGACCGCTTTCCTGAGTATCATCCTGGCTTTCATGAACTTCCTGCCCATCCCGGCATTGGACGGCGGATATGTGCTCTTCCTCTTATGGGAGATGATCACGCGGCGCAAACCCAGTGACCGCTTCCTGGAGATCGCCAACAAGATCGGTTTCTGGCTCTTACTTGCCATCCTGATCCTGGCGAACCTCAACGATATCAAACGGTTCTTCTTCTAAAAACGCAAACGTATATGGCAGAGTATTTCGTGCATGAGTCGTCCTACGTGGATGAGGGTTGTCAGATCGGGAAAGGAACCAAGATCTGGCATTTCAGTCACATCATGAAGGGCTGCATCATCGGAGAAGACTGTAACATCGGTCAGAACGTGGTCATCTCGCCGGATGTGGTGTTAGGCCGTAACTGCAAGATCCAGAATAACGTCTCCGTCTATACCGGTGTGCGTTGTGAGGACGATGTGTTCCTCGGACCGTCTATGGTGTTCACCAATGTCATCAACCCCCGTGCCGCCGTCAGTCGCAAGGATGAATACAAACCGACGATCATCCGTCGCGGTGCATCGGTAGGAGCGAATGCCACCATCGTCTGCGGTCATGAGTTAGGCGAATACTGCCTGATCGGTGCCGGATCGGTGGTCACCAAAGATGTGCCGGCATATGCACTGATGGTAGGCAACCCTGCCCGGCAGATCGGATGGGTTAATGCACATGGAGATAAGGTTTCATCGCTCGAGGAAGCGATGAAAGGCTAATGGCTAATGGCTAATGGTTAAAGGTTATGATACAGAGAATTCAAACGATTTATTTGTTATTGGTAGTGGCATTAGGCATTACCTTGTGTTTTCAACCGGTGTTGACGTTTAATGCCGTAACGGAAGAAGGCATCCATCGTGCATGGGAACTCAGTCCGACGGGTTTTGCGGAAACGACGCAGTTGACGGAGGATCAACTCCTTCTGGCGGACACGCTGACGGAGGAACATCTGAGTGGCGTATGGGGACTGCTCATCGCAACGCTGTTGATTCCGATCTTGGCGATTGTGGTTATCTTCCTGTACAAGAAACGTCTGCTGCAGGCACGGATTAACATCTTCCTGGCCTTCCTGTGCTTAGGATACTACGGTATCTTAGGTATCTACGTGTGGTTCGCTAACATGAACATCCACGTGGACGACTTAGGCTGGCATATCACCGCTTGGCAGGCGATTCCTGCTGTGTGCTTTGTATTAACCCTCATGGCTACCCGCCGGATCCTTAAAGATGAGGCACTCGTGCGTGCAGCCGACAGACTGAGAAGATAATATGATGCTTTTGGATATAGTAAAAGAATTACCGCAAGAGGTATCCGATTCGATCTTCAGCCAACCGGAACAGGTGGAGAAAGGGGTTCGCCAGTTCGTGCAGATGGCTAAAGAAGATCCGCATGCGTTCTGGCATTCCTTTATGGATTCGCTGGTGCAGTTTGGTCTTAAACTCTTAGCTGCACTTGCCATCTATATCATCGGTTCATGGTTGATCAAACTGGTGAAGAAAGCACTCAAGCAGATGTTCGAACGCCGCAGTTCGGAACCGACGATTGCTTCGTTCGTCATCTCGTTAGTCACGATCCTGATGACCATCATGCTCGTCGTCATCGCGATAGGTACCTTGGGTGTCGATACCACCTCTATTGCGGCCCTGTTAGCTGCCGGCGGTATGGCGATCGGTATGGCACTCTCCGGCACGGTACAGAACTTCGCCGGAGGTATCATGTTACTGGCGTTCAAACCCTTCAAAGCCGGTGATTTCATCGAAGCACAGGGTCAATCGGGTAAGGTGATCGAAGTGAACATCACTGCAACCAAGATCCTGACGACTGATAACCGCGTCGTCATCTTACCGAACGGAGCACTCTCCAACGGAACGATCATTAACTACTCCGGTCGTCCGATCCGTCGTATCGAATGGACGGTGAGCGTAGAATACGGAGTCGATGCCGAAGCTTGCAAACAGGCGATCTTGGCGATCGTCAACAGCGATGAACGCATTCTACAGGAGACCACGGATATGAATAAACTGTATAAGGAAATGAAGGTAAGCAATTTCCAACTCTCCACCGTCAACTACCGCATGGATGCCATTCCGGCACCGTTTGTGGCATTGAAATCGCTCAATGAAAGTGACATCTCGTTTGTGGTTCGTGCTTGGGTGCGTGGAGATGATTACTGGGGTGCTTTCTTTGATATTCAGGAACGGTTCTATTCCGAACTGCCTAAACAAGGTTTTGGTTTTGCGTATCCGCATGTGCAGATAATGCATTAACCAACATACCGCAGGCAGCAAGGATATCTTCGCCTCGGGAACGACGAATGGTCGTGGTGATGCCGTTATCGGTGAGATAATCGCGGAACCACGCCATTTGTTTTTCGTCTGAAGCCGGAAAAGATCGATCCACACCTTCGTGAAAACGAATGAGGTTAATCCGGCAGTTCAGACCTTTCAGTAAACGAATCAACTCCTTGGCATGGCGGATCGAATCATTCTGACCATGCCAGCAGATATACTCGAAACTCACGCGACGCTGGTGCGACCAGTCGTATTGTTTAAGCAGACTCACCACCTCCGTGATGGACAGCATCTTCTCCGCCGGCATAATCTGACTTCGTTCCGCCGCAAACGGATTATGCATCGACACCGCCAGATGACATTCGCTTTCGTCTAAGAACCGCTTCATTGCCGGGATACCAACTGTGGACACCGTAATCCGCTTCGGAGACCAGGCACAACCGTATTCCGCTGTCATGATCTCCAAGGATCGCAGCACGTTATCTAAGTTATCCATCGGTTCGCCTTCACCCATATAGACAAGGTTGGATAAAGGTTTGAAATCGTTTGAGATGGTTTGAAAACTATCTATCTCAAAAATCTGATTCAATATCTCCGATGCCGGCAGATGGCCATGAAAACCGAGTGTGCCGGTCATGCAGAACTTGCATCCCATCTTACAGCCTAACTGCGTCGATACACACAGCGTTGCCCGGTCTTCTTCCGGAATGTAAACGGACTCTACAAACTGATCGCCCACAGTAAAGAGGTATTTGCGCGTTCCGTCTGCACTCACCGCTTCCTTCACCGGCGCATGACGACCTACCGTATATGCGCCTTTGAGCGCTTCACGACCTTTCAGACTGATGTTCGTCATTTCGTCGATCGTCTGCACCCGCTGCACATAGATCCACTGTGCTAACTGCTTACCGGTGAACTTAGGTAGTCCTACCGATAAGGCGATTTGTTGCAGTTCCTCCAATGTCTTGCCTAATAATGCTTCCATTATAACAACTCACTCAATTGGTCGTAATACTTCGGCGATACCGGAACCGGTTTCGTGTTCGCTATATCCAGTTCGGCTTGAATGAATCCTTCTTTATCGCGTCGCAGCACTTTCACATGACGGGGATTGACGAAATACGAACGCTGGCAACGGATGATGCCGTGCCGGTCCATCAGGTCTTCTATTCCTCGCATCGACTGCCGTAAGGAGTACTCTTTGGGTTTCTCGCCTTCCAGATAATGAATGGAGACATAGTTCTCCTGCGCCTCGATATACAGCAGTACATTGTGCGCAATCACCAGTTTAAGCCTTCCCGTGTTATCGGCAAAACGCACCAGATCCTCATCGGCAGGCGCTTTCTTGTTCGGTTTGAGAAACGCGATCTGCAGCGCAAAGACGATGTAAGGGTAGGGTAAGATAAACACCGCTACATGCAGGCATTCGCCTAAAGCCGGGAAATAGGAGTAGGAGGGAACGGCTAAGGCCATATATAAAGCCGCAAAAGCACAGAAAACCGTAATCTCCGCTAACGACCAGCAGATGTATAACCACCAGGAGAAGGACATCTCCTTCCGTTTGGCGGTCACCGGGATACGGGATGCTAACAGTACACCTACTAATATACAGGTCAGCATCAGGGTGTTGAACACCAAACGGTCAAAGTCGCCTGTGCCACCGCTGATGAAGTCATTGATCCAACTACTCTCATACACCAGCACGAATCCCAAGAAGAACAGCGGAATCGTGATCACATGTACCAGTAATGCACTTACAGATAGTACCGATGAAGGAATTTTAGCCATATTTTAGTCAATTGTGATGAAGTGACGAAATACAAAATCCACTGATTTCGTCCCTATATTTGCATTTTAGTCATCATTTACACCTATTTCGTCCCAATTTTTCGTCCCTAATCACTTTTTGTTGCACAGGTCGTCAAATAGCAGTAATTTTGCACCGGATTTTAAAAAACAACGCAACAATGAAAACAGTAAAACGTATCGGATTTGACCTCGTGGTCACTTTATATTGCCTTCAATTGCCTGCTGTAGTTATCTATCTGGCATTGAACCTCTAATCGTTATTAATCATCTTAAAATAATTACTACTATGGACAAGACTTTTATCATTCAACCCGAAAGCGGTTTGCAATTCAACTGGAAGGAAATCGCGATCAATCCCAGTGATCACCATGAACCCCAATTGGATTTGGTGGCATACAAAGCCTTATATATAAATAGGATCGCGCAGGCACGCGCACGTGGATTGGAGCCTGTCTTGGTCAGTCTGCCTATTATCGACGAGAGCCGTTTCTTTGCGCACATCACCAACGGGATGAGTATGCAGGAACGGATGAACATCCTCTATTGGCTCGGCGGTCATATCGAGCGCTTGCGTAATATGCATGACTTGTACAACCTCGCTCTCTTCCGCCTGGCAGCCACCCAATGTGTCCATATTGTCGATATCACCAGCCCCATGCTTTCGGATGCGAACTACGACCGGTTCTTGAACCAAGACGGAGTTACGCTATCCGAAGCAGGGGAAGCTCTGGTGAAGGAAGAGTTAGCGACGCTTTCCGGCCGTTTTAGCCTTCTCGCGTGCTAAGCGTTGTTGCTCACGCTGCATCTCTTCTAACTTCTGCATGAAACGGGATTTGGGTTTACCTGCCCGTTTCTTTTTGTTGGCTTCTATCTCAGCCAACATCTTCTTGTCGTTCAGCGTCCAACGGAAGATCATGGTCTGGAAGATCGTGATGAAGAGCGATACTAAGTAGTAGAAACTCAAACCGGCTGCGTACTCGTTGAAGATGAAGAGGAACATCACCGGCATCGCGTACATGATATATTTCATGAACTTCATGCTGGGATCCGTGTTCTGCGACTGCATCGTGATATAGGTGTAACCGAAGTTAGCGATCGTCATCAGTAAGCAGAACAGCGACAAGTGGTCACCGAACAGCGGAATACTGGTACCGAAATTGATGACCGCATCGTAGGTCGATAAGTCATCCGCCCACAGGAACGCACGGCCACGCAGTTCGATAGCGGTCGGTAAGAACCAGAACATAGCCATCAGTACCGGGAACTGGAACAGCATCGGTAAGCAACCCGACATCGGACTGACACCTGCTTGTTTGTACAGTTCCATCGTCGCCTGCTGGCGTTCCCGCATCTTATCTGCCGGATATTTCTCGTTGATCTCATTGATCTGGGGACGCAGCGCACGCATCTTCGCACTCGACTTATACGAGATGAAGACGAACGGCAGGATGATCAGTTTGATCACCAGCGTCATCAGGATCAGCAGCAGACCGATAGGAATTCCCCAATCCAAGAACAAGTCAAACATCGGAACCACCAGAATGCGGTTGATCCAGCTTACGATGCTCCATCCGAGATAGACTACATCTTCCAGATGCAGTTTCTCCTTACTCGGCACTTCGGCATCGTACGACTTAAGCAGATTATACTGGTTCGGTCCCAAATAGAAACGGAAACCGGTTGCTTTCTCTCCTTTCACATCCAGCGGGATATACGTACGCGTCGTGTACACCTTCATGTATCCCGTCTGCGCAGGCATCGCGGTGGAAGTGAACTTCGAACTCATGAACGCATCGTCGGCAATGAGGATCGTGGAGAAGAACTGATCTTTGTATGCAATCCATTTCAAGGGATCGTTCTCCGTCTCGCTGTCCATTCCGGTTGCACTTAACGACGAACTTCCGCCTTCCGTGTAACGGTACTGCAACTGTGCATTCCGCTCCTCAAAACGACGACCTTTCTCATGTTGCGGAACGAGTTGTGCCCAGTCCAGCATCACTTCGGATGCAAAGACTAACTTGTCCTTCAGGTTATGCGGCCGGATGCGGAAGGAAACCATATAATCCTCCGATAAGGTATATTCGTAGTCCAACCATGCGTCCGGATCCGTCGTCGGCAGACGCAGTACCACTTTGGAACTGTCTTTCTCCACCGTGTTGAAGTACAGACGGTTGGTGAACACACCAATGGTGGACAGGTTCGTAGAATCGTCCTTGTCCTTCAGCATCTGAAGATACAGACTGAAATCGGACTCATTGCCGCCAAAAGCATCGGTGCCGAACAGCACTAACGGGTTCTCTTTATCCGCAAAGGTGTTGTAGTCGAACAGCTCCACCTTCTTGATCAGACCACCGCGGCTGGAGAATACGACACGGATCTTCTCGTTCTGCAAGGTATCCAGGGTCTCTACACCCTCTCTGGCTGCTTCAAAGAAACCCAAATCCGCGTTAGCACTCGCATTACGGGCGCTGTCCGCCTTGTACTGCTGTTGACGTTCTTTTTGTAAACGCAGTGAGTCCATACGCTGCACTGCACGAATAGAATCTTCCGGAGTCAGTTGTGCTGCGTCACTTCCTCCCGAAGCACCGCAGCGCATGAATCCCAAGATGATTACGGCTATTAATCCAAAGCCGATCCAAGTGTTTTTATCCATTTTCTTATCTTATTTTGTGTTTATTCTTTCTTCAGTTTACCGAACATGATGCCTACGTACAGGCGTGGTCCGGAAGGAGTCATAAAATTACTCCATTTGACGTTTTCCGTCAGTTTGCTTTTCGTTGTACCGAACGGAAGCATATAATCGATGCGAATAAGTAGCGCCATATGGCTGTTTAAGTCGATCTCCAATCCCACGTAAGGATCGAGCAGGAAGAACGGTGTCTTCACATAAGAGGCATTGTAATGCGTGGTGTCACCGCCGTCGGAACGGACAGACACAAATCCCGAGTCATCGGCAGGTACATACAGCCGTTTCATCGTTCCACCGCCTACCGTCAGACCGATCATCGGTCGCACTTTGCCCCAGTTGCCGTAGAAATCGCACAGCACACCGCCCCAACCGGTACGGACATTCGATCCCGTACCCATGCTGGCTAACGGCATCGTGCTCACAAATCCCTCGGCACCCAGATGAATATGGTTGATCAGATGCGCACGCAACGATCCGCCTAATCCGTAACAGAAACCGGATTTGGGTAAACCCTTCACGTAGTTCCAATCGCCCAGTCCCGTGTTACTGAACACCTGCTGCGGATTATCGGAGAAGAGATAACCGGCATGCAGCATCATACCGCCGCTAAAGCCGGTAAACACTTTCGTGTCGCGTTTCTTCTCCTTACCCTGCGCATCAGCCTGCTGTTCCTGGCCCATCAGACCCAAGGACAGCAGTGCTAATACCCAGAAGATGTACAGTCGTTTTCTCATTCCTCGCTGATGATATCGAACGCTACGTCCATCATGTTCGTGAACGAGTTCTGACGTTGTTCGGCGGTGGTGGCTTCTCCGGTCAGGATATGATCGCTGACGGTGCAGATCACCAGTGCCTTCTTACCGGCGCGTGCGGCGTTCATGTACAGTGACGGTGCTTCCATCTCGTCTGCCAGCACGCCCATCTTCGTCCAGTTGGCCTTACGCTCGTCTTCGCAGTAGAAGATATCGGCACTGAACACATTACCTACGTGGTACTTGTAACCGCGTTTCTCAGCTGCATCGACCGCCTTGCGGCAGAGGTCAAAATTAGCGATCGGCGCATAATGGCCCGGCAGGTTATACTGTGCATCCCAGTTACTGTCGGTGCAGCTACCCTGTGCAATCACGAGGTCACCCAGGTTCACATACATCTGACGTGCACCGCAGGAACCGACACGGATGATCGTCTCTACATCGTAGAAATTAAACAACTCATAGGTGTAGATACCGATGGACGGAATACCCATGCCGTGACCCATTACCGTCACTTTCTTACCTTTGTACGTACCGGTGAAGGCTAACATACCACGTACGTTATTCACCTGAACGGGGTTCTCCAGAAAACGCTCTGCCATTAACTTAGCACGTAACGGGTCACCCGCCATGATCATTGTCTTTGCAATCTCTCCATACTGCGCACCGATATGCGGAGTAGGGCATTGTTCTTTACTCATAATTTGTGTTTTTTTATTGGTTAATATTTATTTTTCGTTATAACGTCATGACGTCATTACGTCATTACGAGTTCTTGTACCACTCTATTGCCTTTTTCAAATCTTCCGGTGTATCGATACCGATCGTCTGTGTCTCGGTGACGCCCACCCGGATCGTATAGCCGTTCTCTAACCACCGTAACTGTTCCAGCCGCTCTTCGATCTCCAACTTACTCTGCGGCAGTTTCGTGATCTGCTGCAGCACATCCGCCCGGAAAGCATAAATTCCGATATGCCGGTAATACGTTCCATCCGCACAGCTGATCACTTTTCTACTAAACATCTTCGCTTCTCCCGTCTGCTTGTCCCAGTTCACTTTCGGCGTGTTCACGTTCTCCAGGTCCGCCTTGCTGTCCGCTTCCGTGAACGGTCGCACGAGTGTCGCTATCTGCGTACCTTCTTGGTCAAAGCACCGCATCAGTGCCTCGATCTGTTCCGGTTGGATGAACGGTTCGTCGCCTTGGATATTGATCACCACGGTGTCCGTGTCGTTTTGTTCCCGCCAAGTCGGTGTCGTCATCTTCATATACGCCTCCAGACAACGGTCCGTTCCGCATTTATGATCCGGTCGCGTCATAATCACCTTGCCGCCAAACGCCTCCACGGCATCGTAGATACGGTCATCGTCCGTCGCTACAACCACCGGATCCAATATTTTGCTTGCTTGCTCATAGACCCTGCGAATAACGGTCTTTCCACCGATCTCCGCTAAGGGTTTTCCCGGGAAACGACTTGACCCGTAACGGGAAGGTATGATACCAAAATATTTCATAAATCTTTAACTTTCAAACTATCTCAAACTAATTCAAACGATTTCAAACCTTTCGATCTT
Organism: uncultured Bacteroidales bacterium; assembly: GCA_902800215.1. Lineage (GTDB taxonomy): Bacteria > Bacteroidota > Bacteroidia > Bacteroidales > Paludibacteraceae > Colicola. The sequence goes on along the minus strand of CADCDS010000021.1, from coordinate 12,647 downwards.
CGAAAGCAATGTGATCGCTCCGTTAATCGTTTTCACATTTGTTATCGTGACGTACCTTCTTCCGGTCGGTACCCCTTTTTTGTCTTTCTCTTCATGCAGCGCACAGCGTTCCGGTCGCGTCACCGCATATTGGATGATATTGCCGAACGCTTCCGACTGCCAGTATGCATCCTTGTGCTGCACTAAGTACATCGTCATTCGTTCGCCTTTGAGCAGTATCTTCTCGATACCCAAGCGGCAACATATCCACCGTAGGCGCACGACGTCCAATAACTCATTCGCCGGTTCCGGCAGTACACCAAAACGGTCTATCAGACGTTTGCGGAACTCTAACAACTGATCCTCGTCCCGTAAGGTGTCCAATTCCCGGTATAAGGTGATTCGTTCGGATATGTTCTCGATATAATCCGTCGGAAAACAAACCGGCAAGTCCGTCTCCACCTGTGCATCTTGGCACCAAAGGTGCTTACCATCATTGAGCGAAGCGCTCATTTCATCATTGAGTGGCTCAGCCACGCTCATTTCCTCTTTGAGTTCCTCCACCGCCTCATTCAAGATCCGCTGATACGTCTCATAACCTAAATCGGCAATAAAGCCGGATTGTTCGGAACCTAACATGTTTCCTGCTCCTCGGATATCCAGATCCTGCATCGCCAAACTGAAGCCGGCACCTAACTCGGCAAACGTGCTCAATGCCTCCAGTCGCCTTCTCGCATCTTCCGTCAACAGTTCCTTTTCCGGTGCAATCAGGTAACAGTACGCCTTGCGGTTACTTCGTCCTACGCGACCTCGCAGCTGATGCAGGTCCGCCAAGCCGTACCGGTCGGCACTGAAGATGAGGATCGTGTTCACGTTCGGTATATCCACACCGGACTCGATGATCGTCGTCGAAAGCAGGATGTCGTAGTCATAATTGATAAACGCTTCCAACCGTTCCTCCATCTCCTCGGCAGGCATCTGACCGTGTGCCGTCACGATTCGTGCTTCCGGCACTAACTTCCGGATTCGTTTCTCGATACGCGGTAACATCTCGATGCGGTTGTTGACGATGAAGATCTGTCCGTTACGCTCCATCTCCAACTCGATTGCCTCTTTGATGATATCCTCGTCGTCGATGGTGATCAACTCCGTCTGCACCGGATAACGGTTCTGCGGCGGGGTGGTCATCACGCTCAAGTCCCGTGCACCTAACAAGGAGAATTGTAACGTCCTCGGGATCGGTGTGGCGGTTAATGTCAGTACATCCACGTTCGTGCGCAGACTCTTCAGCTTCTCCTTCGCTGCCACACCGAACTTCTGCTCCTCATCGATGATGAGCAAACCCAAGTCGTGCCATTTGACCGTCTTTCCGATCAGTTTATGCGTACCGATCAATATATCGATCTTGCCTGCTTCGAGGTCCGCTAAGATCTCCTTCACCTCCTTGGCGGTCTTGAGCCTACTGATGAACTCGATCCTCACCGGTAGGTTCTTCATTCGCTCGGTGAAGGTGTTATAGTGTTGCAGCGCTAAGACGGTTGTCGGTACCAATACCGCTACCTGCTTGCCGTCCGTGGCTACCTTAAACGCGGCACGCATCGCTACTTCGGTCTTACCGAATCCTACGTCTCCGCAAACCAACCGATCCATCGGCATCGGACTCTCCAGATCGCGTTTTACTTCAGCTGTTGCCTTTGCCTGATCCGGCGTGTCCTCGTACAAGAACGATGCCTCCAATTCATGCTGCATATAGCCGTCGGGCGAATACGCAAATCCTTTCTGCTGCTTGCGCGTGGCATACAGTTTGATCAGATCCCGTGCGATGTCCTTGACCTTGTCCTTGGTCCGCTCTTTCAGTCGTTCCCATGCACCCGAACCCAATCGTGCGATCGTCGGTTCACTACCTTCACGCCCTTTGTACTTACTGATGCGGTGCAGGTTATGGATAGACACAAACACATTCGCTCCGTCACGGTAGTTCAGTTTGATCATCTCCTGCGGCTTGCCGTTCACCGGCGTCGTCACCAACCCACCGAACTTCGCTATTCCGTGATCGCTGTGTACGACATAATCACCGATCTGCAACTGGTTAATCTCCCTCAAGGTCACGATCGCCTTACCTCGACGCGCATTCTCACTCGTCATCTGTACGCGGTGGAAACGCTCAAAGATCTGGTGATCCGTATAACAACAAATCTTCAACTCCTTATCCACAAACCCTTCATGCAGCGTCGCGTTGATGCCGATAAACAATCCATCATTGAGAGGCGTAGCCTCGCTCATTTCATCATTGAGCGTAGCGCTCATTATCGCTGCCAAGCGATCCAGCTGTTTCTGCTGCTCCGCTAATATATAAATCTTGTATCCTTCTTCGATATGCCGTTTCAGGTCATCCGTCAGGATATCGAACTGCTTATGGAAGATAGGCTGGGGGACGGTATCAAATCCGATCTTTGTATGTTCCGCAAACGTACTCTTCTCTGCGATCTCAATGGTCTTCTGATCCTGTAACCCGTAACCGGTAACCCCTAACCCCTCTAACTTAAACCGAACGATCGAAAAATCGTTGCTCACCCACACATACTCCTCCGTCAGATAGTCCACGATAGAGGCATTCTCTTCCCGTAACCCGTTACCCGTAACCTGTAACCCCTCCACTCGGTTCTTCGAAAGCTGATCTTCTATATCAAACTCCCGAATGCTGTCTATCTCATCCCCGAAGAAGTCCAATCGGTAGGGCGTATCGTGACTGTAACTGTAGATATCTACGATCGATCCTCTCACCGCATACTGTCCCGGCTGAAACACAAAATCCACATGTTCAAACCCCAAATCCGCCAACTGACTACTGAGTGCTGACTGCTTTATCTCCTGCCCGACAGATAACTGAAAGCTGACCGCTGACAACTCTTCCTTTGCCGGTACCGGTTCTGCCACCGCTTCCGGGTAAGTGACGATGATCTGCGGCATCGTGGTCAGGCATTCTGTGCGCTGAATAACCGCCGCATCATCTATCGTCCTTCGCCGCTTACTGCTCGGAAAGAATCCCACATTCGTCTTTCCCCCATTGTCCAATGTCCAATGTCCATTTTCCAATGACCGCAGGTCCCCATATAAATACTGCGCGACTTCCGCGTTATCCATTACGATAAATAATGGCGTGCGTACCTGTGCAAGCGTGAGCGCGCGTGCGGAAGCGTGCAAACCCGAGACAAGCACATGCCTGTCCCCTTTCGCCCGTAACCCGTAACCCGTAACCCGTAACCCGTTACCTATCGCCTTAATCTGCGGATGCTGGCCGAATAATATTTCTAACTCCTCTATATTCACCTGTGTGCATGTGCGCACAACACGCCAAAATAAAATCGGGTGCAAATTTACTACTTTTTTTTTACATACGCAAGTGTTTCCTGATTTTTACAAAAAATTCTGTTTTTTCTACCAAATAATTTGCATATATCAAAAATTTATTGTACCTTTGCACCCGCAAAGGTGTGTGCCTGCACGAAAAGTTCTCTGCTGAGAACTGAGGATAGGGCAACATCTATATAAGCATTGGTCCAACGGACCAAAAAAGAAGAAGATATAAAAATATTATGGAAAAAATTTCTTATTACTTTTTTTCCATGTGTCCCGCCGAGGACAGTAAAACCGGCAAAAGATCTTTGACATAGTGGATTTACCGCAAAAAGAAAGAATATTTTGCACTTTTGTGCTGATTTATTTGCATATGTCAAAAAATTGTTGTACTTTTGCACTCGCAAAAGTTTAATCAACAAAACGGATAGATATGGAAGCAGCATTACAACAAAACTATCAGGCTCCGAAATATCATAGCCTTGATGAGTTTGCCGACAAACTGGCAAAGAAATTAGGTCAGCACTATGGCATGAATGATATTCGCGAGGTGTTGCAATGAGAGATTTTGTAGTTGTGACATCTGACGAGGCGATGGAGGATGCAGATCAAGTCTATGACTATATTTGTGACCAACTCTTTGCTCCGATGACTGCGGCATTGTATTATCAAGGACTGATAGATACAATGCGCAAACTTGGGAAAAATGCTGATAGTAGGGCTATTGATTTGCGATTGTCGGCGCAATATGGACGTCCGGCTCGAAGAGTCAATTATAAGAAATACGCCATTATCTATTTTATAGAAGGTGATTACGTAATTATTCACCGAGTAATGCCCCAAAAGATGATAAAGTAATTTTTGATAACAACAAACCATAAAGCGGTAATCCACTAAAGCGGACTACCGCTTTTTTATGTGGTCGTTATGTGGTTGTTACGTGGTCGTTACCTGGGTAAGTAAGGGTAATCCTAGACTTTAGTCCTGAGAGAACCCTAATCACAAGCAAACGACCTCGGACCAATCACGGGGGTATATCGGGGTAATATCGTATCCCACATTACCTTATATATACATAGTATATATCCCGTGATTTTGAAATAGAGAAGATAAAGAATGAGTGCCAAGAGAGCCAGAGTGCCAAAGCAAAAATAAGATAAAAGCACCCTACGGTGACGTTCGCGATGCGAATGTGATGCGAACGAGAATGAAAGGTAAATAGAAGGCAAAAGAATGGATTAGTCCAAAATGACCAAAAATGGTTCAAAAAAATACTGAAATGACGCTATGTCGCTATTGAAGAGAAGAAAAACAGATGATACTTTGAAACTTTGATACTTTGGAAATTCTTTGTAAATGGCTGTAAGTAAGCATATTGAGGCGAAAGTACCAAAGTTCCAAAGTTTCACGCAAAAAAATGAAATGGGTGAATGGGTGAATGGGGGATGAGATAGATGAAGTTGTGGAGACGAAAGGAGAATAGCCAGGAAATAAGTAGTTAATATCCAGGTAATAACCAGGTCCAACTACGGGACTAAGCCAACCGAGAAAGAGCAAAGCAAAAATCAGTGACGTTCAGGATTCTCGCGAGATGGTCGCGAGGATGAAAGGTAAATAGAAGGTAAAAAGATAAGAGATGGCAGAAGCCAAGAAGGGAATAGAATGAGAAAGAGATTGTACATAGTATCATTGATTGTCGTAGTTATTCAAACTATGACTGTTCTCTATGTGCCTATTTTCGCCAAAGATTCTACAATAAATACTCCAAGTCCGCAAGATTTTATATCGCAGCAATTAGATACATTGCTTCCTACTGCTGATAGTCTTTTGCCCAAAACAGCACCTATTAAAAAAGAATCAATCAAATCCTCTCAGAAGCCCATAAAGCAAGAAGTAAAAACCGAGAAGGCAGTCGATATTTGTTTAGAACTTTCTATAAAGAATGATAGTACGAACCTGCTTGCGCAGGTGGCTGATTCTTCCAATACATGTAAAGATTCTCAGGATTCAATTTTTGCGAAACAAGATGCAGGCTCTTGTGATACGATAAATAATAATGGCTTGGAATATATATACAAAGGAAAAACGGTTCCTCATGTATTATCTGAATGGGCATTCCCTCTTATAATTATGTTATTTGCCTTTGGATTTCCATTTATTTTCAACGGAATAACTAGATTAGAGGATAAATTCCATTCTGAAGAATTATCTGTGATCATAACAACGTCTAAAACGTATCGATTCTATAAGTACATCCTTGTTATAGCAGTATCTTTTTCCGCTATATATTGTATTGGGTTGCTTACACCTATTTTGGAGACGACTTGGGTTCAAGGTGCCGGATATATTTTAAAAATCATCGGAACAGTTCTTATTGTGATCTCAGCGATACTCTTCATTGTTTCGACAATTCTATTGGTTCGCGATTTGTTTTTATATAACGATGCGACGAAACTATTTGAAAAGTGGAAAGACAAATGGAGCATAGATGATAAAGATCAAACTACTACAAAAATCATATTCTCGCTTTACGATTATGCTTTACGGCAAGAGAAAAAAGAATTACTAAATGCAGTTGAAAAGAAATTATTATCTCTTGTAGAGAATTACAGAAATGACAAGGCTCCCAAAAATAACAAACGTTATTCATTAGACTATCCAGAGCCGCTCCTTTGGTATATATACTCCTTGTATGAAAATACATTAAAGACTAGCAATCCTCAATATCAAAATAGAGTAATACGCTTATATTGTGAAGTGGTATTTGATCGCACCAATACTTTAGATGATCTCCCTAGAATCATCTTGAGTGATGCTGTATTAGTGCATTTTTGGAAAATGTCAAAGGTGACCACCTTATACAAATCAGAATCAGCATTTGCGATACTTTGGACAAATTTGGCCGACTATTATTGTTTTTTAGTTAATCACGATAATACGATAAAAGAACAAGAGAATATATTAGACCTCTGCTTTGTGATAGGAGCTTTTAATTACACCCAAAAAGCAGGAGCCAACTTGGAGTTTGCTCTATCATATACTGTCGGTTACTATAAGAACGAAAAAATGTCATTTACCTTTATAGATAACGTATTGTATAGGTATTACCACTGCTCTACTGATTATATGTTCGCTAAAAGCACAGGGATTGAAGCTTATGAAAAATATAGGATTTTTGATTATGAAAAAGCCACCAAGAAACAACAGATCGCTCCTTTAACACAATATGTCGTCTTCTTATTATTGCGCATATATAATCAAAGTCCAGACTTTATGCAATTTGACCCAATAGCACTACGTAAAAAACTATTTAATCAATATAACTATAGGTTAACACTTAGTGTTGTTGAGATGATTCAAAATAAGACTCTCACATCAATGGAAAAGTCTGTGTTTTTGATAAGGAAAACAATGTCTAAGGATGATATTGATTCGTTTTCTAGAAACTTAATGACATCATCAATAAGGAATGAGCATGTTAGGTTATTAGAAACACCTGTTTCTGAATATTGTCGGCAGCAGTTTGAGGACAGACTAAAAAAGGAACTCCATGTTTCTTGTTTTGATATGCAAAAACTACTAACTCCTCCCAAACGCCAAGTTCAATACGGATTCTCTACAAGTGGAAGCATACCCATAAGTTATACTGATGATACGCAAAAATCAATAGATTTTTCGGATTTCGGACAAAAGGATTTGGTTATTGAACCTATATGGCAAGATTCTATAATGGTTATGAAGCCTAAGGCTACTTTTGTTTATGCATCTTTTTTGCAATCATCGGAGAATATTTTTGCAACTGCAAAAATTATCTCGGAGAGTATTTATAAAAAACATGTAAATAAGATTGGATATACTCTCCTTTTAATGAAAAAAGGTAATGCGTCATGGGCTACAAACCAAGAGGATCTAACGAAGAAACTAGGTTCTTGTATACAAGATAAAAATTTGATTATTTATATATCATCCAAAAATGAGCCTAACGTATATGCTCCAATTAGTTTATTAAAAAAAGATAAAGCATACCTATATGATCATGGTCAATCAACCTATAATAATTTACCGATAATCGTGCTGAATGGTAATGAATTAGATCAAGAATTATATGATAAAATCGGTTCTTCATTTATCGCGTTGCATCGTGATGAGTTGCCGATAATAAGTCCCCCAAAAAACATTAATGACCTGGGTTCGTATACCTTGAGTTACGATGACTACAAGGGAATGGAAGAAGCAATGCTCAAAATATCTATCTCTTTGGAAACTACGTTAATATATCAAAAAAATGTGTGTAAATTTATACGTTATAAAAATAGCAAATAATTAACAAATTAAATATAAAACATCATGAAAAAATTTAACTTAATCGAATGGCTATCTAGAAATAGCCATGAAAAACAAAAGCCGCAGCGGTTTGGACGCTATGCGGCAATGCTAATCATGCTCCTCACCCTCGGTGTCGGACAAATGTGGGCTGGGGATGAGTGTGGTTTCTGGTCCGAAGGATCTGGAGAGATAACATTTACGGCTAACGGAAGTGCTAAAACAATGAGTCTCAAGAGTGATGGAGTCTCAAATTATACTGATATTGGAACAGTTACCACACTCAACATATCTTCATTTTGGATGAAGACATGGAAAACAAGTAGTGGTAATGTATGCCAGGTTGAAATGTATTATGCTATTCATACAACTAGAAACTCATGGGCGGGAGATGACAGCGATAAACATCAATTAAACGCTTTACATGACGGAACTTTTACAGATTATTGGGATAATGGCAAATATCAACAGCAATGGAAACATACAGGTTCCACAGATGTATTGGATGGTCTAACTCCAGGTACTACATATTGGATTGACTTTTATTTTGAGATTCAGGGTAATAGTGGTGGTTCATCTGGTTGCTATGGAGCACAAAAATCACTCAATAACAATGGAGGTAATTACCATGCTTCGTTTACATATGCAGAAGAGAAAGCAACTTTCAAAGCAGGTCAATATATTTATTTTGATGGTCGCAATCAAACTTCTTGGGATGATGCCGCTTACACAACGCGTTTCTTTTTTAAGAGGTACGATAAGGATAATGTAGATGTTGACGATGTTACTTGCGCTAAAAATGATAGACTTGAGAATTGGGTATACTACGCAGTCGTTCCTGCAGGCTATTATACCGGCAAAATTCAATTAAACCGTGTCAACCCAGATAAATCGCCGGGAGAAGATAACTATTGGTGGAATAACACGAATATTGTGACCGCTTCGAGTAGAACTTCTGCCGCACAAAACTGTTTGGATGGCGCTAGCTCATCATGGAATGATTGGTCTCCAGGATGGACGACCTATTGCCCTCCGACGACATCTGAATCATTTTCAGATAATAGTACATCGAAAATATCTTGGCAAGATGAAGGTAATGACGGTTCTACATCAGGGAAAGCTATTTTAGTGAAAACCGGAACAACGCTTAAGGTAACTGCATCTGCAAGTAAGGCAGTTCCTGATGGCGACATGACGGTTAAATATGACTTCAAAGTTAATAGTGGTTCTGTAACTGCACAAACAAGTGGAGATTACACATCAACTGCATCTACAAATAATACCAGCTATGATGTACAGATGCAAGCTTATACGAACTATAATCTTGACAACACGAAGAATAGTACTAAGAGCACCGCGAAGCACCTATATTACAAGGCATTAAACATGTATAGTGTTACGCATACTATACCTGGTGTGACCAAAACAGCTGGAAGAGCAGGAACGGATGCTGCCGCATATAATCTTGAATATACCGCGACCTATACTGCTAATACTGGTTATACTTTACCTGATGCCGTAACGGTTACCATCGGAGGTGTAACAAAGACAGTTACAACAGATTATACATGGTCTGTTTCTGAAGATATCGGAACGCTGACTATCTTAACAAATAAGATTAGTGGAAATGTGGTTATAACAGTAAATGGTGTAGCCGATACTTATACTGATGCTGAGAACTTGAATAAAAATGGCGGTGATAGTCATGGTCAATATACCGCGACCTATGATGCTACGATGATTGAAATCAACACTACTCCAGGGAAAGCCAATTATCATGTAGAAGGTTATTATCTGGAGCCGGCTTGCACGACCCAGATCGCTGATGCAAGTGGCAATTTATTAAGTGGCGTAGAAAAGAGTTCAGTAACTTACACGGATGCTGACGGCAAATGGAAGAAAACAAGTAGTGTAACCCTCTATACTAAATGGGAAGAAAATTCGTTTACGGTGACGATAAATGCCGGCTCGCATGGATCAGTTAGCACGACTTCTGTTACTGGACATCCTATTACTGCATCGTCTAACTTCACGGTAACAGCTGATGCAGGATACGCGTTCTCGCACTGGACATTCTCGGAAGATGATGTTGCGGTAACCACTTATGTTTCAACAGGTGGAACAAATAATGCGACACAAACATTTAACGTTACTACGACAGCCGCTGTGACAATGACAGCAAACTATGTAGTACGTTATGGATTGTATGGCTCGTTGGACACAGGCGTGTCTGGTGATGAGGCTGGTATGCCGGGATGGTCTGTATCTGCGGACTTTACCTATAGTGCCGGTTCATATACGATTACGCGTACCCTTACAGCACCCAATACGAATTATAAGTTCCGTATTTTGGATAGACGAAACAATTTCTCGTATGGTTTCGAATCTGATTACACATTTGTTGGCAATTCAGAAGTTAAGACTTTAAATAGTGGAAATTATAATGCGTACCTTGCAACTGCCGGTAAGGGTTCGCATACATTGACTGTTACGGAGGCAAGTTCAGGAGCATATCCAGCAGTGCAGATTACAAGTCATCCTGAATCCTATGTGGTACATTTCGGAAAGAAGGCATTTACGCCGGATGGTGATGAATTGGGTGATTTGGCTGCGACGATTACGGTGTCAGATGGAACAAACACCTACGCTGATGGTAAATATATTGCTAAGGATGAAACGGTTACCGTAACTGCTTCCGATGTTGATGGCTACACATTTGTTGGTTGGTTTGCGGATGATAGTTATAGTTATGAATTTGGAGATAAAGAGAATCCACACTCATGGACAGTTTCAGAAGCCGTAAACGCTTATGCGAAGTATGAAGAGGATGCCAATATTTTCGAGGGTGACGTGGAAGGTCATGAAACGGAATGGAGTCAGGGGGACAACTGGTCAAAAGGACAAGTTCCAAGAATTTCTGATGTTGTTTATATCAACAAGCCTGTAATTGTCAATACTTCTGCAAAAGCAAAACGCGTGATTATTTCTAATAATGGCGATACGAAGACCGGTAAGTTGACTATAAATGCAGGAAAGAAATTGATCGTTGCACAGACTATCCGGAAATATGATGGTTCTTCTCTTGTTGCCACCACGGAAAATGATTTGGTTATCAACTCGGATGGTACAAATGGTGTTGGCGCTTTGGTATGGGGCAAGGCAAGTACGTCTCCCGGTGCAGCAACAGTAAACTTCTACTCGGTATCAGGGGGGTCTAAGGGTTCTACCGCTTCTGTGAACCAATTTATTGGAACACCGTTTACAAGCGAGACCAGTGATTGGTTGTATAACTATTACAACTCTTGGGTATTAGGAGTGAATTATGAATCTACTCCTGTTTTCTACCTGCTTGGTGTTGATGACTCGATGGAGCCATTCAAGGGTTACTGCATCATCTATAATGGCACAACGGGACATACTTATAATATGTCAGGTACATTGGTTACCAACGCAGATTACACTTGCTCTTCATTGAGTCATAAGGGAGGAACAGCAGAAAGTCTCGATAATGAGAACTTGTTGGCTAACCCGTGGCTTGCTCCGATAAAGATTAATGCAATGCAAGCAAGCGATTTTGATAAAGCCGATGCTACAATCTATATCTTTAATTCTACTAGTAAAAGCGCTTCTAAGACCGGTAAAGGAAATTATACAGGGTATACTGTAGGTACGGCTGAAGAAAGTGATGTAATCCCGGCAATGCAGTCCTTCTCTGTATTTACTTCAGGTTTTGAAGGGTCTGTTGCATTGGATTATAGCAAGATTGTTTATGATCCTGCAGTTGCTGGAATTAACCCTGTGGCTAATAAAGCTCCCAAGCGTATTGCAGATGAAGAAGCTGATAAAGTGCGCCTGTATGTCCATGCAGAAAGCGGTTATGGAGATATGGTATATATGTGGGAGCGCTCAGACTTTAACGAGGGATTTGAGAATGGCTGGGACGGACACAAGATAGCCGGAGATAAAGAAGCTCCGCAGTTCTATGCCATAACGCCTGATGGAAACATGGCAGTGAACTGTGTACCTGACTTCGAGGGAACGGTAATGGGCTTCAAGGCCGGAACAGAGGATAATACCTATACATTCTCGTTTGAGTATAACAACGAAGATGATGCGCTCTACTTGTACGATATAGATGAGAATAAGTACACCCGCGTATTGGAAGGAAATACCTACACTTTCTCAACAACCGACAAAACGGAGCACAACCGATTCATCCTCACGCGTAACATGCCGCAGAACCCGACAGGTATCGAGAACGAATCTGTAAAGGCAAACGGAGCAGTTAAGTTCTTTGAGAATGGCAAGTTGTTCATCTTCCGAAATGGCAGATTGTATGATGCAACAGGTTTGCTGGTAAAGTGATTTAAGATTTAGGGATATAAAAATATTATGAATATTATGAAAAGTATAAAGGTTATAGGTTATGGGTTATGGGTTATGGGTATGCTCCTCGTGGGCATGCCTGTAATGGCCCAGAATTGGCAATCTACTTCTACCATGCAAGGATCGGGTAGTGCATATAGCTCGCAAGTGACAGCAGTAGGAGCTGCAGGAGTGGGTGAGATGGCTACAACGACTGAGAGTAATACTTCGACAAAGCCGCACGGTCCCAGAAGGATTGAAGTATATACACCGACTACAGATCCAAATGCTCCTCTCGGTGATGCGTTGATTCCGTTGATGCTCTGCGCATGCGCGTACCTTATAGTGCGCGCAACGCGTAGGCGCACGTTAAATCGTTAAACCGTTAAACGGTTAAGATGATCGCTACGCGACGTTATGTGACGAGTAACGGCGAAAGGTATTTTAAGAAAAATCGACATAACATTTGTGTATGTCGATTTTTTTGTACCTATATGATTATCAGGATTTCTTATTTCATTAGTCGTAACCATCCATTAAAATGCATATTGTAGGATTTGTAAGAAAGTTGTAATTTTGCAGCCGATTACAAATCCTAATTTTTATGCATATGGATAAAGAAC
>CADCDS010000020.1:1813-28532 GCA_902800215.1 uncultured Bacteroidales bacterium | reverse complement strand
CTATAAGGTCGAGCGCACCTGGTCACCCAAGTTCCGTAAGTTCCTGCCCGAACTCCTCGAAGTACCCGAACGAACCGGCATACGCATCCACCGCGGCACGCTCCCCGAACACTCCCTCGGATGCATCCTGCTCGACATGACTGGCATGGCCAACCTCGACATTTTGTTTAACCAATTATCCGTCTTTGAAAGCAATGAAGAAGTATTTATCACTATTACTACTAATCTGTAGTATCACCATTGGGTTTTGTTCTTGCAAGGCTTGGAGAACCATCTCCACTACCTCCACTTACGTGCAGCAGAACGACTCCACCAAAACGACCACGACTATCTCCACCAAAACGGTCGAGGAGTATCAGGGCGTTAAGAAAAAGTAAACAGGTAAAGGACATCCTGTATAAAGACGTTGTCCATTAGGTCGGATAGTATCCGACATAGTATTAACAATTAAAACTACTTACTCACTATGGCAAAAGTCCATTATGCAACCGGTATTGACACCGTTCAAGGTAGTCTTGCCAAACCGACCGTAAAGAACGGTCACTCCTGCGGCACGTACCTCATCGGTACTCACCGTATCGCGCCCACCCAGAACCCGAACTGCATGCGTCTGTACATCCGCAAGGAGGACGCTTACGAGCGTACCACCCCGATCACGGCAGATGAGGCTGCAGCACGTCTGCGTTTCTCGACCGTAGCGGCGATGGTGAAGCAGCGTAAAGGTGACCTCACCAAGATCGCAGCCGACCAGGCAGCCTTCATCGCCCAGAAGGACCTCGCAGACGGTAAGAAGACCCTCAAGGCCTATTACTGGAAAGTCTGCGGCGACGCGTACGACGAGAGCCTCGCTAACGGCTAATGGCGAACGGCGAAAGGCCGAATGTAGGAAAAAGTGCTCTTTTGGGCACTTTTTCTTGCATATGTCAAAAAAAAGTTGTACCTTTGCACCCGCAAAGGTTGAGAAATGGAAAAGAAAGTAATTATATTGGCTATCGAATCGAGTTGCGATGACACGTCATCGGCGGTGATCGTTGATGGGGTGCTGAAGAGCAATGTGATTGCCAGTCAGAAGGTGCATGAGGAGTACGGCGGTGTCGTGCCGGAGTTAGCGAGTAGGGCGCATCAGATGAATATATTGCCGGTCGTGGATACGGCCTTGAAGCGTGCAGGGGTGACCAAAGAGGAGATCTCTGCGATCGCTTTCACCCGTGGTCCGGGTCTGTTGGGTTCGCTGCTGGTAGGCACGTCTTTTGCCAAGGGATTAGCGCTGTCGCTGAACGTGCCGCTGATCGACGTGAACCACCTCCAAGGCCACGTATTGGCGCATTTTGTAGAAACAGCGGATACGGGTGAGGGGTTACCGGTTACGGGAAAACATCCTACTTTCCCGTTCTTGTGTCTGCTTGTTTCCGGTGGTAACAGTCAGATTATCAAGGTCAATGCCTATAATAAGATGGATATCCTCGGTCAGACGATCGATGATGCCGCCGGAGAGGCATTTGACAAATGCGCCAAGGTCTTAGGTCTGCCGTATCCGGGTGGACCGTGGATTGATAAGTTAGCCAAACTCGGTGACCCGGCGAAGTATCCGTTTGCCAAGCCGAACATCCCGGGTTATGACTATTCGTTCTCCGGTCTGAAGACCTCTTTCCTCTATACCTTACGCGATATGCTCAAGGCGCATAATGTGGAGACGATCGACGAGTTGGCGGAAAAAGTGCCGAACCTCAAGGAAGATATGTGTGCCAGCCTGCAGGCGACGGTGATCGATATCCTGATGCGCAAACTCAAACGGGCAGCGCAGGACACAGGTATCAAGCAGGTAGCAGTCGCAGGTGGTGTGAGTGCCAACAGTGCCTTACGGCAGGCGTTTATCGACTACGGACAGAAGTACAAATGGGAGGTTTTTATCCCGCCTTTCTCGTTCACAACCGACAATGCGGCGATGATCTGCCAAGCCGGCTATTTCAAGTATTTTGACCAGGATTTCTGTGCAATCGATGAAGTGCCCTTCGCTAAAACGACTATTTGAGCGTATATCTCCGTATAGAGACATCATCATCTTCATGGTGACGCTGGTGGTGGCGAACTACTTCTGGAAATTCACCATGGTAGGTGACGAAGACGGGGAGATGGTGACGTGGTTCGGTCTGAACGTCACGTGGCCGTTCGACGTCATGAGCCGGCACATCGCGTCTGCCGTCTATTGGTTAACGGATCTGTTCCGGGACACAGTGAGCATGACCGACGACTACACGGTGCATTTCGATTCCGGCAGCGGCACGCGTATCATATGGGGCTGTTCCGGTTTGAAACAGGCGTTTATATGGATGATGCTGATCTTGACGGTGCGTGGCGGATGGAAGCAAAAAGCCTGGTTCATCCCCGTAGGAT
Organism: uncultured Bacteroidales bacterium; assembly: GCA_902800215.1. Lineage (GTDB taxonomy): Bacteria > Bacteroidota > Bacteroidia > Bacteroidales > Paludibacteraceae > Colicola. The sequence continues at coordinate 26,138 of CADCDS010000020.1, read as the reverse complement.
GGGTCTTCTGCTATGCGTTTAACATCCTGCGTATACACTGGATCACTTTATTGATAGAATTTCATCCGGATTGGTTTCCGGTACTGCATGACTGGATCTTCAAGTACCTGTTCTATATCATGCTTTTCGGTCTTTGGTGGCTGTTTGTTGAAAAGATAAGACCCGGAGAGTCCTCCCGATGAAACGGGAGGAGCGGCTTCCGCCTAGAAGGGTTTATTTAAATTGAATTTTAGTTGAAATTTTTATTACAAATTTCTTTATGGTTGAAACAATCGACCATGTTTTCGATGCCTGTGTGGTGTCTCCGGTGAGGATATCGGGGATATCTGCGCCTGTCAGCTGTTCCGGATAGACGAGCATATAACTATGGTCGGAGAAGAAACGAGTCAACATATCCGGAACCTGCTCAAAGAGCGGATTATAGGATGGGGTAGAGGGACGTGCGTTGATCATGACGATCATATCGTCCATCTGCATCTGTTTGGCAATCATGAGCACATCTTCCCAATCCTCCATCTCCCGGTACGACGCTTTGAGGTACTTGCCTTTGCGGCGGCAGAAAGCCTGCAGGGCGCGTTGGGTATCCACATTGGTGAAGAAGATGACACGTGCACCGAGTTGACTGCTGAGCCGACGGATAAGACCGAAGCAGGTGATGAAATCACGCTCTTTCTCCGCAAATCGCGGCACGGCAACGAGGATGCGGTTGATGGTGTTGATCGGTTGTGCCGGATGATAGACCACCGCCGCCTTGGACTGATGATGGATCAGTTTGCGTGCTTCCGACCAGTCCGCCTCATTAGCCAAGACGGGTTGATGGAGTTCCGCTAACTCACTCAGTTCCTGTAACTCATAATGGCGGTTCTCCGCCACCGTCATCATCAGCCATTCATTATTGGCCTTATCGGATTCGAGTCGTGCTTCTTCCTGCAATGCCAACTGTTTGGCCGCATACTCGGTGATGAATGAAGCGGTGGTGCAGAGCACCAGGATCATGAGCACGGCCGCATTCAGAATGGCATCATCGAAGATTTTGGTATTATAACCGATGGTCACAATCGCCAAGGTGCCGGCTGCCGTTGCATGCGTCAGACCGAAGATCAGTTGCCGCTCCAAGATCTGAAGACCGAAACTCTTCTGCGCCACGTACGCTGCTAACCATTTGCCGCTCAACTTGGTAGCAATCATGACGAGCGCGATGACAATCGTCATCCAACCGGACCAGAAGACGGATATATTAATCATCATTCCGACGCTAAGCAGGAAGAGCGGCACGAAGATGTTGTTTCCCACAAAGTTAATCCGTTGCATGACGGGACTGAGGTTAGGCACCAGCCGGTTCATCGCCACGCCGCACATGAACGCACCGAGGATTCCTTCCAGACCTGCCCAGTCGGCCATCCATGCGGATACCACCATAAACGTCATGATCACCAGGAAGCCGGAAGTAGGATCGGTCCAATGCTTGAAGAACCGCTGCACCACCTTGGGGAAGATCACCAGAATATGGAAAAGCGTCAAGGCGATCTTACCGAGCATCACCCAGGATGACTCATCGCTATCGACGATAAAATGACTCTTCAGGAAAGCCAGCACCAGCAGGGACAGCGAGATAGAAAGCATCGTTCCGCCTACCACGATATTCACCGACGCGTTTTTTTGCACACCGTACCGGTTGACAATGGGGTAGGTCATCAGGGTATGGCTACCGTACATCGCACCTAACAAAGCGGAAGTGATCCAGTTATAACCCAATAGTTTACTCGTTACCACACCCAACGCAAAGGGAAACAGGAAAGAGTACAGACCATAGATGACGGCATGGGAACGCTGCTGGCGGAAATCATTGACATCCACCTCAATACCGGCTTGCAGCATGATATAGAGCATACCGATCATGCCGAGCGTCTGGATGGATGTACCGCTTTGTAACACACCAAAACCGTGCTCACCGAGGGCGATGCCGACAAGGATAAATCCGACGATACTCGGGATACGGGTTTTATGGCAGATCATCGGAACGATCAGGATGACCGCCAACACCAGCGATATGATGGCTAATGGGTTATCTATCATATGTATTTTCCTGTTATGCTATCCGGGTTATTACGAATGTCGTCGAGTGTACCTGCGGCCACGATCTGTCCTCCGTGACGACCGCCTTCCGGTCCCAAGTCAATAATATGATCGCAGGCCTTGATGACGTCCGTATTATGCTCAATAATCAGCACCGTGTTACCTTTGTCCACCAGTTGGCGCAGCACACCTAACAGCACACGGATATCCTCAAAATGCAGACCCGTCGTCGGTTCATCCAATATATATAAGGTCTTACCGGTGGACCGCTTGGATAGTTCGGTAGCCAGTTTGATACGCTGACTCTCTCCTCCGGAGAGGGAGGTGGATGCCTGACCGAGTTTGATATATCCTAATCCCACATCCTGAATCGTCTTGATCTTACGCAAAATCGTCGGTTGGGGTTCAAAGAACTCCACCGCCTGGTTCACGGTCATATCCAGAATATCGGCGATCGTCTTTCCTTTCCACCGCACTTCCAGTGTCTCTCGGTTATACCGCTGTCCGCCGCATGCCTCACAGGGAACGAACACATCGGGCATGAAATGCATCTGAATGGTCTTATATCCGTTTCCCATACACTCTTCGCATCGTCCGCCTTTGGCATTAAAGGAGAACCGTCCGGCTTTCCATCCACGAATCTTGGACTCCGGCAGTTGGGCATAGAGTTCCCGAATATCGTTATAGACATTGGTGTAGGTTGCCGGATTCGAACGCGGTGTACGGCCGATAGGAGACTGATCCACATTGATCACCTTATCGATGAACTCGATGCCTTCGATGCTTTCGTATGGCAGCGGTTCTTTCTTCGACCGGTAGAAATGACGGCTCAGAATCGGGTAGAGCGTCTGGTTGATCAACGAACTCTTACCACTTCCGCTCACTCCCGTCACCGCAACCATCTGACCGAGCGGAATAGAGACGGTTACGTTCTTGAGGTTGTTTCCCGTGCAGCCTTTGAGGGTAATGGCTAATGGCTTTTGGCTATTGGCTATTGGCTTTTGGCTAACAGCTAACGGCAAACAGCTAACAGCTTTTTCTCCTTTCAAATATCGCGCTGTCAGGGTGTCTGTTTTCAGCAGTTCTGCGGGAGTACCGGAGAAGAGTACTTTTCCGCCTAAACGACCGGCTTTAGGGCCTATATCCACAATCCAGTCCGCTTCCCGCATGATTTGCTCATCGTGTTCTACTACGATGACGGAGTTATTCATATCCCGTAACTCCTTCAGGCTGTGGATCAACCGTTGGTTATCGCGTTGATGCAAACCAATGGACGGTTCGTCTAAGATATAGAGCACGTTCACGAGTCGTGAACCGATCTGTGTTGCCAGACGGATACGCTGACTCTCACCACCCGATAAACTCTCACTGCTGCGGTTCAGACTCAGATAACTCAGTCCTACGGACTGCATGAACCGTAACCGGGCACAGATCTCCTTCACAATCGGCTCTGCAATAGCCAATTGTTGGTTGGATAGTTGGAGGGTTTGAAGGTTGGATAGTTTATCCAACAGCACCTCGATATCCATGTTCGCCAGATCGGAGATGGAGTAGGGTCCGAATCGATAACTCAACGCTTCTTTGCTCAGTCGTTTGCCTTCACACTCCGGACAAACGATATACTCGTCTTTCTGTTCTTCCTCTTCTTCCGGCTCTGCCGTCATCTCTTGCAGTTGTTCCCACCAGTTATCTTCCCGAATCGCTTCGTCCACATCGCTGTTGGCTATTAGCTCTTGGCTATTGGCTTTTATGCGGCCCAGTCCTTTGCAGCAAGGACACCAGCCGGAAGGACTGTTGAAGGAAAAGGTATGCGGAGCGGGTTCCGGATAACTTAATCCCGTATCCGGACACATGAGGTTTCTGGATAGAAATTGCACCTCATCCCCTTCTAAAATCATCATAATGCCGTTGCCTTGCGTCATGGCACTATCGACGGACTGACGAAGACGATGGATATCATTGTCCTCTTCCTGCACTTTGAGCCGGTCAATCACCACTTCGATCGTGTGTGTCTTGTACCGATCCAGCTTCATACCGGCTACGATCTCACGCACCTCTCCATCTACCCGCACATGGACGAATCCTTTCTTGCGAATGGTCTCAAAAAGTTCCTTGTAATGTCCCTTTCGCGCATTCACTAATGGGGCCAACAATAAGATCTTTTTATTGCGGTACTCCTTGATAATCAGGTCAATAATCTGATTATCCGTGTAATGGATCATAGGCTTACCGCTCAGATACGAATAAGCCACGCCGGCACGAGCGTAAAGCAGACGAAGGAAGTCATACACCTCGGTGATGGTACCGACTGTAGAACGCGGATTTTTGGACGTTGTCTTCTGGTCAATGGAAATGACGGGACTGAGACCGGTGATCTTATCCACATCGGGTCGTTGCATCTGACCGATGAAGCCGCGTGCGTAACTCGAAAAGGTCTCCATATACCGCCGTTGACCTTCGGCAAAGATTGTGTCGAATGCCAATGAGGATTTACCCGAACCGCTCAAACCGGTGATGACCGTGAGCCGTTTCCGGGGAATGGACACACTGATGTTCTTTAGATTATGCACCCGTGCACCGATAATTTCTATGTTTCCTTCCGATTTTGACATAAAATAGCATGCAAAGGTACAAAAAATAGTTGAAAGTTGAAAGTTGAAAGTTGAAAGGAAAGCTTTTTTTTGACAAAAAAGTGATTTTTTTATAAAAAAGTACGCGTGCGCTTGCGTATATAAAAAAAATGTTGTATCTTTGCACGCTAATTTGTGAAAAAATGGGAAAAACAGCTTTAATAACGGGTGTAACCGGTCAAGACGGCAGTTATCTGTCGGAGTTTTTGTTAGCGAAAGGGTACGAGGTACACGGCATCATCCGTCGTAGTTCGGTGGACTATCGGGAGCGCATTGCGCATCTGGAGGGTACGCCGCATTTTCATTTGCATTATGCCGACATGAGTGACTCGATGTCGCTGGTGAAATTGGTGGGCAAAGTGCAACCGGATGAGATCTATAACTTGGCCGCACAGAGTCATGTGCAGGTGTCGTTTGATGCCCCGGAGTTCACGGCGGACGTGGATGCGGTAGGTGTATTGCGTGTGTTGGAGGCCGTGCGTACAAATCATCTGGAAAAAACCTGTAAGATTTACCAGGCTTCCACTTCGGAGTTATACGGTAAGGTAGAGGAAGTGCCGCAAAGCGAGACCACGCCTTTCCATCCTTACAGTCCATATGCCGTAGCCAAACTGTACGGTTACTGGATCATCAAGGAGTATCGGGAGGCGTATGATATGTTCTGCTGCTCCGGTATCCTCTTTAACCATGAGTCCGAGCGTCGCGGTGAGACCTTTGTGACACGTAAGATCACCTTGGCTGCTGCACGCATTGCGCAGGGTATGCAGGATTGTTTGTATCTCGGCAATCTGGATTCCTTACGGGATTGGGGTTATGCCAAGGACTATGTGGAATGTATGTGGCTGATCCTGCAGCATGAGACGCCGGAAGATTTCGTCATCGCAACCGGTGTTCAGCACACCGTGCGTGAGTTTGCGACCTTGGCATTTCACCATGCGGGTATTGAGCTGCGCTGGGAAGGCAAAGGCGTGGATGAGAAAGGTATCGAGATCAAAACGGGTAAGGTAGTCGTAGCCGTTAGTCCGGATTTCTATCGTCCGACGGATGTGGTGAATCTGTTAGGTGATCCTTCGAAAGCGAAGAGAGAACTGGGATGGAATCCGCAGAGCACGAGCTTTGAACAGCTCGTAGAACTGATGGTAAAACACGATATGCAGAAAGTGACGAGAGAGCATTTTAACGCTGCAGAGTATCTCGAAAAGGGAATTGTAAAATGATGGAAAAGAATTCGAAAATATATGTAGCCGGACATCGCGGCATGGTAGGTTCTGCTATCGTGCGTGAGTTGCAGCGGCAGGGATATACGAACATTATCACCCGGACGCATAAGGAATTAGACTTGTGTCGGCAGGAAGCGGTGGAAGCGTTCTTTGAGGCGGAAAAACCGGAGTATGTGTTCTTGGCGGCAGCCAAAGTAGGTGGTATCATCGCTAACGAGCGGCATCTGGCGGATTTCATGTATGATAACATGATTCTGGAGATGAACGTGATTCATTCGGCGTGGAAGAACGGCGTGAAGAAACTGGAGTTTCTGGGTTCTTCGTGTATCTATCCTCGTATGGCACCGCAGCCGATGACGGAAAGCTGCTTGCTGACGGGTGAGTTGGAGAAGACGAACGAAGCCTATGCTTTGGCAAAGATCAGCGGTCTGAAGTACTGCGAGTTCCTCAACCGCCAGTACGGTACGGATTATATCTCGGTTATGCCGACGAACCTGTATGGTCCTAATGATAACTACCATCCGGAACACAGTCACGTGCTGCCGGCACTCATCCGCCGTTTCCATGAAGCGAAAGTAGAGGGTAAGCAAAGCGTCACCTGCTGGGGAACGGGTAGTCCCTTAAGGGAGTTCCTGTATGTGGATGACTTGGCGAATCTGTGTGTGTTCCTGATGAATAATTATTCCGGCAATGAGACCGTCAATGCCGGAACGGGAAAAGAGTTGACAATCAAGCAGTTGACGGAGCTGGTAGCCAAAGTGGTAGGATACGAAGGCGAGATCTTATGGGATACGACGAGACCGGACGGTACACCGCGTAAATTGTTAGACGTCAGCAAAGCAACGGCCTTAGGATGGACCTACAAGACGGAATTGGAAGAAGGAATTAAATTGGCATATGAGGATTTCTTGCATAATCCGATGCGAGCAGAGCGATGAGAGATTTTAGTTTAGATATGTATCGTGAGTTACTCGAATCCTTACAAGCGAAAGGATACGAGTTCATCACGTATGCGGAATACTGTAAAGGCGAAGGGCGAAAGGCGAAAGGCGATAAGTATATTATTCTGCGCCATGACGTGGATGCCAAGCCGTTGAACAGTGTGCGTACAGCGCAGATAGAGTATGAATTGGGTATTCACGCCACGTATTATTTCCGGGTAGGAAAGACGAGTAACATTCCCGATGTGATTCGTAAGATTGTGGAATTAGGCCATGAGATCGGTTATCATTACGAGGATATGAGTTTGAACCATGGTGACATGGAAGCGGCTTGGAAGCATTTTAAGACTTGGCTGCGTTATTTCCGCACCTACTATCCGGTGGAGACGATCTGTATGCACGGTGCGCCTACCAGCAAATGGGACAGTAAGGACTTGTGGAAAGAACACGACTATAAGTCCAAAGGCATCATCGGCGAACCGTATTTGGATACCGACTTCAGCGATGTGTTCTATCTCACGGACACCGGTCGCTGTTGGGACGGATATAAGATCTCGGTGCGTGATAAGATTCCTGTTTATCAGGATCTATGGACCGCCAAAGGCTGGGTATGGCATACCACTTGGCAGTTACTCAGAGCGATAGAGAAAAATCAACTGCCGAAACATGTGATGATCACGACCCATCCGCAGCGGTGGACCAATAACGCCAAGTCCTGGTACGAAGAGCGTATCTCACAGGCGTTGAAGAATATGGTAAAACGAATGGTAGTAATGAAATTCGGACCAGAGAAAGTTTGAAGGTTTGAGAGTTTGAAAGTTTGAAGTTTTATAGATATGAATTTTGGATTGATAGGAGCAGCAGGATATATTGCTCCGAGACATATTAAAGCGATTGCGGATACAGGCAACAACCTGTTGGTAGCATATGATAAGTTTGACAGTGTGGGTCGTTTGGACAGTTCCTTCCCGGATTGTTCGTTCTTCACGGAGAATGAGCAGTTTGACCGTTTCTGCTCCAAGCAAATGAGGACGGAAAATCCCTTGCATTGGCTGTCTATCTGCACGCCGAACTACACCCATGATGCGTTTATCCGTTACGGTCTGCGCTTAGGATGTAACGTCATCTGCGAGAAACCGCTGGTGTTGAACCCGTATAACATCGATAACTTGGTCGAACTGGAAGAAGAGACGGGTCATCAGGCGTACACCATTCTCCAACTGCGTCTGCACGATAAGATCCGTGCGCTGAAGGAGAAAGTGGCTGCCGGACCGAAGGATAAGATCTACGATGTGGATCTGACCTATATCACCAGTCGTGGTAAATGGTATTACTCGTCTTGGAAAGGCGATGTGCATAAGTCCGGTGGTATCGCTACCAATATCGGTGTGCATTTCTATGATATGCTCCAATGGATCTTCGGACCGGTGAAGCAAAACATCGTGCATGTGATGAGTTTTGACCGTGTAGCGGGTTATCTGGAACTCGAACGCGCACGCGTGCGGTATTTCCTTAGTATCAACGCCGAGTGTCTGCCGGCTAATGCCGTGCAGGGAGAGAAACGCACGTATCGTACCTTGTCTATCGATGGAGAGGAGTTTGAATTCTCTGCCGGTTTCACGGAGTTGCACACGGAGAGTTACAAGCAGATCCTTGCCGGAAACGGATTCCGTATCTCTGAAGCTCGTCCGTGTATCGAGACGGTGGCACAGATTCGTCATTCCGAACCGATCGGACTCGTAGGCGACTACCATCCTTTAGCAAAACTTCCTTTAGCCAAACACCCCTTCGGATGGGACGAAAGAAGATGAAACATTTTATTTACATAGCATTATTGGGTTTTCTGCTCACTTCGTGTGTCACCGCACGGAAAGTGAATTACATGCAGGAACCGGACAAGTATATCCCGTCTTATGCGGATACGCTTGATTTTGAGGATTACCAACTGCGAATCGGTGACCGCATGTATATCTACGTCTATTCGGTAGATGAGAACATTCAGAAGATGTACAATGCCGGCGGTACCAATGCTTCTCAGATGCGTCAGCAGATGAGTCAAGGCGGTACCTACGGTTCGTATGACTTGTACACCTATCTGGTGGACCAAGACGGATTTATTGACTTCCCGACGATAGGAAAGATCCAGGTATTGGGTAACACCACCCGTGAGGTGAAGCATAAGCTGGAGAAAGAACTGAGTACCTTGCTCCATGAGTTACCGGGTGGTCACAGTATGATCTCCTGCGAGGTGAATATCGTCAACCGTTCGTTCTCCGTCATCGGTGCGCAGAGTGGCCGGTATATGATCAACAAGGAGAAGATGACGATCTTCGAGGCCTTGGCCATGGCCGGAGACTTAGGTGAGTTCAACAGCCGAAAAGAGATCAAACTGGTGCGTGAGATCAACGGCGTGACGACCGTCAAGACCTTTGATGCTCGAACGAAGGATATCGTTAACTCGGAGTTCTACTATATCGAGCCGAACGACATCATCTATATCCGTCAGATCCCGGGATACAGTTTCGGTATCAACCATGTGACGACGGTCATCGGTGTGACGGCATCGACGATCTCGTTTGGTGCCTTCATCTGGTCGATCGTGCAGACGGGTATCAACCATGTGAACAAATATTACGGAAAGGGGGGAACAAAATGAAAAAGGTACATCTGTTATTCTTAGGCATGCTTGCTCTCCTTTTGTCGAGTTGTTACAGTCATCGCGTGATCGGTTACTTGCAGGAACCGACCAAACAGAATAAGTTACCGGTGTACGACACGGTCACTTATGAACCGTACCGTATCCGGGTAAACGATGAGATCATCTATCGTCTGATCACGATGGATGAGACGATGAGTAAGATGTTAGGTGCCAACACGAATGTGTCGAGTGGTCAATATGCCAACTCGTACCGTGTCTATGCAGACGGAACAGTCGATCTGCCGTTCATCAAACCCTTGAAGATTCAAGGCCTGACGGAAGTGGAAGCACAGGATACGCTGCGTAAAGCCTTCCGGGAGATTATCCCCGATGCCGATGTGAAGGTGGCGCTGTACAATAAGTATTTCTCCGTCATCGGTGACGCGCATTCCGGCCAGTATTATATCTATAAGGAGAAGATGAATATCTTCCAGGCCTTGGCGATGACCGGCGACGTGATGAATAGCGGTGACCGGCGGCATATCCGTATCGTGCGTCCAAAGGATGGTGCGCAGGAACCCGAAGTGCTGGAGTTCGATATGCGTACCAACACCATCATCGATTCGAAATACTATTATATCTATCCGAACGACGTCATCTATGTAGCGCGTACACGCAATAGTTTCTATACCGTACCGTCGTATGCCGGCTTTACGGGGCTGATTACCAGCAGTGTGGCGCTGCTTACAACGGTTCTTAACTACGTGGCATATATCTATAAATAAGACTTATGGCAAATAATCAATATTACGCACCCGGTGGCAATGATCAGTACTACAGCCAGGGTGGAAACAACAACTATTACAACCCCGGAGGCAATAATGCCTACTATCAGCCGGGTAACAAACAGTATTACGGGCAAGGTAATATGCAGTATTACCAACAGGATCCCGGTGATGATGATGACCGCGGTACCAAGTTCAACGCCTTGGAATGGGTGTTCACGTTCCTGCATTACTGGTACCTCTTCGTGATTGCGTTGGCCATCGCGTTGGGTCTGGCGATGTTGAAGAACCGTCGTTGGATACCGGCCTATTACTCGCAGGGCACCTTGGTCATCAAGGAATCTACGGGTTACGGATCGGGTGGAGGAGGAATGAACTTCGGCCTGATGACCGGTTTCAGTTCCGATCCCGGATTCAAGAACGTGAATAACCAGATGATTATGTTGGGTTCGTATGACCTGACCAGCCGTGTCGTCGATTCGTTACCGTTCCTGAACGTGGAGTACCTGACGCTCGGTCGATTCAAGACGCGCCAACTGTACCGTCAGACGCCGTTCGTAGTAGAAGCATCGCGTGTGGATCCACGTGCGTATGGTAACTTGTTCCAGGTCAGCTTTAAGAACGACAGCACCCTGCATATCTCGTCCATGGACGAAGGTGCATCGCTGGACATTGACACCCATTACGGAGAACAGATTCATTGCCCGTATTTCGACGCTCGTATCTTCCCGACGGAGTTCATGGCGAACACGGGTAAGGTCTATTTCCAGTTCCGTGACCATGAGTCGCTGGTGAACGAGTTTATGAGTCGTCTGCAACTGTCCTTCGTCACCGAAGGATCGACGGTGCTGGCGCTGGGTATGGTCAGTGAGACACCGCAGCGTGACTGCGACTTCATCGACATGCTCTCTAAGATCTACCTGCTGCAGAACCTCGAGCAGAAGAACGAGGTGGCGGAGAACTCCATCCGGTTCATCAACCAGCAGCTGGATGCTTTGCAGAGTTCGTTGCAGGTTTCCGAAGGTGCGATGACCGATTTCCGTCAGGAGAACAAGATCATCGATGTCAACTCCTATGCCGGCCAAATCATGGGATATCTGTCTTCCTATGACCAGCAATCCATGGAGTTGCGCTTACGGGAGACCTATTTTGACTATCTTATCAATTATATCCATACCAACATGGACGGCGATGCCGTTATTATGCCGACCACGATGGGGGTGACCGACGCGACGCTTATCTCGCTCGTGCAGCAACTCAACGAACTGCGTGTACAACGGAGTGAGCTGACGGAGAAGAACGTGTTCTTTGCTAAGTTCACCAAGGAGATGGAGACCGTCAAGTCCTCCATCGAAGAGTTGGTACGTTCTATGCGTGCCGCTTTGGAAATCGAGAAAGCCGATCTGCGCACACGTATAAGCGAAGCGGAAGCGATGCTCAAGACCTTGCCGGAGAAAGAATTGCAGATGGTAGCCATCGAGCGTAACTACCGCATCGACGATAACTACTACACCTTCTTCCTGCAGAAACGGGCCGAATCCGAGATTCAGAAAGCGTCTAACACGCCGGATAACTCCATCATGGATAAGGCACGTACCACGGCCATTATGAATGCACAGGCCAAGAAGAAGACGACTACCAAGTACCTCGTCATCGGCTTCCTCATTCCAATGGGCCTGATCATCCTCTCTGAGTTGCTCAATAACAAGATGCGCTCACCGAAGGATGTATTGAAACTGAAGATGTTCCATCTCATAGGAACCCTGCGCCATGCGCGCAATCAAAACCCGACACTCGTTCGTGCTTCGCCGCGTTCCAGCTATGCCGAGATGATGCGATCCATCCGAACGCGTATGGAGTTTGTACTGCAGCGTAAGGATAAGATGGTGATCTGCGTGACGTCCACCGAGTCCGGTGATGGTAAGACTTTCCTCTGTACGAACCTGGCTGCCCTCTATGCGATGACGGGAAAGAAAGTGCTGCTGATGGACTTGGACCTTCGTAAACCGAACATCCATACGAAGTTAGGTCTCGAAGGAGGTAATGGTTTGTCGAACTACCTAATCGGTGACTGCGAATTGGAAGATATCCTGGAGACGAACACACCGTTTGCTTTTGACTTTATGCGTGCCGGAACCATCCCGCCGAACCCGGGTGAGTTGGTGCACTCCGATCGGCTGACCAAACTTATTGAAGCGATGCGTGAGAAATATGACTTCATCGTCATCGATACCTCGCCTATCGGCTTGGTGCCGGATGCCTATGCGGTCATTGAACAGAGCGATATCTGTCTCTACGTCATCCGTTGTCTGCAGACCAATAAGTCGTTCTGTAAGCAGACGCTGGAGCAGATGACCGATGTCATCGACACGCCGGAGAAAGTACAGCTTATCCTCTCCGATATTCCTACTTCCGGTCGTCACTCCTACGGTTCCGGTTACGGATACGGTTACGGCGGTTACGGCGGTTACGGTTACGGTCACCTCGGTTACGGTGGTTATGGCGGTTACGGCTATGGTTATGGCTACGGCTACGGATCCCAACGCTCTAAACGTTACGGTAAGCTGTATGGTAAGATATACGGCAAGATCGTCAATGACGAAAAGGCCTATCGTTCTTACTATTACTACCACCACGATGAAGACGATGAAGAATCGAAGCAGAAGGGTGATCAGAATAACAGCCAAGAGCCAACAGCAAACAGCTAATAGCTATGAACGCTTTTGATAACGACAAATATATCCGCATTCAGTCGGAGCATATCCGGGAACGGATTGCGCAGTTTGGTAACAAGCTGTATCTGGAGTTAGGCGGAAAATTGTTCGATGACTTGCATGCGAGTAGGGTACTGCCGGGTTTTCAACCCGACAGTAAACTGCAGATGCTCACCCAGTTGCAGGATTCGTTGGAGATCGTCATCGTCATCTCGGCGGAAGATATCGAGCGCAATAAGGTGCGTCAGGACTTAGGTATCACCTATGATGAAGACGTGCTGCGCTTGCGCGAAGAATTTACGAATCGGGGTTTCCTCGTGTCTTCGGTGGTGATTACCCACTATACCGGTCAACGTTCCGCTGATGCCTATCGTCAGCGTCTGGAGCGGAAGAACATCAATGTCTATTACCATTATACCATTGACGGCTATCCGCATAACGTGGACCTCATCGCTTCCGATGAAGGATTCGGGCATAACGATTATATCGAGACGACGCGACCGCTGATCGTAGTCACGGCGCCGGGTCCCGGAAGCGGAAAGATGGCTGTGTGCCTCAGTCAACTGTACAACGAGCAGAAACGGGGACATGAAGCCGGGTATGCGAAGTTTGAGACCTTCCCCGTGTGGAACTTACCGCTCAAGCATCCGCTGAACATTGCCTATGAGGCAGCGACGGCGGATCTGCAAGATGTGAATATGATCGATCCCTTCCATCTTGAAGCCTATGGTAAGACAGCAGTCAACTATAACCGCGACATTGAGATCTATCCGGTATTGGATGCACTCTTCACCTCGATCTACGGTAAGAGTCCCTATAAGTCTCCTACCGACATGGGTGTGAACATGGTGGGCTTCTGCATCAGTGACGATGAGGCGGTGCGTGAAGCGTCCAAGCAGGAGATTATCCGCCGTTATTTCCAGGCGCTCTGTCACCTGGCAAACGGTAAATGCAATGATGCCGAGATCAAGAAACTGGCGCTGCTGCAGCAACAGGTGGGTATCAACACCGCCTATCGGCGTACGACCGTGGCGGCACGGGAACGCAGAGCACTCACCGGCGCACTTCACGACGGAGCCTTTGCACATGCCGCGGCTATTGAACTGCCAAACGGAAAGATCATCACCTCTGAAGCAGGAGACTTGCTTGGTTCGTCGGCAGCCTTGTTACTTAACGCGATGAAGGAACTGGCGGGCATCGACCATGCCACACGACTCATTCCGCAGAACATCATAGAGCCGATTCAGCGCACGAAGATCAGTTACCTGCACGGTCAGAACCCACGGCTGCATACGGACGAAGTGCTGGTGGCACTGTCTGTTCTCTCCTTGCAAGATGAAAACTGCCGCAAGGCACTCGACACCCTGCCGCTCCTCAAAGGCTGTCAGGCGCACTCCACCGTTATGCTTAAAGAAGTGGACTGGAAAACATTTAAGAAACTGGGAATTGATTTGACAACAGACCCTGCTAAAAAGTAAGCAAAGAAAGGAAGAGAACACGGGTGAGAATCCCGGACAGACCGGCTACTGTGATGGTGAATAACCTAAGTCAGATCGCTTCCCTCTTTGCGCAATTGGATGTCCTCCAGGATTAGGACTAACAATGGTAAGACGCATATCTCTCATACTGATTTTTGCACTAAGTGCATTCGCCGTCCGGGCGCAAAACGAGACGGACACCCTTATCAACCGCTTCCAACTGGAGGAAGTGGAGGTGTCGGCGCGTGCGCTTACCAAGGATATCATCGTGCCGCAGACGCTTAGCGGTGAGGAGTTACAGCGACTCAACGCCCTCTCCGTGGCCGATGCCCTGCGCTATTTCTCCGGTGTGCAACTCAAGGACTACGGTGGAGTGGGCGGCATAAAGACGATTAACGTGCGCTCCATGGGGTCCCAGCACACCGCGGTCTATTATAACGGCGTGCAGTTGGGTAACGCCCAGAACGGACAAGTGGATCTCGGTCGGTTCAGTCTTGATAACATGGAACTGATTCAGGTCTATAACGGTCAGAAATCCGATATCTTCCAATCGGCTCGTGAGTTCGGTGCCGCCGGAAACGTCTATCTCACTACGCGTAAACCTTATTTTAAAACGGGCGAGCGCGCACACGTACGTGCGCAGATGCGTTTCGGTTCGTTTGCCTTGGCGAATCCGAACGTAGGGGTGGATATCAAACTGACCGATGCCTTGTCGCTTACGCTTGATGCCGAGTATGTCTATTCGAACGGAAAATATCCTTTCCGATACAAACGCGTCTTACCGGACGGTACCACAGCCTATGACACCACAGCTATTCGGCAGAACGGCGATATTAATGCTATCCGAACTGAACTGGGACTGCATCATTACTACCGTACCACGGGTTTCTGGCGTGTGCATGCATATAACTACTGGTCGGAACGTGGTGTACCGGGTGCGATCGTCAATAATGTCTGGCGAAACGGAGAGCGACTCTGGGATCGGAATAGTTTTGTGCAAGCTACCTGGCAGGATGAGTGGTTTAACCGTTGGAGCACCCGACTGCTGGTCAAATATGCCAATGACTACACCCATTATCAGAACTATGACGTCCAACTGCTGCCGGCTAATAACGAGTATCTGCAGCAGGAGGTCTATCTGTCCTTGGCCAATAAGATTCAGGTCTTTAACTGGTGGGACCTCTCCGTCGCGTATGACTACCAGTATAATTCGTTAAAAAGGGATGAATGGATTAGTGGAGTAACGGATGAACGCTTCTACCGCCATTCCCATTGGCTCTCTGCCGCCACGGCATTTAATATCCGCGAATACCTGCGCCTGCAAGCAAGTGTCCTGATGACTCAAATCTCCAATCTCCAATCTCCAATCTCCAATCCGAAAATCACCCCCGGAATTTTTGCTTCCTTCAGACCCTATCCGAAAATCGATCTGAGTATCAACGCTTTTTATAAGCAGAGTTACCGCTATCCGACCTTTAATGATCTCTATTATACGGATCTTGGTAATGCAAACTTACGACCGGAATTGGCGCGTCAGCATAGCGTTGAAGTAGCTTATCGATTCTCCAATCTCCAATCTTCAATATCCAATGATTTCGGCTACGAAATCGCTGCATCGGCGTCCTATTACTACAATCGCGTCACCGATAAAATAATCGCTTATCCGAAGGGTCAGCAGTTCCGCTGGACGATGCTCAACTTAGGTACCGTTAAGATCAACGGTGTCGATGCCAAGGCCGATATGTCCTTCTATCTGCCGATGCGTTTTGTGCTACGCGCCCGGCTTAACTACACGTACAACACCGCCATCGATGTCACCAATCCCAATGACTCCTATTACGGTCATCAGATCCCGTATATCCCTTGGCACAGCGGTAGCGCGGTGGGTGAACTCGATTATACCAGCCGACGCGGTGACCATTACGGACTCAGTTACTCCTTCATCTATGTCGGTGAACGATACGGCCAGCAGGAGAATACCATTTATAACTACGTGCAACCCTGGTACACCCATGACCTGTCTATCTACGGCGAATGGACCATTCGGCGCTACGGAATCAAAGCCAATATAGAAATCAATAACCTGCTCGGACAGGATTACGAAGTAATCCAAAACTATCCGATGCCTAAACAAAACGTACGATGCACACTCGCTTTCAGATATTAAGAATAAAGAATAAGGACCGCTTTGCTAAAAGAATAAGGACATATATGATTCATTTGTGTCTTTATTCCTTATTCCTTACTCTTTATTCCTGCAGAACAGACGAGGTCATCTATCCGACGATCGGAACGCATGTCACGGATGAAGTGCGGCAGGGTGGGTTATACGTGCTCTGTGAAGGAAACATGGGGTCTAACAAGGCCCGACTCGATTACATGAACCTCGAATCGGGTGATTACTATGCCAACTGGTACGGTGCCCAAAATCCGCATCAGGTCAAGGAACTGGGTGACGTAGGCAATGATATTCAGGTGTATGGCGGTAAACTCTATGCTGTCATCAACTGTTCCCATAAACTGGAGATCATGGACCTGCAGGCACGTCGCATCACCCAGGTCGATATTCCTAATTGCCGTTACCTGGCATTCCATGATGATAAGGCCTACGTCAGTGCCTACGTCGGTTCGGTAGCTGACGCCGACATGCTCGGTTCGGTCTTTGAGATCGACACCCTCACCATGCAGATCACACGAGAAGTGAAGGTCGGTCATCAACCTGATGAACTCTGTGTGCTCGACGACCGTCTCTACGTCGTCAATTCCGGCGGATACATCACGAACCGCCATGACTCCACCATGTCCGTCATAGATCTCCATACCTTTACGGAAACGGAGAAGATAGTGGTCGGTTCGAATCCGCAGCGTCTTCGTGTGGATGATCAAGGTCATCTGTGGATCTGTAATGAGAACGAAGTGCGTGTGATGAACCATAGTGCACTCGTCACCATCATCGACCTCAAGGCATCGAATATCTCCATCTGCGGCAACACCGCCTATCTCCTCGATGCTGAAAACAAGGTCTTATACGCCTATTCAACGATCGACTATAACCTATCCAATATCCAATTTCCAATATCCAATTTTGAAAATCCCTACGGATTACTCGCTACCGATGATGCGATCTATATCGCCGATGCCAAGAACTATGTCTCGTCGGGTGTGCTGCATTGTTATTCGTTGGACGGAAAGGAACGGTGGACCGCTAAGACCGGTGACATCCCCGGACACCTCTGCCGTATCTCCGCTGCCTATGACCTGCATGGCGATACCACACCCGTCACACATCATTCATCATACATCAAACATGTATATGAATATATGCCGGGTATGGGTCAATTCGTCAATGAGTTGCCCAAATATGAGGAAGGAGACGATGCGGCAGCGATGTGCCGGAAGTGTGAGGCGGCGATCGGCAATAACGCCGGCGGCATGGTGTCGCTTGGCGGATGGGGTGGGTATATCACCTTCGGTTTTGATCATCCCGTGGAGAACTTAGACGGATACGATATCCGCATCCTCGGAAACGCCTATTACATGAGCGGTTCTACCGTTTACGGCAGTTCCGAACCCGGTATCGTGCTGGTCAGCGTCGATGAGAATGCCAACGGAATACCCGATGACACTTGGTATGAACTCAAAGGAAGTCTGTACGACAAGCAGGTTTATACCTCCCGCACCTACACGCGTGCCGGAGATACCCTGCAAAATCCGTTCCATACCCAGCCGTATTACCCGCAGTGGATCGCTGAAGACAGTTACACCCTCTCCGGCGCCTTACTGCCGTCGCAGTCCCAGACGATCAGCGGTCAGGTCGTGCAGACGATCTTGGACTACGGATATGCGGATAACAAACCCAATACAGATACCATCGGTACGGCTTTTGACCTCTCCTGGGCAGTGGACAGCATCGGTCAACCCGTCGCACTCACTACCGTCGATTTCATACGCGTCTATACCGCCGTCGATGAGATCAACAACCCCACCGGAGAGATCAGTACAGAGATAATAGGAGCTATTGATTTACATATCAATAATTAACATTTATTAACAATTTTAAAAAACAAAACAAAATGAAAAAACAAATTCTTTTCATCGCTGCGTTGGCTTTGACCTTTGCAGCTTGTCAAAAAGAAGGTGAAGTAGCAGACAAGACAATTGCTACCTTCGAAGAAGGATCGATCAGTCCGGCACAGGAGAGCTATTTGGCTTTCTCAAACGACACGACTGCGATGTTTCAGAGTGGTATGTATCAGGTACAACAGACCGTTGCTTACGGAGGATCCTATGTTTCTGGTGCTGTTATTACCAACATCACCAACACCGAGTTCAAAGACTACACCGATGCGTATAAATCCGCTGCAGGTGGTGCGTATGCAGGTAAGAACTATGTTGTTTGGTACGAGGATGGATATACACCGAACGTAGTGAAACTGGACGCAGCAGCTGTTGTTCCGGGTATGTATGTATGCAACAACGTTTATGCACTTAGTTCAATGAAAGACGGTGATGCTATTGCCGGTGAACCGTTTGGCGAGAATGACTATTTCAAACTCATCATCGGCGGTTCGTTGAACGGTAAGGCAGTGAATACGGAAGTAGAATTCTACCTCGGTGAAGGTACGCACTTTGTTACCGATTGGACCTATGTTGATCTGAGCAAACTCGGTCAGGTAGATGAGTTGCACTTCTCCTTCGCTGGTAGTCGTACCGGTTCTTGGGGTCTGAATACTCCGACTTACTTCTGCTTCGATAACCTCGGTGCTAAGAAATAATATATGAAACGGTTATTACCGATCGTAGTAGCTATCCTCTTCGTCGGGTGCGCTCAGCACTCGGCGGAGCAGGGTAGTATTCCTGCCGGAAATAAGTACGCCACGGGATTTCAGATCACGCCTACCGACAGCGGTATCGTTGTCGAGGTCTTTCAACCTTACCAGCGTATCTGCGTTACATCACCTATGCGTCGTCTGGGCACCATGTCCACCGTGCAGGTGGGATTCCTCTATGCCATCGATGCACTCGACTGTCTCGTGGCCGTGTGCAATCCCGAACTGATCTACACACCCGTCAAAGGCGATGAGATCGATCTCGGGGACTCCATGCAACCGATCGCAGAACGGGTACTGATGGCGGATCTCGATCTGCTGTTGGCCGTTAACTACGGTCAGTATGATAATCTCGAAGCTACCCGTCTCGAGAAACTCGGGGTGCCTACGATCTATATCAACGAATGGACGGAGACCTCTCCGCTGGCTCGTGCCGAATGGATCCGTGTCTTCGGTGCGCTCACCGGTCGTCTCCCGCAAGCTGACAGCGTTTTCCACGAAGTGGAAACTAAATATAAAGAGCTAATAGCCAATAGCCAAGAGCCAATAGCCATTATGTCAGGCAACAATTTTCGTGGCACCTGGTACGTTCCTTCCGGTCTCAATTACCTGGTCTATCTCTTCAAGGATGCCGGCGCAGACTATCCTTTCTATGATGATTTCAGTGCCACCTCTCTGCCGCTTACTATCGAACAGACGATCCGTTATTTCTCGGATGCCGAGGTGTGGGTAGGTGCCGGAGGAAACAGTCTGGACGAACTGGCGCAGATGGATGAGAAACATACCTGGTTTAAGGCCTTCCGCAACGGTCGTGTCTATAACTGGCGCAAGCAACAACGGGACGGAGGACCCAATAACTTCTGGGAACGTGGTGTCGTGCACCCCGAAGAAATGCTCGAGGACATTATCCATATCCTGAATAATGCCCCCGATTCCTTATTGCATTTCGCTTTAAAACTCCGCTAACCCTTATTTCCATAATTTCACGATCAGCGTACTCAGTCCCTCTATCTTCAGCGGTTGACTGAGGTCCACCTCTTCGCCTGTCATCGGGTTGATACCCACCGGACGGTACTTGCGCAGAATCTCTGCATAGTGATCAACAGGGATCTCTACCGGTTTCTCACCGGCATTGGCGAAGACAAACACGGCTTCGTTATCCAGATAACGGAAGAAGGCATAGGTGTTGTTGCGTGCCAGGAAATGCATGGTCTTACCGACGTGCAGCACTTTCTCTCCCTTACGCCAGTTGAACAGTTTACTCTGGAAATCGAACATATCCTTCATCTCTTCCGTCACCTCGTCGCCCTGCGGCAGCGGTGCACGCAGATAGCTGTGGTTACTGGGATCTTCACCTTTCGACGTCATCGCAAACTCATCGCCGTACAGCACTTGCGGAATACCACGCATCGTCGCCAACAGCACGTACGCTAATTTCACACGGCGCAGGTCTTTGTCCTTTACCACATCCGTGATACGCGCCATATCGTGATTGCCGAGGAAAGTGAACAGTTTGTTCACATCCGCGTACATATAATCCATCGTCATCGCGTCATACACACGCGTCAGACCGTTGCCCCAGCCGCTACCGTCGTTCTCTAATGCCTGACGAATCGCTTCCTCTACCGGGAAGTCCATTACCGTCGGCAGGTTCGAATCAAAACCGTCAAAATTCTTCACGCCGCTCTGCCAGTAAGCTACTGCCGGTGCCGGTCTGGTCCAGCACTCACCCACAATATTGATATTCGGATATTCATTGCGAATAGCACCTAACCATTTGCTGCCCGGTATCTTCTCGATATAAGGGTAGGTATCTACACGCAAACCGTCCAGGTTCGCATACTCGATCCACCAGATCGCCCACTGCTGGAAATACTTCAGCAGATCGGCGTTCTCTAAGTTCATATCCGGCATCGGGTGATCGAACCATCCGCGGTTACTGAGCAGACGGTCGTACTCCGACGCGTTGATGTCGTAGTTCGCCGTGAAGCAGTTGTTCGTGTTCGTGAACTGAGGGAACTGGTTAATCCAATCCTGATAAGGCAGATCCTGCATCCACCAGTGTGCCGATCCGCAGTGGTTCGGCACCATATCCATCAGCACCTTGATACCTTTCTCATGGGCTTTCTGCACCATCTGCGCATACAGACTGTTACTGCCGTAACGGGGATCAATATGGTAATAGTCGGAACATGCGTAACCGTGGTACGACCATGCCGCCTCGTCGTCACCTAACATCGGTGTCGGCCAGATAGCCGTGCAACCGAGTTTCTTAATATGATCCAAACTGTTGATGATACCCTGGATATCGCCGCCCCAACGACCGTTGACGTTGTTCTTGTCGGCTTTCTCCTTGGTGTCCTTGGTGCTGTTGTTCGAAGCGTCGCCGTCCACAAAACGGTCACTCATAATCAGGTACACCACGTCCGACGCATCGAAACTGCTGCGGTTCTTACTGCCTTTCCGGCGCTCACTGATCGTGTAGTCATAGCTCGCTTTCTTGTTGCCTTTCTTCAGTGTGATGCGATATACACCCGGCTGGAAAACCCCAAAGTCCACAAACAGATAGTTGTCGCTCTCGGCGTTGTGCTGACTTCTCGGAACCAAACCGTGACACGCACCGCGTACCACTTTGCCGTTCACTACCTGTTGAACACTCACCTGCGCGTCGCGCAAATCCTGACCGTGAAATAGAACCGTTAACGGTGTCTCCATGTTCGTCCACCAACTTAACGGCTCCACTTGCTGAATCTTAGGAGCAGCAAAAACCATCTGACCTGCCAGAAGAGCAACTGCTAAAAGAATACTGTGTTTTTTCATATTTAACGATTTAACGATTTAACAATTTAACGAGCAAGCCTATAAGCCGGGTTCTGTCCTCTAACTGCTAACCTCTAACCGCTAACCGTTAAAGTGTCTATCATTAATCTGACGCTTCCTACCCTCCGACTCACGCGAGCAGCGCTCAAACATCGGTTTACTTGGAATTGCAGCCTATCGTATGCTCGTTTCACCTCGGTGTCCGCCTTTCACCTTTCAGTTTTCAACTTTCACCTTCCTCGTCTCTGTAGCAGGGACCAAACATTGCTGCCTGACGGCCGTTAACCGCGATAGTGCTCTGTGCTGCCCGGACTTTCCTCACCTTGCGGCGCGATAGACCGGCTTACTCTATGGAGCGGTGTACGGGAATCGAACCCGCCTCCTCGGCTTGGGAAGCCGATGCACTACCGATGTGCTAACACCGCAAATTCGCTGCAAAATTACAACTTTTTTTTGATATACGCAAATTTTTTAATAAATTTCGACTATTTTGCGCTCCAGCCTCCGGGTGATCTGATCTTTCCGCAGCGCTTTCACGTCCTTCGTCTGCACACCCGTCACCCGTTGCGTTGCCCTCAAGTGAATCGGCACTTCTTTCTTCTGCGTTCCTACGAACTTCGCATCGATCTTCATGTTCTTCTCCTTCACCCGTAACCCGTCACCCGTAACCCTTTCCAATATCGTATTCAGATCCACGCTTGCACGTAACTTCTTCATCCGAAACTTCTGCAACTCGTTTTCCCCCATGTTCAGCAGGTTCAGCAGCTGCAGCTGGTCGGCATTCAGCTTGTACCCGAACGGTATCGTCACTTTGACTTCCGCATGTTCCGAGAAGCGTTTGACCGAATAGGTCTCGGAATCGACGATATAATGCCGCTTGTAGATCATTCGGAAGAATCCGAGGTATTTGCTTACCTTCTGCGTGTAGGTCAGCACTGTCTCGTGCTCCGATTCGTTGCTGACTGTCCAATGCTTAAGGTCGTTCATGTTCTCCTGAAAATCGTACTTAATGTCGCTCACACCGAAGATCGCACGGTGTACCACCACACCCGAATCGATGCTGTTCGCTGCTCGGTGCATCAGGTTTTTCGGTGCTCCTGCCGGCAGTTTGGCATCCTTCTCCAAACGGTCTAAGGTCTCCCCGCTCATAATAGCCGTCGCAGCTTCCCGTTTCGCCGCATCAAAGAACCGTTTGCAAAACTTTCCTTGGAACTGCACCGAGTCTTTTCCACTCTGCGCTGCCTCTGGCAACACCACGATGTCCGCTATCATCTGCTCCATACCCCAGGTCGCTTTCTCGCTCCGCATCACCACGTCACTCACAATGCTGTACCGGGTGTTCGTCGTCGGAAAATCACGTTCCATCTGCGTATAGACGGAGTGGAGCAGGGCCGCCATCTGCTTCCGCTTGTTCCGCTGCTTACTCGTTTTTGCTGCCACCACCGTCTCTTCCAACTGGATCGGCTGTTCTTTTAGAACAATAGTCGTCAGACTATCCCCCGTAACCCGTAACCTGTCACCCGTAACCGTTATTTTCTCGTACCCTATAAACGAGAAAATAACCAAGTCCCCTTCACTCAGCTCCGCTTCAAACACAAACCGTCCGTCATTGTTCGTCGCCGTGCCGAGTTCCGGCTGCAGCTGCGGATACACCGTCGCATACGCAATCGGTGCACCTTTCTCATCCACCACACGTCCGCTGTACTGCGTTCCCCACGCCGCACACGCGCATAATAAATATAGGAATAACCCAATTCGTCTCATAATCGGGCACAAAGGTACTGCTTTTTTTTGACATATGCAAGAAAAAGTGCCCCAAAGAGCACTTTTTCCTTTCATTCGACCATTAGCCGTTAGCGAGGCTCTCGTCGTACTGGTCACCGCAGATCTTCCAGTAATAGGCCTTGAGGGTCTTTTTACCGCCTGCAAGGTCCTTTTGATCCAGGAAGGCTGCCTGGTCGGCTGCGATCTTGGTGAGGTCACCTTTACGCTGCTTCACCATCGCTGCTACGGTGCTGAAACGCAGACGTGCTGCTGCCTCATCTGCCGTGATCGGACCGGTGCGGTCATAACGGTCTGCATCGAAGGTGTAGACGCGTTGACAGTTGGGGTTCTGGGTGGGGGCACTGCGATGCGTCATCACCATGTAGTTGCCGTGGTTGTGACCGTTCACTTTCTTCGGTCGTTTCATGGC
>CADCDS010000020.1:0-1758 GCA_902800215.1 uncultured Bacteroidales bacterium | reverse complement strand
CATGTAGTTGCCGTGGTTGTGACCGTTCACTTTCTTCGGTCGTTTCATGGCGCCTTGGATGTACTCGATTCCTGCGGCGCCTACTTTTGCTTTTGCCATAGTTAAAATTTGGTTTTAGATGGTTAATAATGTGCATTTCGGCGACATCTTTGTCGCCGGCGTCATTTCTTTTTGACCCCGTGGTACTCCTCCACGGTCTTCATCTGAATCGTTGTGGCGGTTTTCGCTGAGTCTTGTGCCGTCGTGTACGTCGCGGTGGTGTTCACTGTTCGCCATACCTTACAACTCGTCATCCCGAGTCCCACCGCACAGCACGTCAGCAATGCCAGCACAATCGTTTCAATGATTTTGTACCATTGTTCGTGTGTCATAATGCTTGATTTTCAAATTCGGTGCAAAGATACATCAAAACTGAACAATGTGTTCCTTTGCAGGTGGAAATTTTATCAAAAAATCGTATTTTTTTCGTCTTACGGCTTCTTGACAATGTGTTCCTTTGCAGGTGGAAATTTTATCAAAAAATCGTATTTTTTTCGTCTTACGGCTTCTTGATAGTACCATCTGAGGCAATATTCCACGCGTATGATGGCCATTCCGTGCTTTCGGGCTACCAGTTTTTGTGCCCATCCAGCAGATGTTCCTTTGTCACGTTCTATGAAATAATCGTCGACGATCGCTTGGTTTTGCACTTCGATTTTGTGTCGGGCAAGGGACATATAGGAGTTGTTGGGTTCCCGTACCAAGTACGGTACGTCGTACAATGGATAATGGTTTTCTTGCATAGTTTCTTTCATAAAATGTTCTAAATTACCTACCTTATCGTTACGTAAGCAACACGTGGTCAATACCTATGCATTACCTACGCAACGATGTTCTATTTTACTTCACATAAATCACCTTCTGCCCGGTCGGATTCACTTGTTTCCATCCGTCACGTTCTTCGGTGGTGCCGAATTTGGCGTAGTAGTCGTTAAAGGACATCACCAACTTACGTTTCTTCGGCTGTTTGGCATTGTCCTCGATCGCAAAGTATGGATTCTCACTTACAAACTCGCCACGCGCCAGCTTGCCTTCTATCTTTGCATAGATTGCCTCTTGCCTCGCCTCGCTATAGCCATGCCATAGCCTTTCACACGCGCCTCGCCGCCTTTTATACTCTCCTTCCGGCTTCAATAGCGCCCATATATCATC
Source organism: uncultured Bacteroidales bacterium (assembly GCA_902800215.1). Lineage (GTDB taxonomy): Bacteria > Bacteroidota > Bacteroidia > Bacteroidales > Paludibacteraceae > Colicola. Next base: position 567 of record CADCDS010000020.1, on the reverse strand, counting down.
TATTGTCTTCATAAAATTTAAAATCTAAAATTGCCTTGCCTTGCCTCGCCATGCCTCCTAGTTTCCTATATTCCTAGGTTCCTATAATATTGGCAAGGCAAGGCATGGCTTTTTTTCTTTTTAATTTTCTTTTGCTTCTTTTCTTTTATTCCCTTTCTTTTTGACCGTCATCGCGTTCGATAAACGGATCCCAGTACTTGTAGGGTTCGTAGAGCTCATAATCCTTGGTCATCGTATTTGGGCACAGACCGTGCGTTTGATGGACTCTGAATCGGGATACATACTCTCTATCTTCTTCGCCGTAGAACGAACATCCTTACGCGCCTGAGAGAGTTGCTTGCTGAGCCATGCTTCCTGTGCCTTATAGCTGCAGTACAGCGCACGCAACTCGCTGTCGATATGATGGTTCGTCTCCCAGGTGTACGACCGCTCTTCATAGAGACGCACCGTCTCCCCTTCATACAGTTGGTCCGTACCGATACTCCAGCCCTTCTCTTTGTAGAGCGCTTGCATGTCGTTCACAAACTGCTCACGCAGTGCTTTGATGTTAGCCGTTGTCAGACGTTC
>CADCDS010000019.1 GCA_902800215.1 uncultured Bacteroidales bacterium | reverse complement strand
TGGCTGCTGCTACGGCATACGATGTGCGCGTAGCTGCTCAGTGCGGCGAGGCTGTTTCCGAGTATACGCAACCGATCAGCTTCATTACGGAGTGTGATGCTATTTCAGCATTCCCGTATGAGGAGAACTTCGACGGTATGAGCGCAGCTGCGCATTCGTATGGTACGCCGAGCGAAAGAGCATTGCCGATCTGCTGGAGCGCTATTAATACTTGCACGTATTCGACGTATAAGTATTATCCGACGGTTTACTATTATTCTTCGTATCCGGAATATGCTAATTCGGCTGATAACGCATTGCGTTTCTATTCTTCCTATAGTTCTTATTCCAACTATGATCCGCAAGATCAGATTGCTATCTTGCCGGAGATGGAAGATATAAGCGGCTTACGTATGAAATTCAATGCGCGTGCTTATGCGAATTCGACTTCGTACTCAACGTATTATGCTGACTTCATTGTCGGTGTAATGACCGATCCGCAGGATGCTTCTACTTTCGTTCCTGTACAGACGCTCAATCCGGCTTCTACAACCTATGAGCCGTTTGTAGTTAAATTCAATTCGTACGAGGGTGAAGGTAAATACATCGCTATTAAGATGGAGGCAGCTTCTTATGCTAAGCAGACGCGCGGATGCTTCAGAAGGTCTTGCTGTCGCTTATAACGGTGGTGACTCGGTTCGCATTAGTTGGACTTCCGATGCGCAAGCATGGAATCTGGATGTAAATGGTACGATTATTCCGGTTTCCGAGAACCCGTATCTGCTCACCGGTCTGGATTTGGCTACGAGCTATATCGTAAAAGCACAGGCTATTTGTGGTGAGGAACTGAGCGATTGGTCCAACGAGGCATCCTTCGCAACCGATCTCTGTTTGGCTGAAGACCAAGTGCCTGTTACTTACACATTAAGCGATCAGTATCAGGATGGTTGGAATGGTGCTTCCCTCAAGGTGGTACATAAGAACACTTCGATTGAGGTGGCTAATTTGACGATTTCAACCGGTAATTTACTCAATGGTTCTTTGAATCTCTGCTGCGGTGAAGAATACTCGTTCGTTTGGAAGAAAGGTTCGTACGACTCCGAGTGCAGCTTTGTATTCAAAGATATGTATGGCGCAACGATTATCTCGAAATCGCAAAGCTCTACGCCTGATGCCGGTGAAATGGGTGTATATACGGTTGTTTGTCCGACTTGTATGCAGCCGACTGACCTCGTTGTATCCGATATCACTCCTGTAACCGCTTCCGTTCAATGGACGCCGGGTAAGGCAGACCAGACGGCTTGGCAGATCGCTTACGATACCTTGGTATCGAACCAGCCGGATACCTTACCGACCTTCACGGAAGTAACCGCCGCTGCACATGCATTAGGAGCACTCCTTCCGGAGCACACCTATCATATTTACGTGCGTGCGAACTGCGGTGAGGAAGACGGTGTCAGTGAATGGAGCCATGTAAGCTTCGCTACGGCAAGTCTTTGCCAGAAGCCGGATGGCGTTGAAGCAAAGGATATCACCGAGACTTCGGCTGCTATCCATTGGACGACCTACGGTCAGACCGGTTTCAACCTCCGTTATGGTACCGACGGTACGAACTGGACGGTTGTTGAGAACGCTGCTATGCCGTGCACGATCAGTGAGCTGGCATCGAACACTTCCTATAAGGTACAAGTACAAGCTGCTTGTGCGGCTGAGGAGGAGAACTCTTGGTCTGCTACCTATACGTTCAAGACCGCTTGCGGCTTACAAGCTATTCCATTCACGGAGGACTTCGAATCCGGTATCGATTGCTGGACCATTGAGTCTGACCGTCCGAATACAGGATTGGGAACTACCGCTTATGAAGGAAGCAAGAGCTTCGTCTTTGCTTACGGATACAGCGACCAGTTCGTGATCTCGCCGGAGTTGGATGCTATTGACGCAAGACTGGAAATCGAGTTTAAGTACAAGAACTCGTACACTACCGAGACCTTCCATGTGGGTTACTCGACGACGTCGAACAACCTTGAGACCGACTTTACATGGGGCGATGAGATCTCCGCAAGCACTCAGACCTGGACATCGTATGTTGATACGCTGCCGGCAGGTGTGAAGTATGTAGCGATCAAGTACACCTCGTATGACGAGTACTATCTGTATATCGATAACTTCAGCTTGTCACGTCTGTCGAACTGCGCGAAACCGTCTGACTTGACGGTAGGCGACGTCTTCGCTCGCCGTGCTGAACTGAGTTGGACGGCTGGTGATGAAAACCAGACAGCATGGGATATCGCACTCGATACGATTGCTGCCTTCAAGCCGGATACTCTCTCTGCATACATTGCAGCAGATGCAAATCCGTTTGTACTGACCGGTCTTATTCCGCAAAAGCGTTACTATGCATATGTTCGTGGTAACTGCGGTGAGGAAGTAAGTAAGTGGAGCAACCGTGTTACCTTCATGACGACCGTAGCATGTCCTGCTCCGACGGGTCTGGCTGCACAGCTGACCGCCGGTAACGGTTCGATCGCAACGCTGAACTGGAACGCAGGTGAAGCACAGGCATGGCAAGTTGAGTACAGTCTCCACAGCGACATGACGGATTCGCTTGTACTGAATGTAACGGAAGCTACGGTTAACCTGACCGGTTTGACGGCTGAGGCTACGTACTACGCTCGCGTGAAAGCTGACTGCGGTGAGTTGGACGGCGAGAGCGCATACAGCGCTATCATCTCCTTCACTCCGTCGGATAAGTACGAGTTGTTACTCAATGACGGTGCTACTACCACCAACCGCACGTATGTACCTATCGAGGGTAGTTACGTAGATGAAGGCACACGTAGCCAGTTCATCATTCCGGAAGCCGACTTGGTTGAACTCGAATGGGATTCGATTATGGCATTGACCTTCTACGGTGAGTTTGCAAGCACCTCCAGAACAACTTGGGGTGATGCAGAATGGGAAGTTTACGTGACGGAAGCTCCGGAAACTACGATGAGTGCACTCGTTGACTGGAACGCAATGACCCAAGTCAAAGCCGCTGCTAAGCTGGCGTTGGTTGATGGCGAGATGGTTGTTGCCTTTGACGAACCGTATCAATATCAGGGCGGTAACCTGATGATCGGTATCTATCAGACGACCAACGGTGCCTGGGCTAATGTGAACTGGTTCGGTGTGAACGCTACCGGCGCATCCTTCGGTGGTCACGGTAACGGTTCGGCTGTATCGCAGCGTAACTTCTTGCCGAAGATGGCGATCACTTACGTTCCGGGTCAAGCTCCGGCATGTCCGAATCCGAAGCAACTGGCTGTATCGAACATCACCGATAGCGAAGCTACCTTCTCTTGGAAGGCATTCGCAGGCGCTACCTGGGAGTATGCACTCGTAGAGGGTGCTGCTGCTCCGGAGTCCTTCGAGCAAACCGACCTGAACAGCATCACGATCGATGAACTGGCTGAGGCTACTCAGTACACGTTCTACCTCCGTCGTGCATGCGGTGAGGATGGTAACAGCGAGATGATTCATGTTGCCTTCACCACCGATATCCACGTTGCGGCTATTCCGTTCAACGATGACTTCGAGGGTGCTAACTACTGGAAGTTCGTTGCACTGGAGAATACCAATGCTTGGATCGTAGGTAACGCTGTTTCGAACGGCGGTGAGAAAGCGATGTATGTATCGAACAACGGTAATGACTACGCTTACAACCCGGATGAAACATCGGCATCCTTCGCTACCGTTCTGCTCCACTTCGAGACGACCGGCGATTATACGATCGACTACGACTGGAAGGGCGAAGGCGACTACGGCGATGAGGTATATGACTTCATGCGTGTAGGTCTTGTTCCTGCTGCGGCTACTGTCACAGCCGGTATCCCGACCTTGCCGGAAGACTTTATCGCGCTCGATAACGGTGCGCTGTACGGTCAGGCTGAATGGCAGCACGTTCGCCTGGTATTCCAGGTAGAGGCTGCCGGTGACTACAAGCTCTTGGTTGCATGGATCAACGATGAGGAAGGTGGTGAAACACCGGGTGCTATCGATAATATCGCTATCATCAGTGGTGACGCTATCACCGGCATCGAAGGCAATGCAGGCTTCGAGAACAAGGCCGTTAAGTTCATCCAAAACGATCATGTTTACATCCTTATCAACGGTGTCATCTATGATGTAACCGGACGTAAGGTAGGTGTAAAATAAGAGATTGGTAAAATTGCAAAAAAGGCTGCTTCGGCGGCCTTTTTTGTTGTATAAATGTCAAAAAACAACGGTTTTTACAAACAAAAATGCATTTTTTTCGTCATTTTCTTGCGTATTTGAGATTTTTTTTGTAATTTTGCCGCCCGATTGTAATTATTTATAACAATAAGGTATTGAAACGGTATATTCTCATAGTATGTAGCATACTCTTGTGCGTCAGTGCGAGCGCATATACGCGTCTGACGAATGAGACCTATCATTTCGTGTCCTTGCACGGTGATTTGGGCTATTCGATGCTCCTGCATTCGATCCAGGGGCAGACGCCTGCTTCGGGTATGAATACGAACATCGGTGTCGATTACCGTCTCAGTCATAATAATTTCCTTTTCTCCGTAGGTGTAGAAGGCATGTATGCCTTGAATGCCAATAAGTTGGACAAGTTAGACGTATCGATTCCGATGATGGATACGGAGGGTGACTTGTTCGACATGCACGTGCTCGTCGATAAATCAAGGGATCTGAGCCATATGGTGAACCTCAATATCCCCTTGTTGGTCGGCGGTGAATGGGGACGGTTCTATTTCCTGGTCGGACCGAAAGTGTCGCTGAATCTGTATGGTTCCACTTCTTCTACGGCCCAGGTAACAACCTACGGAGAGTACGACCGGTACTACGATGATTTCTATGACATGCCGAACCATCAGTTTGTGACGGGTCAGCAGATGAGCAGCGCCAACATCCCCTTGAAATGGAACATGAACGTCATGGCGCACCTGGAGATAGGCGGCCGTATCAACCATATGTACAAGAACAAGCAGTTCCATCTGCATCCGGACCGGGTACGTATGTACATCGCCGGATATGTGGATTTCGGTCTGCTCAATATCCATCATTCCAGTGGCGGTGCACCGCTCTTCGAATACCGGGAGACGGATCAGGGCGTTCAGTTCTACATCCAGCCGCTGTTAGTCAGCAGCATGTCCGACAACGCGGTGTTCCGCAATCTCAATTTCGGCATCAAATATACGATTGCATTTGAACTGCCGCAACACGGCAAGTCGTTTATATACGATTATAAGAAGAATGAACCGTTTAAACGGGGAGGAAACCAAGGTATAAAACATTAGGCACATGAAACGAATCATCTATATCATTTTGTTGGCAATGGGAATGGCTACCGTCGCTCCGATGGTATCCTTAGTAGATAACCGTGTAGCAGCGGTGTATGCCGTTGATGACAAGGCGAAGGCCAAAGCGAAGGCGCAAAAGGAGAAAGAGAAAGCCAAAGCGCAGAAGGAAAAAGAGAAAGCCAAAGCTGCGGCAGCCAAGGAGAAGGAAAAAGCCAAGGCGGCTGCGGCGAAAGATAAAGCGAAAGCACAGGCAGCGAAGGAGAAGGAAAAGGCGAAAGCAGCGGCTGCCAAGGAGAAGGAGAAAGCCAAAGCACAGGCGGCTAAAGCGAAAGCGAAGTCGTCTAACAAGCAGGTGGCTTCCAAACCGGCAGTGAAAGAAGATCCGAATCTCAGTGCAGCCGAAGAAAAAGCGCAGTACATGAAGCAGGTGGAGGCGATCGACAAGGCCAACGCCCGTGCCGAAGCGTATAACACTCGGGATATCGCGCATCGCCTTGGTTTCTGGGGACTGGTAGGTTATAGTAACCTCTTCACCTCCGGTATCAAGTATGTGCCGGCGGCTAACAGCAGTGTTAATCCCGAAGGATTCATCAATAAGGATAACGGTTTTGTAGGCGGTGGTGCCGGACTGGGTTATCAGTTGCGGTATAAGCAATTCCTCATGACCGTAGGTGCAGAATTCACCTTCTACAACTCCGTCATGGGTGTTACCAACCAACCCGACGGTACCTTTGCGCTCCAGTACGGCATGGAACCCTATGCCAACACGATGATCTATCATTATGACTTCAGCAAACTGAACGATAAGATGATAGGCGGTTTTGTACAGGTACCGCTCTTGTTCGGTATGGAGCTCAAGAACATCCCGCTCTTCTGGCAGGCCGGTGTGAAAGCCGGATTGGGCATCATGAACCAATCGACGATCAGCGGTACGTTCTCCACCTCTATCGAGGATAAGGAACTGATCAGCGGTCTGACGGATATGTATGTGCATACGCTCGTAACCGACCGTGAGATAGCGCCGGTGCAGACCAAGATGAACTTCGGTCTCAACGTAGCCGCTTCGGCGGAGATCGGTGTGAACTTCGACCAATGGCTCTCGTCTGCCGCTAAATTACGTCTGTCGGTGTTTGCTGACTACGGCGTGATGAATGTGCAGAACTACAGTCCCTTAGCCGGTGCAACGGATATCCCGACCCAGATGATGACGGACCCCAATCCGCTCAATTTCCCGACTAACTCGGCCATGACCACGACTTCCGCTGCGGATGCCAAAGTGAATCCGTTCTTAGTAGGTGCAAAGATCGCTCTGTGGTTCGATCTGCCGCGTCATAACAAGCCGACGAAGGACTATCCGAAGAAACCGAATCCGCGTATGGGCGTGCAGATGACCGACTATGCGTCGAACAGCACGCTGAGCGGTGTATCCGTCGAGATCACCAGTGTGGAGACGGGTAAGACCCAGAAGAAGAACACCAACAAACAGGGTATTATCCAAGGCCGTATGGCTCCGGGTCAATATATCGTTTCCGCTACCAAGAACGGTTATTATCCTTCGGATACGATCCTCCAGACGGTGGAAGAGTTCACGTTCGACACCCTGCATATCCGGTTGGAGCGCATCCCGGCACCGATCGTCTATACGCTGTGTATGAACGTGTATGACGAGCAGACACGGGAACCGATCGAGGCCGCTGTCCGTCTGACGAATGCCAGCGATACCGTCGTGCTCTATGCCGCACAGAGTTCCGATGACGGATTCATCGAGACACCGCTCACCGAAGGTGATTATATTGCCCACCTGAATGCAGCCGGTTACATGCCGAAGGACGAGACGATCCATTTCGTACGGGATACCGTCGATATCTATATGCAGCATATCAAGGAAGGTATCAAGGTGAAGATCGAGAACCTCTTCTTTGCTACCAACAAGACGTATATCCTGCCGCAATCCGAACAGGCGATGTCCGACTTGGCGAACTTCCTGTTAGAGAACCCGACGGTAACGATCCATATCACCGGTCACACCGATGCCGTAGGTACGGATGAAGCAAACCAGATTCTGTCCGAAGGTCGTGCCAATGCCGTACGCCAGAACCTCATCGACCGCGGTGTCGCTCCGGAGCGTATGACGGCAGAAGGTAAGGGTGAGAAAGAACCGGTAGCGGACAATGACACCGACGAAGGTCGTCAGTTGAACCGTCGTGTAGAATTTGTCATCACCGGAACGGACGGAGAAGATATTGAACAGATTTACTAATAGCTAAAAGCTAAAGGTTATTATGAGGAGAATCCTCTACATAGGAATACTGTTAATAATGAGTATGGCGGCATGGGCGCAACAAGGAACGACTGTGGCGACCGGCTTGCCGTATGAGTGCAGTTTTGAGGAGAGTGAGAACCTGAGTTGCTGGAATATACATCTGTCGAACACCACGGATCAGTGGATCTTCGGTTCGGCGGTGCATAGCGAAGGACGCCGGTCCATGTACATCTCCAAAGATGGCACGGATCCGAATTACGGAAAGAATCCGAATGTGTCGGTAGCGATGCTGCGGTATAAGTTCCCCACTGCTTCGAATACGCAGAAATACGATGTCAGTTTTGACTGGAAAGGTGTCGGTGATACCGCTACATCCAAACTCTACGTCATGGTTTGCCGTGAGCAGGACCTTACTACAACCGGTAACTATAATCTCAATGCGATCCTCAATGCTCCCGGCGGTCGTCTGTCCAACGGACAGGTGGGCGCTTGCCAGTCCTTGGGCGAGAACAACGAGAAGTTCATCTGCGGCAGTGAGACCTGGCAGAATATATCGCTTTCCAATGTGGTGAGCGTCAATGCGGCTAACTCATCGAAGAACTTTGCGTTCCTCTTTATCTGGGTGAATAGCAACACGAAGGACTCGATAGCGAACACCAGTATCGCGATCGATAACTTCCAGATTAACTCAGCCGCCATCAAGAAGCCGGAGAACGTGATCGTTTATCCGCATTGCGAAGACTCGACGCTGATCGTCACCTGGGAGACCTCGGGTGCCGCCAATGAGTTTGATATCCAGTACCGCAAGACCGGTGAGACCGCTTGGGCACACGGTGTCCGTGGTATCACGGAGGGTCCGGAAGGTTTCAGCCGGGAAGACGGAACGAAGTGCTCCTATGCCCTAAAGAATATATTGGAAGGCAGTTACGACGTGCGTATTCGAAGCGCGTATTACGATCAAGAGACCAGTCAGACCTTGCATTCGAACTATGTCTATGAGTCAAGGATCCTGGTGTACTGTCCGGAGAACCACTGCGTGAACTACGTGGACTTATACGGACCGAACGTGCTCTGTACCTATGGTATGAACCCGGCTGCATCGCCAGGTCAGACGCCGTATGACAATATCGGTGTGGTGGACTTCGGTCCCGATGCCATTGAGAGTAGGCATACCCTGCATGTCGATCCGACGGAGTATGACCCCAGAACGGATAGCCTGTTGAAGACCGTGCCGGACGGTGCGCTGGCATCGGTGCGTTTGGGTAACTGGTATTACATGGGTGAAGCCGAATCCATCACCTATGATATCACCGTCGATACCGTCAGCCAGGGTATCCTCATCGTGAAGTATGCCATCGTCTTTGAGAATCCTCCCGGCCACGATGACGAAGGTCAGCCGCGGTTTAACCTGGAGGTGCTGGATCAGAACGGAAACATGATCGACCAGACTTGCGGTCATGCCGAGTTTACCTATGAGAGCGGTGTGGCTGCCGGATGGAATACCACACGAGACGGAAGTGCCGCATGGAAAGACTGGACCACGATCGGTGTTAACCTCATGCCGTACCACGGCCAGACAATTAAGGTGCGTTTCACTACCATGGACTGCGGATGGAGCGGTCACTACGCGTATGCGTACTTTACACTCGATTGCGCTAACGCGCATATCGAGACGGAAAACTGCGGTAATGATGCCCAGGTCACCTGTATCGCTCCCGAAGGATTCGCTTATTATTGGTATAAGAACGATAATATCGACGACCCGGCGGAGGGTGATCCCTACAGCCAGACGCTCATCGTAGATGCAACGCGTACCAAATATACCTGCCGCGTCAGCTTTGTCGAGGAACCGGATTGCTACTTCGAGATCAGTACTACCTCCGAACCTCGTTTCCCGGTACCGGAATATACGTATGAGAACCAGTTCGGTGACTGCCAGAGCAGGTTGAAGTTCACCAACTCTTCCCACGTCATGAATAAGTTCGACGGTTACGAGAACCATACGTCGGAACCCTGTAATGAGAGTTTCTGGTCCTTCCGCAGTCTGACGACAGGACAGGTACGTACGACCTCTGCTACCAACCCGACCTATGTGTGCCGGTCGGAAGGCGACTCGGTGGAGGTGACGATGACTACCTATATCGGTGCCAACAACTCTTGCGACAGTACCCGTGTGGATACGATCGTGGTGCCGAACATCATTCCTCGGGATACGGTGTTCCGTGTAAGAACCTGCGCCGAAGAACCGGTTAAGTTTGACGGAAAGTGGTTCAACGAGGATACGGTCTATGTGGGGCATTTCACCAATTTCGCAGGTTGTGACTCCACCTCGACCTTGGATCTGCGCTTGTTCTCGAAGGCGGAGGATGTCTATATCCATGACTCGATCTGTTCCGATCAGTCGGTAACGATCAACGGCGTGAAGTATAACCAGCCGCTGGATAACTACCTGATCATGATGAAGACGATTCATGACTGCGACAGTGCGATCTACCTCACCTTGACGGTGAACGAGCGTATCAAGGCGAATGTGGATACGGTGCCCTTCATCTGCGCCGATGACGAGCAGATGTTCCTTACCTTCGACATCACCGCCGGTGTCTATGACAGCCTGCGTATCCGTTTCAACACGCCTACCTTACGGGATACGATGATCTATACGCCGAACCTGACGGAGGTGGCGATCCCGTATCCGGATACGATCACGCCGGGTGTCTATCAGGCGGAGATCACGTTCTATCAGTTCTGCTGCGGTCCTTATACCCAGATCCGGGATATCGAGATCCGGTACCGCAGTTCGATCGTGGAGCAGAAATGGAACGATGTGCTGACCGTCCTCAGTCCCAAGTATAACGGCGGATTTGAGTTCACGGCCTTCCAGTGGTACAAGGATGACCAACCCTTGCTTGGCGAGACGCATTCGTATCTGTACCAACCGCTGGATGAGAACTCCACCTATTATGTGGAACTGACGCGTGCTGACGGTCTGGTAATGACCACTTGTCCGATCCAACCCGTTTATCATCCGCAGCAGTCGGAGTATCCGACGATTGTGCCGGCAGGACAACATCTGCCGATCTATATGGAGCAACCTACCACGATTTGGTATTACACCATCTCGGGTCAGTTATATACCTCTTTCGGTCTGCCGCAGGGTTATACCACGCTGCCGACACCGGATCAGAAAGGTGCGTTTATCATCAAGGCTGTGAATGCCCAGGGTGAGACGCAAGCGCAAGTAATGATTGTAGAATAATTTAGAAAGACTATGCATATGAAACGATTCGTCCAAGTAATGATGTTGCTGGCGCTGGCATACATGATGCCGGTGCAGGCGGAGACGAAATACTCGTGTAACTTCGAAGACTCGATTGCCCGCAATCGTTGGGTTGTGAATCCGACTGCCAACGCGAGTGTATATAACCAGCTGGCTAACAAATGGTATATCGGAGAACCGGGTAATAATGACCGTAACGGTCACTACGGCCTGTACGTGTCGGGTGACGGCGGTCAGACGACGAATTACCAGAACAAAGGTTGCTGGGTGTTTGCCTATGATACGCTGACCCTGGATCCGATCTCGGGAGATTACTATCTGATCTTCGACTACTGCGTACTGGCGAATGTAGCCAGTAAGTTCGACGGTCTGTATGCGTTCTGGATTCCGATGACGGATCCCGATGACGGCGTAACCCCGACGAGGGTACTTTCCGTTCCTACATCGTCCGGTTCCATTCCCACCAAACCGACTAACTATCCGGACTATGTGATTAAACTGGAACCGACGGCGGGTATGAACTATCTGAACGGAACGATGACCTGGAAACAGTGCGCAGTGAAGATCAGCGGCTCCAAGTGCGACGGAACACCGCATTACCTGGCTTTCGCCTGGGCGAACGGTGGAAATACCCCACAACCGCCTGCAGCCATGGTGGATAACATCATCATCACGGATAGCGAACCCTGTGCCGCACCGACGAACCTGCAGGTGACGCCGAACGGAACGACGGTGATGCTGTCCTGGCAGGGATCGGCTGCGCAGTATGAGGTTAGTGCCTATTCCTATGACGCAGATATGTGGTCCGGACCGAAGATCGTAACGGGTAATCAGACTAATTTCAGCAACCTGCCGATCGGTGAGACCGACTTTATCGTACGTGCCAAATGTGACGATGATTTCTATAGCCTCAAGACGATCGTCTCGAAGTTGATCTACTATCCGGACCAATTGTGCGTGGATTATCTGAACTTGAACAATGCCGTTTGTTATGTCAATAACTCCGATCCGAGCAACACCTTGACGTTTAACGATTTCAAGCAGGTTTCCCCTGTCGATATGGGTCCGTCGAACATCGCCAGCCGTCATGTGGTGCATTTCGACCGCACGGAGACGGAACCGCGTACCGGTGGTTTGGCTCGTACGGTACCCGAAGGAGAGTTGGCTTCTGTCCGTCTCGGTAACTGGGATTCCGGTGATCAGGCGGAGCGGATTGAGTTCTCTTTCGACGTCGATACGATCAAGTATCCGGTGCTGCTGCTTAAGTACATGCCTATTCTGGAAGCGCCGGGTCATAGCGATCACGAGAACCCACGATTCAAACTCGATATCCTCATCAACGGTCAGTCGATCGGTGAGTGCGGTCAGGCGGACTTCAACGCGAATGACGTGATGAACGGGAATCAGTTGAAACCCTCTGCTGTGGCACAAGGATGGCACATCACGCCCAAAGAGGTCTCCCAGACCTCCGATGACGTGGTATGGAAAGAGTGGACAACGGTCGGTGTGAACCTGCGTAACAAAGCCTATGCAGGCAAGACCCTGACGGCGCGTCTGACGACCCATGACTGTACCTTCTCCGTGCATTCGGGATATGCCTATTTCACGCTCGGTTGTTCGGACGGTAAACTGAAAGGCATGAAGTGCGGTGAGATCAACCCGACCTTTGTCGCACCGGACGGATTTGAATACCGCTGGGCGTATGCGTATAACGAGCGTTATCGTAAAGCAGACGGATCGTTACCCGAGCGTTATGTCTTAGGTCGCGGCCAGGAGTACGACGCCGGTATGCACGATGACAGCCTCTATGTAGTCGATTGTATGTTCGTGCAAGACAGTACCTGTTTCTTCTCCCTCTATGCTTCCACTTTGGCTACCAACCCGATCTCGATCATCGGCAGGCCGAAGATCATCATGAACTGCCGCGAGAACACCTATAAGGTGAAACTTGACGGTTCCCGTTCCTGGGTACAGGAGATCGACCACGTGACGGGTGATACGCTCATCAGTAAGAAATACAAGATCGAGAGTTATGAGTGGAATATAGAAGGTCTGGATTACGGTTGGTCCGACGAGGTATCGCCTACGTTTGACTTCCCCATTGAGGGTGGTGATTTCCGCGTGAGCCTGCGTACGACATGCGGAACCTGTGAGTCCGTGGCTTATTATAACTTGAAACTCAAACCGCTGGGTGCAACCTATGAGACCCAGACCTATACGCTTTGTGATGCAGACCGCAAGGGAACCGGTTTCCATTGGAAGGAACGAACGGACACCGTTTACCGCACCTATGGTGTAGTCGATTCCGTGACTTTACTCAATCCGGTGACGACCTGCGACAGCGTGATCTATCTGGAACTGAACGAGCCGAACCGTGTCTTTGAGGACACGATGCTGCTGCCGGAGAGTCTGCCGTTTACCTATCATGGCAAGACCTACGGAACGGAAACGAAGTCGCTGATCGACACCGTGCCCGATGCCAATGACTGCGCCAAGACCTGGGTGCTCAACCTCGAGATCTACGAGTCGCTCATTGCGTCCATGGCCAATGCAGCATACGTGCTGTGTGAAGGTGATCCGGTGCTGACTTTGGCGTATGACATCATGCGCGGTAGAAGTCTGCGGTACTTATATACCTTCAACGATCCGGCGCTGCCGTCGATCACCACACCGGTGGAAGGACAGCAGAAGAAGGGCCATTATGAGATCCCCATTGCGATTGATCCGGCGCTCTATCCGAACGTATATACCGGTTCGCTGCTGTTAGTGGATTCGATGCCGGAGTTCAGCGTCACCCTGCCGTTCACCGTGACGATGCAGTACTCGAAAGATGTCATTGCGCAACGCTGGAACGATGTGTTAGCCATTAAGAACTTCGATCATAACGGCGGTTATGTCTTCGATTCCGTTCAATGGTACGTCAGCGGTGCACCGATCGACGGAGCTATCGAGTTCAATTACTTCGCCGGAGAAGGAAACAAACTGCGGATGGGTGAAGAATACCAGGCATTGCTGCTGCGTAATGACGGTGTCAAACTGTTCACCTGCGCCTTTATTCCGCAACCCGTAAGCGCAGACGTGACGGATATGCCGTCGCTCGTTCCGCCTTCTGCACCCTTATCTGTCAAGGGTAGAGGAACGGCTTACTGGTACGATATGTTAGGCCGCATGCATGGCAGTGAGGTCTATGACAACTCCCCGATCCATGCACCGGCAACACGAGGTTATTTCCTCCTGGTGCTCCAAGACACCAACGCCCGATCGATCCACAGGGTAGTGGTACGGTAACAAAAAAATCGCTCTCAAACGGAGCGATTTTTTTTTCAATCTCCAATCTCCAATCTCCAATCTCCAATTTCCAATCTCCAATCTCCAATTTCCAATTTCCAATTTCCAATCTCCAATCTCCAATCATCTCAGGTATTTCATACCGTTGATAATCACGATACCGTGGTAGGACTCATCCACCGGACGACCGAGGATATCATACATATTGGATATTGGATATGGAAGATTGGTGATCGTTATATCCTGGTTATCGGAAGGGATAACACCGTCGTACTGAAGGGTTAGGCTCTGCAGTTTGGGTTGTGCCCATTGCATGTTGTTCTGTACGCGCAGCGTATAGGTGCCTGCAGCTACGGAGGACAGATCCCATTTGTCTTCATAAGCGATCTCGCCTTCCGCCCATTTGCCGACGGTGGTGTAACTGCTGACAGGCGAATCGTTATCCAGCAGCTGGATCAGCCATGAGTGACCGACGATGTTGCCGTCATTATAAACGGAAGCTATCACTTCGCTCACGAAGTACTCACCCGGGTAACGCAGTTCGACGTTCCATTCCGCCCAGCGGTCAAGGTTAGCAGCATCCGACGGACCGAAATCGAAGTAATCGGTGTTATACCAGGTCATGTCGTCGCTGTAAGCGGTGACGTTGGCCTTATCCAGCGTTGCCGGCAGGAGGATAGCGTCACCCGGTGTCGGCGGATCGACCGGTGCACCGCCGCCGGTGACGGTGACAGACGCGTTGAGTTTGTTCATTCCCGTAGAAGACTCCCATACGTTGCTGTTCGCAAAGCGTACGGCGTACTTGGGGTTGGACGCGATAGATGCATACGCATCGGGGAGATACAGGTAGAGTTGGTAACTGCCTGCCGGTACATTGGACGGCACGGTCAGTTGCTCATTGACGGTGGTGATCACGCCGTTGGGTTTCCATCGACGGGGATCGGCGTTGAGTTTCAGTTGATAGGTCTTGCTACCGTTCTTGAGCACGATATACGCCGGACGCTCGTTGTACAGCGGTGCAAAACCGGCATTACGGATCTGCATGTTCACGGACAGCTTGCCACCTGCAGCTACCTGGTCGGAATAGGTACCGCTCACCAGTTGGAAACGATAACCCATGCGGCGGTTGAGTTCATCGAACGTTCCGTTGTTGCGCCACATATTCGTGGTCGTCTCCGCATAACCGCTCTGGATGAAGGTCCAGTGCAGACGACTCATCTCAGCGATCGTCTTGTCATAGGTGGCCCATTGTCGCGCTAAGCTGTCCTTGGTGATATCCGTCTCGCCTCCCAGCGGCACATAAAGCGTCTCTTGCGCCAGATAGGGTTTCTCTTTCGCGGTATCGGAATACGTTCCCATGTTGTCGTAGTCATAGAGGAAAGCATCGTTATGATGGCCCAGACGGGCTTTGGCGGAACCGTTATAGGCTTCCGTTTCGGTGAGCGGCTGACTGTTGCCTACATAACCGGTTTTGAACTTCGGTGTACGCAACTGGATGCAGCGGTCAGCCGGTACGGCAGCTAAGAGCGAGTCCACTACCAAGCGCCGGGCGCTGTTCATGGATGACAACTGATTGCCGTAGTTCTGGGTGTAATACCATTCTCCCCAGGCACCGACGATACCCGCCTGGAAGCAGAAGATAACGTCTGCATTCGCCTGCCAGTGGCTCTTGTACTGCTGGATATGCTGTTTGACGATGTTCCATGCCGCATCGTCTCCTGAAGTGGATTCGGTGTACGAGAAGCGGATGATAGCCTTCATACCTTTGGAGCGCAGCACCGCCATATCCTCATCAAAAGCGTTGAGGATCTTCGTCGGCAGCGTGGCCGTCGTGCGGTAATTGCTCAGGTAGTAATGCACCAGCACAATGGACATCTTCTCCGAAGAGATCTTGTTGTCCAGCGTACTCTCATGGCCTTTGACTCCATACGGTTTCTTCTCCGATAAGGTACCACCGATCATGGTGATGAATCCCCGTTCCGGGTTAGAGAAGATCGTGTTGTCATCAGCGGTGTAGTTCACCGAAGAGGCGAAGATTGCCGAGGCCATCATGATGGCGCACAGCGCAAGAAAAAGTCGTTTCATAAGCTACGTTCAAACTATTTATGTAAATTCGGATAAACATATAATTGTATTTCGTAATAACTATATTTTTCTAGTCTAAGCACTACTCTATAGGATCCTTTTCTGCCCTCATACTTTTTTTTATCATATTTGTTGCCGGCTGTTGATTCCTTTTTCATAGTAAAGCCCATGTCTTGTAATTCTTTTAGCCATGCTTTGTATTCCTTGTTTGCTTTTGACAAATTGCTATGTCTCAAATAAGATATGTACCACCAAGAGGAATAAGTAACATTATTAGATAGACTAATAAAAGGCTTCAATGAGTAAGATCCATGACGGAGTATACCGTCTTTTTTAAAATATAGACAAACGGAATTATCGTATGTATCAGTTTCGTATTGATACCCGTTTTTGGATAAAATGGATTTAAGTTCGCTAATTTTATTTTTCGACATCAACCCCTCACCATTTTTTGGCATGCATGCCAGACCCATCGGGTAGTACACCAACTGCTCCATCGTGCGATTGGTAGTGTTGGTAGGAGGACGATTGGGATCGTATGTCGTTGTCTTCTGTTCATTCTTCGTTGTTCCACCTTGCATATCGGAATACCTCGCAATCTGATTAATGTCCACTCCGGACATGACAGAAACAGCAGGACGCTGGTAGTTAGCATCATAGGATAAGATATTTTCCGCCATCTGCCGGATCTGCTCGTTACTCATCCTAAACGGATTATCTTCAGCATTTTTCGGAGGGTTGGCCATAAACTCCCGTACCCATTTCTGTGCCTGCTTGATGTTGACGTAAGGATGTTCCTTTTCCGCAGGAAACGCTACACCGAAACACCGTTTGTCAGAAAGACAGCAGGCTAATAAGAACTTACACTTGTTACTTCGGGGAGCAGCCGATTGAAGCAACGGAATCACTTCTGCTGCCGTTCGCTCGCTTAGCGGTGAAAATCCGCTTTCCTCAGAAGAATCGTCAGAGAATATGTCCGGCTCTCCATCCGGCAAGTAACTGAAGAAGAGTTCCGAGGTGCAGTATTCCTCAATGGCATCGATATATCCTTTGCGTGCCAATACATATAGATTCTCGATCGTCAGGTCCTGCAGGTGCTTGGATAACTCAGCCGGTAGTTTCCCCTTTACGGATACGGGTTTCATCTTCTCTTTCGTTTCCCGTAGTGCTTCATCAGCACCTGTAATCCCTGCGTTAGCGGCTTGCTCGAAACAGATCTCCGCTTTTAACCATTCTCCTTTAGCGAGCAGGTACTCACCATATACATACGTACCGTACATACTCCCACGATCCGAAGCGGCACCTGCCCATGCGGTTAAGAGATTCCTCCACTCTTGTTTCTTCTCTTCCGAACCAGCCGTGTTAACGCAAGTTGTATATTTCCGAATCATCGCTTCCATCGCCGGTACATTTCCCAAATGAGCAGCTTTGTCGTATAGAAAATAGTCTGTTATATATATTTTCTCCTTAGCGGCTTTCAGGTAGAGATCTGCTAACTCGCTTTCTGACGCAATGGGGCATTGGAGTTGCAAGGCGTACTCGTAATACATCGCTGCCTCTTCCGGTTTGGAAGACTGAAGTTCTTTCACTTTCCGCATACATGCGCGCCCGTTGTACTCGTTGATAGACATCTTCAGCACGGTGTCAACCTTTGTCGTATCCTTTGTCTGTTTAGCGACAACGGAGTGGTCGAGATACTCGATAAAAACCGGTTTATCGAAGCGGCGAATCGGAGTTCCGAACATGTCGTACAGTGTTCTTCCGACGATCTTTTTGCCCTGAAGGACTCTCACGAAGAAGGTGTTATGCTGCTTGTCATACTTAATCGATTGCACCAGTTTGTAATTAACCAGACTATTGATGCAGTTCTTTTGATTGATATAAACCACTTCATTGGCTGCTTTCTTCGGATTCGTCTCCAGGTTGCGAATTTCTATCGTTCGATGGAAATCATCCGTGAAGATCTGAGCGCTATAGGCTGCCATTGTCGTCATCAGAATGAGACAAAATAGAGATATGCGTTTCATAGGAATGCTATTTCGTGTGGTTATTGATTATTGGTTTGAGAAAAGAGCTATATGTAATGCCGACTCGTTTTCCTTGAAATACCGGCTGTTCAGATCCAGCACTTTGCCGTACATCCGCAGTGCCTCGTATTCATTGCCCTGCGCCATATAGATAACACCCTTCAGGTTGTAGTCGTGCGCCAAAGAAGCCGGTTTGTTTTTGTCTAACAGAATGGCTTTGTCAACCGCCTCATGGGCCGTTTTGAAATCCGGTTGGACAGCGAACCCCTGTATGTACGTCACATCTTTCTCGGAAAGGTTCTTTCCGATATACGGATTGCTACGCGGATTACTTCCAAAAGCAAACAACATCGCTTCTCTCACCAGTCCGTCTCGACCTGCTTTCTCAAAATACACCTTTGCCGCCGGTATGTTTTGCGTCACTCCTTCGCCTTTCAAATACTTCTCTGCCACCGTAACGCACGAATAATCGTCATTGGTCTGGTCGGCATTGATCTTGTAGAATCGGAAGGATTTGGTTTTGTTTACGGTCACACTTCCGCGCAGCGCGTTGTACCAAGTCTTAATATCATTCGTCACCTTGTCTGAAACGGTCTTAGCTTCGTACATTTCCGCTACGAAAAAGGCGAGACCTCCATTCTTGTTGGCTGCCTTTTCTGCGTTTTCCAAAGCCTTTGAAACGTCTTTTTGCACACCGTAACCACCCTGTGCATAGATCTTGCTCATCATGAAATAGTCCTGCACTTTTTCCCACCATACTAATGCCTCGCGGTAGTTGGGATTCAGAATGATCACGTAATTTCCGAGAATACCTGTCGTGTACCGCGAAGCCAGATCCGTCATCGCTTGCCGGTGTCCCTGCCTGGCGGCTAAGGTTAACCAGTGGATATAATCGTCGGTCTCGAAAGGTGTTTCTCCTCCTTTCCAGTATAAACTTGCTACCTTATATTGCGATTCTGCCGTGCCGGTATTGTACGCCGTTTGGATAGCTTTCCGAAACACGTCTGTCTGCCCTGTTACCGTCATAGCGAACAGAAGGCATATGTATATACTCAGTCGTCTCATAGTCATTTCAGTTAATTAATAATATACGGTGCGCTCTATAGTACCTCTTCCTCCACAAATCTGGCAGTTGACATGCGAATGTCCGTATGTGCATTCACGACCGCATTCGTAGCAGAAGAAGGTGCCTACTTGCGAAGTATAGGTATAGTGTTCCACTCGTCCCGTTCCGTGACAGGCAGAGCATTGCTCATAGACGGTACGCGGCATAGGAGCCGGGGTGGTGGAGACGGGAATGACCACCGTATTGGTCGTCTTGGTATTCGTCTGGGACGGGGTATTGGAGACGGGTTTATCCGAACTCTTCGAAGGCGTACCGGCTACGCCCATGGCCTGAGTGGATTTTCCCAAATAAGTGAACCACATGTTCTCCGTGCGTGCTTTGCTGTCCCCCGGGTAAATATAGTTATCCGTCAAATAGATCCAGCCTTTGATATAATAATCTCCTCGAGACATATTGCTAAAGGCGGAATAAGGAATGAAATAAAAAAATTTTTCAAAGTCTTCCGTTCCGTTCTTAACCCCGTAGATATACTCTAAGTTGAAGACTTTGCCTGCACCGCCGAAGGACGCATTAGGAGCCTTTACCTCATTCCCGTTTTGATCGTATAGAACCAACCGAACCTTCACCAATTGGTTTGTTGCCTGATAGGCGGTAAGATCCAGATAAACATTCATCCCTCGTAAACCATAGTAATCCACATCGTGTTCAATGTTCGAGGCGTTTACCTCAATCCGCGATGCTGACCATGAAAGGGATACGCTGAGAAGGAATAGCAAACTAAATAAAAATCGTTTCATAAGGAGTTATTGTTAGAGTGATTACACGGCATTTTCAATTTTGCTTGCAAAATTACAAAAAATATTTGAAATATACAAGAAAAATCGCCCGTTTTGAGCGATTTTTCCTTTTGAAGGGTTTCGATTAGCCTTGCTGGCTATCGTACGCCTCTCCGCAGATCTTCCAGTAGTACGCTTTCAGCGTCTTCTTACCGCCTGCGAGGTCCTTCTGTTCCAGGAAGGCTGCTTGGTCGGCTGCGATCTTGGTGAGGTCACCTTTACGCTGCTTAACCATCGCTGCCACGGTGCTGAACCGCAGACGTGCTGCTGCCTCATCTGCCGAGATCGGAGTCGTACGATTGTACGTTTCTGCCTTGCGGACATACATGCGCGTGCAGTTCGGGTTCTGGGTGGGCGCTTCGCGGTGAGTACCGATGAGGTACGTTCCGCACACGTGACCTTGACGAACGGTCGGTTTGGCAAGACTACCTTGAGCATAGTCAATACCAGTTGCATAAACGACTTTTGCCATAGTGAGTAAGTGTTAAAACGTTAAATTGTTAAACTGTTAAATTGTTAATGGACGCTTTCTTTTGATAGGCGCGTCGTTTACCTATTTCTTTTTGACCCCTTGATACTCCTCGACCGTTTTGGAGGAGATGGTTGTGGTCGTTTTTGTGGAGTCGTTCTGCTGCACGTAAGTGGAGGTAGTGGAGATGGTTCTCCAAGCCTTGCAAGAACAAAACCCAATGGTGATACTACAGATTAGTAGTGACGGTAATAATAACTTCTTCATCGATTTCAAAGACTGATATTTGGTTAAACAAAATATCGAGGTTTGCCATTCCAGTCATGTCGAGCAGGATGCAACCTTTTGAGTGTTCGGGCAATGTGCCGCGATGGATTCTTATTCCGGTTCGATCGGGAACTTCGAGCAGTTCTGGCAGGAACTTACGGAATTTTGGTGACCATGATTTCTCGACCTTGTAGGAGCCGTCCGGAATGAGGAAGTCGGCGTTTTCGAGCGTTGGCACGGTGAAGATATCTTCTCTATCAAGCAGCGGGAAGGTGAGGATGCCCTTCACTGCTTTGCCCGTTTGGGTTTGACGGGTTAGTGTTAGCTGTATCATTATTGTTTTGGTTTTTGCGTTTGTAGTGGTAGTCGATACCGATTATTGAGCCGGAGAAGGTAGCGATCTCACCGAAGGCGACGAGTACCGTATCGTGTATCTCTCCTTGGGGAGCGAAACATGCGCCGAGGAAGAGGAGTGCGATACCGGCAAGTGCAAGCGCGGCAGCAACAATGAGTTGTATGGTTTTGTTATCGTTCATTTTTCGGTTGATTTTGAAATCCGGTGCAAAGGTAGTACAAAAAAACGGAACCTCCAAATTTTAGGGGTTCCGAATTGTAAAGGTTTTCGAAAAGGTTTACAAAAACGCTATTTCGGGCACCTTATTCCGGCATACTCGCAGAATGTTTGCGCCTGTTCGACAGACATCCATCCTCTATCCTCAATGTCCCTGAGGGTCACATGCGATATGATACCCGGGTGTCTTTTGCAGTACTTACGAAAGCCGTACCAAAGGGTATCATAATCTTCCTCGTTTCGCACCACGTCATGATTTGTGTGCAGCATGAGCACTTCCTTGAGCGCAGAGATCGTTACTTTCTTATGTTCGTTCATAATCTGTATGTGGTTTTAAGATTGATAACATCTTCCGCACTAAAGAAGGCAGGAAATTCATTTTTGTTGGCGGCGATATAATCTGCAACGTGCCATATTCCGGCTTTCCAGAGGGCATCCATCATCTCATCGCGGCTCACACGGACATCTGAGATGTGTAGCTTATTTTGCGCGAGAGTAGCACAGGTGAATATGAAACGGAGGTGTCCATCCGGAGGGATAGTGCCTTTGGATTTACGAACGCCCCAAAAGCGTATCGTCCCATCGGAATCTGAACGTTTTTGGATGTGAAAGCCGAAACCTTGACCGAGAGAGCCGGTAATGGACTCGCATAGTTTTGATAAGATTATTTCCATAATAGATTAAATTTAAATCGGGAATAGGTAATAACCATAACTTAATTAGGACATAATTAGGAGTTACTCCTAATATATGACGCAATAACATATCCACGGAGCGTGCCATATTTCTTGCCGCCGAAGAAGTATTTGTGCATCTTCCATTGTTCTTGATAATATGCCTTCTGCTCTTCGGAAAGATCGCGGTAGAACGATGCCGCAGCAGCGAATAGGTTCCTCTGCTTTTTTTCTTTTTCAGTAACCTTAGCGGTACGCGGTTTGTAGTCGCGAATATACATTCTCTGCTTGCCGGATTTGGAGCAAGTAACGATTACTTTACGTTTGGTTCCATCACTATACGTGATAGTTTTAAGGGTGCCGGATACACCTTTCATATAATCCGGAAATTCTACATTTGCCATAATGTTTAAAAATTTTGAGGGTTAAAAATGATGTCGGATACTATCCGACCTAATAAACAACGTTTTAGTTGAACCAACTTTTTTCTGTCATCTCATAGAGTTTAGCTTCATCGCGGGTGTAGGTGCCGAAAGAACCGTTATACTTGGCGATGATGGCTTTTTTCTGGGCAATAAGCGTCTTTCCAAAAGAATGCTGATTCCAATTGAATGGCACAGGATGACAGTTCCGAATGATATAATAGGGTTCACCGTAGATGTCAATGCCTCGCCATTTGCGATAGAGGAGATAGAGGTAGAGCTTTTGTTGGTCCGTCAGACTAAGCGCGTTCCATGCTTCTATCAACTCCGCCGTGAATCCGAAACGACATTGCGGATCTACGAGCTTCATGAATTTCAGCAAGGACTTGCTCGTTTTTTTCTGTATCACATCATCGATGCTTTCCATAAGAGTGCTTTTTTTAAATTTATATAAATAAATTATTTTTTTAAGAGATTAAAAGCATTCTATCCGAATGGTTTTCTCTTTGCTTCTTTCTCTTTTAACCGGCATCCCGTTCTCCCGGAATAGCGGTATCCCGAAGGGGTACAGCATGATAGCCATCCTCGACGAGGGCAAAGAAATAGAAACAGCGCCAATCGTCTATGTTGAGGTCGTAGTAGTTGATGATACCGAGACGTTCGCGTGAAGGCATGGCGTCGTGCGATTTGGGCATCTTATCGGCAGGGATGAGATGAGGCGAGAGTGTACCGAGGGCGACACGGATAGATCCGTCCGCTTTGACGTACGAGAAGTGGACATAGCCGTTTCGAAGATCATTACGGATGTCTTCTATTTTGTGCGCTACACGTAGGGCGTAGGAGCGATTACCGTTGGCGGGACTTTGATTCGCCAGCATATTGGCTTGCCGCATGATGCGGCGCAGTTTGTTGATATCGTTTGGCATAACATTTAGGAATTAATAATTATTACTATCATCTCTTTCTTCGGAAGGGTGGCAGAGCCGAATCGTTATTTCTCCGCAGAGTGCACCGTTGGTTGCCCATTCGAGACGTGCATCGATAAAGGTAGCCTTTTCGTAGGGATTGAGTTCATTGAAGAGCTCACAGATTGTCTTTTGCATAGGTCGCATGGAGATTATTGAGTATCATATTAAATTTTAATTCATCGGTCCGTCGAGGATCTTGTAGAAGTTTGAGATAAGCGGTTGGGACACAATACATATTCGGCAGAACGGCTTCGAGTGCACGACGTCTTTTGTCGGCTACGGCATGTTGTTTGTAGGTGAGCCAGCCCATAAGGTTATCCATGCGGATGTCGTAAGGGTCCTCGATGACATGATGCACGATGCCCTTGTAGGGGTTTCCTTTGGAATCGAAGAAGATAGGACAGGGTTCGTCAGCGAAGGTAGCGAACATAATACGGTGTGCTTGTTTTGCGCCGTAACTACGCAGACCCGGATGTATTCGCCCGCGAGTTCGTGTTTTTCCTTTGACGTTTCTACGCCGTTTTGCAGGGTTGTAATGCAGTGTAATTTTGCTTCCGTAGGCGCTCATGAAGTAGCCTTCTTCGGGATTAGCCCATAGTACTTTTCCGTCGATTAGTTCGGGCAGTACTTGTTTACAGCCTCTCGATAAGAAATAAAGGCGCGAGAGGTGTGTTTGCCGCACTGATTTTTTTAGCGGCGTGATCTTTTGTTTAACCATAATACATCGGATCTTTACGTGCAGCGACGTTGCTACAACTCAAATCCGGTGCAAAGGTAGGCATAAAAAAAGCACCCCGGAAGAGGGGTGCAGATTCTCCGCATATTCCGCAGAATTTCCGCAGATTCTCCGCAAATGCTCCGCAGAGTCCGCAGATTTTCCGCGTTACTTATTCAGTCTTGCGCGGCAAAAATCGTCCGGAGAAAGGTTAAATTTGGACTGATAACGATTCATTTTAATGGCGCGTTGCGCGTCGGAGGCGTACTGGTTGATGTTGATGCAACCGATGTGCTGCAAGCGGTACAGGGCACGGCAGTAGTCGATTTTGGAAGAAGCTTGATCGAGTTCAGCGGCTAAGCGTTCCCGGATGTTCTCTTCGGAGAAGCGGGGTGTGATGCAGAAGAAGTCGGGCGGAATTGCCGAAGGGGAGTGAGAACTATTATCCTCGGGTTTAGGGTCTGCAACGGGTTGAGGATAGTAATTGTTGATGGTTACAGACCCGAAATTTTGGCCGATAGTCGGCTGTTCAATTTTAATGATTTGTTGCATATGAGTAATGATTTGGTTTCAAATAAAAGCACGGGCTTGGTTGCTATAAATGAGATTAAGCGGGATTCTTGAACACCATTTATAGAAACGTCCACCCGTGCCGTAGTAGGTACTACGCCAAAGGCATCGTTTCACGATAGTGTTCTTAAGTTCCCGCTTAATCTTATCGTTTGCGATGTGCTCTGCTCACGCAGAAATATGTCTTATGTCTTTTATTTGTTGCTCTTGGTGCGGTTACAATGCCGGCAGAGCATTTGGCAATTCTCTTTAACTGTTTGTCCTCCCTTAGACCAAGGCACAATGTGGTCGGCTTCCATTTCGCGGAACTCCAATTCGCGACCATGCTCGGGGCAGTTAACACCTACGCATTTATGTCCTTGTTCCTCATAAACCTCAAGAGCGGTTTTTTCATCGAAAGCACGCAAGCCAAGGTGCTGTTCGTTATTGTCGAGGACATACCAGAGGATACCTTTCTTGTTAGTGATTTCTCCATCTTTGAGGAGTTCGGAGATCCAAACCTCGAGTTTCTTGGCATCAATCTCATCATCCTTGTGCAGGCGGTACATTTCTCCCCAATTAGTGGCCTTATAAAGGTCGGCGTGCTTGCCGGTAAATTTCATCTTTGCCCAATTGAGGACGGTATTGAAATACATCCAAAGGTCACTGCAGTCGGTGTCGTGCTGATGATCACTCATATATTTCTCCAGCGATATTCCATCCCTTTTCGCCACCCATTCAATCGCCATCTCCAAACCTTCTTGGCGAATCCATTCTTTCTTGATATAACCGTCACTGATACGTTCAGCGGCACATTTTTTACGAGAAAAATATCTTTTGGCATCCGTCACCCACGTACCGGCATAGATGGCATTGTTGATCTCCTGGTTCGTCAGCACAACACCAGCAGTATTAATGACTTTAAACCACTCTAATTTCTCAACATCCGTACCGTCCTTGCAAACATAAACTTGCAACTTATAGTTCAAAAATTGTTCACGTTCTGCATCAGGAAGATTATGGTAACTCCATAAGTTACCTTTCCAATTGATAGAGAAAGCGCCCCAAAAATAACGACATATAGATAGCGTACGTTGCTGGCCATCCATCACCTCATAGGTACCATCTTCTCTTTCGACCCAATACATTACGTTAAGTGGGTAATTTTTGGAAATGGTGTCTATAACGGCTTTCTCTTGCTTATCTTTATAGACGAACTCACGTTGATATTTTGGACGGATATCCAACTTGCCGTGATAGCCTACAACGCCTTCTTCGTCGCTATCTCTAAAGCTGTCAACCAATTCGGCCACCGTGACCTCCATGGGTACAATACTCATTTTCATACTATTTGTGTTTTTTTGTTACGGATAATGATTCTCCTATAAATTACTTTACCATTCAATTCAGGTCCTTTCCCTCTCCAAGCTACATGATGATCATCTAAACCTAATATTTCAAACTGGTCTGGGTTATATTTATCAAGGAATGTAATTGGAACACCCATCGCTCCTTTGTAATCGCATGGAATATCATTTACTTTTGCAATATTTATAGCATCACAATTATCATACATAGGATACTCTACCTCAGAGTAATTTTTTACTAAAATTAATTCTTCGTGACGCTTTTGGATATCAAGATTTGTAAACCAACATATATTACCCAAACTCCTCCATTTATTTCCTTCACCATCTACCCAAAATCTTGTTTCGCGCGGCTCATAATAATCAGGAACTCTAAATGACATATCTCCACTTTTATATCCTAGCCATAATTCATTATCACGCATATATTGAAAGATATCTTTATATGTTATGTTATTTTGGCTCCCTATTACCAAAAATTGTTTCTTATATTTCATCATTACAGAAATAAATTCTCTAAATAGGGAGAATGGTGGATTTGTAACAACAACGTCCGCTTGTTTCAGCAGTTCAATACACTCAGGAGAGCGGAAATCGCCGTTACCCTTCAGTTCGGCTTTTACATTATGGTCGCTACTCTTTAAAAGCAATTTAACGTCAGTCAAATCTGTCGCTCCGTTTCCGTCCATATCCGGCACTTCCGAGATCTCTACTTTATAGGCTTTTTTCTTGGGCTCGTTAGATTCATCGGCGAACAAAGGCAACTCCTGTTGTGCGATAGGCGAACCATCGTAACAAGTCGCAATGAGTTTCTTTAGACCAAGCGCGTTGAAATAGAGGGCAAAATACTTAAAGAAATTACTCTCATAAGGGTCGTCACAGTTACAAAAAACCACCTTGTCACGGAAATATTCCCGATAATGCGTTAACTCTTTCTCGATATCGTTCAGTTGAGTATAAAACTCATCTTGTTTATTTGCTCTAGCAGCAACTAAATTTTTATTTGCCATATCGTATCAATTTTTATTCAGGTATAGAGTGATCCCACAGTCCTACTTGGGACAGATAGCGGATGAGGCGGCGGGCATCGGGGGAGCCGAGGGATGAGGCATGAAGGAGCATGATGGCGGCTTCATCGAGAGGGACGATGGAGAGGGTGTCAAGGGCAGCGGTGTCGCTTAAATGGAAATAGGCGGCGGCACCGGTGATGCACAGGGCATCTAGAAAAGTAAGGAGTCATTGCAATAATACAATGAGTTAGCGAAATACGGAATGGTATCCGGAACGGGAGCGTCTCCCTTAGAAGCCGAAGACGATCCACACGTGCACGCGGTGAGCGTGCAAGCAGTTAATAATATGTATATTATACGCCTCATAGGGTGGTATCGGAAAAAGGTACCTTTTATTGGACCATTTTTTTTGCCCAAACCTTTGCCGGCTGCAAAGGTACAACAAATTTTTGACATGTGCAAGAAAAAGGTACCTTTTTTTTGACCCACCCTATTTTTTTAGAGAAACGGGCATAAAAAAAACGGCAATCCATTTCGGATTACCGCTTTTTGGTTTGTGAATAACTTAGTAATTACTTATCGTTATAGTGCCCGTAGGCAGCTAAGACAAGAACAATTACTTCTGTTTCCAGGATACGATATACAAGTCTATGTTTCTTCGTGATCTCACGACTCCATCGACCTTCCGGGGAGCCTTTTAGAGGCTCCGGATGACCTAATCCGGTCTTAGGATGCTCTTTTAATTCTTCCAGGAAACGAAGAGCCTTTTGAAAGACTTTCGGTTCATCTTTTGCTAATTTCGCGAGATGACTTTTTGCCTCCTCGGTATATGCTAACTCATACGTCATAGCCACTTCTTCTTAACATATCCGTAACAGACTCACCGGGTTGTTGGATTGTATATTCACCTTTAGCATATTGTGCCTCTGAACGATCCAGCATAGCAAAGTACTCTTCTTTACTCATGCGAGTCGGGTCATCGGTCATCTGTTTAGCCACACGACGGAGGTACTTGGCTACTTTGTCAAGCATGGTTTCGTCTTCTGCAATAATACCGAGATTACGAAGGATGTCTGCATCTAATTGTACTGCGTTCATAATAACCTCCTCTTTAAAATGCGCTGCAAAGTTACAACTTTTTATCCAATTATGCAAATATATTGAACAAAAAATGTACTTTTTTATTCAGTACAGCATATTTATTGCACGAAAAAAGTGCTCACGTGGAGCACTTTTTACCTTCGCCTTTGGCCATGGGCCATTAGCGGTGAGAGATCAGAACACTTCGGTTCTGCGTTTTGGGGCATCGCCTTCTAAGCCCGTCCCCTTATCGCTGATATTGCCACCATCGCTTAAACCGCAAATGGTGAAAGCGGGCTCCATGGGGGTTGTTTCTGTAATGGGTTTTTTATACATCTTTTTCATATATTTATTATTCACGAATTAATCCAATGAAACGAATTTATTTTACTAACTGACCTTGAGCGTTGTAAACTTTACCTTCACGGAGAATATAGAGGATACCGTTCTCCATGTATTTGGTATTGGTCATTTGGTCATTGATCTGGTCGATGTCGGTTATCACTTGCTCACCGTCAAGGAAGAGACGGATCTGCCGTTTGCCCGGAGCGGGTGCAACGGGTTCTGCGGCTGCCTCGGCCAAGGTGCGGTTGATATACGCCTTGTTAGCGCCCACATATGACAGCACATCTACATAGTAGAGCTTGTTCCTATAAACCATGTAGTTGTTCTCATTAGCCGGGATGACTTCTTTGGTGTACGAACCGATCAGACCATTATGCGAACCGGCTGCAGCAGGATCGCCTTCAGGATAGTAACTCCAAGTAGCGGTAGTTGCCTTCGCCTGGATGACATACGGCCGTCCGGCTTCCATGTTATCCACCTCATTGAGCACAACTGCCACCGATCCGGCAGGCCATCCCTGCATATCGAAGATGTCAGCACCGTGGATATCCTCCGCTGCCACCGCATACGGCAGACAGATCGTTCCGTAGTTACCAACGGTCAAGCCGGTACGGGTGTAGGTGTCAACAGGACGTGCGAACTCCAGATGACTGACACGCAGATTACAACCGTAGGTTCCGTCATAAGCATCTTCTATAACAACTTTATATTTCTTACCAACCGTTATTCCTGTCATATCACAGCGGGTAGTGCTAATGTGGTGATGCGGCACATTCTCATTTCCTGTCTCATAATAGTAAGGATCGGTACTTAAGTATCTGACGGATTCTTCGCCACTCAGGTCTATGAGTTTGACAGCCACCTTAATGGAGTAACTGGGTGCACCGTAGATCAATTTAACATCATAGATACCCGGTGTGATTTGTACAATCCATGCTGCGTTTCCTTTGTTTTTGTTGAGATTCATCAACTCATCCGCATTCCCATCATCGTCAATATCCAGATCCGTCGCCAAAGTCAACGAGGAATATGTATTGGTTTCATCTAAGCGAGTAGAAGTGCCGGTTACAATGCTGATAGGTGTTATTGGAGCAAACTCCACATGGCTGACACGCAGTTTACAACCATCATTGCCATACTCGTCGGATACTTGTACTTTATAAGTCTTATTCGGATTGATGTCGCTCAAGTCCACTTTTGTCACACCCACTTTGCGTTGTGGTTTGTCTTTTTCTCCGGAAACGTAGTAATAGTCATGGCTACCATCTACACTGAGATTCTTTACTACCGAACCATCATCCGGATTAATCAACTTAACAGATACCTTAATGGAGTAACTTGGTGTACCATAGGTCAAACTAACATCATAGATACCCGGTTCTATTTTCGTTAGCCAATTTACAGAAGAGTTCTTTAAATCCATCAGTTCATCCAAGTTACCATCATCATCTATATCCAAGTCGGTAGCGGTAGCGGGTGTTGAGAATGCATTGGTTTTGTCTAAACGGGTATTATCGTCATTAGATACATTGATAGGATCAGCGGTAGCGAATGTGAGATGACTGACACGTAGATTACATCCATCAGAGCCATACTCGTCGGATACTTGTACTTTATAAGTCTTATTCGGTGTAATACCGGTAAGATCAACAGCGGTAGTACCTACCAAACGTTGAGGGGTACTTGCTTGACCGGATACGTGATAGTATGGATTGGCGCTTAGATAGCGATCTTCCTCCTCGCCACTTGGGTCGATCAGTTTGACAGACACTTTGACTGAATATTGCGGTACACCATAGGAAAGACTTACATTGTAGAATCCCGGATCTATCTTTACCTGCCATTCCGCGTTAGTTTTTTTAAGATTCATTAACTCATCATTATTACCATCATTGTCGATATCGAGATCGGTAGCGAAGGCAATTGTTGAAATGGTATTGGTTTCATCCAAGCGGGTTTCTGTGGGGACAGAAACGATGAGAGGAGTGAATTCTACATAAGCTACTTTCGGTTTGGAGCCAGTTGTACTATATGTATCCTTGACACGAATAATATACTGTTTGTTTGGATCCAAGCCGGTCAGATTCACTGCTGGCCATGTCTTGTCTTCATACCAATGCGCGCCGCCTGAACCATTATGGATCATTGCTGCCGGTGAGAATACCGGAGTGCCGGAAGAAGCATCAATAACGGAGAAAGAGACATTGGTTGAGTATTCAGGTGTACCATACAAAAGATTGATTTTGTAATAGCCTGGTGTGATATATGCGTACCAATCTGCTTGATTTTGGTCTTTGATATCCAAGCAGGTAACAGGATTACTGTTGTTTTTAACATCGAACGAAACGGTTCCCGGAGAAACAGTTATATTGTTGTAATCCAAGCGAGTTAGGGCATCGTCGCCAATAGTGGTCGGGACAAGCATGCTAAAATCCAAATAACCGACTTTAGGATTGGAAGTAGCATCACTATAGGTATCAATAACCCTTACAAAATAAGCTTTATTCGGGTCTAAATTAGTCAAATCCAGGCCCCATGTTTTTTGATATCGATGCGCTCCGGAACCATCAGAATGTGTATCAGCAGTAGTGGTCAGAACCTCAGTTTCTCCGTCATAAATTTTCAATGTAACATTGACCGCGTATCCGGTTGTTCCATACGCAAGAGTTGCACTATAGAAACCCGGAGTAAATTTGGCTTTCCATTCTGCATAGTTGTTTGCTGCAATATCAATACAGGTCGAAGCTCCAGTGCCATCTACATCAAAACTATATACTCCATGAGGAGCAGCATAATAATTGTTGGCATCTAAGTGGGTAGTTCCTGTAGGAATAATGAACGGTGTTTCGATGTCGCGCCATTGAGCGGTGAAGGTTACATCGTTGTCAGTCATTGTATAAGAATCGCCCGGTTTGTATGTGTCGGTTCCGTCACTCCAACCCATGAAGATATGACCGGACCAAGCTAAATCACCTATAGCAGCCAAGGTAACATTATTACCTTCCACATATGTATTAGCATCTGTAGGAACGGAGCCGTCAACCGCTTCATCTCCCTTTGCGTAAGTTACGGTGTGCGGAGTATCATTGGTAATAGTCGCACTAACTGTGGTGGCGGCAGAAACATAGCCGTCCTCATCTACTGCAAAAACGGTATAGTAATAAGTTGTTCCGACTATTTTGGATTCATCATCCGTGAAGTGCGATAACTTACCGGAATATAATTTTGTAGCAGCCGCATCTGTCGTATCTGCTGTAGCAGAACCCGCCTTGCGCATCAAAACTACGTGGTCTATATCTACTTGATCTTTTACGTGGTAGAAGACATTACGAAGATAAAAAGATTCATTGGTTTTATTTGCATCTGGATTCGCGCAGAAAGTGATCGCTTTAGCAGCTGGTAGCGGAGCCGCAGAAACACTTCCTGAGTAAGTATGAACCGGAGTACGGGTCACTTTTGTCCAATCGGCAGCTGTTTCAATTACGTCATAATCCCAATACGAAGCTGTCCCATCGGCTTTGACAACTTCTGGGAAAACACGATGTCCTTTATATTCAAACGTAACGGATTCTAAGTTACTCAATGTAAACGGGAATGCTACACCGGGTTGTGCCCATTGAGATGCAGTATAAGTAACCGTCAATTCTTCGGTTGAACTATTGTATGAATAACTTCCTGCAGCTGATTGCCCATTAATAAAATATCCGGAGACCGAAGTTGTTGCTGTACTTAAATCCAACTTCCCCGGAATCTTCCAAGATAGAGGAACATTACTATTTTCTTTATCTGTGATAGTCAGATTGGTAACAGCAGGAGTAACTAATTCTTCCCAAACGGCCGTAAACTCGACATCGTCGTCTCCCATTGTATAGGAAGCACCAGCCGCATAAGTGTTAGAACCGTCATCCCAGCCTAAGAATGCGTGACGTGACCAAGTAAGAGTACCTGCATCTGGAATCGTAAGGTTTCCGTCTTCACAAACCTCAATAGCACCAGGAACATTTCCTGTTTCGCTGCCTGCCTTTGCAAACGAGGCTGTAACTGTTGAACATGCATCATCTCTTGTAACGATTAAGCGACACATAAAAGCCTCACCCAGAGAATATATACGTGCTGATTTAGCGCCTGCAGCAGCAGGAACGTGAGTTGATAACGTTGAAGCTGTTTGTACTTGCCCTGTAATGAGTTGAGGTGTGCCTATTTCATATCCATCTGAACATGTTGCCGAAGAGTAAAATTGAATATACATTTCAGGCGCTGATCCATAACCAGTATACCAAACACACGCACTGACTTCAGAAATAACTTGAGAACTATATGAAGACGCTAATGTAATATTACAATATTTATTATCGTCGAAAACCCAATAGTAAGTATGCGCAGAATACCAACCTACGCCTCCTGTACTATATGCTACATCGTATGCTAGTTCAATGCCATTTAATGATGTTGAGGATGATGACGAAGAAGGGAAGTCTGTTGCTGGCACTCCATAATCTCCCCATTCTGCTATCTTTGGTTCTACATATTCTTCCCACTGTGCAGTAAATGAAGCACCCCCTGCTGGCATGGTGTAAGAAGTACCGGCAGTGATAAGGTCACCAGCATTATTCAGTTTCCAACCTGTAAACTTATGTCCGAACCATGTTAGTGTACCTGCACCAGGCATTGTAAATGTAGAACCTTCACATCTGCTGATATTACTTGGAGCAGATCCTGTAGGATTACCACTTCCGCCAGCAGCAAATGTTGCTGTTTCCGGAGATGCACAACCGGCAGCAGCTGTTACTATAAGACGATACAAATAACACTGCCAATGGTCTGAACCATCCTTATAAATTCGAGCAGACTTTGCATTTGTAGGAGCGATAATGGTTTGCAAACCGGAACCCGCTGCTACCGCATCATGCATTACTTGGGGATCTCCTAACAAATCTGCAGGATCTCCTGTATAAGTAGCTTCTTTGCAGAATTGGATCTTAAGTAGCGTTGCATCTGCAGTCCAGACGCCAAACTGCACGGAAGAAATAACACCAGAAGACAAACTAATATCTACGTATTTGCCACTTACATTCAAGTTATATGTATCATAATTATCAATTCCACCAACATATACATAACTTAATTCAGTTATAGAGGCACTTGGGGTCAGGATTATTCCGTTTAGGTTGTCTTCATTACCAATTGGGAAAGTTCTTTTGGGACTTCCCCATTCTCCCCACTCAGCAGTGACATCTGCCCAACAATTAGTCGAGATTACTAACGCGAATAAAAGGCACACCCACATGGGGGGGGTATTCGCGGATTTCTTGAAAATAGTTGTCAATTTTGTTTTCATAATGGTATGTGTTTAAAGTTATTATTTTCTATTTCAACAACTCTCCGGTTCCGTTGTAGAGGCGTTCGCCGGCACGGATGTAAAGGAGACCGTTTTCGATGTATTTGTAATTGGTAATTGGTGATTGGTCATTCTCAAAGTCACCTTGTTTGGTGATGACGAAACGACGGGTAGCCGCACCGCATTTGAAGCTGTACGTCATGCCCTCACGGAGCTCCGTGTATATACCGGATTCTGTATCCAGGAGATAAAGGTCCTCGGTTACGGGTGACGGGTTACCGGTTACCGTTATTGTATATGTCTTGTGGTTGCCACCATCGAAGGTGATCTCCGTACCTTCCAGTTCAGGAATAGCCGCTACGGCCAGGTCGCCATCGGCTGAGGTTACCGCCATCGAGATATCGCTGTTCTCCGAACGTGCCTTGATGGCTTCCCATCCGTTATCGAAACGGGTGGTGAAAGCCTCCGAGGTGAGGAGATAGACTTCATCTTCCGAACCGAAGCCTTCTACGCGGAAGCGTAAGACGGATGGGTTATGGGTTACGGGTGACGGGTTATGGGCCTGCGGGGCACGGGTCGGGGTGGTGTTGACGCGTGTGAGGGCGGGGGTATAGACCGTCTTATTGTAATCGAGACTGAGCGTCGTGGCACGGGAGGTGTGCACGAAGAATCCCTGCATCGGCGGGATGACGGTGAGTGCATTCGGCAGATAGGAAGCGGCGTGTACAGGGATCGCGTTGTACTGACCACGGGCTGCGGCTGTTCCGTCATAGGAAGCGTTGCGTTGCTGCTGAATGGCTTCCTCGTACGTGCCGCTGTTCATGATATAAACCGTCGCATCGGCACCCCCGAAATCCTCGGTACTCATGGCGGCAATGCTGATCGGTGCTACCCAGGAGTTAGCCACAAACGCGAAACCGGAGTAGATGCCTTGGTCATTGAACGGGATCGCTACTTCCCGCAGAACCGGGTTATTGAGCGTGCCCTGCAATGTATATTGTTTGTCTTTGAGTTGCGTCATGCAGTAGCCTTTGAACGGCGACAGTTCACCGGTAAGCGAATCAACGCGCTGCCAGTTGCCACCGGTCTTGTGGTTCGGTGTGTTGGTCCATTCGTAGAAGACAGCACCCGGATAAGCGGCATCGATGTTCAGCGCTTCCTGCACCGGCGAACCCATGTACTGCCAAACGGGATAGAGCTCGTTCATGTCGGTCGAACGCGCATAGAAGAGCACGGTGGCCGGGAGGTCGGTGTTGTCCGGCCCCAGGATGAGGGCACCGTTGCCGGAAGCGTCGGAAGCGATGGTGAAGTTATTGGATATTGGAGATTGGACATTGGATATTGGCAGTACCTGATGCAGGACGATGAGGGCATCTTGCGGCTGGATGTTGATGTTACCGCCGTCGAAGGTGAGGTCATACGTCACGGCATTGTCGATATCGACGTTACAGTTCTTACGGATGATGGCACTGTCGGCAGCATTCGGGAGACGGTTATAGGCCGGCCACCAGTTCTGCGGATCAGACCATACATGCGTGCCGTTCTTGTCGTCAAACACCAGTTCGGCTTCTATCACATTGAGCGTCGCTGTCACCGTTCGGGTACAGTTGATATACGGATGGGTGATGGTGTAGGTGAAGGTGTGAACGCCTAACTCCGTCGGTGTGTATGTCATTGGAGATTGGAGATTGGATATTGGAGATTGGGCACCACCATTGATGCTGACGGTGAGCGTAGCGGTCTCGTCGGCACCGGGGGCAGAGAGGGTGATCGTCGTGGTACGCATGATCTTGATCTCCGAGACAGGGAGCGTCATCTCGATATCCGGACCGCAGTCATATACCTTGATCGTCACCGAAGCCGAGGTCTCACAGGTGATCTTCGTATGCGAGACGGTGTAGGTGAGGACATATTCACCGACTTCCGTCGGTGTGTATGTCATGGGTGATGGGTTATGGGTTATGGGTGATGGGGCACCACCGTCTTTGCTGACGGTTAAGGTGGCGGTTTCATCGGCACCGACGGTAGAGAGCGTCAGGGATGCCGATTCACCCGGTTTGAGTGTCGCCTTATCCGATGTGATCGCTGCCGGTACACCGCAGTCATACACCTTAATCGTCACCGAAGCGGAACGCGTACAGTCGATATACGGATGTGAGACGGTGTAGGTGAGGACATATTCGCCAACTTCGTTCGGCGTATATGTCATTGGAGATTGGATATTGGAGATTGGAGATTGGGCACCACCGTCTTTGCTGACGGTGAGCGTGGCGGTCTCGTCGGCACCAAGGGCAGAGAGGGTCAGCGAAGCCGATTCTCCTAATTTCAACACATCCTTATCTGTCGTGATCGTTGCCTCGGGACCGCAGTCATAGACATGGATGGTGACCTGCGCCGAAGTAGCACAACCGAGTGTAACGTTATCGATGCTGTAAGTGACGGTATAAACGCCAACTTCGTTTGGCGTATAGGCTATTGGCTGTTGGCTGTTAGCTGTTAGCGGTTGTGCTGCACCGCCGTCTTTGCTGACGGTGAGGGAAGCTGTTTCTCCATCGGCAGCCACCGGTTGACGGTTGAGGGTGAGCGAAGCCGATTCACCCAGTTTGAGTACATTCTTATCCGTAGTCAGGCCGGCGGGTGTACCGCAGCTATATGCGCGTATGGTCACCTGTGCGCTGCGTGAACAATCTATATACGCGTGCGAGATCGTGTAGGTGAAGACGTAGGTGCCTTCGTCGGAAGGCGTATAGGCTATGGGAGATTGGATATTGGAGATTGGAGATTGAGGACCACCGTCTTTGCTGACGGTGAGGGTAGCGGTCTCATCGGCACCGGGGGTAGAGACGGTGAGGTTCACCGTTCCACCGGGTTGAATACTGGTCCGGTCGGCAGAGATAGTTGCATCCGGACCGCAGTCATAGACCTTGATCGTCACGGACTGCGAGGTCGCTTGACAACCGGAGGGAGTGATGGTGTAGGTGATCACATACTCGCCAACTGCCGTTGGCGTATATGTCATTGGAGATTGGATATTGGAGATTGTAGATTTGGCACCACCGTCTTTGCTGACTTCCATCTTGGCTGTTTCGCCGGAGGCGGGACGGTTGAACGTGAGAGAGGCAGATTCACCGAGTTTGAGCACGGTCTTGTTGGTGGACAGTTGAGCTTTTGTACCGCAAGGTTCCACAACGATGGTTTTGCTGACCTCGCTATAACAATCCGTGACGCGCGGATCGGAGTGTTTTACTTCATAGTGGAACACATATGTACCCGGATCGGTCGGTGTATAGGGCGAAGAGGTCGGGATCACTTCCGGTGTACCGCCGTCCTTGCTGACGGTGAGTATTCCTATCATACCCGTCTCGGTCGGCACTGCCGGTCCTAAGTTAATGCTACCTCCCACTTTGATCTTGTCCGCCACCCAGTTGTTGAACCGTGCGGTAACCCAACCGCAAGAGTACCACATCACTTCGCAGGTAGCAGTGCGGCTGCAACCTGCTTTGGTGTTGGTAATGGTGTAGGTGTAGGTATAAGTGCCGGAGGTATAGCAGGTATGTGCGAAATTCGGATAGGTGTTCGGATAAACGGAACCGGTCTGTCCGCCGTTGCTGGAGAAGGTGACAGTAGCGGTCTCATCGGTGCCGGGAGCCGGAGAGCAGGTGAAGGTCACCTTGTTCGTGGTCTTCTCCACCGCGACACTCGGGGTAATGGTAACGGTACCGCCGTTCTCATAGACGCGGATAGTAGCTACTTTCGATTCGCGGTAGCAAGACGGGTTGTTGGGGTTCTCAACGACATATTTGAACTGATAGAGTCCGGGCATGTCGGTGGTCCAGGTACCGACGGTGGTGGAAGGATTGGAACCGTCGGGTTTGACCATATAGACGATCTGTCCCACTTCGCCTGCAGCGAGTGTGTTGTTAGACACACCGGTCTGGGTGCTCTCTCCTTCACAAATAGCCTTTTTCTGCACACCGAGGGTAGGCACGGGACCGCAGGACGGGCTATCCACCAGGATACGAACGGGATCGGTGTACATATAGCACTCCGTACCGTCCTGCATCTGGATGGAATACATACCGCCATCTTCCGGTCGGATATTGGCGATGATAAGTTGGGGTTGGTTAAAGCCCCAAACGAAAGTGTAACGGGTGTCGGTGGTATCCAGCGCGACTCCGTTATGGTACCATGTATAGATGTGGTCACCACCGTAAGCGGTCGTGGTAGCGGTGATCGTCACCGTCTGACCGGAGGTGTAGGAACCGCCGGAAGTGATCGTGAACGTGGTGCCGGCAAAGGTGGGACAGGGGTCTCCGTCTTGCCCGACGACAACGGTGAACTTACCGGACTTGGTGCCGGACGGGCAGTTGGGGGTCGTTACCAGGCAGTAGTAGATGTAGCGGGAGTTATTCTCGTCCGTGGCGGGTTTGAATCCTTCGAAGGTGGAGTGATCGGTTTGCCAGGAGCAGGGTTGTGCCGTCGAAGCACCTTCGCTCTCTTTGTACCGATACCACTGGAAATAGGCACCGTTCGTGTCACCGGACATGGTGCTGCTGTTGAATTCCAGATCCCAAGGGATACAGCCGACGTTATAGACGAGGGAACTATACAGCACACTCGGGAAAGAGGGACAACCTGCTTCGGTTCTCTCCACGATGTTATTCCGCTCCACGATCCAGGGAGCACCGGTGTTCGCTTGCGCCATGACTGCGCAGCCTACGATGGATGCGATAACGATGAATTTTCTCATGGTATCATTCTATTTTGCGACCGCATGCGTCGTACAACGCACCGTCGATTCGGATATACATATGGGCATCTCGGATGAATTTCGATGCATTGTGCGGTTGGTCCGTCACTTCTTGCATCTTCCGAACGATAGTCAGCCGGTTCGCGTCATTCGACGCGGTATAGACATATTGCGCACCGTCTGTTAACGGGGTGTAGATGTTCGACTCTTTATCGAAGAGATAAAGGCTGTTGGCTATTGGCTGTTGGCTATTAGCCATTTCTATTGTTATCGTGTAGTACTTATCCAAACCTCCTTGGATCTCGATCGGCAGACCTTCCGGTTCCGGCACGGCAGCTACTGCCAGCGCGTCACCGCCGGACAATGCAGCGATAGTAAGCGGAGAACGACCGTACGCTTTGCGGCCGTCCCAACCGTTATCGAAGCCCGCCGTGAATTGGTCATCCACTAACAGATAGAGGTCATCGGCATGACCGAAACCGTCGATATGTAATCGAAGAACATTGGCTATTGGCTGTTGGCTGTTAGCTTGCGGTGCACGGGTGGGGGTGGTAGTCACTTTGGTGCGAGCCGGAGTATAAACCGCGTTCATGTAGTTGAGTTTGACATTGGTCGCTGCGGTGGTATGCACGAAGAATCCCTGCATCGGAGGGATGACGGCGAGAGCTCCGGCTACGTAAGAAGCGGCGTGCACCGGGATGGCGTTGTACTGACCGGGATCGATACCGAGACCGGTAGCCATATTCGGTTGCTGTTGGATAGCTTCGTTGTAGGTGCCGGTATTCATGATATAAACCGTGGCATCGGCATCGCCGAAATCCTCAGCGGTCATGGCGGCAATGCTGATGGGGGCTACCCAAGAGTTAGCTAAGAGTGCAAAACCCGGGTATTGACCTTGATCGTTGTACGGCACGGAGAGACCTTTGGTTTCCGGGTTATTGAGCGTGCCGCTCAGCGAATAGGTCTGTTGGGCTGTCTGGGTCATGCAGTACCCTTTGAA
Organism: uncultured Bacteroidales bacterium; assembly: GCA_902800215.1. GTDB lineage: Bacteria > Bacteroidota > Bacteroidia > Bacteroidales > Paludibacteraceae > Colicola. The sequence goes on along the minus strand of CADCDS010000019.1, from coordinate 36,962 downwards.
CGGTTCTATCTTCTGCGTCGCGGGATCCATCTTCTGCCAGTTGCCGCCTAACTGCAGGTTCGGCGTGTTGGTCCACTCGTACAGTTGGGCACCGTCGTAGAGGTCCGTCAGCGATTGTTGGAACATCAAGGGCGAACCCATATACTGCCAAACGGGTGTGGCGGCGTTCATCTGTTCCGAGCGTGCGTAGAACTGTACGGTAGCAGGGATGGCCTGGTTGCCTGTGCCCATGATGATGGCACCGTTCCCATTGGCGTCGGCTTCGATAAGCAGGTCACCGGCTTTGCAACCGTAGAGATGACCGGCGATGAAGAGTGCCGAAGTCGGGTGAATGATCAGGGCCGTGTCACCCGTCATGTCGATCGTCAGACTGCCTACCTGCGCGTTAGCAATATCCACCTCACAAGACTTCCGGATGAAGGCACTGTCGGTTCGCATCGGGATGCGGTTGTAGTTCGGCCACCAGTTCTTGGGATCGGACCAGATATGGGTGTTGTTATTATCGTCAAAGACGAGGTATTCGTTCGGTATGACGGTGATGTTCTTCGCTGAAGTCTTCTTCTCGCAGTTCGGTCCGTCCACGATGGTGACATAGTAGGAACCGGCATCGGTCACTTCGCTGGCGGGGATGGTGAGCACCGAGTAGTTGAAGTTATCGGGATCGTTGAAGATGATGTGGTTCGCATCCTCTTTGACCGTATCGCCGTTATGGAACCAGGTGTAGTAATGGAATCCGCCGTAACCGCTGTAGTACGCGGTGAGGGTGATCTTGTCGCCTTCGTGATACGAAGCGGGTGCAGACTGGATGGTGAAAGACGTGCCGTCCATGGTCCAGCAGTCATTACCAATCGCCACCTGCACATCGAAGACCGCTGACGTGATGCCTCCCGGACAGGCGGGAGTCTTGAGTACGCAGAAATAGTCATAATGCGTGTCTCGCATCGCAGGACTGGTCTCCGGTTTGCACTCACTGACCGTATTACTGCCGGGACCGGTGTACAGCATTGCATCCGCAGCGGTCTGGGTGTATCGCTCATAACGGTACCACTCGATCGTAGCGCCGGTGGTGTCCCCAAACACCTCCAGTTCCAAGTTCCACGGCGTAGCGTCGATATTATACGACAAACTGGGATACAAAGGGGTTGAGAAGAACGGACACTGTGCAAAACCTGCTGCACCGAAACCGGTGAGAGCAACCAAAATCAATGTGATGAAATGCCTTTTCATACGTATATAGATTCCAAATTCGGCACAAAATTACAACTTTTCGCGCACATACGGAAAAATAAAAATATGTTTTAAAACATGTTTTGTGTTCGGCGCACGTTCGTGAACCTTGAAAGATGTCCTAACTGACTGATTTTATATGGCAAATAGCTTTCGATATGATTTTGTTTCCTTTATTTCGAAACATTTCGAAGATAATAAAAATGGCATTTTTATTTGCGTATTCGAAATTTTTTTCGTAACTTTGCAGCCAAATTTAAAATTTGTGTACACCATGAAACGAATGTTGGGTCTCATTCTTCTGATTTTCGTAGCGGTCGGCAGTATGGAAATGCAGGCAGCGAAAGCGAAAACGAAGCCATTCACGAAGCGTTACCGCAATGAACGATTGATCGTTGTACTGCAGGATCTGTGTAACCGAAACGGTTATACACTCAATATTGTGGACGAAATTGACCGGAACAAACGGATCACGGAGGATTTCAAGAAAGCGAAACCGGGTACGGTGCTTAAGAAAGTGCTGGACAAGGATTTTCAAGGCAAGGTAAAGAAGGGTGTGCTGACGATTACGCGGAAACCATCTCCGCCGGTGACGTACAAGTCGGTAGCGGCAGAACCGTATGAGATCATTGACAATGATTCCGTCACCCGTAAACTCTTCATGGATACACTGTTCACCGTTCGCTGCGGTATGCAGACGATTGAAGAACCGTTAGCGGTGGTGCCGGCGCCGGAGAAGAAAGTGAAAGAAGATACGACGGGTGTGAACCGGTTGGAGCATAACATCCAGGTGTTGCTCGGCGCAGGGTACAGCAGCATGGGGTACAGCTTAGGTGCGGACGGTAAGCAGAGCGGCAGTTACGGTCTGAATGCCCAACTGCGATATCTGTATTATTTCACGCCCAACTGGGGTATCGGTGTCGGTGTCGGTTTTTCCGATTACGGTAGTACGGGAGTGCTGAACACGACAACGGTCTTTACCCCCAATGTGTCGGATTCGGACATGCCGATGCCCGGGATGAAAGGGGAAGACTACGAGCATCATGTGAAGACACACGACTGGAAGGAGAGTCAACGGGCGTATATGGTGGATGTGCCGGTGATGGTGCAATGCACCTATCCGATTCCCAACGTGCAGGTGGATAAAAGACCGCTTAAGATCTACGCGGACTTGGGTGCCAACATCGGTTTACCGGTTTCGGCACGTCGTCAACTCCAAGGCGGTAGTATTGAACACGTAGGTTGGTACAAACCGTGGAAACTGGAACTGACGGATATCGCCGGTCATGATTTCTATTCGGAGGAGGCAGCGGATTTTGAGACGACTGCGCAGAAGTGGACGGTTAAGATGCCGGCGATCGGTCTGATGGCCGATGTGGGGGTAGCGATACCGCTGCTGAAGAACCTGGATCTGTTGGTAGGTGTCTATGCTAACTATGTGGTGAACGACGTGTGTGCCGATAAGCAGGATATAGGCTGGAAGAACGTGAATGCCACCGGGTACAAGACGCATGACTTCATGAACGAATATGCCGGTATCATCGGTACGCAGTATGCGTCCTCTATCCATCCGTGGCAGGCCGGTGTGCGGGTGGGTATCAACTTCAACACCCGTACCGTTCGGCGTAAGGAAGCACCGGTGGTGCTGGTGAACTACAAGCGGATCGAAGTCTGCGACACCACAGCCGAACTGCAACCTCGTGAACAGAAGATCGCGAAAGAGGTGGTGGTACAGCAGATCAAACGCGTGTTGGAGAAATCCGTCATCTGGTTTGACCTCAACTCAGCGGAGCCTAAACTGGAACCGGCTGATATCTTAGTACAAGTGGCAGATATCCTCAAAGAGAATACGTTCCAGAAGATTCTCGTTACCGGTCACGCCAGCCGGGAGGGTGACAAGAACAAGAACCAGATTCTCTCCGAAGCTCGAGCACAGGCTGTGGTGGATATGCTGTTAGAGTTGGGCGTTCAACCGGAACAGATTGAAAGCCGTGCGGAGGGTATTGATAGAGACTATATACAAGGCATCCATGATATCAGTCTGGACCGCCGTGTAGAGATAACACCTGTTGAATAACTAAACACTTTTTCGATATGAAAAGAAATGTGATCATGGCATTGATGGTAACGGCTTTGTTAGCCGGAGTGTCTGTGGAGATGAAAGCGGAAGTAGCACCGCCGCCTCCTAGACCGGAATGCAAGGACATCGTCTATCGCAAGTGGAACGACCTGCTGTTTGTGGATAACGGCAATGAGGAGTATGTCAGTTACCAGTGGTACAAGAACCACACGGCGATCGACGGCGCCACACGCCAGTATCTGTACACCCAAGGTGTGGTGCTGGAAGGGGACGGAAATATCTACCATGCAGTAGCTACGCGTGCTGACGGAAGTCAAGTCGTGTCCTGTGAAGGTCTGTTTGAAGAGTTTTCCGCCAGTGCACCGTTGAACCCGGGTAAGGTGGTTTGCAAAGCTGTGCTGTATAACTTCAGCGGTGAGAAAGTCGGTGAGTGGACCGAACGACCGGAACAACCGGCTGTCAGTCACGGATGTTATATCTGGATGCTGACCGATGAGAAAGGAAATGTATGGTCTGAACGCGTATTGTACTGATGAAACCGATTCGATTTACCATAATAGGACTGCTGCTGTTCGCTGCCACGTCGATGTATGGTCTGTCGTCCTTCTTCGAGGTGTCGGTAGGCGGTGGATGGAGTAGCTTAGGATACGGTCTGACCAATGCTACGCAGCCGGGACTGACCATGAGCCAGGGCGGTTCATACGGTCTGGGTGCGCATGTGGGTTACGGACTGCAGTTTAACAAGTACGTCGGTTTAGGTGTCGGAGTGGACCTGTCCCGTTACGGAGCGAATGCCAAGATGAACGGTGTAGCCGAATGGCAGGGCGTACGGGATACCGACGGGGAGTTGTATAACCATCTGACGACTGTTCATAAATGGTCGGACCAACAGGAACTGTATATGTTAGAGATCCCGTTGGCGGTGTACCTGCGTTTTCCCGTGGCTACCGACGTGCGTCTGTACGGACAGTTAGGAGCTAAGGCCTGCATCCCGATGATGAATAAGGGATCGTATGGCGGAATACTGAGTCATGAGGGATTCTATGAACCGTGGATGATGACGCTCAGCAACATCCCTAATCACGGGTTCTACACCGCCTCTATGGAGGGGAAATATGAGTTAAAAACCAAAATGACAGTGGCGGCTTTTGTGAAGATAGGAGTGGAAGCGCCCGTCGATGAACTGAGGCATGTGTGGATCTTCGGTGCTATCTACGGCACGATGCATTTCATGCCGGCCCTCGAGACGGCAGAGACCGCTGTTCCTCTGGGATGGCGTAACGACACCCAAGGAAACGAGATGCGGCAGGCACATTATTTCATGAGTGACTATGCTCCCGTCTATAACACACAGGTGTTGTCCGGCAAACCGAGTCCGATAGCGGTGGGTGCTGAGATCGGTATCCGCATCCGTATACCGCATCCCAAACGGTACCGCAGTCATTGTATGTGTGAGGAAGAATAGGTATGGCAAAGAAGAAAAACCGTTCCGGCATATGGATTATGGTGGTAGCCGCGCTGGCGCTGGAGGCGATTTCGTGTATCCAGTATTTCTCCAGCCGCAGTGCCATCCGTGAGACGGTGGATAAACGCGCTGAGGCGGAGTTACGCAATGCCGAGCAAGAGATAGAGATCCATACGATTGAAGTGGAGACAGCCGCCAAGACGCTGGCGCTATTGGTGCAAGAACATCTGAACCAACCGGATCGCATAGCCGAAGATACCCGTCTGGTGGTGCGTTCGTTAGGCAATACCACCAGTCTGGCCGTGGCTTTCAAACCCGGTTGTTTTCCCAAGAAAGGTAGGTATTTTGAACTCTGCAGCAGTCGGTTAACTGCCAGCAAGGAATGGAGTCAGGTTAAAAACGACAGCATCTACACCCGTCAGATCGGTAGTGCCGAACATGACTACACGCAGATGGAGTGGTATCAAAACGGTCTTCGTCGTGACAGCTGCTGGTGGAGCGAACCGTACCAAGACGATGCCGGTTCGAAGGCCTGGGTCGTCAGTTGTTCCTGTCCGGTGTATGACAGTTGTGACTCGGTGGTAGCCGTCGTATGTATCGACTTGTCATTGGATTACCTGCAGTCTATTTCGGAACACTTGCAGATAATCCCCGGCAGTTATTCGTCCATTCGGTCGAACAAGGGAGAGAACATCGTGCCAATTCCGGACACCATCGCCGGTAAGAAATACAATATCTACAATGCCGAGATCCGGGCGACGGGATGGCATATCGAGATTATCATTCCGGAGGAAGCGCTGTTTGCTGAACTTAATCATATCGGAAAGATCGTCGGCTTGCTGATGCTGTTGGGTCTGATCATTCTGGCGCTGATGCTCATACATTCGTCCAAGACCACGCAGAAACTCATTCGTTCTACGGAGCAGAACCAACGTATGGAAGGTGAACTGCATATCGCCCGTGCCATCCAGATGGCGATGCTGCCGAAAGTGTTCCCGCCGTTCCAGGACCTGACGAACGTGAGTATGCATGGCATCGTGCAACCGGCCAAAGAGGTGGGCGGTGACCTGTATGATTTCTACCTGCGGCATAACAAACTCTTCTTCTGCATCGGCGATGTGAGCGGAAAGGGGGTTCCGGCTGCACTTGTGATGGCTATGACACGGTCGCTGTTCCGTACCGTCACGTCGCATGAAGAGGATCCGGCAGCCATCATGAACGAGATGAACCGGTCGTTGTCGGAACAAAACACCTCGAACATGTTCCTCACCCTCTTCATCGGTGTGCTGGATACGAAGACGGGTGAACTGGCCTACTGCAATGCCGGACATAATGCGCCTATAGTAAAGGCGAACGGCGAATGGCGAATGGTCGATGTCGTTCCGAACTTACCCTTAGGTATCGAAGGCTCGTTTGTCTTCCAAGCACAACAGATGCAGTTGGCGATGAACGATGTGCTCTTCCTGTACACCGACGGTCTGACGGAAGCGGAGAACGGCAAACATGAGCAGTTCGGCGAACAACGGATGATGGAACAACTGAAGGGTGATGGGTTACAGGTTACGGGTTACGGTCCTTTGGAGATGGTGACCCGTATGCAAGCGAGTGTGGAAGCGTTCCGGGAAGGAGCGGAACCAAGTGATGACCTGACGATGTTAGCCGTCCACTATCATACCCCGGCACTCATCATGCGCAATGATATCCAGCAGATTCCTACGCTCTCCGAATGGATCGAAAGCCTCGATATCCCTGCGGAATTATCCATGCCTATCAACCTGGCGCTGGAAGAGATTGTAAGCAACGTCATGCTCTATGCCTACCCGGGAAAGAGCGGTCAAGTAATAGTAGAAAGTCGAAAGTTGAAAGTGGAAAGTGGTGAGCAACTCATCTTCACTGTCACCGACAGCGGTATTGCTTTTGACCCGACGCAGAAAGAAGAAGTGGATACGACGCTCAGTGCCGAAGAACGACCGATAGGCGGTCTCGGGATCCATCTCGTGCGCCAGATCATGGACGAGGTGCACTACGAGCGCATCGATGATAAGAATATATTGACATTAATTAAAAACATATGAAAACAAACATTGTAACCTCCGGCGATCAAGTGGAGGCTCGTTTTATCGGTCGCTTGGACACACCTGCCGCCGTACAAACGGCAGAAGAGGTGAAACCGCTGCTGGAGATGACCAACAAAAAAATCATTCTGGACTGCACGGAACTCGAGTATATCTCCTCTTCCGGTTTGCGTATCTTCCTCAGCATTCGCAAGGAAGCGGCAGCGCATAACTGCACCGTCATCGTGCGTAACATCAATGCTGATATCCGCCAGGTGTTCATGATGACAGGATTTGTAAGTCTCTTTACCATTGAGTAACTATGGACTTACATACCGAAATGCTTTTGGACGAGTACCAAGCCGCCTTGCCGGAATTGGAACGCTTGTTGGAGAAGGTGCTGAGCAAACTGCGTGAAGCGCTGGAGCGCAATGAGATGCTGGTGACCGCTGTCGAAGGACGTGTCAAGACACGTTCTTCACTCGAAGGCAAACTGGCACTCAAAGGTGCGAAATATACCACGCTCAGTGACATCACCGACCTGGTCGGTGCGCGTATCGTCACCTTCTACACCGACGATGTGGACCGCATCGCGTCGATGGTAGAGCAGCTGTTCGAGGTCGATTGGGATAACTCCGTGGACAAACGGATGTTGCACCAACTGGACAGCTTCGGTTACAACTCTCTCCATTATATCTGCCGCCTGCCGGGACATCAATTCCGGTTTGAACTGCAACTACGCACCACGCTCCAGCATGCCTGGGCGTCTATCAACCACGATATCGGTTACAAGACCGGTGTCGAGATTCCGCGTAACTACCTGCGGCGTATTAACCGTTTGGCGGGTATCCTCGAGATGGCGGATGATGAGTTCAGCCGTATCCGCACTGAGATCACCGACTATCGTCGCCGTGTGCAGTCGCTGGTGAAAGACGGTAAACTGGACGATGTGCAACTGGACGGCGATACCTTCAGCAGCTACCTGCAGGCACGGCCGTTTGACGCACTCAACAAGCGCATTGCAGCCATCAACCAGGCGGAGATAGAAGAGGTGCCGCTCAACCGTTACCTGCGTGTCTTCAAGGCCTTGGGGTGCAACACCTTGGGTGACGTGTCACGTATGGCGCACCAATATGAGAACGACGCCTATCGTTTGGCACGGCATCAGTTGGGAAACACCGATCTCGACATCCTCTCCTCGGCCGTGGGAGTACAAAACATATGCATCGTCTGCATCTTAGCGACCGGCGGTGGAAAGTTGGGTTTAGTCCGACTCTTCGATGCCGTCAATGGCCATAACTCGCAGAACGAATCGATTGCTGAACTAACCTATGAACAAGCTAAAAACATACAACTGATATGAACCCGATACAAATTGATTTGAATGACTATATCCGCACCGGCGAAGGAGCGAACGGTGCCAGTTTTAACCATAAGACGGATCCGAACATCATGATGAAGCTGTACCTGCGGAACTTCGAATCGGCACGTACGGAACTCGAGATGGCACGGAAAGTGTTTGCACTCGGTATCCCGACACCCGAACCCGGTGACTTAGTCACCGACGGTGAACGCATGGGCATCCGCTTTCGCCGTATCGAAGGGAAGAAATCCTATTCCCGTGCCTGCGGTGACGATCCGGAGCATACGGAAGAGTACGCCCGTGAGTTTGCACAGATGTGTCTGCAACTGCATAACACCCACGTCGATACCACGCAGTTTGAGAACGTGAAGGACAAGCAGTATAAGTGGTTGGAAGACAACCCCTTCTTCACCGATGAAGAGAAAGAAAAACTGCGTGCCTTCATCGCAGCCGCACCCGACACCGACTCGGCCATTCATGGTGACTTGCAGTTCAGTAACGGTATCTTCGTCGAACAGGACGGTGTACGTACCCGCTATTTCATTGATGTCGGTGATTTCTGTTACGGTTATCCGATGTTTGACATCGGCATGGTTTATCTGTGTTGCAAACTGAATGACGAGTCGTGGACCATGGAGCAGTACCATATGTCCAATGCGGTCGCTGCCCGTTTCTGGGATGCGTTTGCGGAGGAATATTTCCGCTCACCGCTTTGCCCCATCGAAGGATGCGGACCGAAAGCCGATCTCGCCGAAATAGAGAAAACCGTACGCATCTATGCCGGTCTTAAGACCCTGCTCATCGAAAGTTGTACCCACTGCCCTATGCCCGAATTCCGTGCAGTGCTCAAAGAATCGATTCTTAAGTAATGGCAAACAAATATATCGATACAGACTTGCTGGACCGTGCCATCATCTTTGCCGTCCAAGCGCATCATAACACCGAGCGACGCGGCAAAGGATTTCCGTATATCGTCCACCCGATGGAGGCCGTGGAGATCGTTTCTACCATCACGGCCGATCAGGAACTTTTAGCTGCGGCAGCTTTGCATGACACTATCGAAGATACCGACGTCACCGTCGAACAACTGCGTGAAGCGTTTGGTGATCGGGTAGCGGAACTCGTGCATGCCGAGAGTGATCAGTTCACCGAAGGGGTTTCCGAAGAGGACAGTTGGCATGACCGCAAACAGGCGGCCATTGATCGTCTGGCAGCCGCGTCCCATGATGCGAAGATCGTGGCACTCGGAGATAAACTGAGTAACATGCGTGCCATCTGGCGCGATTATCAGACCAAAGGAGATGCACTCTGGTCGATCTTCCACGTCAAAGATAAAGCTTCCCATGCCTGGCATTACCGCGGTTTGGCGGAGTCCCTCAAAGACTTACAGGACACCTTCGCTTATCAGGAGTTTGTGCACCTTATCGACGAGGTGTTCCCCATTCGCCATTAGCCATTCGCCATTCGCCATTATCCCAATGACCGTTACATTTGACCATATCGACAACGCCCGTGACTTAGGCGGCATCCTCGGTGCCGGCGGAAGACCCATCCGTCCCCATCGACTGCTGCGTACGGCACATCTGCATGATGCGTCGGATAATGACGTGGCGCGACTCAAAGCGGAATATAACCTCTGCCGCATCTTTGACTTCCGTTCGCTCGGTGAGTTTCAGGTCACCCCTGATCGGGAGATGGAAGGTGTGCAGCATCATCTGCTGCCTACCATCGACATGCGTGCCGAGCAACAGACCGGCAAACCCATCCCCGATGAGGCGTTTCATGAACTGGATAAGCATATCGTCAACTACTCCTTCTATCCCGAAGTGCAGGTCATGGCGCGAAACATGTACCCGTCGCTCATCCTCAGTGAGTTCAGCCAACTCCAGTATGCCGCTTTCCTGCGTCTGGTGGTAGAAGCACCCGAAGACGGCGGAATCTTGTGGCATTGCGCACAGGGAAAAGACCGAACCGGCTGGGGTGCGGCCTTCCTCATGTTCGCCTTAGGCGTGGATAGAGACACCATCATCGCTGATTTTGATGAGAGTAACATCGCGTATCGACCCATCGTCGAGAAACTCAATGCAGACGTCATCGCTCGAGGAGGAGGTGCACCCGAACTGTCCGTCATCCAGGCCTTCATGGGCGTTTCCACACCGAATTTCATCTCCACGCTGGATCTCATTGACAACCAGTTCGGCGGGATGATCAATTATCTGCATACTGTCCTCTGCCTCTCCCACGAAGATATCCTTACCCTTCGGAAACGGTTCTTAGCGTGAGATCGTGCGCGCGTGTGGGTGTGTCCTATTTATATATACGCGCACGAAAGAGGGATTCAAACTCCCTCAAATTCCATCCCAAAATGGCAAAATTGCATTTTTTTTGCATTTTTTTTGAAAAATATTTGGTCATGTCAAAAAAAAGCAGTACCTTTGCACCCGCTTTCGACCAAAAGGTAAAAAGTACGCCTCTATAGCTCAGTTGGTAGAGCACTAGATTTGTAATCCAGCGGTCGTTGGTTCGAGTCCGACTAGAGGCTCCAAAATAAAGCTGTTAGCTGTTAGCCGTTAGCTCTTAGCTAAAAGCCAATAGCCAAAAGCTAAAGTTCTTTGACAAAAGGGTGTGTTCCAGAGCGGCCAAATGGGGCAGACTGTAAATCTGCTGTCTTTCGACTTCGGTGGTTCGAATCCATCCGCACCCACACAATCGAGAGCTTACCTCTCGTTTAACGCGAAAGTAGCTCAGTCGATAGAGCACTAGCCTTCCAAGCTGGGGGTCGCGGGTTTGAGTCCCGTCTTTCGCTCTTATGCTGCTTTAGCTCAGTGGTAGAGCGCATCCTTGGTAAGGATGAGGTCCCGAGTTCAACTCTCGGAAGCAGCTCCATGAAACAAGGCAGGTCAACGGTCAAACATTGACCGGCCTTTTTTAAGTAAAATGACAATAAACAAACTATTTTTAAAGAATTACTATGGCAAAAGAAAAATTTGACCGTTCGAAACCGCACGTTAACATCGGTACCATCGGTCACGTTGACCACGGAAAAACGACTCTGACCGCTGCTATTACTACCGTATTGGCAAAGAAAGGTCTGTCTGAGCTCCGTTCGTTCGACTCTATCGACAATGCTCCGGAAGAGAAGGAGCGTGGTATTACCATTAACACCGCTCACGTTGAGTATCAGACGGCTAACCGTCACTACGCTCACGTGGACTGCCCGGGTCACGCCGACTATGTGAAGAACATGGTTACCGGTGCTGCTCAGATGGATGGTGCTATCATCGTTGTAGCTGCTACTGACGGTCCGATGCCTCAGACTCGTGAGCACATCCTCTTGGCTCGCCAAGTAAACGTACCGCGTCTGGTTGTATTCATGAACAAGTGCGATATGGTTGACGATCCTGAGATGCTCGACCTCGTTGAGATGGAAATGCGTGAGTTGCTCAGCTTCTATGAGTTCGACGGCGACAACACTCCGGTTATCCGCGGTTCTGCACTCGGTGCATTGAACGGTGTTCCTGAGTGGGAAGAGAAAGTGCTCGAGCTTATGGACGCTTGCGACAACTGGATCCAACTCCCTGTACGTGCCGTTGATAAACCGTTCCTGATGCCGGTAGAGGACGTATTCTCTATCACGGGTCGTGGTACTGTTGCAACAGGTCGTATCGAGACCGGTGTCATCAAAGTAGGTGATGAGGTTCAGTTGAAGATGAGGTTAAGCGTGGTATGGTATTGACTCACCCGGGTTGCGTTAAACCGTACAGTGAGTTCAAGGCTTCCGTTTATATCTTGAAGAAAGAGGAAGGCGGCCGTCACACTCCGTTCCACAATCACTATCGTCCGCAGTTCTACATCCGTACCATGGATGTTACCGGTGAGATCACTCTGCCGGAAGGAACCGAGATGGTAATGCCTGGTGATAACCTCGAGATCACTGTTAAGTTGATCTACCCTGTGGCTTGCTCTGAGGGTCTGCGTTTCGCAATCCGTGAAGGCGGTCGTACCGTAGGTTCCGGTCAGATCACCAAACTCATCGACTAATAAGTCGGCTTATGAGTAAAACGCTCGGGCTTCGAGCCCGAGCATTTTACGGAAGTCCTCCAATGGTAGGAGAGCGGTCTCCAAAACCGTTAATGTGGGTTCGATTCCTGCCTTCCGTGCAATGTTACAAAAATAGCTTCCAATCGGACTTCAACGTAAGTTGAGGCCTGATTGTTGGCGCGAATATAAGAATAATAAAAAATCTACTAATATGGCTTTTGTAGAAAACGTAAAAGAATCGTACAACGAGCTTGTTCATAAAACGAGCTGGCCGACTCGCAAAGAGTTGTCTCAAAGTGCGGTGATCGTATTGATTGCTTCCATCATCCTGGCGCTCATCGTGTTCGCAATGGACAAGTGTTTTGACTCTATCATGTCATTTATTTACGGTCTGCTTTAAATCGAAAAATCGTAAATCGTTAAATCGTAAATCGCTTTATGGCAGAAAACAAAAAACAATGGTATGTGTTGCGTGCTATCAGCGGCAAGGAGAACAAAGTAGAAGAGTACATCAACAATGCACTCGTCTCTTCGTCCCTCTTCCGTGAGTATGTATCGCAAGTGCTCATCCCTCGGGAGAAAGTGGTGACGCTTAAGAACGGCAAACGTGTGGAGAAGGAGAAAAACCTGCTTCCCGGTTACCTGCTCGTTGAGTGCTACCTCTGCGACGAGAGCTTCCCGCTCTTGCGTAACATTCCGAACGTCCTGGGTTTCCTGAGCGGCGGTAAAACGACTGTTAAACCGGAACCGGTTTCGCAGGCGGAGGTCAACAAACTCGTTGGTCTCGCTTCCGAATCCGAGGTTCGTGCGGCAAGTGAAATCGAATTCCTTGTCGGCGAAAGCGTGAAGGTGGTAGACGGTCCGTTCAACGGCTTCAAGGGTACCATCCAGGAGGTTGCGGAAGATAAGCACAAACTCAAAGTAGTGGTTACGATCTTTGATCGCCAGACTCCGCTGGAGCTGGGCTACAACCAGGTAGAAAAAGAGTAGGAGACTCCGTTACAAGTCGTTAGTTACTACTCGGTAGTTTCAAATTTATTAACCGGCCGAGAATGATTATCATTCGCTATCAGGCCAAAAACTATTAACAAACGTAAAACTATGGCTAAAGAAATTGCTGGTTTTATCAAACTCCAAATCAAGGGAGGCGCTGCCAACCCTGCACCCCCGGTAGGCCCGGCTCTGGGTTCCAAGGGTGTGAACATCATGGAGTTCTGCAAACAGTTCAATGCCAGAACGCAAGACAAAGCAGGAAAAGTTCTTCCTGTAGTAATTACCGTTTACGCAGACAAGTCGTTTGACTTCATCGTTAAGACTCCTCCTGTAGCTATCCAGCTCCTCGAGGCAGCTAAAGTGAAGAGCGGTTCCGATCAGCCTAACCGTAACAAGGTGGCTACTATCACCGAGGAACAGGCTACGCAGATCGCAACCGACAAGATGGTTGATCTTAACTGCTTCACCGTTGAGTCCGCTCTTAAAATGGTCAAAGGTACTGCACGTAGCATGGGTATCGTAGTTAAATAACCTATTTCAATCAATCAACAATTATGGCAAAACTGACAAAAAAACAGAAGCTTGCTGCTGAGAAGATTGAAGCAGGTAAGCTGTACACCATCGAAGAGGCTGCTGCTCTCGTAAAAGAGATCACTACCACCAAGTTCGATGCAAGTGTAGATATCGACGTGCGTCTGGGTGTGGATCCCCGTAAGGCGAACCAAATGGTTCGTGGCGTGGTTGCGCTGCCGAACGGAACGGGTAAAGTTGTTCGCGTTCTCGCACTCTGTATGCCGGATCAGGAGGCAGCAGCGAAAGAAGCTGGTGCTGACTATGTAGGTCTGGATGAGTATATTGAAAAGATCAAAGGCGGTTGGACAGACATTGATGTCATCATCACCCAACCTCAGATCATGGGTAAGATCGGTGCCCTCGGTCGCGTATTAGGTCCTCGTGGCTTGATGCCGAACCCCAAGAGCGGTACGGTTACCATGGACGTTGCGAAAGCCGTTAAAGAGGTGAAGGGCGGTAAGATCGACTTCAAGGTTGACAAGTTCGGTATTGTACATACCTCCATCGGTAAAGTAAGCTTCAGCGCTGACAAGATCGCTGAGAACGCACTCGCGTTCATCGAGACGATCAAGCACCTCAAGCCGGCTGTATCCAAAGGTGAGTACATCAAGAGCGTTTATCTTTCCAGCACGATGAGTCAGGGTATTAAGATTGATACCAAATCTCTCTAATCTCTAAAAATTACAGACAAGTATGAAAAAGGAAGATAAAAATCTCGTGATTGAAGCCTTAGGCGCTCAATTGGCTGAGTACTCGCACTTCTACCTCGTGAATATCGAGGGTCTGGATGCTGCGAAGACCAGTGAACTGCGTCGCGCTTGCTTCAAACAGGACATCAAGCTGCATGTAGCTAAGAACACGTTGCTGCAAAAAGCCCTCGAGGCCAAAGGCATCGACGCTGAACTCTTCGCTGCATTGAAAGGCAACACCGCTCTCATGCTTACCAACACCGGTAATGCACCTGCTAAACTCATCAAAGAGTTTACCAAGGGTGACAAGACGGGTGAGGCTAAGCCGCAACTCAAAGCTGCGTATGTAGAAGAGACTATCTACGTAGGCAAGCAAAACCTCGACTTCCTCTGCACTATCAAGTCGAAGAACGAACTTATCGCAGAACTGGTTGCATTGCTCCAGAGCCCGGCGAAGAACGTTGTTTCTGCACTGCAGAGCGGTCAAAACACCATCCACGGAGTTTTGAAAACTCTCGAAGAGAGAGCTTAACTTCGGGATACCGGTATACCGTGATTCCGGGATACCGAAAAATTAAATTAATTGATAAAATAAACATTTAAAATTTATACGATCATGGCAGATCTTAAAGTTATTGCTGAAACATTAGTTAACCTTACCGTTAAGGAAGTAAATGAACTCGCAACCATCCTCAAAGAGGAGTATGGTATTGAGCCGGCTGCTGCAGCTGTTGCTGTTGCTGCTGCTCCCGCTGCTGGTGCAGCTGCTGAGGCAGCTGAGGAGAAGACCTCTTTCGACGTTGTTCTCAAGAGCGCAGGTGCTAACAAGCTCCAGGTTGTTAAGGCCGTTAAAGAGCAAACCGGTCTTGGCCTGAAAGAGGCTAAGGACATCGTAGACGCTGCTCCGGCTAACGTTAAGGAAGGCGTTGACAAAGCAACTGCTGAGGCTTTGAAGAAAGCTCTCGAAGAGGTAGGTGCTGAGGTAGAACTCAAGTAATACCCTCACGACCAACCACCTATTGGTAGGGTGGAATAGGTTTAGATCCATACGCAAAATATGGGTCTAAACCTTTTCTGCTCAATAGGACAGAATGATTAAAAAACTGAAAAATTTGGTAATTATTTAGGGGCGAAGATTAAAATAATATAAAAAGTAAGCCCGCCGATTTAGATTTAAATTATTCATTACCAACAGTTTAATTCTGTTAAACAATTATTAACCATATAAAATAATGGCTACAAGTAAAAAACAGCAGAGAGTCAATTTCAGTCGTATGCAAAAGCATATGCCGTATCCTGACTTTCTCGAGATTCAGTTGAAGTCCTTCGAGGATTTTGTTCAGATGGATTCTACCCCTGAGCAACGTCGTAAAGAGGGACTCTTTAAGGTATTCCAGGAGAACTTCCCGATCCAGGATACCCGCAACAGTTTTACCTTAGCTTTCTTGGACTACAGTGTGGACCGCCCCCGCTACTCGATCGAAGAGTGCATCAAACGCGGTCTCACGTACTCCGTGCCTTTGAAAGCGAAGCTTCGTCTGAGTTGCGAGGATCCCGATCATGAGGACTTCGATACCGTAGTAAGCGACGTCTATCTGGGTACCATCCCATACATGACGCCGAAAGGTACGTTCGTCATCAACGGTGCCGAGCGTGTCGTAGTAAGCCAGTTGCATCGTTCGCCGGGCGTGTTCTTCGGCACCTCGATGCACTCCAACGGCACCAAGCTCTATTCGGCGCGTATCATCCCGTTCCGCGGTTCGTGGATCGAGTTCGCTACCGACATCAACAAGGTCATGTACGCTTACATCGACCGTAAGAAGAAATTGCCGGTAACAACCCTCCTCCGTGCCATCGGTTTTGAGTCCGACCGTGACATCCTCAACTGTTTCGATTTGGCAGAAGAGATCAAGGTCAACAAAGAGACTCTCCAATCCTGTCTCGGCCGCAAGCTGGCTGGTGACGTGATGCGTGCTTGGGTCGAGGATTTCGTCGATGAGGATACCGGTGAGGTAAGCTCCATCGAACGTAACACCATCGTCGTAGAGCGTGAAGAAGAACTGACGCCTGAGAACATCGAGACGATTCTCGAGTCCGGTTCCAAGACTATCCTGCTCCATAAGCAGGAGGAGCGTGAGAACGACTTCGCCATCATCTTCAACACCCTGCAGAAAGACCCGGCTAAGACCGAGAAAGAAGCGGTGCTTTATATCTACCGTCAACTGCGTAACGCCGAACCGGCTGATGATGCAACGGCTCGTGAGATGATCCAGAACCTCTTCTTCTCCCAGAAGCGTTATGACCTGGGTGAAGTAGGCCGTTACCGCATCAACCGCAAGCTGAACATGTCTATCCCGGACGACACTCGCGTCCTGACCAAGGAGGATATCATCGAGATCATCAAGTACCTCGTCTCGCTCATCAACAGCAACGCCGAGGTCGATGATATCGACCACCTCTCCAACCGTCGTGTTCGCACCGTCGGTGAGCAACTGTTCAACCAGTTCGGTATCGGTCTGGCTCGTATGGCCCGCACCGTTCGTGAACGTATGAACGTTCGTGACAACGAGGTCTTCACCCCGACCGACCTGATCAACGCCAAGTCGATCTCGTCGATCATCAACAGCTATTTCGGAACCAACGCGCTGAGCCAGTTCATGGACCAGCAGAACCCGCTGGCTGAGATCACGCACAAGCGTCGTATGTCGGCCCTCGGTCCTGGCGGTCTGAGTCGTGACCGTGCCGGCTTCGAGGTACGTGACGTGCACTATACCCACTATGGTCGTCTCTGCCCGATCGAGAGTCCGGAAGGTCCGAACATCGGTCTGATCTCGTCCATGTGTATCTATGCGAAGATCAACGACCTCGGTTTCATCGAGACCCCGTATCGTCCCGTTAAGGACAGCGTCGTGGACCTCGATAACGACCATGTCGTTTACCTCTCCGCAGAGGATGAGGAGGATAAGGTAGTAGCACAGGGTAACGCACCGCTGACGCCGGAAGGAAACTTCATCCGCAAGACCGTTAAGACGCGTCTGGGTGCTGAGTTCCCCGTAGTCGCTCCGTCGGAGGTTAACCTCATGGACGTAGCGCCGTGCCAGATCGCTTCTATCGCTGCTTCGCTCATCCCGTTCCTTGAGCACGATGATGCCCACCGTGCCCTCATGGGATCGAACATGATGCGTCAGGCAGTACCTCTGATCACCAACGAGGCACCGATCGTCGGTACCGGTATCGAAGATCAGCTCATCGCTGACAGCCGTACGCAACTCGTTGCCGAAGGCAATGGTACCGTCACCTACGTCGACGCCGACATCATCCGCATCAAGTACGACCGTTCCGAGGAAGAGGAGCTCATCAGCTTCGAGCCCGACGAGAAAGAGTACAAGATGCCGAAGTTCGAGAAGACCAACCAGAACACGACGATCGACCTGCACCCTGTTGTTCGCAAAGGCGACAAGGTAGAGAAAGGTCAGATCCTCACAGAAGGTTACTGCTCGCAGGCCGGTGAACTGGCCCTCGGTAAGAACCTCAAGGTCGCTTACATCCCTTGGAAGGGTTACAACTACGAGGATGCTATCGTGCTCTCCGAGCGTATCGTTCGCGAAGATATGTACACCTCCGTGCACGTGGTAGAGCAACTGCTCGAAGTACGTGACACCAAGCGTGGTATGGAGGAGTTCACCGCCGACATCCCGAATGTATCGGAAGATGCAACCAAGGACCTTGACGAGAACGGTATCATTCGCATCGGTGCACACATCGAGCCGGGTGACATCCTCATCGGTAAGATCACCCCGAAGGGTGAGACCGATCCGAGTCCGGAAGAGAAACTCCTCAAGGCGATCTTCGGTGACAAAGCCGGTGACGTCAAGGATGCTTCCCTCAAGGCCAGCCCGTCCCTCGACGGTGTCATTATCGATAAGAAACTCTACTGCCGTGCCAACAAAGACCGCAAGCAGAAGATGGATGATAAGATCACGATCACCGAGATGGATGGTAAGTTCAAACATCAGGCGGAAGTGCTCCGTGAGAAACTCATCGAGAAACTCTACACGCTGCTCAACGGCCGTCAGGCGGTCAGCGTCAAGGACATCCTCGGCACCGAGCTCATCGCCAAAGGTCAGCATTTCACCAAGGAGCGTCTCAACGAGATCGACTTCTTCTCCGTCCTCCTCGAAGGTTGGACCGCTGACGAGCACAAGAACGAACTCGTCGCACAGTGCGTGATCAACTACATCGCGAAATATAAGGAAATGGACGCGCAACTCAAGCGCGATAAGTTCAACCTCACCATCGGTGACGAACTGCCCAACGGCATCATCCAGATGGCCAAGGTTTACATCGCGAAACGTCGTAAGATCCGCGTCGGTGATAAGATGGCCGGTCGTCACGGTAACAAGGGTATCGTCTCCAAGATCGTGCGTGTCGAAGACATGCCGTTCCTCGCAGATGGTACGCCGGTAGATATCGTCCTCAACCCGATGGGTGTGCCTTCTCGTATGAATATCGGTCAGATCTTCGAGGCTGTCCTCGGTTGGGCCGGACAAGAACTCGGTGTCAAATTCAGCACCCCGATCTTCGACGGTTGTACCATGGAGCAACTCGACGAGTGGACCGACAAAGCAGGCCTGCCCCGTGGTGGTAAGACCCAGCTCTACGATGGTGAGACGGGTGAACCGTTTGACCAGATGGCTACCGTCGGTGTGACCTACTTCATGAAGCTCGGTCACATGGTTGACGATAAGATGCACGCACGTTCCATCGGTCCGTACAGCCTCATCACCCAGCAGCCGCTTGGCGGTAAGGCACAGTTCGGTGGTCAGCGTTTCGGTGAAATGGAGGTTTGGGCACTCGAGGCACACGGTGCTGCACACGTGCTCCAGGAGATCCTTACCATCAAGTCCGATGACGTCACCGGTCGTGCTCGTACATACGAAGCGATCGTCAAAGGCGAACCCTTCCCGACACCGGGGCTCCCCGAGTCGCTTAACGTGCTCCTGCACGAACTGCAAGGTCTCGCTCTTAGTATTAAAATGGAATAATTTTGGAGGACTAATATGGCTTTTAAACAAGATAATAACAAGAAAACCGGTTTCACTAAGATCTCTATCGGTCTGGCTTCCCCGGACGAGATCATGCAGATCTCCTCGGGCGAGGTGCTCAAACCGGAAACGATTAACTATCGTACCTACAAACCCGAACGTGACGGTTTGTTCTGTGAGCGTATCTTCGGTCCGACCAAAGATTACGAGTGCCATTGCGGTAAATACAAACGTATCCGTTACAAAGGTATCGTCTGCGAACGTTGCGGCGTAGAGGTAACCGAGAAGAAAGTGCGTCGTGAACGTATGGGTCACATCAAACTCGTCGTTCCCGTAGCACATATCTGGTACCTGCGTTCCCTGCCGTCTAAGATGGCAGCCCTCCTCGGTATCCCGACCAAGAAACTCGAGTCCGTCATCTACTACGAGAAATACCTCGTCGTCAATGCCGGCGCTCTCGAAGGTCAGGAGATCGGCGAGAAGAACGAAGCAGATAAGAATCGTCTCCCCATCGAGAACAAGATGCTCCTCGATGAGGATCAGTACCAGCAAGTGATGGATATCCTCCCGGAGGGCAATGACCTGCTCGAGGATAACGATCCTAACAAGGTCATCATCAAGATGGGTGCTGAGGCCGTGTATGACCTCCTCTGCAACCTCGACCTCGACGGACTCTCTTACGAACTGCGTGCTACTGCCGACAAATCGTCGTCCGTACAGCGTCGTCAGGAGGCCCTCAAGCGTCTTCAGGTGGTCGAGGCCTTCCGTGCCTCCAACGGTAAGAACCGTCCCGAGTGGATGATCCTCCAGGCACTGCCTGTGACCCCGCCGGAACTCCGTCCGTTGGTTCCGCTGGACGGTGGTCGTTTTGCGACTTCCGACCTCAACGACCTCTATCGTCGCGTCATCATCCGTAACAACCGTCTCAAACGTCTCGTTGAGATCAAGGCGCCGGATGTCATCCTCCGTAACGAGAAGCGTATGCTGCAGGAGGCCGTTGACTCCCTCTTCGATAACAGCCGTAAGACCACGGCCATGAAGTCCGATGCCAACCGTCCGCTCAAGTCCCTCTCCGACTCGCTGAAGGGTAAACAAGGACGTTTCCGTCAGAACCTCCTCGGTAAACGTGTGGACTACTCCGCTCGTTCGGTTATCGTCGTAGGTCCGGAACTCAAGATGCACGAGTGCGGTCTGCCGAAAGAGATGGCAGCTGAACTCTACAAACCGTTCATCATCCGTAAACTCATCGAGCGTGGTACCGTCAAGACCGTTAAATCGGCGAAGAAGATCATCGACCGTCGTGAGCCGGTTATCTACGAGATCCTCGAGCACGTCATGGAAGGACACCCTGTTCTCCTCAACCGTGCCCCGACACTGCACCGTCACGGTATCCTGGCCTTCCAGCCGAAGATGATCGAGGGTAAGGCTATCCAGCTGCACCCGCTGTCCTGCGCCGGCTTCAACGCCGACTTCGATGGTGACCAGATGGCGGTTCACTTGCCGCTCTCTAACGAGGCGATCCTCGAGGCACAGCTCCTGATGCTCGGATCCCATAACATCCTCGACCCGGCGAACGGAAACCCGATCACCGTACCGTCGCAGGATATGATCCTCGGTCTCTATTATATCACCAAGGAACGCACAGGCGCGAAGGGTGAAGGTCTCACCTTCTACTCCCAAGAGGAAACCCTCATCGCCCTCAACGAAGGTCGTGTGGACATCCACGCGAAAGTTAAAGTGCGTATTAACGGCGAGATCATCGAGACCACACCGGGTCGTGTCATCGTCAACCAGTACGTCCCCGAAGAACTCGGATTCCAGAACGTGCTCATGAAGAAAGGTGCCGTAAAGGGTATCATCTCCAAGGTCATCAAGACCTGTGGTGTGGCACGTACCGCGAAGTTCCTCGATGACATCAAGGACCTCGGTTACTACCGTGCTTTCCGAGGCGGTCTGTCCTTTAACTTGAATGATATCCTCATTCCGGATGAGAAGAAGGAACTTACCGCCAAAGGTAACGCCGACATCGATGAGATCAACGAGCGTTATAACTACGGTATGCTCTCCGACGACGAGCGTTATCGTGCTACCATCGATACATGGAAGAAGGTCGACGAAGACCTCACCAACATCCTCATGGACCACATGAAGAAGGCCGACGACGGATTCAACTCCGTTTACATGATGATGGATTCCGGTGCCCGTGGTAACCAACAGCAGATCAAGCAGCTCGCTGGTATCCGTGGTATCATGGCTAAGCCGATGAAAGCCGGCGCCATCGACACCCGTCCCGAGATCGAGAACCCTGTCCTCGCTAACTTTAAAGAGGGTATGTCCGTGTTGGAGTACTTCATCTCTACCCACGGTGCCCGTAAGGGTCTGGCCGATACCGCCCTCAAGACCGCCGATGCCGGTTACCTCACTCGTCGTCTCGTCGATGTATCGCATGATGTCATCATCAACGAGGAAGACTGTGGTACCCTCCGTGGTCTGACCGCACGCGCCATCAAGGATGCTAACGGTCACGTCATCGCTTCCCTCTCCCTCCGTATCCTCGGTCGTGTATCCGTACACGATATCCATGATAACGAAGGTAACCTCATCGTCGCTTCCGGTGAAGAGATCCGGGAAGCACAGTGTGAGGCCATCGAAGCAGCAGGTATCGAAGAGGTTGTTATCCGTTCCGTACTCACCTGTGAGTCCAAGCACGGCGTTTGTGCGAAGTGTTACGGACGTAACCTCGCTTCCCGTAAGATGGTTCAGAAGGGTGAAGCCGTCGGCGTCATCGCTGCACAGGCCATCGGTGAACCGGGTACACAGCTGACCCTCCGTACCTTCCACTCGGGAGGTCTTGCCGGAGGTGCCGCTGCACAAGGTACCTACGAACTCACCCGTGAGGGTATCATCGAGATCGAAGATCTCCGTACCATCACAACCGCTGCAGGCGATACCATCATCGTCAGCCGGAAGAACACCCTCAACCTCAAGGACGAGAAGACAGGCGTCATCCTCGCTACCTTCGATATCCCGTATGCTTCCAAGCTCTTCGTTAACCAGAACGAGAAGTATCCGAAGGGTACCGTTGTCTGCGAATGGGATCCGTATAAGACCCCGTTGATCATCGAACAGGATGGCTTCATCAAGTTCGAAGATGTCATCGAAGGCGTTACCTGTAAGACCGAGGTCGATGAGCAAACCGGTAAGCGTGAGGTTTCCATCACCGAGACCAAGGATAAGACCAAGATGCCGCAGGCACATATCGTCGATAAGGCAGGAAACATCCTCCGTTCGTACAACTTGCCGGTGAAAGCATCGCTTGCACTCACCGACGGTACCGAGGTACATATCGGTGATACTCTCTTCTCTATGGCTCGTGCTACCAACTCCGGCGGTGATATCACCTCCGGTCTCCCGCGTATCACTGAGCTCTTCGAGGCACGTAACCCGTCTAACCCGGCTATCGTGGCCGAGATCGACGGTGAGATCAGCCTCGGTAAGGTAAAACGTGGTAACAGAGAGTTGTTCATCACTTCGAAATTAGGTGAGCAGAAAGCATACCTCATTCCGTTGACCAAACAGCTCCTCGTGCAGGAAGGTGACTTCGTTCGTGCGGGTCACGCTCTCTCAGACGGTGCTATCACACCGGAAGATATCCTGGCGATCCAGGGTCCGACCGCTGTGCAGAACTACATCGTCAACGAGGCACAGGCTGTGTATCGTATGCAAGGTGTGGAGATCAACGATAAGCACTTCGAGATCATCGTGCGTCAGATGATGCGTAAGGTAGAGATCCTCGAACCGGGTGACACCCGTTACCTCGAAGGAGATATCGTCGATAAACTCGACTTCCTCGAGGAGAACGATCGTATCTGGGGAAGGAAAGTTGTCACGGATGCAGGTGACTCTGAGTCCCTCCGTGAAGGTCAGATCGTTACCGCACGCCGTCTCCACGATGAGAACTCTTCGCTCCGTCGCCGTGACAAGAAACTTGTCAAGGCACGTGACGCAGAGTGCGCTACGGCTAAACAGATCCTCCAGGGTATCACACGTGCCGCATTGGGTACCAAGTCCTTCATGTCGGCTGCATCCTTCCAGGAGACCACCAAGGTCCTCAACGAGGCTGCTGTCCGCGGCAAGGTCGATTACCTCGAAGGCATGAAAGAGAACGTTATCTGTGGTAACCTCATCCCGGCCGGTACCGGTCTCCGTGAGTTCTCCAAGATCGCCGTTCATAACCAAGAGGAGTACGCCGCTATCCAGGCCGCCCGTGAGGCTGCCGAGGCCGCTCTTAACGGAGAAGATCAGTTCTGATAACAACCTATGCAATGAAAGAAAGGAGAGCCAACCGCTCTCCTTTCTTTTCCTCTAACCCCTCACCTCTAACCTCTCACCTTTATTTCGGGTATATCCGCCGCGCCGCCCCGCCCGCTCGGTCTCAATGCGGGTGTGCACGCTGTCGGTATGTGCTGCTGGTTTGTGTTTCTTTCGTGCTTATCATACTGTCGTTCGTCCATTTTGCGGCAATTGTATTGCCGCTTCTCTCCATTCTTATCATTTTTTCGCCCGTTCTCTTGCATATCTCACGATTTTTTTGTACCTTTGTGCCCGATTTTGTACGGCTATGACTCCGCATAACGATTGGCAATGGCAGCAACGCGGTACGGCCTGGAAAGGCATCGGTATCTATCATATGACGCTTACCGTCTCCGGTAGGCAACCCCTGTTGGGCGATCTCGTCATCCCCGATGACGACCCCCTCCGCGCTTACGTGTCCGAGACACCCCTCGCTAAAGACCTCGTTCAGTGCTTGCTCCATCTCCACGAGCGCTTCCCCGAGATCCGTGTCCTTCAGTTCTGCGTTATGCCCGATCATCTTCATGCTATCATCCACGTCTGGCGCCCCATGCCCCGTAGCATCAAGCTCGTCATGCGTAGCTTCTGGCAAGCCGCCAAACACTTGCGTCCCGCTCTCGCCGCTCCCTCTACCCCCGCTGATTCTAACTGTCGTTCGTCCATTTCGTCGGGATTGTATCCCGACAACAATTCCCCCCTCTTCTCCGAGGTACCTTTCCTCCGCCCGCTCTCTCGCCAAGGCCAACTCCAGACAATGATTCAGTACGTTCAGATGAATCCCATACGCCTCGCTACCAAGCGCCTCAAGCCGGAGTTCTTCTGCGTCCAGCCCAATGTCGAGATCAACGGCCGTATCTATTCGGCAGTCGGCAACAGCAAACTCCTCGCCCAAGCTCTCCGTACGCCCGTCCATGTCCGCCATACCATGACCGAGGCTGCCCGCCTCGGCAATCCCCAGCCCCTCAACGACTACATCGCCTCCTGCTATGACGCCGCCCGCCAAGGCTCTGTCATGGTCTCGCCCTTTATCTCCTCTTGGGAAAAAGACATCCTCCGCACGCTTCTCGCTGAACAGCGTCCCATTATCTACCTCGCCCAAAACGGCTTCAAGGACTTCTACAAACCCTCATCCCTCCTCTTCGATGCCGTCGCCTCCGGTCGTTTCTTAATCCTCTCTCCCTGGCCATACGACCCCACCAAGCAGCACGTCTCCCGTGCCGACTGCATTGCCCTCAATACCTTCGCCGAAAACATCTGCTCCCTCGCTTAGGTTGCTGTCGTTCGTTCATTTTGTCGGGATTTTATCCCGACTATCCTCTCCCTCGCCTCATCATACTGTCGTTCGTCCATTTTGCGGCAATTGTATTGCCGCTTAGATTACGTCCCCGACAAGGAGCGAAAGCTCCGCTATCCCGCCGACCCTCTTTCGTCCATTGTCCCGTCTATGAGACGCTCATCGTGCATCTCGGTCGCATTTTTGCGGCCGTTTTGCCTGCAAAATGAAAATTTTTCTAGCACAATTCGAAAAAAAGCAGTACCTTTGCGGCGAATTTTAACTTTTAAAAGTAAAATATGCTAAATATAATTTACTTTTCAGAGTACAAAATAGAGTAATTGCTAATCATTATAAAGTAAAGAGTCTCCTATATTGACCATCTATTTAGGGTAATTTACACAAAAAATCACTTATTGAGGGAGATTTTTGGCAAAATTAGCACCCATTGAGGGTTTCTCTAAATGCAGATGGGGTGAGGCCGGTGGAGGTTTTGAAACTGGTGGCGAAGTATTGGGGATTGCTGAAACCGCAGGCATAGGCGACCTCTTTGACGGAGAGATCCGTTTGTTGTAGCAATGAGCAAGCGTGCTTGATACGCGCTTCCTGCAAGAAATCTTTGGGCGAGAGATTAAATAGTTCATGCATCTTTCGGTTGAGTGATGAACGGCTCATGCCGGTGGCTTCCATCAGGTCATCGACATTGATATCCACATTGCCCATATTCGTTTCCATAAATGCTGTTAGTGTCTGCAAGAACTGTTCATTCTTATTCAGATAGCCGGCAACCATCACTTCCGGTAGGGGCGCCTGCTGTGTGTCTTGTCTGTTCTGCAAAGCAACCAACCGTTCTTGCACATCGAGATAGGCCTCCAAGGCTTCTTTACGCTTCTTCTTGAGGGCACGCATGTGCAATAAGGAGATGATGATAGTGAGCAGCGCAGCAAAAGCTCCGAAAAGCACGAGTGTCTTTCCGAGAGTGCTTTCCATGAAGGTCGGTTGGACGATGATGGTAAGGCGGCGCACGTTGTTTTGCCACTGTTGGTAGGCGTTGGTGGAGCAAATATCCAGGATATATTCTCCCGGGTGCAGGTCGGGCAGTTGTATCTCTGCGACCGACGAAGCGGCGTTCCAAGGAGCCTCCTGAGCATCTACTTTATCGAACCGATAGCGGTATAAGACAGCGCCGCAATTCCTGAAATCCAAAGCGGAGAACCACACGCCGAGACTGCGTTCCTTGGGCGAGAGGACGATCCGGCTTACCGTGTCCACCCCGTACTCCATGGGTCCGTTGCTACGTTGGAGCGCGCTGATCGCTATACGAACAGGTTTGGTCTCAGGTTGCAGATCCGCATGGTTCAGCAGCATCAGCCCGTCGTGCGGAGCTACCAGAATTCGTGCGTTGCCGAGATCAAGGGGCGGTACTTCGCCTAAGATAAGGTGATTATTGCCCGTATAATTGAAAAAAGCGCTTTCGAAATTGACGATGCCGGGTGTATGCGTATTGAGCATGCTTAGGGCATTATTGCCTTGCAGCAGCAGGGTACTGTCGTTCCACGGCATGATCTCATAGACAATGTCGCTTGCCAAGCCCTCCTTCGTCGTCAAGTGATCAAAACTCCATTTTCCGGCTTCCATATCGCTCAGCCGAATGCTGTTGAGGCCTCCGCCTTCCGTGCCGACAAACAGTTTCCCGGAATGTTCCGCAAGACACATGACGGCATTGCTGCTGAGCGAATGGCTATTCCCTGTTTCGCGTTGATGCAAGGAGATCTGTCCGTTTCTCACTTCCAACAAACCGATCGTGGTAGCAGCGAACAAGGAGCCATCCGTACTTTTTAGCAACCGCCGTATATACATCCCTTCTGTGCCGGGTACTTGCTCAAAAACACCGTCTTTCCCGTGCCATAATCCGAAGCCGTAGGTAGCGATCCACATTCGTCCCTGCTCGTCCGGGAGGAGGTCATACACATTGCGCACGTTCGGATATGTCTGCTGCTGCTTGCCGTCTATCTCGATGAGCGCCCCGGGTT
This sequence comes from uncultured Bacteroidales bacterium, assembly GCA_902800215.1. Taxonomy (GTDB): domain Bacteria; phylum Bacteroidota; class Bacteroidia; order Bacteroidales; family Paludibacteraceae; genus Colicola. Next base: position 9,773 of record CADCDS010000019.1, on the reverse strand, counting down.
TGGTACCTAACCACACATGCCCGTCTTCGGTCTCGCGGATACAATAGACGGGTGCACCGAAATCTTCCGTCCGGATCACATGCAGCGTGCTGTCATAGACCGTGACTTGATTCGTATATCGTCGGGCTGTCCAGATCTCACCGTTCGAGCGTTGGGCTATATACCGCACCTCATCTTCCCCTACTCGCTTTCCGTGCGGTACGACAGGCGTAGCGATATACAAACCGTGTTCGTCTATCAACCACACATTCTCTGCCGAATCGACATACTTATAGCGGATGTTTTTCAGTTGCGTGAGGCCGTTTTGGAAAGTGAGGTCCTTACGCCTGTAATTGGGGTCATGGTTCGCACGGAGTCGTTCTTGCACCTCCGCTCGTTGTGCAGCCGAGAGCGTATCAAACGCACACGTACGCGTATTAAATAGGAATATACTGTCTTCTACCAGACAATAGAGGTTGTTGTCTTTGGTCAACTTGATATGCCGGAACTTATCCGAAGGCGTGGAGATATGATCCCCCGGACGCGTCTTGAACGCCACAAAACGAGTCCGTGGAGTCTTGTACCACATGCGACGTGAGCCAATGACTCAATCCGTTCCTATCATCAAAAAAACGCAAACGGTACTCCGTAGCGGAAAGTGAAAGATGCAAAGCGAAAAGTGAAAGGATAATAACTAAGCGTCTCATGGTGGTTTTGTGTAAAAATCGGTGCAAAGGTACGTAAAATTTTCCACATATGCAAATTTTATACGTCTTTGGTGAGTTTTTGTACGTTCATATGCGCGAATTGTTGTACTTTTGCGGCGTAATTACAAAATCGTTTAACCCAAAATGAATCAACAATGAAAAAAATCTTTTCGCTTTTCGTAGCTATGATGCTCTGCCTGCCGCAGATGCAGGGAGTCATCAAAGTACACACCATCGGCGATTCGACGATGGCGGAGTATGATGAGAGTACGACGGATAAACGCGGCTGGGGTATGTACCTTGGTTCGTTCTTCGATCCGGCGTTTGTAACCGTAAACAACCGTGGCAAATCAGGTGCCGACACCCGCAGTTTCTACACGCAAGCCGCTTATTGGCCTTCGGTCAAGAGCCAGATGAGTGCCGGTGATTACCTCATTATCCAGTTTGCCCACAACGACGAGGGAACCGTGACCTACGGTATGGACAACTTGGAGTACGCTGCTTATTGTGCAGCCAACGGTCTCCCTGCTCCGACAGACGCCCGCGGTACGAATCCGCAGACTACCTATCGCGAGATGTTAGGTCATTTCATCGATGAGGCACGTGCGTTGGGTGTGACACCGATCTTGGTAGGTCCTATCTGCCGTGCGTATTTCAGCGGTAATGACATCCGTCGTAACGGTCAGCATGACCTCGGCGATAAATTCTCCAAGATCGAGAACGGTGTCCTTTATGAGAACCAGAGTCTACCTGCAGGCGACTCGACGATGAGTTATGTGCATGCGATGCGTGAGGTAGGTAAAGCGAAGAATGTACCGTTCATCGACCTCACCGAAGCAACGCGCCAACTGTACCTGTCGTACGGCGAGACGCAGTGTTTGAGTCTGCTCTTCTGCGAAGGCGACAAAACCCATACCAACGCCATGGGAGGTAACCTCGTGGCACGTGCTGCGGCGCAACTGCTCAAGAACGCAGGCGTCTTAGCGGAGCATATCACGATTCCGACCGACATCACGGCCAACCCCAACGCTATCGAGATAGGCGAGACCTATTGCGGGGTAGCGCAGAACAAGGAGTTCCTGCTCACCGGTTATGGTCTGGAACCGGCTAACGGTACGGTCGCTCTAACCGCTACAGCGAACTTGCAGATTTCGCTTGATAAAGTCAACTATGCGTCCACGGCCAATGCTACCTACAGCGGCGGTTCGATGTTCCAGAAGGTGTATGTGCGTGCTAACTACAGCACCGGTGGAGAACAACTCGACACAGTCTATGCGACCTCCGGCGAACATGTGATTGCTATCCCTGTCAGCGCAACGGCTATCTCGTTGGACGGCGGTGCAGAGGTTAGTGCTACATGGGCTATCAATGCCCGTCCGGTACCTGCTGCTGTCGTAGAAGGTCCGATCAGTGCCGCGTTCGCAATGAGTAACATGGCTTGTATGGATTATAGCAAGAATTATTTCACAGACGGCGATGAGACAGGTATCGTCCTCGCACGTTTCCATAACTCCGCTAACGGCAGCAGCCGTACCCCGTGGCCTGCCGGTGAGATAGATGAGAATGCCAGCCGTTATATCGATTTTGCCATCACCGCTCCCGAGGCGATGGACGTACGTATCACCGGCATATCCATGGATGTCACCGCAGACGCTACATCCACGATGTGCTATCATATTAATACCGGTTTCGGCGATGCCTTCACAAACGTGATGACCATCTATGAGAAACGTAACTTGCCTAACCGTGCCATCGAACATGTTAACCTTACGCCGACCCTTACCGTCAAAGCAGGTCAGACCCTTCACGTGCACGTGCTGCCTTGGCATGACTACGGAGAGGAGAAGGATAGCAAATATATATGCCTTCGTAACGTCGTTATCTCCGGTCAGGCTTTTGCTGCAGAACCGGGAGATGAACCGGGCGAAGAGACCAACGAGCATGCTTTTGGTTTGACGGCTGACGTAGATATGACCGATCATACTCTTACCGCCCTGTCTCCGCTGCCTTCGACAAGCGATAAAGTGACCTCTACCAATGTACAGGCCACCTATGCCGTTCTGACGAACCGTAATGTTTATCACGGCGATGCAACCGCTTACACGGCACCGGTGACGTATCGTAACTTGGCGAATAATGTGACCATCAAGACGCAAGCGGATGCCGAATCCAGCGATGCGTATATTGCATTCAAGATGACGATTGCTGACGGTTATGTCTTCAATGCAAGCGAGATTAATACAGACCTTTATCTGGATAACAAATCCAACTGGTTCTATGAGTTTATCATCGAAGGCGCTAACGGTTTACCGCTCTTCAAGTCGGCTACCCAAACGATCGGCGCCGGTCAGAGCGGAACAGACCATAAAGCCACTTTGGCGCTGGAAAGCGAGACCGTCAAGAACCTCAAGGGTGAGATCACGGTGAAGTTCATCTATTGGATCAATAGCGGTTCGACACTGTTAGCTATCAAAGATTTTAATATCAAAGGTACCGTAGAGGAGCAAGTTGCACGCACCTTCACGGATTTCAAAGTGGAGTTCCGTGACGACCCCTATACCGTTTTCCTTCCCGATAACAATCAGTTGCCGGAAGGTGTAACGATTGCGGGCACCAACTATAACGGAGTCCAGCATGGTATCTACGGCGGTACTGTCACCGTACCGGTGGACGGACCGGTGAAGTTCACTATCGGCGCATGTCAGTTTAGCAAGACCGATATCACCGTGAAAAAGAACGGTGTGAATTTTGCTACGTTTAGCAATGTCGGTCCCTGTGGCGAGCAGAAACCGAATTACAACCAGTTCGTTACATGGACTTATAATGTGGAAGAAGCCGCTACATTGACTTTCGAGTTCGGCAATCAGACTTTTGTCCCGTATTTCTTCGCTGAAGCATGTGACTACATTGCACAAGCAATGGTTAGTTATTATGATACGGACGGTACAACGCTCTTAGGTAGCGAGACCGTGGACGGCGGTTCGGCTTTGGTATATGCTTATAGCGTTTCGGACGTAACCGTACCGGCAGGTAAGGCTTTCCGCGGTTGGTTCGCTTCGGCGGAGCCTAATGCCCTCAAAGTGGCAGAAGGAACGACCGTTATCGAGAGCCTCAAACTCTATGCCCATGCAACGGATATCGAGGTAGCAGAAGTAGGTAAGGTCTTCAACTACGACCTGACCCAACGCTCTTTCTATCCGGAGGATCATGAACTCATCTCCATCACCGGCGGTACGTATAATGGAACACAGCACGGATGGCAGTTCAGCGCCAATGGCACGATTACGATTGAGGTAGCCGGAAACGCCCTCATTAGTTTGGCGCTCTGCAAATACGGCAATGCCAGCACACTCGCTTGCGTGGACGCGAATAGCAATCCTGTCGGAGAACCGATCACTTTGCCGGTAGCTGCAGACGGGAATAAAGGTGTGTTCCGCTATACCGGTCCTGCCACTACGCTCACTTTCACTCTCTCTAACGGTGGTTACGTACACGCTGTCAAGGTGTATAACCTGGAGCAGGTACCGACCCTCAATGAAGCCGGTTACTACGTCATCGGAGCAGGTGATGCTGCCGGTTTGGTGTTGGCCTTGGAGACGGCACAGCCTTACGATAAGATCTTCCTTCCGAATGGTATATATGACCTCGGTACGGCAACTCTCACCCATATCGACCAGACGGTCAGCCTGATCGGTCAGTCGATGGAAGGTGTACTCATTCAGAACCATCCGCTGGCAGCCGGTATGAATAATGCCGAGACGTTCTATATCGGTGCCGATAATGTCTATCTGCAAGACCTCGCTATCCGCTGCGATGTGTCCTATGAAGGCAGTTCTGCCAGTGGAGTAGGTATCGCCGTACAGGTGCGCGGAGACAAGAGCATCATGAAACAAGTAGATCTGCAAGGTAACCAGGATACGTATTATTCTTCTTGCCCGGCTACCGCACGCGGTTATTTCGAAGACGGACGTATCGAAGGTACGGTGGATTATATTTGCGGTGGCGGCGATATGTGGTTTGAGAATACCTTGTTATACAATAATGCACGAGCGCATGCAGATGTTATCCTCGCGCCTTCGACGGCTGCTGAGACCGTTTACGGATACGTGCTCAATAACTGTACGATAGACGGCGATGACAACCAAGCAGGCAAATGGAACTTCGCACGCGGTTGGCATAACAGCCCTGCCGCTACCTTCCTCAATGCTACCTGTCTCATCGCTCCGTCGGCACAAGGTTACACCTATATGAGCGCTGACCTCCCCGTCCGCTTCCATGAGTATAACACGCATCTGGAAGATGGTACGCCGGTTACAGGTCATAACCTGAACGGACTCAACTATGCCGCTAACTCCGATGCTATCTATCTCGAAGCTATCGGTAATTACACCTATGATAACGTGGTCAAAGGAACCGACAACTGGGATGCACGCGCTATCGCAGCGCAGGCTGTCGCTAATCCGAAAGTTATCGATGACGATGCGGCTTACCTCATTGAGGACGAAGGTACTTTCGTCGCCCTACTCAAAGGTAGTGAACTGAACCTTGCTTCCTACATCGGCAAGACCCTCCGCAAAGCCAACACACGCGGCGGCTTCGGTGCTCCGGCTACGATTGAAGATACGGAGACAGGAGTGGAGAATGTAAATTTGAAATCTGAAATCATAAATCATAAATTTATCCGTAACGGACAGTTACTGATAGTAAAAGATGGCAAGATCTATAACGCACAAGGAATTCAAATTCAATAATAACTAATTCATTAACAACATGAGAAACTTAAAGACATTTGCATTACTGCTCCTGATGGCAGTATGCAGCATTGATTACGACTACGTATTCATTGCCGATGACATGACCAACAATGGAACAGAGAAACCTGTCGCTAACACGCTTTATGCGGACGGACATATCTTTGCTCCTACCGCGAACACGGTGGCTACCAACAAAGGAAACAGTACCTTTGCCGGTGAAACGCACCTCAACTCGCTTCGTCTGAAGAATGCACAGGACCGTTTGGCATTCAAGGTAAGCGGTCCTTGTACCGTCACTTTCTACACCTATTCTGATGCAGCACGCGGAATTCTGGTCAGTAAGACGGACAATGTAACGACTGCCGAAGATGCTTTTGCTGCACAACCCGCTTCTACGCCCGTTTGGACGGTAGCTTTAGACGAAGCAGGTGTGTATTATCTGACTTCTTACAATAACGATTTCTTCTTTGCCGGTTTTGAGATCGTCTTCCCGGATGATCCGGCGGCGGTGACCTTCGGCGTAACACGCGAGGTGGCTTCCGTCACTTCGACTTCGACCGATGAGTTAGTTTCCGGCTATGCCGTTGCAGAGGATGTGTTGGTTGATCCGTCGGTAGTAGGTATCAGCGTAACGATGAACTATCCAAGCGCAAACGTGCTGACCGATAAAGGTCGTGCTATCTATTGGTTCGACGGCACGGAAAGCAAAAACTGCTATGTAGATAAAGGCGTCAAGAACTACCGCAATCAATTGGGTGATGATGTTTTCAAAGAACTCAACGAAGGTATCTATTTCAGTTTCGATTTGACGGTAGCGGACGGATACAAGCTCTCGCTCCAACGTCTTATTTCCGACGTGCTGAAAAACCGCGAGAACACGCACTATGTAGTGAAAATCTATAATAACGGTGCGTTGCTTCGTACCTTTGATGAAGTGGAGGCTACTGCTACTACTTCGGATATGAAGCGCAGTATCGGTATCGCCAATGATGCTTCGTTGCAAAACCTGACCGGTACCATCACTGTCAAACTCTTCTTTTGGAATACCGCAAGCGCACAGTACGTAGCTATCAAAGACCTGCAGGTGAAAGCACTCGTTTCCCATATCGCAGACGGTACGCAGACATTCGGTCTGACCCGTACGGTGGATACCGAAGTGACTACTTCGTCCGATTCGCAAGTTTCCGGCTATGCCGTTTCCGATGATGCATTGGTCGATCCTTCGGCAGAGGGCATCACGATTGCCCAAAACTTCGGTTTACAGAACGCGCTGAGCAACAAAGGTCGCAAACTCTATTGGTATAATGAAGGCAAACAAGAGTGCTATGCTGACAACGGTACTCCTAACTACCGCAACTATATCTATGCTACAGATGAATACGTGAATGCTTTGGATGAGCGTTGCTACTATGGCTTCGACATGACCATTGCATTAGGCAAACAGGTATCGATTAAGATGCTCACTTCGGATGTCTTCTCCGACGCTTCAGATGCCTATTATCAGGTGAAGATTTACAATAACGGCGAGGTCATCAAGACATTGGATGTAGTTGGTCCGAATACTTATGGAACCTCCGATATGAAGCGCGTTGTTAATCTCTCGGAAGAGGCTGCGCTGCAAGGTCTGAAAGGAACCGTTTCTATCAAACTGTTCTGGTGGAGTGCTACTGACGGCAAGTATCTCGATATCAAAGACCTGAATGTAGCGGCTTTGGTAGAAGACGCTGAAGGCGAAGGTGTCAAAGGACTCGTCTTTACGGACTTTGAGGCTTCAAAGAACCCGACCTTCACCGAAGGCGAAGTAACCGCTTCTTTCTCCAATGCCAATAACAATACCATCTCCCCTGCAACAGAGAATCGTGGTGTCCGCATGCAATCGCAATACGGCATCACCAGCCTCAAAGTGGAAGTACCTGCTGATTCGTACATCAGCGAGGTGGTTTTCGTTTGGAATGGAAAAGGCAATCTGCAAGGAGGTACGAATTTCCTGGATCTGCTCATTACCAACAGCAGTGATGTACAAGTAAGCACCTTGCAAGAATCTGAGCAAAAGAATGAAACCACATGGTCGTGCGGCGAAGTACGCGAATCGGAACTTACGTTTGCACAGCAGACTCCGGGTGACTTCTATTGTCATTCGATCCGTGTTACCTATCTCCAGAAACCGACGGTTCAGCAGTACGTTCGTACGCACACCCACATGAACCTCAACACGCTATGCTTCCCGTATCAGATTGATTCGTACACTGGTGCTACCTTCTATACCATGCTCTACAAAGCAGGCGGCACGGCTGCTGAACCGGCTGAGATTGTACCCGAAGGTACAGAACTCGTTTGCAACTACTCCGGTGAGTACACCGCAGCAGGTAACGATGGTAATGGTACTTATGGCGTTTATGCCGATATGACCGATGTTACTCCGGGTATGTATGTCACCTATAATAACCTCTTCACCAAAGCCGGTACCAATGTCAAACTCCGTGAGTACCGCGCATATGTGAATATGAGCGAAGTAAGCTCCGAACCGCAAGGACCGTCTTATGTTCCCGGTCGCCGCCAACTGCGTATCGGTAATGCCAACGCACCGCAGAGTCCGACAGGCATAGAGCAAATTACCAATGACCAATCACCAATCATCAATAAGGTCATCTGTAATGGTCAACTCTTCATCCTCCGTGACGGCAAGATCTATAACGCTATGGGACAAATAGTAAATGGTAAATGACAAAATCGTAAATAGTATGAAACGAGTATATTTTTCTCCGGTTATGGAGACCTATCCCATAAATCCGGCTTCCGTTCTCTGCGCCAGCGGAGACACAGGCACACCCTTTGGTGTGGATAATAACGCTACAAATGACCTGATCATTTCGTAAGTCGTATAACGTATTGTTATCCCAAAAGGCGACCCACTTCGGTGGATCGCTTTTTTTTTGTCTCATTTTTAAAATTTTTACAACAATGAAACTCTCAGAAGAAGCCTTGGCGTTGTATCAACGCCGTGACAAAGTCATTCGTGACAAGTACAACGAACTGAACAAAACGCAGAAGTACTCACAAGCACAAATCTTCCACCTGCTCAGTGAACAATTCTTCCTGCTTGAACGGCAATTATACCGAATTGTGAACGGAAAATGACCCTCGTTTTTCGAACTTGTCACTACGACTAAAACGGTCGAAAAGTTCGCCGTACCTTTGTGCCGCCTTTCGGAGCTAACATCCCTCCGAAGGGCGGTACATTATGACTTTATTAAATATCATCCAGTTTCATCCGCTCAGGGATACACTCCCCGACGGAACAGAAGTGCGACTCGTCCTTCCTGTCGAGCGAACCAACAACAAACCGCTCTACATCACCGCCGACGGACGACCCTTCTCACATGTCTATGTCAAAGACAAAACAACCGGTGACTACCGTTTTGAGTACCACCCACTCAAACCCATCTTCGACACCTCCAAAACCAACAAGTACAATGGCAACCGCAAACAGAAGTACCTCAAGATGACCCGCACCTACGGCTACATCCTCATTCATCATGCCGTTGCTCTCGCTTTCATCGGACCCCGACCCGTTGAATGGTTGCCGCCTACGCCCAAGATCCCATATCGGCATCTGCATGCGTTCGATTGTCACCATCTCAACGGCATCACCACCGACAACCGTCCCTCCAACCTCATCTGGCTCTCCCAAGCCGCCCATCGCCGCTTCGATGCCGCCCTCGCACAAGGCCTCATCCTAACCCTCACCGACCCCCTCGCCGCTGCTGCCTCCGAGCCCGCCCGTGATTTTGACATCTTTGTCGAACGCGATGACTAACTTTAGCTTAGTCCTTTTTACTTGGTACCCCGTCGTGATACCGCTATACCGCTATTCCGGGATACCACAAAATTAACATTGTTAATTACCGTCGGATACCATCCGACACTAAAAATTTTATCATTATGGAAACAACCAAATTTTCAACAACCAACCTCGCAGCTCTCCGCGAACTGCGCATCCAAGAGAAAGCCATCAAGGCTGAAATTACCCGTGTTAAACCCCTTGCAGAAGATGAAGCCAAACTCATCCAACCCGACGGCGGCAAGTTCACCATCGACGGAGTAGGGGACTTCGTTCTCGACAAAGATCCTATCCTCAATATTGAGAAATCCACGTCTGAGGAAGCCATCGAGTACCGCAAGAAAGAGAAAGAACGCGACGGATATCGTCGTCTCGCATCTGAACTCACCACCAAGATGAGTGGTCTCCTCAAAGCCTTCAAGAAGAAGTACGCCAAGAAAGCCAAAGAGTTCACATTCAACCTCAAATGCGTCGGCCTCGACTAAAAGAAAA
>CADCDS010000018.1 GCA_902800215.1 uncultured Bacteroidales bacterium | reverse complement strand
TTGCGTCTCCGGTTGCAGCACAAAGTTCATCTCCACCAATTGCAGTCCGGCCTGCTTCGCATACCGACGGATAGCGTACGTTTTACCTGTCTGACGAGCACCGGTAAGTAATAAGGCCTTGTTAGTGGTCGCATAATGACGTTCTATAATACTGTCAATGTGTCGATTAAGCATAAGCAAATCCTGTATTTGTCCGTTTTTCCAACATGTTTATGATGCATTTTGTCCGTTTTTCCAACATGTTTATGATGCATTTTGTCCGTTTTTCCAACACGTTTATGATGCATTTTGTCCGTTTTTCTCAAATCCGCTGCAAAGGTACAACATTTTTCGGACATATGCAAATAATTATGGAAAATAGTTAAAAAATTACGGAAAAACGCGTGTGCGCTTGCGTATATGAAAAATTTTTTGTAACTTTGCAGGCGATTTTGAAAAAAATACCTTTTAAACACATAGATACAATGAAAGTACAAACGATTATGCAGCAGTTAGCTGCAAAACACCCGGGGGAAGCAGAGTACCTGCAGGCGGTTCAGGAAGTGTTGGAGTCGATCGAAGAGGTGTATAATCAGCACCCTGAGTTCGAGGCGGCAAAGATCGTGGAGCGGATGGTAGAGCCGGACCGTATCTTCACGTTCCGTGTGACGTGGATTGACGATCAGGGAGAGGTGCAGACGAACCTCGGTTATCGTGTGCAGTTCAACAGCGCGATTGGTCCGTACAAAGGCGGTTTGCGTTTCCACCGTGCCGTTACTCCGTCGATGTTGAAGTTCCTGGGTTTTGAGCAGACCTTCAAAAACGCTTTGACAACGCTGCCGATGGGCGGTGCAAAGGGTGGTTCGGATTTTGATCCGGTAGGTAAGTCCGACGCGGAGATTATGCGTTTCTGCCAGGCGTTTATGCTGGAGTTGTGGCGTTGTATCGGTCCGGATCAGGATATCCCGGCCGGTGACGTAGGTGTGGGTGGCCGTGAGATCGGTTTCCTCAACGGTATGTATCAGAAACTCGCGCGCGAGTATCATACAGGTGTCCTCACCGGAAAAGGTATGACATGGGGTGGCTCGATCCTCCGTCCGGAGGCTACCGGTTTCGGTGCTTTGTATTTCACACAGCACTTGCTCGATAAGGCCGGTAAGGATATCAAGGGAAAACGTGTGGCTATCTCCGGTTTCGGTAACGTGGCTTGGGGTGCAGCTACCAAGGCCGTCGAGTTAGGCGCAAAGGTGGTCGCTATCTCCGGACCGGACGGCGTAGTGGCTATCAAAGATGGTATCACCAAAGAAATGATCGATTATATGCTTGTTATGCGTGCATCGAACCGCAATAAAGTGCAAGACATGGCGGATAAGTTCCCGAAGGAATGCGTATTTACCGCCGGTAAGAAAGCATGGTCGATCCCGTGCGACATCGCTCTGCCGTGTGCATTCCAGAACGAACTCTCTGAAGACGATGCAAAAGAACTGAAAGCAAACGGTTGCTGGTGTTGCTGCGAGGTAAGTAACATGGGCTGCCAACCGGGTGCTATTCATTTCTTCCAACATAACGGTGTACTCTTTGCACCGGGTAAAGCAGTCAACGCCGGTGGTGTAGCAACGTCCGGTCTTGAAATGACCCAGAACGCCGAGCACCTCAGCTGGAAAGCTGCTGAAGTGGACGAGCGTCTCCATCATATCATGGAGTCCATCCATGAGCAATGTGTCCGTTACGGAACGCAGCCGGACGGCACGATTGACTATGTCAAAGGTGCAAACATCGCAGGCTTTATGAAGGTTGCAACCGCAATGCTTGAACAAGGAATCATCTAAGTTATGTATACCGATTTTCAAAAACATCTGCAATCTACCTTGAATGAGATCAAGGAGGCAGGATTATATAAGAACGAACGGGTGATCATCACGCCGCAGAGTTCCGGCATCGCTGTCGAAGGTGGACAGGAAGTGATTAACTTCTGTGCGAACAACTATCTCGGCTTGGCGGACAACGCCGAACTCATCCAAGCAGCCAAAGACCGCATGGACAAGCGCGGTTACGGTATGGCTTCCGTGCGTTTTATCTGCGGTACGCAAGATACGCACAAAGAGCTCGAGCGCGTCATCTCCGATTTCTTCGGCACAGAAGATACCATCCTCTACGCGGCTTGTTTTGATGCGAACGGTGGACTGTTTGAACCGCTGTTGACCGAAGAGGATGCGATCATCTCCGATGCCCTCAACCATGCCTCGATCATCGATGGCGTGCGTCTGTGCAAGGCGGTGCGGTACCGTTATGCCAACGGCGACATGGCGGATCTGGAAGAGCAACTCAAGAAAGCGCAGGCACAACGCTTCCGTATCATCGCGACTGATGGTGTCTTCTCCATGGACGGAAATGTATGTCCGTTGGATAAAATCTACGAACTGGCGCAGAAATACAACGCGCTCGTCATGGTCGATGAGAGTCACTCGGCGGGTGTAGTCGGAAAAACCGGACACGGTATAACCGAACTATATAACATGCGCGGAAAAGTGGAGATCATCACCGGTACACTTGGTAAGGCCTTCGGTGGGTCCGTTGGTGGTTTCACAACGGGTAAGAAAGAGATCATCGATCTGCTTCGTCAACGTTCGAGACCGTACCTGTTCTCGAACTCCATTCCGCCGATGATCGCTGCTGCCGGTATCAAGACCTTTGAGATCTTAACGCGCAGCAATGAGTTACAAGACCGTCTGCACGAGAACACAGCGTATTTTGTGGCCCAGATGAAGGCAGCCGGTTTCGATATCAAACCGACGCAGAGTGCGATTTGTGCCGTGATGCTCTACGATGCCAAGTTAAGTCAGGTCTTCGCAGCCGAGTTGCAGAAGGAAGGTATCTATGTCACAGGCTTCTATTATCCGGTGGTTCCGAAAGGTCAAGCGCGTATCCGTGTGCAGGTTTCTGCCGCCCATACACGCGAACAATTGGATAAATGTATTGCCGCTTTCACAAAGATTGGCACGAAACTTGCAGTACTAAAGTAAAATTATGAAAGCGTTAGTTAAGAAATATGCCGAACCGGGTATCTGGATGGAAGAAGTTCCGATGCCGGAGGTGGGAGTGAACGATGTGCTGATCAAGGTGACGAAAGCCGCTATCTGCGGTACGGACCTCCATATGTACAAGTGGGACGCATGGAGTCAAACGCACTGCAAACCGCCCTATACCATGGGCCACGAGTTCGTGGGGGTGGTAGCTGAAGTGGGTGCCGGTGTGCGGAACTTCACGGTAGGCGAACGTGTGACGGCCGAAGGACATATCGTCTGCGGACACTGTCGTAACTGCCGTCGGGGCATGGGACACGTCTGCGAGAACACGATATCGGTCGGTATCATGGGCAAGGACGGTTGTTTTGCCGAGTACGTGACGATTCCGGAATCCAATGTCGTCAAACTGCGTCCGGAGATTCCGGATGATTTTGCGGCCATCATGGATCCGTTCGGTAACGCGACGCACACGGCTTTGGCATTCCCGTTGTTAGGCGAAGATGTACTGATTACGGGTGCCGGTTTGATCGGTACGATGGCAGCCGGTATATGCCGGTACGCCGGAGCGAAACATATCGTAGTGACGGACATCAACCCGCTGCGGCTGGATATCGCCAAGAAGATGGGTGCCACGCTGACGGTGGATGGTTCGAAAGGCGAGACGATCGAAGGTGCGATGAAACAACTCGGTATCAAAGGTTTCGATGTGGGACTGGAGATGAGTGGTGCACCGGCGGCCTTCAACGATATGATCGAGCATATGTACAAAGGTGCGAACATTGCCCAACTCGGTATCCTACCGTCCAACACCCAAGTGAACTGGTCCGACGTGATCTTCAACGCCTTGACGATCAAAGGTATCACCGGTCGCCGCATGTGGGAGACCTGGTATCAGATGGAGCAGATGTTGCTCGGAGGACTGGACCTCAGTCCGGTGATCACCCACCGCTTTAAGTTTGACGACTTCCAGAAAGGCTTTGACGTCATGGTCAGTGGACAATGCGGAAAAGTACTGTTAGAATGGTAAAAACCAAAATAGTTATTTAAGATGAAAAAGATTTTTATGAGCGCGCTGCTGTTGGTTTGCAGCATCGCAGTAAGCTTCGCTTTTACCCGTGAGGGACTGACGGAGTACAAGTTAGACAACGGCCTGACGGTTATGTTATGGGAAGACCATGACCAACCGGACGTTACCGGATATGTAGTAGTACGTGCCGGTGCCGTAGATGAGCCGGCAGAGTACACAGGACTCGCTCACTATCTGGAGCATATGCTCTTTAAGGGTACCGAGCGTATCGGTGCATTGGATTGGGAGCAGGAGAAACCGATCTATGACTCGATCATCGCGTTGTACGATCAGTACAGTGACGCTACCGATCCGAAGGTGCGTGAAGCCTTGGAGAAACAGATCAACGAGGCGTCTATGCGTCAAGCGAAGATCTCGTCCTTGGAGGATTTCTTCGTGCTGCTGGACCTGATCGGTGCCGAAGGTGTGAATGCCTACACATCCTATGACCTGACGGCGTACCATAACTCATTCCCGGCATCGGAGATGTACCGCTGGTTGACGATCTTCTCGGATCGTCTGATTCACCCGGTATTCCGTACCTTCCAGGCTGAGTTGGAGAACGTGTTTGAGGAGTATAACATGTATGCGAACGAGCCCTCGTCGCAGGTACAGAAACAGCTGTTTGCCGATATCTATGCCGGTTGTCCATACGAGCGTGACGTGATCGGTTTGCCGGAGCATTTGAAGAATCCGCGTTTGAGCAAGCTGATCGAGTTTTACAACACCTGGTATGTGCCGAACAACATGGCGCTGATCATCGTGGGTGATTTCGATACCGAGACCGCTAAGCCTATGATCGCTGAGACCTTCTCTCGTCTGGAAGCTAAACCGCTGCCGGAGCGTCCGACATATCCGGAGGTGTCGTTTGCAGGAAACCCGAGTAAGCACTATAACCTCGGTTACAACCCGCAGGTAGCATGGATCTACAATGGCGTGAAGGAAGGTGACGAGGACCAGGACGTGCTGGATTTCGTTTGTGCACTGCTGTACAACGGTCAGACAGGTCTGCTCGATAAGATCAACACCAAGGGTGACGTACAGTTCGCCGGTGTGTTCAGTGACGCTCGTCGTAACTCGGGTCGTCTGATCATCGAGGCCGTACCGTACTACGATGCGAACCAGCAGATGTTCGAATCCGACAAGGCGACGAAGGCCATCGTGATGAAGGAAGTGGATAAGATCAAACGCGGTGAGATCGACGATGCCTTGATCGCTAACGTGAAACGAATGTATGCGCAGGCGGAGAAGGTAGCGGAAGAGAATCCGTCGTCTAAGATGAGTGCGTTGGTGGACTGCTTCACCTACGGCAAATCGACCGATGAGATCTTCACCGCTAACGAGAAGATCCAGAACCTGACCAAGGAAGAGATCGTACGCGTAGCGAAGAAATACTTCGACGCTCCGTATATGACCATCTCGTTCGATGAGGACACCAAGACGCCGAAGGCCAAGACCTTACCGAAACCGAATATCAAACCGGTAGAGCCTTCGCACGAGGAGACCGATTATGCCAAGGCTTTCAAGCAGTTACCGAAAGCGGCGATGAAGCAGACCTTCAATGACTTCAACGACGTGACGGTAAGCAAGTTGGACGAGAATATCACGCTGCACTACACGCCGAACACGAAGAACGACGTCTTCACGATGACACTCCGTTACGGTGTAGGTGAGCACGAGATGCCGTTGCTGCCTTACGCTACGGTGCTGATGGAAGATGCAGGTATCATGGGTGCCCCGGCTACGAAGGGTGAGGATTTCAAGGTGCAGTTGGCTGAACTCGGTGCGTCGGTATCCTATGGATGCAGTGACTCGTATTTCACCATCTCCATCTCCGGTGAAGACGGTAACATGAACCAGATTATGAACCTGGTAAACCGTCAGTTGTTGATGCCGTACCTGGAGCAGAAACAGTTGGATAACGTGAAGGGTAGTGAGTTCTTCAGCCGTCTGAGTCGTCAGAAACGTACGGCGGTGCAGAAATCCGCATTGCTGCAGTATGCACTCTACGGCAAGAAATCCGCTTATCTGGATGAGGTGAAGTTTGCTGACATCTGGAATATGGACGGTGTGCAGGTACAACGTCTGATTGCTGCGGCACGTACGTACGCACTGGATGTGTTCTACTGCGGTACACTGAGCCAGGAGAAACTGGTAGCTGAACTGCCGCTGACCGAAGGAATGCAACCGTCTAACTCGCCGTTCATTCAGGACCGTGTGGCGTATAACAAACCGACGATCCTCTTCTTGCCGAATAGCAATGTACAGCAGGCTGATCTGTATTTCTACATCAATGGTCGTCCGTACGATATCGCTTCGGATGTGTATTCTGATGCATTTAACCAGTATATGTCCGGTGGTTTCACGGGTCTGATTATGTACGAGATCCGTGAGAAACGTTCGATGGCTTACACCGCTTACGGTGTAGATCGTACGCCGGGTCTGCCGGGTAAGGATTGTTACTTCTACGGATATATCGGAACCCAGAGCGACAAGGTGGTAGATGCGATCAGCACCTATCTGGATATCATCAACGACATGCCGGTTGATTCGACGAACATGGAGGCCCTTCGTGCCGCATTGCGTCAAGCCGGTCAGACGGCAAAACCGTCCATGCGTGGCAAGGGTGCTACTTATGAGTACTGGAAACGCTTGGGTTACACCGAGGATCCGGCGAAAGTCAATGCCGCTAAGATCGACGCATTAACCATCGAGGATATCGAGGCGTTCTATAAGGAGAATATCCAAGGCAAACCGATCACGATCATCATGATGGGTGACCCCAAGAAGATCAACCTCAAGGAGATCGAGAAGAAGATGGGTTGCAAGGTAACGAAGTTGTCGCCGGGTAAACTGTTCAACTCGGTAGATGAGTTGTACGATGCTATCATGTAATATGCATAGATCGGGATTTGTAAATATCGTAGGAAACCCCAACGTGGGTAAATCCACGCTGATGAATGCGTTGGTAGGTGAGCGCCTGTCGATAATCACGTCGAAGGCGCAGACTACCCGCCATCGTATTCTCGGTATCGTTAACGGAGAGGACTTTCAGATGGTGTATTCCGATACACCGGGAGTCCTCTCTCCTAACTACCGCCTGCAGGAGAAAATGTTGGAGTTCTCCCGTTCGGCACTCGTCGATGCGGATGTGCTGCTTTACGTCACGGACGTGACGGACAGTGCAGACCGTAATGCCGAGTTCTTGGAGAAAGTGAAGAAGATGTCGCACGCAGGCGCGCGCGTGTTCCTTATCATCAATAAGATCGATCTGACGACCCAGGAGACGCTGGAGAACTTAGTGGCTTTCTGGCATAACCAGTTACCGGAAGCGGAGATCTTCCCCATTTCCGCTCAGGAACGTTTCGGTGTGGCCCAATTGTTTGATGCGATTAAAGAGGCCTTACCCGAAGGCGAACCTTTCTTCCCCAAGGATCAACTGACCGATAAATCCGAACGGTTCTTTGTCAATGAGATCATCCGGGAGAAGATCCTGCAGAGTTATGACAAGGAGATTCCGTACTCCGTGGAGGTCGAAGTGGAGTCGTTCCAGGAGGAAGAGGATATCATTCGCATCTCGGCGGTCATCTACTGCGAACGGGACAGCCAGAAAGGCATCATCATCGGCAAGGCCGGTGCAGCGCTGAAGAGGGTAGGGACCTTGGCACGCAAGGATATCGAAGAATTCTTCCAGAAACAGGTCTTCCTTCAACTGTTTGTGAAGGTCGATCGGGACTGGCGCTCCAACACCGGTAGACTCAAGCATTACGGTTATGATTTGACGTAACCGTTCGCCATTCGCCAATAACCATTCACCATTATACTACCATGAAAATACAGTTTTTAGGTGCAACACGGGAGGTAACAGGTAGTAAACACCTGATAACCACCGATTCGGGACATACAATCTTGTTGGATTGTGGTATGTACCAGGGTAAAGGATTAGAAACCGACGCGGCGAACCGTGACCTCGGTTTTGATCCGGCAAAACTGGATTGTATCGTGCTCTCCCATGCCCATATTGACCATTCGGGACTCATTCCTTACGTTGTTAAGATGGGCTTCAAAGGCGATATCTACTGCACACCTGCCACACGGGATCTGTGTGCGCTGATGTTAGCCGACACCGCGTTTATCCAGGAGCAAGATGTGCGCACCTATAACAAGAAGATCGACAAGCAAAATCCCCATAAGGAGAAGGGCAAGAAATACAAGATCGAACCGCTTTATAATCAGAACGATGTCAATCGGGCGATGAAGTTGTTCGTGACGTACAGTTATGACCGTCGTTTCCGTTTGTTTGACGATGTGCTGCTGACCTTCACCAACTCCGGCCATATGCTAGGCGGAGCGATCTGCAGTTTGGAAGTGTATGAGGAAAGTCGCTGGAAAAGAGTAACTTATACAGGGGATATAGGAAGAAAACATTGTCATATCTTACCGCCGCCGCAACTCTTCCCGCAATGCGATTATCTGATATGCGAATCGACCTACGGAGACCGTCTGCACGATGAACAACTCGTCACGGAAGAGGAACTCTTAGGCGTTGTCGATGACACCTGTGTCTATCGTAAAGGACAACTGTTAATCCCCTCATTCTCAGTCGGTCGTACGCAGGAGATCGTTTATGTGCTCAACCAACTGTACAACGATGGTCGCTTACCGCAGATACCCGTCTATGTGGATAGTCCTATGTCCACGAATGCGACCCAGATCTTCCGCATGTACCCGGATGAGTTAAGCGAAGAAGTGCAGGATACCTTACGTTTTGATCCCGATCCCTTTGGTTTCAATACCCTGCGTTATATCACCGATATCAGCGAGTCGAAAGCCCTGAACCATAAGGACGAACCCTGTATCATCATTTCCGCTTCGGGTATGTTGGAAGCCGGACGTATCAAACACCACGTGGCGAATCATATCTCCGATCCCCGGTGTACCATCCTCATCGTCGGTTATTGTGAACCGACTACCCTCGGTGCCCGTATTCAGCAACCGGGTTTGCAGTGGATCTCTATCTTCGGACAGGACCGAAAGATCAAAGCTCAGATCACGAAGATCGAAGGTTTCTCCGGTCACGGCGACTATCAGGAGATGATCGATTATATCACCCGTAGTCTGGCGGTGGATCAGGTGCAACGCGTCTTTGTGGTACACGGAGAAGAGAGCGCGGCAGAAACGTACAAAACCCACCTGGAAGAAGCAGGATTTAAGTGCGTAGAAGTGCCGAATAAAGGACAAACGATCGAATTATAGCACTTTTTTGCCAATAAATTTGCATATATCAAAAAAAAGCAGTACCTTTGCACGCTTTTTCAAACAATAAGCCGAGCGGGTAGTAGTTCAGCCCGGTTAGAATGCCTGCTTTGGGAGCAGGAGGTCGTGAGTTCGAATCTCGCCTACCCGACACCGATTATGGAGCCGCATGGCTCCTTTTCAGTTAGAAAAATGCAGTATAAGGCTATTTTTATAGATATTGACGATACTTTACTCGACTACATTCCGTGTTGTCGAGCAGCTTTTGAAGCGGCCTTACCGGAGCACCCGGAGTATTTTGACTTTTTCTTTGAAATAAGTGGAAGATTATTCTCGGAAGCCAAACACGGGAAATATACGATTGCTGAGGTTATGGATCTCTATCCGCAGCAGTTCATTGCCGCGATCGGTTACCCGGAATCGGCTGTCGATCCCTTCAAGCATGCCTTCCGTGCCGCTTGGGGTACGACCCATACCCTCGTCCCCGGTGCCAAAGAGATGCTCGAAACGCTCCATCGTAAAGGCTATCGGCTCTTTGCCGCATCCAATAGTTTCGGTCACCTGCAGCGTGCCCGGTTGGAGAAAGCCGGTATCCTGTCTTATTTTGAAGACACCTATATCTCCATGGATATCGGATATGACAAACCGGACATTCGTTTTTATCAGGAAGCCCTTCGTCGCTGCGGTCTGCAACCGAACGAGGTGTTGATGATCGGTGACAGTATGACAACAGATGTCATAGGGGCCCAAAATGCCGGCATCGATGCTCGGTTCTTTGATCGAAAAAGTGACGATCTTTACACTTTAATTGCCGATTTATAAGAAATACAACATCTCTTGTCCGATCAGGCACACTTTTTGTAATATAAAAGTTCGGAAAAAATGAAACATATGATAGTGAAAAAATTCCTGTTAGGAAGTGCGATGTGTCTTGGGTTTGTATCCGTACAGGCAGGTGACACGTTATTGACGAACTTAGACGCTTGCCGTGATATGGCATTGCACGCCGGTGCGTCGGCGAAGGCGAACCAGGAGGCGGTGCTGGCGGCGGAGTATAACCGTAAAGCCGCTTTGGCTGCTATGTTTCCCCGTCTGAGTGCTAACGCCGGGTATATGTGGAACTCGAAAGATGCCCATTTTGTGGCCAATCAGGCTGAGTTCTCTTTCGGAACCGCTACCGTGGCAGAAGATGGGACGGCATCCTTCGCTTGGAGCGATAACAGTGTGTTCGGAAAAATCGAATCGCAAGTAGCCGGAACGGCTTTGGAACAACCGGTGAAGAACGTGTCCGCCGACATCGAACAGCATATCGCTGATGCGTACAAATATGTCTATGATGCGGCTACGGTTGATTTGACCCATGTGGTGGTTGCTCAGGCAACGGTGATGCAACCGATTTACGTAGGCGGACGGCTGATCCAGACCTACAAGATCGCACAGGCCACGGAGAATATCGCTAAGATAGAATCGGAGGCCAAAAGGGAGGAGATCATCTACAAGGTAGATGAAGCCTATTGGCGTGTGGTTGCCGTGACGCAGAAGAAACAGTTGGCGGAACAGTATTATTCGCTCCTGTGCCAACTGGAAAACGATGTGCAGGAAGCGGTGAATGAAGGTCTGGCGACCCAGTCGGATCTGCTCAAAGTGACCACCAAACGCGGTGACGCGCAGGTGAAGAAACTGCAGGCGGAGAATGGTCTTACACTCTCCCAGATGGCATTGGCGCAGGTGTGCGGTTTATCGCTGTCCACGTCCTTCGTGCTCGATGATAGCGGTTTGGAGAGAACCGACCTGGCGAAGGCCGATCTGGATGCCGAAATGGCGGTGGCCAATCGCTCGGAGATGCAACTCATGGAGCAGGCGCAGGAGATCGCTAATCGTACCGCCAAACTGGCTTCTGCCGGTTTGCAACCGAATATCATAGCGCAGGCCAGTTACATGTACACCAATCCCAATTTCGATAACGGAAACAGTAGTAACTGGGACGGCAAGGGTTTCTTCTCAGCCGGTGTGGTAATGAACGTGCCGATTGTGCATGCCGATGATATCCTGCGATACAAAGCAGCCAAGCATGCTGCGAATGTCGTGGCGTTGAAGACCGAAGAGACACGGGAGTTATTGACACTCCAGACGACGCAGGCGAACCAGAAACTCATGGAGGCGCAGCAGAAGATCGCCTTGGCCAAACTGACGGAGAAGAATGCCGCCGAAGTGCTGCGCATGGCGCGTGAGTCCTTCGACGCCGGAATGATCACCGCTTCGGATCTTATGCAGGCGCAGACGCTTTGGCTGTCTGCTGCAACCGACTTAGTGGACGCACAAGTGGAAGCCAAGACAATGGAAACACAACTGAGAAAGTATTTAGGGGAATTGTAATATGAAAAAAGAGAAAAAAGGAGGATTGCTCTTAGGCGCACTGGTTCTGTTGGCCGTGGTCGCCATAGTAGCATTGGTGGGTATCCTGGCCTTGCGCCCGGAGAAGACGATTATTCAAGGAGAAGCGGTGGCTGCCGAGTACCGTGTGTCCGGTAAAGTGCCGGGACGTGTGGAGATGTATCTCTACGAGGAAGGCGATCAGGTCAAGAAAGGCGACACTCTTGTGATTATCTATTCGCCCGAAGTGGAGGCGAAGAAAGAACAGGCTTTGGCGGCTCGTGACATGGCCGAAGCTGTTAATCAGAAAGCGAAGAACGGTGCCCAGAAAGAACAGATCATGGGTGCCTACGAACTGTATCAGAAAGCGAAGGCCGGTGAGGAGATCTACCGCAAGAGTTACGAACGGGTGCAGCGGCTCTTTGACAAAGGCGTCGTGTCCGCTCAGAAACGGGATGAGGTCGAAGCGCAATATAAAGCGGCAGCTGCTACCGTCAAAGCAGCCAAGAGTCAGTATGACATGGCGTTAGCCGGTGCTCGTGACGAAGATAAGGCGGCTGCCGAAGCCCAAGTGGCACGTGTGGACGGTATCCTCAAAGAGATCGCCGCTGCCGAAGCGGAACGGTACCTGTTATCCCCCTGCGACGGAGAGGTGAGTGAACTCTTTCCCCGTGTAGGAGAACTGGTAGGGCAGGGTAGTCCTGTTATGTCGATTGTCGATATGAACGATGTATGGTTCACCTTTGCCGTACGCGAAGACATGTTGGCTAAGTTCCATCAGGGAAGTACGGTCACCATCAAGATTCCGTCTTTGGGAGAAGAGCATTATCCGGTGGTGGTCACCCACGTTAAATCCATGGGTACCTACGCTACCTGGCGTTCCACGCAACAGAACGGCGGTTATGATGTCCGTACCTTCGACGTCAAATGTCGTCCGATGGTGACGATTCCTAACTTACGTCCCGGAATGACCGCATTGGTAGTAGAGTGAGAGACATTCTTTTGACCATATGGCAGGTCATGAAACGCGAACTCAAACAGATGTTCGCGCGACCGTTGTATATCGTCGCTTCCGTCGGTGTGATGGCGTTCAGTACGATCTTCTTCTTAAGCTTGCTTAAGAAAGGTTCGGCCGAAGAGATGCCGGTGGCTGTCGTCGATATGGACCAGAGTACGATCTCCCAGCGTCTCATTCACGAGATGCAGGCGACGCCCTCGGTGGATATCCAACTCGTTACCAACTCCTATCCGGAGGCTCGTGACGCCATGCAGAAGGGACAGATTTACGGTATCTTCCTCATCCATGAAGGTTTCTATCGCGACCTCGTCTCTTTCAAACGACCGCAACTGGATTTCTACATGACCAATTCCTACACCGTAGGCGGGAACACGGCGTACAAGCAGATGTTGACGATGGCGAACCTTGTCTCCGGTGCCTTCCAACGGGAGGTGCTGCGTAAGAAAGGTTTACCGGACGATGTTATTATGCATCGAATCCAGCCGCTGGCGGTGGACGGCCATATGATCGCTAACCCCTGGGGAAACTACTCCGTCTATCTGGTCAGCACCATCCTGCCCGGTATCCTCGGTCTCGTCTGTATGATGCTCACGATCTTCGTGATCGGATATGAACTGAAGATGAAAACGGCACATCAATGGATGGCTATGTCCGGCAATAACTTTACGATCGCCATCCTCGGTAAACTCACGCCATACACCATCCTATACCTCCTTTTGGGTATCGGTTGTCACATGGCTTTGTATGACTATGTTGGTTTTCCGGTACACGGCAGCCACGTGCGCTTGATGTTCGGCTTACTGCTTTTCATCTTCTCCATGGAGGCCCTCGGTGTACTGATGATCACTCTCCTGCCGGCCCTCCGTGATGCCCTCTCTATCGGTGCCTTGTACGCCATGCTCGGTTTCTCCCTGTCGGGATTCACGTATCCGAACATGTCCATGTTGGCACCCGTTAAGGCACTCAGTTATCTCGAACCGCTCAGGCATTACTACCTCATCTATGTCAATGAGGCGCTTATGGGCGCACCGGCGATGAATAGCATGCCTTTCGCCTTGGCGCTCTTAGGCTTTGTCCTTGTGGCCTTACTCGCGTCACCGAGACTGAAAGAAGTATTGATAAATGACCGACAATTTGAACAGCAATAATGGGATCGAACTATACATTTGTCTTTACGCGTGAACTCAAACGGATCTTTACTGACTCCGGTGTCATGTTGATCTTTTTCATCGCTACCTTGGCCTATCCTCTTATCTACAAGGCCATGTATTACAACGAGCGTATCGAAGATATCCCTGTCGCTGTGGTCGATCTCAGCCAGTCTTCCGACAGTCGGGAGTTCCTCCATAAATGGAACGCGGCACCCGACGTCAAACTGACCCATACCTGCGCCTCGATGGCCGAAGCCGAAGCGCTGCTTAAGGACCAGAAAGTACACGGAATCATCTTTTTCCCAAAGGATTTTGCGGCACAACTGGCCGACCCCTTAGGCCAGGCGCATATATCGCTTTACTGCGACATGTCCTCTTTCCTTTATATGAAAGGCATCTATCTCAGTTGCAACCAGGTCATGTTGGAGTCCATGCGCAATATCCAGATTGACCGTTACGAAGATATGGGTATGGATAAGGAGTTTGCTTGGGCACTCGTCCAAGACGCACCTTATCACGAAACAGCCCTCTTCACCCCCACCGGCGGATACGGTTCGTTCCTCATTCCGGCGGTGTTGATGCTGATCCTTCATCAGACGATGTTATTCGGAATCTGCATGTTAGCCGGTACGGCAAGAGAAGAGAATAAAGTGATCTATCGTACGGTAGGCAAACATCGTTCGTTCGGTGTCCTTCACATGGTCGTCGGTCGTGCGCTCGCCTATTTCGTGATCTACTATGCCTTGGCCGCTATCCTCGTCGGCTTCTTCCCACGACTCTTCGACCTCCCCCATATTGGAGACATAGGCGATATCCTGCGGTTTAACGTGCCGTATATCCTGGCGTGTATCGGTTTCTCGCTGTGCGTCAGCCTTGTTATCCGGAACCGGGAGTCGGGATTGGTACTGCTCATCTCTACCTCTCTCATCTTCATCTTCCTCGCCGGTGTTTCCTGGCCTAAGGAGATGATGCCGGAAATATGGCGCTTAGCCGCTTGCCTGCTGCCGTACACTTTCGGCGTACACGGTTTCATCCATATCAACTCCATGGGAGCTACCCTCGAACAGGTCGAATGGGAGTATGTCGCATTGTGGCAACAAGCACTCTGGTACTTTGCCATCTATTACATCGTCATGTATATCTCGTCCCGGAGACAAGAGAAAATAGCCAATAGCCAAAAGCTAACAGCTAACAGTTCATTTGAGGAACGCGTCTTTGAATCCTAAGAAGTACAGGATACCGTCAAGACCGACCGTTGAGATCGCCTGATTCGCACTCTCTTTCACTTTCGGTTTGGCGTGGAAAGCGATACCCAAACCGGCTTTACCTAACATGTTCAGGTCGTTGGCACCATCTCCTACCGCAATCACTTGTGCCAGGTCGATATGCTCTACTTGCGCAATCAGTTCCAGTAACTCCGCTTTGCGCTTGGCATCCACTACGTCTCCCAGATACCTGCCGGTGAACTTGCCGTCTTCTACTTCCAACTCGTTCGCATACACGTAATCCACCCCAAACCGTTGCTGCAGGTATTTGCCTACGAACGTGAAACCGCCGCTTAAGATAGCGATCTTAAAGCCGCATTTCTTCAGCACGCCGAACAACCGGTCTGCCCCTTCCGTTATCGGCAGATGGTCAATAATATCCTGTTGCACACTTACGTCCAGACCCTTCAGTAATGCTACGCGTCTTGTAAAACTTTCCTTGAAATCGATCTCACCGCGCATCGCTGACAACGTGATCGCTTTCACTTCGTCACCCACACCGGCACGCATCGCCAACTCGTCAATTACCTCCGTCTGGATGAAGGTAGAGTCCATATCTACGCAGATCAGACGGCGGTTACGTCTAAACATATCGTCTTTCTGGAACGAGATATCGATGCCTTCTTCCCGCGACACTTCCAGCAATTCCTTTTGCAGAGCTTCCCGGTCCGATAAGTTACCCCGTAACGAAAACTCCATGCAGCTGTGCCGTTTCTCGGTCGGGGTCTCCATATTCGGACGGTCACTCAAGCGCAGGATGTTATCGATATTCAACTGCCGGCTGGCCACTAACGCTGCCACTCTCGCAATATGCCGTGCTGTGATCTCACGTGCCAGCAAGGTAATCACATATCGTTCTTGTTCTTGTCTCCCTACCCATGCTGCATACTCCTCTTCGCTCAGCGGTGTGAATCGTACAATCATCTCCAGCCGCGAACAACAGAACAGAACTTCCTTAATCATATCGCCGCTTTGGCTCGGATCGTCCACGCGAATCAAGATACTCAGGTTCAATTGATGGTGCAGGTTCGATTGACCGATATCCTGCACGTACGCATCGTATTTACCTAACACTTCCGTCACTGCTGACGTCACACCCGGCTTGTCAAAACCGATGATGTTAATCAAAATAAATTCCCGTTCCATAACGAATATTTGCAAATATGGCGCAAAATTACAAAAAAATTTTGATATGTGCAAAAAAAAGTGTACCTTTGCAGTCCAATTTGTGAACTATGACCGAACAAGACATTGAAAAACGCGCTCAGAAAGCCGTAGAACTCTTTAAACAGGGTTATAACTGTGCCCAGGCTGTCTTTACTTCCTGTGCCGATTTGTACGGCATTTTAGATGAACAACTGGCCCTCCGTCTATCCGCTTCTTTCGGCGGAGGAATGGGTCGTATGCGCCTCGTATGCGGTGCTGCTTCCGGCATGTTTATGCTTGCCGGACTCCAAAACGGTTCTTGTACGCCCCATGACAATGAAGGTAAGATGGCGAACTATGCCTTTGTGCAACAACTCGCCGGAGAATTCAAAGGCAAATACGGCAGCCTCATTTGTGCAGAGTTATTAGGTCTTGCGCCGAAGCCGGAGGAACCCAAGCCCGAAGAGCGTACGCCTCAGTACTATGAGAAGAGACCTTGTAGTGAAATGATCGCAGAGTCAGTTAGGATTTATTTGCGTTCGCTAAACTAACCGTTTAACAATTTAACGATTTAACGAAAATATGAAATAATCGTTCCTATGGATAAGAAATATTTTCTCTCTATCATAGGCGGCGGTCCTGCCGGATACACAGCCGCAGAGAAAGCCAGCAAAGCCGGTAAAGATGTCGTGCTCTTTGAGCAGAATGCGCTTGGAGGCACCTGTCTCAATGTAGGTTGTATTCCTACCAAATCGCTCCTCTACGGCGCAAAGCAGTACTATAACGCTACGCATGCCACCAAGTATGGCGTGACGGCCGAGAACGTCAGCTTTGACTTCGCGGCCATGCAGAAACGTAAGACCATCGTGGTCCGCAAACTCGTAGCCGGTATCAAGCAGCGACTCAATAACGAACATTGTACGCTGGTTTCTGGTTTCGCCAAAGTAGAAAGTCGTACCGACGAATTGGTAACCATCTCCTGCAACGATCAAATCTTTGAAGCCGAGAACCTAATGATCTGTACCGGTTCGACGAACTTCGTGCCGCCTATTCCCGGTATCAAAGATAATCCTGCCGTTTGGGATTCGACGGACGCCTTGGCTGCGGCTGAATTACCGAAGTCGATTATCATCGTAGGAGGAGGTGTGATCGGAATGGAGTTTGCGACGCTCTATCACGAACTCGGTATACCCGTTACTGTCATCGAAGCATTACCGACCATTCTGCCGAACCTCGATCCCGAAGTAGTGGCTGTATTGTCAGAGAAATACAAAAAAGCCGGCATCAATATCCTCACTTCCACAAAAGTGGAATCTATCAACGGCAATGAGCTAACAGCTAACGGCCAACAGCTAACCGCCGACAAGATTCTTGTCTCCGTCGGTCGCCGTGCGAATCTGCAGGGTCTCGATGCTCTCAACGACCTCGAACTCAATCGAGGTGCCATCGTGATCGACGATTTCTGCAAGACGAACCTTCCTAACGTCTATGCCTGCGGAGATGTCACCGGTAAGATAATGCTCGCCCACGTCGCAGCACGCCAAGCAGAAGTAGCCATAGAGCATCTGCTCAATGACCAAATCGTCAATAAATCGTCAATCGTCAATCGTCAAATCGTCAATTATCTTGCCATCCCTTCGGTCGTTTATACCAACCCCGAGATCGCGTCTGTCGGTATCACGGAAACTCAGGCTGCTGACCTCAAGATTGAAACGGAAGTACGTCGCCTGCCTATGACCTTCTCCGGTCGTTTTATGGCGGAGAATGAAGGGGAAACCGGACTCTGTAAGATGATCGTCGATGCCAAGAACCATTCCGTCCTCGGTGTCCATATGATCGGTAACCCCTGCTCGGAATTCATTTCCGCTGCCTCCTTTGCGGTACGCATGGGATACACTCTTGCTGAGTTCCAACAAGTTGTCTTCCCGCATCCCACGGTAAGCGAAATCCTGCACGAGATTTTGTAAATCCCGTCGTAATAACGTAATAACGAAATAAAGTAATAACAAAAAATACCATGAGAAAGATTTTTATCTCTTTTCTTGCGCTGATTTTTGTAGCGCAGATTAGTTGGGCGGAAGGTATTGAACCCTCCACGGTTCTAACCACTTATTATGCCTCTATTGACGGCAAGACAACCAATGCAAATGATGACTTGCGCAAGACCCTCTGCACGGTGATCAGTACCGGTTATACCTCTATCGGTTACTCCAGTCTCCAATCGCAGATGTACGCTGCGTCCTCTAACCCGACCGATTTCGTGAACGGCTCCAACAAGACCATGGAGGATATCTATTCGTCCAAACCCTACAAGAGCTCTGACAACGGTTCTTCTGCTTCTACTTGCGGAACAGGATGGAATAAAGAGCACACCGTGCCGCAGTCCTGGTTCAACGAGCAGTCGCCTATGAAATCCGACGCCTTCCATGTCTATCCGACGGATATACGAATGAACTCCCTTCGTTCCAGCTATCCCTACGGTGAGACCAATGCCGCCAAAGGTTGTGCTAACTATGGTTACGGTAGCGTAGGCACCAGCACTTTCCCCGGTTACACCGGTACGGTCTTTGACCCGGGTGAGGGTGGGGAAAACGGTTCCTACAAAGGCGACCTGGCACGCACCTATTTCTATATGGCTACCCGTTATCGCACGACGAACTTCACCTCCGGTTCCGGTTCTACCTCTTTCACCTATTCCGGTGGGGTCGCTAACCTCACGGATTATATGAAGAACCTTATGCTCAAATGGCACCGTGAAGACCCTGTTTCGGAGAAAGAACTCAAGCGCAATAACGCTGTTTATGCGCACCAGCATAACCGGAATCCGTTCATTGACTATCCCGAACTTGTCGAATATATCTGGGGTACCAAAGTAGGACAAACGGTTACGCTCTCTGCGCTTGTCTCTGCCTATGACGGCGAAACACCACCTCCGGGTCCGCAACCCGAAGTCACCAAATACGGTGTCACATGGTCCGTTAACGGTACCGCTTCTCTCGTCGATTCGATCGCGGAGAACACCGCCATCCTGACCTTACCGGCTACACCCGTCTCCTGCTCTGCCGAATCGAACGTCTTTAGAGGTTGGACCGACGCCGCTATCTCCGGCACACTCGACGTAGCACCTGCTGCCCTCTATACCAAACTTACCGACTTCCCGGCTGTCACGGAGGACGTTACCTACTATGCCGTCTTCGCCAAAGCAGAGACCGTCGAGTATGGTCCGGAACTGGGCGATGTGCCGTTTGAGTTCAGTACACCTACGTCTTATGAGTCGAACGGCGTGTCCATCGTCTTTGAGAAAGCGAACGGGAACACCGCTCCTAAATACTACGACCCTGCTATGCGTGCGTACGGAGGTAACACGATCACCGTCACAGCGGAAGGTATCACGCAGATCCTCTTTGAGTTCAGCTCCGGAGATGGCTCCAATGCGATTACACCGAACGTAGGCACGTTCAAAACCGATACTTGGACCGGCAACGCCGATCAGGTTATCTTCACCATTGGCGGTACCAGCGGTCATCGTCGTATCCATGCCATGACCGTCACTCGTAACAGTATCGGCGGCGGAGAAATCTATAGCCGTTATATCACGTCCTGCCAAAGCACGGTCGAAGCGGAACTCGTTCCTTGTGATGAGGCTGCTGCGCGTAAGATCCTCGTTGGAGGTCAGATCTACATCGTCCTCGGCGATCATATGTTTAATATCCAAGGTCAACGTGTAAAATAAATTATGAAGAAATCTGCAATCATAAATCATAAATCTGCAATTATCACGTTTGTCCTGTGTGCTTTTTCGCTAAGCACATGGGCGAACGTGATCACCGGCGTCGCCGCCATTCCTGAGAACTATTACTATGACGTCGATGGCAAGAAGAACGCTGACGTTATCCTTAATGCGCTCAACGGCATCATCGATAACCATACCGTGATCGCCTATGCCGGTCTTGAACCCTATTACGAGCAAACGGATTTCTACAACGACACCCTCTGGGATATGTACTCGACCTGTACCTTCTACATGTCGCATGCCAACGTCCCCCAGGCTGCTGTCTGTGACGGTTGGAATAAAGAGCACCTCGTCTGCCAGTCCTGGCTCGGTTCGGGACCCATGGTCTCGGACCTGTTCAACGTCTATCCCACCGACGCACGTATCAATAACCTCCGTTCGAACTATCCCTACGGCGTCGTAAGCGGCTCGTTCAGCGGTTTCTCCAAAGACCCGGACCATCATGGCCTCGGTAAACTGGGCACGTCCACTACCTCCGGTATCGGCACCTGCTACGAACCCGACGATAACTACAAAGGCGATTTCGCGCGTTCGTTCTTCTACATGGTCGCGCGGTATCGTTCTAACACGCTCAACTCCGGTAACGGCGCGAAGATGTTCACTTCTTCGCCTACCAACCTCACGGCCTACAGCCTCTCTTTCCTGCTCGATTGGCATCGTCAGGATCCCGTTTCGCAGAAAGAAATTGACCGTAATCAGGCCGTGTATGGCATTCAGCATAACCGCAACCCGTTCATTGACTACCCGGAACTCGCCGAATATATCTGGGGCAATAAAGTCGGGCAGACCATCAATCTTGCGTCAATGACACCCACCTGCGATGGCGGCGGATATGATCCGAGTCAGGTTACCAAATACGGTGTCACATGGTCCGTTTGCGGTACCATTTTGTATACAGACTCGGTCGTAGCCGGTCGGGCGGTTACGGCTTTACCGGAGACACCTGTCTCCTGTTCCTCTGTCAGCAATGTCTTCATGGGATGGACAACCGCACCGATAGAGGGTATTACGGACCAAGCGCCGGCACTCTACAAATCCCCGTCTGACATTCCTCTTGTCTCCGCAGATATCACGCTCTATGCCGTCTTTGCGCATGGCGAACAAGGAGCTGCCGTCGAACCCATGGTTTATACCTACGATGCGGATCATACCGAAGGTTGGACCAATACTGCCTCCCTTATGAATAACTCCTATTGGCTGCTCGATAAAGGCAAAGTGCTCACCTCGCCGGAGATCAACCTCGCCGGACTCTCGTCTATCGAAGTCAATATCCGCACCTATGGAGGAACTTCGTATTGTAACCTCGACGTCAAAGCCGGTGACACCCAGATCGCTACCATCGTCGCTACTAACGGAAAGACGCTGACCGACTATACTTGGACCAATACCCAACCGCTATCCGGCACCTCGCCGCTGACCTTCACAACGAACTACAACACCAACCAGGGTATCGGTTTCACCCGCATCACCATCAATGCCACCGGTTCCGGCGTCACCTATAGTCAGTTTATTACCTCCTGCGGCGATTCAAGCGAGATTTCCAATCTCCAATCACCAATCATAAATCATAAATACATAGAAAATGGCCGCCTCTTTATTCAAGTAGGCGACCAAATCTATACCGTAACCGGTCAGCGAATCCGCTAACTCTTAGGCTAGCTGACTCTGCACAACTTGCGCTACCATTTTGCCATCGGCATTGGGTAGCGCATTTTTGATGGCTTTCACGAACAGACCCATGTTCTTTTTCTCAGCCTCCCAACCGTTGGCTTCCTTGGCCTGATTGAATGCACGAACGATGTCCTCTTCACTTGCTGCCTTCGGCAGGAAAGTCTCTAACACGGTGATCTGCGCATTCTCGGCGTCGGCTAACTCCTGACGACCGGCTGCTACATACTGCTCAACCGACTCCTGGCGCTGTTTCACCATCTTCTTGATGATCTGGATCTCGTCCGCTTCCGTCAACTCTTTACCGGCATTCTCTTTGCTGGTCTGCCAATTCAAAAACGCACTCTTGATGGCACGCAGACTCTCCGTGCGCACCGTATCATGGTTTTTCATTGCCTCCATGATCAAGGCATTCAATTCATTTTTCATATCTCGTTGTTAATTTTGTTATCGTATAAAATGCATAGCTTGGCGAGGCTCGTAATCGGGTCTCGCTTTGTTTTCCAATGCCTTCAGAAGAAACGCCATGTTCTTCGCCAGCGAACGCATGGTCTGCATGCCTTCGGCATCAAGCGCTGCTTCGCCTTCCAGCCTACCATAGACGATGTTCCAGTACTGACTCGTCACGATCGGCATGTTCAGCAACTGAAACGGCATATTGAGCGTCTGGAGCGCAGCGGTTGCGCCTCCTCGGCGACATACCGCTACACCGGCTGCCGGCTTGCCGTTAAAAGCAGCTCCATTCGAGTACAACATTCGCTGTACCAACGCCAGCACGGTCGCGTTCGGTTGCCCGTAATAAACCGGCGATCCCACGATGAGTCCGTCGCTTTCTGCCATCTTAGCGCTTACCTCGTTGCAGATGTCGTCGTCGAACACGCACTTCCCATTCCCCTTTGTCTTGCACGTCGAGCAGGCGATGCACCCGCGAACCGGCTTCGTGCCGACACCCACGATCTCGGTCTCTATACCATTCCTTTCCAACTCCTGCGCCGCTTCTTTCAGCGCCAGATACGTGTTCCCGCTCCTCCGCGGCGAACCATTAATCAGTAATACTTTCATCTTTGCACGATTTTGCCTGCAAAATTACACAAAAAAAATGACATACGCAAGTACGCATGTCATTTTTCAATATTTTCACAAGAATTACTCGTTCATCAGCAACTGCATAACCAACCACCTTAGCGGAGTATGCAACCGGAGTGCTGGGGCCTCGTCGGAAGCGGCGGAGAACACCTTATTAAAAGGGGGAAAGAAAAAAGATTAAGAGAAAAAGCAGCGCAAAATAACCAAATCTCAGAAAAAACATCACTTTTGGTCAAAAAGACCCTCAAAAACTTGTATAATTCAAAAAGCAGTCAACCAAAAATGGTCAACAATGATCAAAAAACTCGCTCTTGGAAAGAGACGAGCACAGGACACTACTCTACTCTGCGGGACATCGCAGAGCACTTGATCGATGGGGGGATGGATACTTCAACTTGTAATAAATCCTTACAGGTTGGTTTTTGGGTTAGTAAGCAATCCTTACATACTCAAGCATATATTCCAAAATGGAACCAGTTTGAACAGACGCAAAAATGCGACAGTTGAACTGTCAAGGAATCCTGAACAGTTGCTTGGCGAGATAGCGCCAAGAGTTAGACCTGCGGGTGTGACACTTTCAAGGTCACAATTTGTGATTTTGAAGAATAGCCATTGGAAATCGCAATTTGCGACTTCCAATTTTACTGGGGTCTGGAATAGCGGTATCACGGAATCTCGGAACACCGGAATCCCGAAGGGAGGGAGCGGGTAATCAGATTGCCCTGAAATGGAAGAAAATAGAAACGCGAGCCTGACGACTCGCGCACTAAACAATGAGATGCCGGATAATATTCGGAATAAGGGAAAAACGTTTTGAACCAGAATAGAATTTCTGGAAATGAACGAAGGTGGGATGTCCAAATGCTATTTGGACGCAATGGACATAGCTATGCCGATTGACAATCGGCGAAATACGAAGAAGAAACGCCACGCTGTGGAGCGTGGCGCATATATACTTGGTGAAATTGCATCGAGTGTTTGACCTACAATGGATAACTATTTCTCTTTCCAGTACTGAACTACATCAAATACTGATGTGCGAGGATATTCCTTAATATTCGATACCGCTTGACCATTTGCAAGTTTCTCGATATTACGCAGGGCTGTTGTACCATCTTTTTGTGTCAAACCAAGGAACTTGTTGATAGCCTTCGTGTTTGCCATATCGTTAATCGGCAAGAGGAAAGCGGTTTCACATTCTTGTGAGAAATCAAAGTTAGCCGTGTTGTATTCCGCTATACCTTGAGACAACAAGAATACAGAAACACCGTAAGAGCGCATTTTACGCAAGATCACCTCCAAGATTTCCAATGATTTCTTTTCACGGAATAAGTCGTGCGCCTCGTCAATCATCAGCACATAGCGCATCTCACGATATTCGCCATTTACATCCGTACTTCCCATATTTGAGAAGACATTGAAGATATAATTGATAATCAAGAATACCGATGTAAAACGGACGGTGCTGTCCAATTCTCCAGACAATGAAAGATAATAGTTATTGTTCAAGAAAGTACTTGGGTTATTGACCTTTGAAGCAAACAGCTCGTAATCAGTCAAACGACTCATTATCTCCGTTAATGAATCAGGTTTACCATCTTGCTCTTGGATAATCTCATATACCTCTTTTAACGAAGGATAATCTCCCCCTGTTTGGCGATTGAATGCTTCAAGCACAGCATCTTTTAAGGTTTGCTGTTGTACTTTGCCCAGATTCGAATACTTAGCAATAATATCTACAAACTTGTTAATTCCGACTAACTTGTTTGTTTTGTTTACATTATCAATAAAGGATAACGGATTCAGCGGGAACGGTTCTTCGGGAGCATTGATACACTTTGTTTTGGTAGTATCAAAGAAGTCTGCCATCTTCTCTCTATCATCTTTGGATATTCCCTTGAAATCGAGGAATAAGAAGTTAACTTGTCCTTGCGTTTTAATTGTTAACTGGCGCAAGAACTCCAATGCAAATTGAG
The DNA here is from genome assembly GCA_902800215.1 of uncultured Bacteroidales bacterium. GTDB lineage: Bacteria > Bacteroidota > Bacteroidia > Bacteroidales > Paludibacteraceae > Colicola. The sequence goes on along the minus strand of CADCDS010000018.1, from coordinate 10,510 downwards.
ATTTACCAGAGCCCGACTTACCAGCTACAGCGATATGCTGATTATTGTAACGCTTTGTGTTGTTGAAGCAGAACTCAATCGGCTCCTGCGTATTCGGATTATACCCAATCTTAATATCAATCGGTCCCGTGAAAGAAGATTTAGTGATATGCTGATTTTGATTACGAGCAGCATCCAATGTTACTGGAGCATCTTCAATAGCATCAATTCCTTTGCTCAAATTCTCAACGAGGAAATCAAAGAAAGTGAATTGGGGACGGTTCTCAAACAGATAGTATATCTGAGCCAATCCATGATCAACATGCAACTTTACATATTTCGGGATAAGATCATTATTTTTATTGATACCATAGGCTTGGCATATCAGAGCTATATAGTAATCCTTATTTGCAACATCGAATAAGATACTATCTTTGTATTCCTTACCTTGAGAATCATACATATTAAACTCTGCTTGCGTGAAGCGTTTTCCAAGTGAGAGGGAGTAACCAAGTGCAATACGAGCGATGATGTTTTCTTTTTGATTGCCCGGTAGTTTCTGTGTCAGAAAAGAAACTATCTCTTGGTTCGCTTTTGATGTTTTGATATTAATAATCATACTTGTTTCCTTTCTGTTTGTTTATAGGTTTCAAAAAGTTCTTCAGGTTTAACCTCAACAAAGCAAGAACCATCATTCTCGTTATGGATCAGATAAGTCTTACTTGTAATATTTTGAATAAGCCCATATTCTTCTTCAGTTAACTCTTTGAGTAATAATGGGAAGAACACAACTTGTTTAGATACCGTAGGATAGAATTTCATTAAAATATTCTTACTATGGCTTGGATCAAGTTTTTGCATTGGACTATCAATGAAAACAGGGAATTCCAATTGAGTTTCTTCTACCAAGGCACCAAGAAGAGCGGAAGCAAACAATTGTTTTTCTCCCATAGATAAATTACCTTTATCGATTTTCTTGTTATGGCTATCGTACAAATTTATATCCACATCTTCGCCATTACCCTGAATATCAACTATTACCTTGTGCACGAAATCAGATTTATGCATAAAGGCTTTCAATTTCTCTTCCAGTTTTTGCTCTAATGCCTTTTTCTTTTCCGCTTTGAATCGTTGCAAGAATTTCTGAATAGTATGAATGAGACGTGTAGCCTCGTCATCTACCGCTTTATTCTTTGCTGCAACATCAATCTTTTTTGAAAGAATTTCCTTTTTCTGCTTGTAAGCCTTAATATCTTCTTTAATCTTTTCCCTGCGCTCAGTAAGACGACCTATTTCCATAACAATCTTTTGAATTTCGCCGTCTAAACGATCTTTCGTCTTTCTAAGTTCTTGGATATATTCACTTTCTGCATTCTTTTCTGCTTCACGGATTTCTTTCTCAATCTTAAATACTTCAGCTTTTGCAGAAGAATACTTATGAGACAATACTTCAAATGCCGCTTTACTATCTTTAATCTTAGCAATCAAATTGAAGAACTCATCATTCTGCATATCTGTAAGGTCATGCAAAATCTGGAATCCTTCAAACTGCGATGCGTCATACTCACTATAAAAGTGTTTAAGTATGAGTTTCTTGATTTCTTCTTCGTAGAAGTTACGAATCTTAACATCAATCACGCCTTGGTAGTTACTACGCGCTTGATCCAATTCATTGAGGATGTCATCCGTCTTTTCTTCAACACCCTCCAATTGAACTTTGTTTTGCTTATAAGCCTTTTCTCTATTCAATTGCTCTGCGACTTCTGAAACCACATTACCTGCTAGACCAAAGGGAATATAATTGTATAAATCTTTCAATCCCTCTTGTGCTTCGTCAAGGATTTTTTGTTGTTCGTCACGATTCGCTTCTAACTCATGTAATCGATCAACACTCATAAGATCGCCTTCGCGAATGAGTTTTTCTTGTAATTGACCAAAATCATAGCGCAATGATACTTGGTTCTCATCATTCTCTTTGATTTGCTGATCGATACTTTCTATCTCCTCTTCTGCTTTTTCGATTTGTGCAGTTAAATCAATGAAGTTCTGCTTATCTTGCGGTTGCGCAGACTCTTTTCTGTATTCATCTTGCAAACGCTCTAATTCTTTTTTGAGCGTATCATACTTTTGAATACCAAGCACCTGCGAATAAGCCTTGCTTAATTCTCGACGTTGCTCAGGAGTATTGATTTCTGCGAAAGAAACGATTTTCTCTGCATCAAAGAAGAAAAACTTTGCAATCTCTATCGGAAGGATGTAATCACGGATGAAAAATTCTTCTTCCTGGCGGTCTGCAAACAAATCACTCTCTCTACCATCAATAAGAATACGTAATTCATCGTCCGTACTCGTTGCGCTATCATACGATCGAATAATCGTTATTTCTGTACACGTTGTATCCGGTATCTCTACATCAGTAAATGTTACGGACACAGAGAAGCGTGTCTCTCCTTTACGTTGCGCCTCTTTATTCAAACTATTGCCAATATAGCGCCCATAGCCTCCTTTTTCAACAATCTCCTTTTTATACAGGTCATCCACATTCTCCATTTGGCGACCATAGAGACACCACACAAGCGACATAAGGAAAGTGGTCTTACCAAATCCATTATTACCGCTTATTATCACGATATTGCGTTCTCCGTCTGGCGCAAAATCAATCCGATTGACTCCCTTATAGATACGGAAGTTGTTAAGTTCTATACTTTTGATTATCATTTTTTCTTCCTCTCTAAAAAGTCTTTAAGTCGTGTTTCGATTTCATTGGGAAGTCCATGACGACGCTTCATAAGCGATTTGCTCTTTTGTAAGAGAAGGAGTTGCTCAATGAGTTCGCCTTCTTCCGGATTATCTTTGCAGACTTCGCGCATCAAGTCCGCTTCTAATTTGTTTTTGCTGTTCTCATCCATGGCGAGAGATGTTTTATAAATTGAGTTATATATTTCTGATACAGAATAACCAAAGTTAAAATCACGATACCAATTGACCTGAATAGCGATTAACTCTTGGTCAGATATTAGTTTTATCTTAGGATCGTGCTCTTGTAGCGTTTTTTGAACTTGTAGTAAGCGTTGCAGCATAGAAGCACGATAACTAAATATATACGGTCCCATATCGTTAATTGCTGGGCGTCCGTCACGACGGAATGGCATACGATTGGAGATGATATTGCGTTCTTGGTCTAATTGCATACGGAAATCATAAAGCGGCTGCATCCAACCTCGTCCCTTTTCAATGAGTGAACGCATGGACTTGTCATCTTTAACGACGGTACATATCCAACATCCAAAACGGCTTTGACCGCATGAACCGTGGCTCTTATCGGTCACGACGGTCGGACACTCGTAATCATCCGCACTTGCATCCATGTAGATATTAAAAAGAATCGAGTTGTCATATCCCCAAGGTGAGGGGAAAGCATTTATGATATACCACACTTCCTCCAACATCAACTCCTTAATTGGCGCATACACCCAAGTATTTTGCAAGAGTGTATGATGCGTAAGACGTTCCCCGTGACGCTCATGTTTCTTTATCGAACGTGCACGTGTAGCACTTTCTGCCTTACGTGTTCCAATAAGGATAATCGCCTCTCCACATTCATCTACTTGTTCCGTGATAAATCGTGCGGTCGGCTTAATCTTCATTCTCTCTGTACACCAGCGGAAAGCGTTGTTTGGTACAGGATATCCCTTGCCTATTACGTTAACCCAGAATGTATCTTCAAGCTTAGGAATCGTCTTGCGAACAAAAATTGGCATATCTTGCTCACGCGCCGCCTTTTCAATTTGCGTTAATACATCATCTACGTATGATGATATAATTGGATTCTCGACGAGAGTATCGTTACAAACAACATAGATAGGACGACGTAACTGGAAAGGTGCGGGTATTGTCTCTTTAATCTTTTTAAGTGCCATCCACACCAAAGTAAGCAGAACGGTTGAATCCTTTCCTCCACTAAAACCTATAATCCAAGGACGAAAAGTAGTATCAGCATATAGATACTGATCCAAGATTTCATCAATAATATATTCTATTCTTCTTGACATTGCTCTGTGTTCATATAAACACATAAAAAGCGTGAAGCTCCTTTGCTCTTCACGCTAGCCTCGGCACTTCGCAATAGCCGTAAATAGTCGAGATTAACAAACGAAGTCCACGCCGATATGCAAAGTTGCCATACGCATAACGCATGGACAGATATTACATATCATCGGGACATTCATTGTCTCCATCTACGAACTATTTAGCACGAAAGTTGCGAAGTTTCAGGCTAGTCGCAATAGGGCAATAAACGCCTTTTATGTAGCCAATTTTTACGCTGCTGGTATCAGCGGCAATGGTCCTTGCACCTTTTGCGGGTGCAAAGGTACTACTTTTTTTTGAAATATGCAAGTTTTTAGGGCAGAAAGTTCAGATTGCTGCAAAAATACAGCAAAAGTGCACGATGAAAATAAAAAACTCGCAGTTATGTGCTGCGAGTTGGAGAGTTATGTCATCACAATTTGTGATGAGATGTTTTACCCAACATTCTCCCCAACTTTTTACCAAACATTCTGGGTGGCGTTTTGACTTGCTGCCAACTTGCTGCCAACTTACTGACTACTCCATTATCTCCCAATGACCACCATTATCTCCACCTACGCGACGGATGATGCCTTTCGTCTGCATATTGTCTATCTGCCACTTTATACCATCATAAGAGATCCCGCATAGTTCAGCAAGTCTAACCTTAGTAATCTTATTATCTTGCTGAATCAATTCCAATATCTTCTGGGCAGTTTTCCGGGTAGTTTTCTGGGTAGTTTTCTGGGTAGTTTTCTGGGTAGTTTTTACCTCGGTTTTCTGGATGGTTTTTACCTCAGTTTTCTGGGTAGTACTATTTTCCGGTCTTGGGAAAGTCAAAATGACCTCATTAGTGCCTACTGAATAGAATGGCTCGGGAGCGTTGGCTTCTTTGCAGAGTTCCATGATACGTCCGACTCCAGAACCCCACTTGTCAAGGAAAGTGGTGAGGTAAAGGACTTGCGCGATAAGCGGATTATGCGGATAGGAACTATGAGGCAGGAAGATGGTTTCCGGCGTAAGCTCTACCGGCAATCTGCCCGGATTGATAATCTCTACACGGTCATCGTATATGGCGAGACTTGCACTGGCATAAATCTTTTCGTAATCGCGGTGACACAGGGCATTGATAAGTGCTTCACGCAAGGCCTCATACGGGATTTCCAATTTCTCGACACGGTTTAATCCGACAATCTCGCCTGTGAGGAATAAATGCTTGAAGCAGAAATCAATACCGGCATCCAGAATATCGAAGAAATTACCATATACCTCTTTGGGATCTACGAATACATTTTTGGTCGTACCACGGAAACGGCACATGCGCAAGAGGAACTGCGGATAACGAGTATTCTTGGCAAAAAGCATTGCCGCAGCGTTGGTCGGTTTGCCGTCTTTTGTGAGCAGATTGAGTTTCTGCAAAAGCATTTCCACGGAATCGGTGTCAGCGGAAGCATGCAAACGGTTGCCACGCACACCAGCACGCACTGCACCACGGATCCGGTCTTCATCTAAATCGCGAATATCCACCTCGTAGGCGGGCTTGATGTCCCATTCAAACTTCTGTGGATTGGCTGCTTTTAGACGCTCATCGTACATCTCTTTCGGCATAATCTTCGTTATGCTTTCCGGTTTGTAGTACGCACAGCCATGATACAAATGCGGTTCTTCTCCCCACTTCCATGGAGCAAGACGAAATACAATGAGTTGATTGCCTTCGTGCTCCGGCACATCAATGTACTCGGGAACAAGGTCAATAGCAGGTTCAAAACCTGTGAGGGCATTTGCAATCTCTTGTTTGGTATTGTCCGTTATCTGCTGTCCTATAATCTTTAGAGACGGAGTAACGCCAAAAATGAGATAGCCGCCGTCAGAATTAAGCATAGCACAAGCGGAGTGCATACCATCTTGCAACTCTCCTGTGGTCTTCTTCAGCTCCAACGTGCGTGACTCACCGTTCTTAATGAGGTTTTGAATATCTGCTATCGTCATATCTGTAATAATTTCAAAATCGGGTGCAAAGATACAAAAAAAATATGACATAGGCAAATAAATGCATAGATTTATTTGAAAATGTAGCAACAAAGCCAAATATTTGCTATAACTTCGGACTCCGCCTGCTACACATTCCCTCGAAATTACAGTCGCACAGTTGTGCAAATAACAAGATTTTCCACAAAATATTCAAATAATTTTGACTTTTTGCGCAAAATCCTTGTATATTCCAAATATTTGTTGTAACTTTGCAGCCGCTTTCTCGGAAAGCGACTGTCCTAAACTCCATGACATTAAACTGGGGAACATACTGTATTTGCGCTTAGGCGCATGAGGCATATTCCTTCACAAACAAAGCGGCTAACTTTAATCAACGGAAAGAGATATGTCCCCGATTACCGTGTTTCGGCATGGGTAGGCGGGGCTCCGTTGGGAAGTTAGCCGCTTTCGTTTGTGGTCCCGTTTACCTGTGTCTTTTGGACGCACTAACTAAATACCAATGGCACAACGATACCAAACACGTTTTGATTCGTTCGAGGGTTTAGAGACCGTCGTACAAGCGATAGAGGGCTTCTCACAGGAGCGCTTTCTGGCTTCGTTGCATCTGAACAACAGGCGCACGGCAATGGACTTAGCCGCCCTTGATACGAAACTGCTTGGAGCCATAGCGAACTTGCAAGAGCAGCACGCGCAGTTGTTGGATTTCTCGCTGACCTTCAATAGTCAGTTTGTAACGCGGAACAACCATTATTTCAATTCGGCACACCAGTTGCTACGCAAGATACATACCGGCGTGACGCAGATGAAGCACATCTACAAGAGGTTCACACCGAATAGCAATGCCGCTGTTCCCGCTTCTATGCAAGCCACTTACACCCCACCGTCCATTTACGAGCGTTCGTCATTGGGTATCGCGCCTTATACGCGCCCTATGTTCGGACTGGATGTCTATACTCCGGAAGTACAACGGCTCTGTATGGATATGGCGCGGTTCTTTGATGTGCTGCGTGAATCGTTGTTGGTATGTCTTGAGGTGATCCGGCAAGAGCAATATATCCGCAGAGACCCGAACCAATGCAAGGAGTTGTATCACGATTTCAAGGACGAGAATTATCTGCGTATCCGGAAACATATCAACAGTATCCGTCTCAATACGAGCGAGTTCAGTCCAGATCACAACCCTGCGATTGACCTGCGGCAATGTTGTGCCACCGAGGAAGAGTTTGCACAGAAAGCATTTCATGATCAGGATTTCGATGATGTGTGTTCGTTGGCAACCAAAGAGCTGGTTGAAGAGGCACAACGCGGCATCTTTAGTATCGAGGAACTGCAACTATTTGCAGAAGACCGCGACAAGATTATGAAAGTCCGTTATATCATCTCGCATTTCGATGAGTACTTGGAGCCTAACCCGCGACGCAAGAACGTGCCTGCGGATTATGTGGCGTGCCTAATGGGATGGTGCGATATTCCAATTAAGAAAAACTTGGCTTTCGTGAAGTACTTTGCAGAGACTTACACGAAGGCAAACGGGCAGTATAAGCCGCCTTCCAATCCGGCGGTCAATGTGAAGAAAAGAAGCTCATGGACGGGCATTCCGGAGTATGAGCCCCTCATTTCACAATGGGAAAGCGTTGAAATTAGTTAATTTTGACGCTTTTTTTGTGCCCAAATATACCAATTCTAAAACGATTTAGTCAAGTCGTTTCAATTCTCCGTTTTAAAATCTGCATTGCTCGTTTTAAAATAGACATTCTATTAAAACGAAAAGCGGGTTTGTTTTAGATTTTGCATTTTGCGTTTTACGTCCGTTTCAGCACGGACTATTTTCGTTTTAGAAAGTGCTGAAATACAGCATTTTACAATTATTTTCAGAACTTGCACATGTCCTAAAAAAGCAGTACTTTTGTCGTCGAATTCGGAGATCAACGACTTCGTCACCACGTGACTTGTATAGTTGTCTCGAATTCTCCTCTTCGGTCCACAAACATTACATTGGTTTGTGTCCCGATGAATTAATAAACATTATTAACCGCGAAAGTTTTGGCGACTTGTGCGCACAGTGAACGGCCGTTCCAACCAAAGCCAAGCACAAAACTTTTGCAAAATGGCAACAAATCAGTATTGCTACCCCCGTGAGGGGTTTGTGCCGGAGGTTTGCACGCATGAAGGGCTGAGTCTCGCACATGCACAAGGCACTCCGTTCTGGCTGTCCGAAAAGGGCGATGTGTTCATTCGTTACGCCAACGGACGTTGGCACAGGCGTATCGTAGATACATGTGCCCGAAAAAGTTACAACACACGCACTTTTAACGGTGTTATCCGAGGCAAGACGTACCCGGGTGTAACGTACAAAGGCGTACACTACCGCGTGCATATCCTTATGGCACTGGCGTGGATCGGCTCCATTCCCGCAGGTTGGGAGGTGGATCATCTGAACGGCGACATCAACAACTGGACGCGCGACAACATCCGTATCGTGACCGTGGCGGAGAACTACCGGTGCGCAGTCATACTGCGGGCAAGGCGCATGGTGGCACGGCAGGACTTACTCCAATTGTTTAACATGTACAACGTAGCCGGTGACGTTTACGCCGGAGAATAATATGAACACAACGAATTTGAAAGAGTTGCGTGAGTTGCGCAACCAAGAAAAAGCTATTAAAGCACGTATTGACGAGATTTCTACCGAGGCGACCAACGAAGCCGTTGCGATCCTTGCAGAAAAGGGTTTGGAGAAAGGCGAGTTTGAGGTGGAAGGCGTTGGTAAGTTCCAACTCCAGCGCACCGAAGTCTTTGACTTTGCCGATTACCACAAGTACCAACAGGAACAGGCGGTAAAATGGCGCGAGAATGCCAAAGAGAAAGTCAAAGAGCAAAATCTGGTCAAAGCCCGCACCGCCGTCATGAACGGATACGTGAAGACGTTCGTGGAGTTGTACCCTGACAAAGAGCCGGACGAGATCAAGTTGACGGTGAAAGTCATCGAGTAAAAAGAAAGGGATAAAAGAAAAGCGACGTAAAAGAAAATTAAAAGAAAACCCTTCCCCCTATACCCATCGTGGTATAGGTGAGGGAGGTGGATTAAAAGAAAATTTTATGAAAACGTCTTTTGAAATAATCTGGGAGTTTTTGGCTCCAGCGGAACAATTCCTGAACAGGCGGGAGGCGTGTGAGAGGCTTTGGAAAGGATTGCCCTTGAAGAAGCAACGGCAGATATACGCGACGCTCGTCTGGCAAAGGGAACAGCGGATTGAGATTGAAGAAAATCCGTATTTCGCCATCTCCCATTGCAATCCGCGACCGTTCAACTACAACGGGTCGAACGTGGGTTTGCCGAACGACACGAAACTGTTTATAGCCAAGTACGGCGAACACTACGGAGTTTATAGCAAACTCGACACGGAGGCTTTTGAGATGGAAGACCGCAAAGCGTTTAACTGAAGCCGCACATAAATATGCGGCGTATAGATGCTAATTATAAACCAGCCGGATACTATCCGGCACAATAGACAATGCTTTATGAATACATATCCTTTATATGACGTACCTTATCTGGTACGCGATCCGAATGAGTTTCGGATGTCGAAGAAACGGCATGAGATTGAAGTAAGGAATCAGGCTGTGGTAGATGATTACTTTGTGGCGAGGGACAAGGGTTTGTCTGCGCGGGAAGCGAGAAAACAGGTAGAAGAGAAGCATCAGCTAAAGCCCAAACGGTTTCATTACATCTTTGTTTGCTTCTACCGAGAGGCACAAAAACGAAGAAAATTTGATTTTTGTGAAAAATTTTTCACTCCTGATGGAACACTAAAGTAGGTTTTGTATGTATCTTTGCACCGGATTTTGAATAAAGGTCCGGTGTTTTTATTGCGAGGGAACAGTGACGTACGCGATGCGAACGTGATGCGAACGATATTGAAAGGTAATAACTATGAAAGCAGAATTGATCATACCTATAGAGACCCTGAGAGGGGCGCTGAGGAAGGATGGATACTACTTCCGGATATACAAGGGGCAGCAGATTGTACAGAAATGTCCGCGGAAATGGGAGGACACACCGGCACGGAAAGCGGCACGGGAGCGATTCGTGGAGAAGTATGGTAGGTCAAAAAAGACCCAAAATGATCCCAAAAACAATGCCGATTGCCAATCGGCGTAATACAAAGAAGAGACAGCCGGATATTATCCGGCAAAACGAACGAAGCATACCGGCATCAAAAGCCGGGGAATTAACATACATTATTAACCATTAAACCAAACCTTAACTATTATGGCAGAAATTAAGCCTATGGCGCTCATTGAGAGCATGAAAAAGAAAGTGTGCGAGCACAGCGATGTGTACTTCCGCACGAACAGAAAGACCGGTAAGGTGTATACCGGCAAGTTGTGTAACCCGTCCACGAAGGAACCGAGTGCGGCGCAGACTGCAGCGAAAGCGCGTTTTGCGAAGGTGTCCGCAGCAATCCGT
>CADCDS010000017.1 GCA_902800215.1 uncultured Bacteroidales bacterium | reverse complement strand
CTCTTTGTAGAGCGCTTGCATGTCGTTCACAAACTGCTCACGCAGTGCTTTGATGTTAGCCGTTGTCAGACGTTCTGTTTTCTTAAACGCAATCATCTCTTCGATTGCTTGGTACTTTTTCTTTGCCATAATGATTAAATTGTTTGATGTCGTTTGATGTCGTTTGACATCGTTTGACGGTTTAAAAATTATGGCTGGCGCCAGCCGTTTGTTAGCTGTAAATCGATTTCGAGTGCAAAGGTACTGCTTTTCTACGAAACACATAGCCCGTGATGACGGGTCGTGTGTGGGTATAGGATATTATACTGCGCAATAAAACACTGTTTTTATGTTGAAATGTGGTCAAAAATTCAAGATTTCAACGACCTATCGGCATATTTTTGACTATTTTTAGTTGAAATCTTTAATTTTCCTTGCATATTTCAGTAATTATTCGTATCCTCCGGCATACTTACGAAAAATCCCCGCCATGGAGTACATGACGGGGAAAAGATAAAGGGTTTTGTTTGTTTTTTATACTTATTGGATTTACCGCTTAATCGTTTAAGTAACGATATTTATCATTCTCTATTCGGAAGAAAGAGGTCGTCTAACATGACTTGCGACTGGACAATGCTACTATGCTCCCATTCTATTTGCACAAATCTACCCGATTTCCGCCAGTTAAGGCAACTAAACTGCGCCAAATTGAAGCAAATTTCGTCGATTTGGCTGAGTTTTAATATTAAAAATGCGCCAAATTAAAGAAAAATTCACCGATTTGGCTGAATTTATTTGCACAATTCAAAAAAAAGTTGTACCTTTGCAGCGGTTTTTAATCAAGAGTACTATGAGTGCCTTATTTGGAAGAGAGCAAGAGAAAGCACAGTTATCGCAGTTGCTTAATAGCGACAAAGCGGAGTTTATCGCAGTCTATGGTCGTCGCCGTGTAGGAAAAACATTCCTGATCAAGGAACATCTGCGTGACCAAATCACGTTTTACGCGTCAGGCGTCCTTAATGAAAAAACGCACACGCAAGTGAAAGCGTTCATGCAAGCATTAGATTCCTATGGCGCTCCTGTTCCGCAAGGAAAGACCTGGATGGACATGTTCTACTCCCTGCGCAAGTTACTCCAGCCAAAGGCAGAAAGCGGAGAAACGTGCGTCATCTTCATCGATGAAATGCCATGTCTGGACACACCGCGTTCTGGTTTCGTACCAGCATTGGATTATTTCTGGAACACATGGGCTTCCAATTACTCGAATGTCAAACTGATCGTATGCGGTAGTGCGACATCATGGATGATCAAAAATCTAATTGACAGCCACGGAGGCTTACACGACCGTATCACCAGCACCATTCACCTTCATCCATTCACGCTCAAAGAATGTGAGCAATATCTGAATGAACGCCGCGTGCTGTGGAACAGGAACATGGTGCTACAGTTCTACATGGTCTTTGGCGGAATACCGTTCTATTTGAGTTTGGTCAATCCAAAGGAAAGCCTTCCGCAAGCTGTGGATCGGTTGTATTTCCGGAAAGACGCGCCGTTGAGCGGAGAGTATAGCCGCATGTTGGCTTCTCTTTTCCGATCGCCCGAACCTTACCGCAAGATCATTGAGGTTCTTTCGCAACACAAACACGGCATGACCCGCGACGATATCAGCGATGAGTTGAAGATGAAAACCGGAGGCAACCTGAGCAAACTTCTCAAAGAACTGGAGCAGTGCGATTTCGTTCGGTCGTTCTTTACGCGCGAAAAGAAGATCAAACGTACCGAAAAAGTATACCAGCTAACGGACATGTTCTGTCTGTTCCATATTCATTTTGCAAAGAAAGGCATCACAGACGGCAATTACTGGCAAAACCATCTCAACACTTCCGATCTGCACACTTGGCAAGGTATAGCATACGAACGAGTAGCTATGCACCATATTGAGCCGATCAAGAAAGCGCTTGGTATCGACCGAATCGGTGTGGAATATTACGCATGGCGCAGTAAATATTCAACTCCGGCATCGCAGATTGATTTGTTGTTAGACCGTGCAGACGGTATCGTTAACTTATGCGAGATCAAGTACTCTCAGGGCGAATATTCCATCAAGGAGGACGAAGAGAAGAAATTAAACACTCGTCAGCGCAATTTCATCTCCGAGACCGAATCCCGCCAAGCCATTCGATTGACGATGATCACAAGCTACGGTCTTAAGCATAATATCCATTCCTCCGAGGTTGCAGAAGAATTAACCATGGACGACCTGTTCCAAGAATAAGCAAATGCCGACCTGATGAGGGTCGGCATTTGTGTGAATAGAATGCTATCCAATCGGAGACTCCATAAATGTGATAGCTCGTTGAATGGTACTCTTCGTTGCTGTAAAATAGTACGAAATTTCCACGTTGCTCATCTTCGGATGCGCTAAATGATACGCATAATACTCCATCCAACCGGATAAATGAACGGGAAGTCCCAACTCAAAGAGAATGCTCAACTCTCCGCTTTCTTTTTTTTGATCAGATACTGATACTTGTTCATTGTTTTTTGTTGTTTAAATGATTACTATTAGGGCATAAAAAAAACGCCGGCCTCAAATGAGGTCGACGTAGATCGAGAGAAGCCGATGAAGGCAAAGGGGAATACGATTATGGTCTTAAGCAAGCCAATGGCACCACATATACGCCATCCTTACGGCGATAGGCGTACGGTCCAATAGCGGTAAGAACCATCATGAAACTTGGAGCAGCCATTTTTTCGGTATCAATGGTATTCGCCAGAGTTTGAAGATTAGTAGCTGCTTGTTCTATGTTGTTAGGTCCTCCTAATTTGATCTCTACCAGTCCATAACTACCGTCGCGGCGATGAATAACCGTATCGCATTCCAAGCCATTACTATCTCTGAAGTGATACACTTTTGCTTTCAACGCATCAGCATACACTCGAATATCTCTTACAGCCATTGTTTCAAACATGAAACCGAATGTACGCAGATCATTGATGAGATCTTTCGGGGCAATTCCCAAAGTTGCAGTAGCGATGGATGGATCAATGTAATAGCGTGTTGCGGACGTTCGAATAGCTGCTTTTGAACGTAAGTTCGGATTCCAAGCCGGCATATCTTCAATGACATATAATCTATTCAGCACACCTAGATAAGAAGATATCGTATCATCGGATATGGACTGCCCATCGCTACCCAACAAATCTTCCCGAATCATACTTATCGGGCATTGAGCACCTTGATGGCGAGCGTAGGAGCGCATAATATAACGCATTCTTTCCGATGAGCGTTGCACCTTATCTACTCGATGCATATCAATGTTGAGAAGGGATTCAACATAGTCTTCTGCTTGATCAAGCGCAATATCACCTTGCAGGAAAGTCGCTTGCGGCCAACCACCGCGACAGATCAGGAATGCCATCTCTTCCAAAGATTTGTTATGTTGAATGACAGGGATATCGGCTTTATTAAACAAATCAGTTAGCGTAACCTCTCCTGTACTTTCACCTGACTCGTACAGACTCATGGGACGCATCTTGAGACGACCTATTCTGCCTGTACCGCTATGCAGCGTTTCTTCCGCTTTGGGAAGCACAGCACTACCGGTCAGCACGAACTGACCGAACTCATTCCGTTCGTCCACTTCTGTCCGTACCACATCCCACAGCGCTGGTATCTGTTGCCACTCATCAATCAAACGAGGAGTGTCTCCCACAAGCAAACTCTCCGGATTGATATCCATCATCTGAAGACTCTGGTCTAAGATCAGTTTCTTGCTTAGATCCAAAAGACTTTTTGATTGTTGTTTGGCTGTTGTTGTTTTACCGCACCATTTAGGACCAACCACTAACACTGCTCCTTTACCGGCTAATTTGCGTTCTAATAATAAGTCCGCCACGCGTTGTTTGTACTTCTCCATTTTGGTTGATTTTCAAAATCCGCTGCAAAGGTAGTAAAAATAATTGATATATGCAAATATTTTTTGAAAATTCGGCAAGTTGAGACTGTTTTATTCGGCATATTGAGACTATTTTGTTCGGCAAGTTGAGACTGTTTGTTACGTGTTTTCGTGATAAATCGTTACGTGTTTTCGTACACCGGAGGGGGGAATGCTCGGGACGACGGGTCCGGGAGTGTTCCTCCGGCATACTTACGAAAAAGCCGCACCTCCAAAGAGATGCGGCTCGAAAGGGATAGCCTGATAGCTCTGCTTATCTTACCTCTGCGCCGGTAACGTTATATAGTTTGTCGTTCTTCTCAATCAGCAGTTGACCGTCACGAAGCACCTTGACGGCATTAATCATTGGTGATTGATTATCGTTGATTTGGTCAATGGCGGTTATTGGCGGAACGGTTTTCCACATAGCTACCACATCATTCTCTGCATAGTGGCGATTATCGGGAAGTCGTTGTCCATCCGCACCGTACTCTTCGTAGTCCCACGAAGGTCCGCAGAGGTATTTATAACGGTGCGAATCATTGATATCCGTCATAGTGAGCGTATAGTGCGTCTCGTCCACTTTTTCCATAGCCACAGGATTCCATCCCGACCATTGTGCTGCGATATAACAAGCAGGAGTACCTTCCGGCACGGTGACATTATAGGTCAGTTCGTAGGTCTTATTCAGTTTGGCTTTGAGCGCATTGATCTGGTCTGCTGTCAGCCATCCGCCTTGGATGAAATGCTGTTTGACGGCCTCGTTGAAATTAGGATCGGTAGCCGGATCAACACCGCACATGTGACGCAGGCTGTAGCGGATGGTATTGGGGTGACGGTACTCCTCGATTCGCAGTTCGGATGTACGGAAATAGTCGTAACTCAGGTCTTCCCAATTGGCATCGCAAAGCGCACCTAGCGTTTCGCTAAAAACACCGGTACGGTCGGCGCCAAGCGCGCAGTGGATCTGGAACGGACCCGGGTGGGCATCGTCAATAATGAACTCCACGACCTCCTGTATCCATTGAGCAAAACGCTCGCCGTCCGAGTAATAGAGAACATCGTTGTATCCCGGCGTGTGACCGTTGCGCGTGCCCACATACAGGACATTATTCGTTGCGATAATCGGTTGGTAATACTCCGGAATAGTGATCGTATATGTTGTACCGGCACACGTATAGGTCTGACCGGCATGCGAGGTCATGTTTCCGCTGAGTGCGATATCATTGCGGATACCGAACTGCTCCGCAAAATGGCGGATATAATGCAGACGCTCCACCTCGGTATCGTACTCTTCGCGACATGGATCGTACGGGTGATAGGAACGATAGAGATGCTTCGTTCCCGGCACGCGGCGGAAATTGGAGATCCGCGCCTGCTCCATACTGTCCGTAAGGTTCCATTCGGAGAGCGGCTTCACATACTTGGCGTACTGCCAACGCGAAGCAATCTCGTCCAAGTCGTCTCCGGGCATGGCGATGAGCATCTTGTTGCCAAAGACCAGCCGGCTGTCAATACCACCTTGCCATGACGAATGCGAACGGACATCGTATGTGCTGCCATCGGATTTGACCACATGGAACAACCACTCCGCCTGGCCGCAGTTACCTAAGCGCTCCACGCTGCTGAAGGGCAGTGTGCGATAAAAACAACCATCCGACGAGTAGTTCGTCAAACGAAATCCTTCATCTTCCTTGCTCCAAAGGCTGATCGAACCGTAGGCATACACCTTGCTCACATCCGATTTGGAGATATTGAAGCGCTTGGAGGAAGTAGAGAAGATGAGTGTAATCTGTTGATTAGCCTCATCCAGTTTATAACAGTTGTTTTTCTCTGTTTCGGTAAACGTGACACCGTTATAGCCGGAGCCTAAACTGCTGAGTATCAATGTACAGCCGTTGGCGGTTGTTTGCGGAGTCAAGAGATATCCATGTCCGGCAGAAGAGGATAGACCGGCAGTATAGGCTGCACTATAATGCTTGGCATTGACGAGGTTATCCGGACCAAAATTGCCGGATTTCCATGCCTTGGAAGCAGAGATAATCGCCATGTACTCGGCATCGGACCAACCGGACGTAGGCAGGTCGCACATCCAGCGGTCAGCGTTGGTAGGATCGGCCATCATCGTATAGACGGATGAATAGGTCGATTTACCGATAATGAGCATCATAGAGCCATCGTTCCATTGGGTCTGGCTATTATCGAAATACATACAACCGCCGCTGAACGACCATGCAGCAAACATGTGTAAACTGCATAATGCAGCAACTACAAAGAATAATAAACGTTTCATAATGTATTAAATTATGGATTAGTAAACTTTTTGAACTTCTTCCCGTTTCGGTGCCAATTGTTGCCCGGGTGCTTTCTCTTGGTTCGTAGAAGTTGTTTGACAGAGATAGATGGAATCACCTAACTCGGTTTGTTCCGTTTGCGGAATGAAATATTGCTTTTTCATACTATTAAATTATTTTACGATCTTACCTTGTGCGTTATATGTATGTTCGCCTCGTCGAATGAAGAGTTGTCCGTCGCGGAGGAACTTCTGACTACTGTTCGCTGAGGGCTGAACATTTTCGATATCCGTCGGCATCTGATTGGCGCCGAAGACATAACGGCGAGGAGCCAGGCTCGCGCCGCTTGCGGGCAGTTCCAGATAGGCTTTCTTAGCTTTGTTGGTGAACTGTCCGACACCGGTATTGTCGTCAACTGTGGCTTCGTTCGGCCAGTAGAATCCCACACGACTACCGTCAGATTCGGCAGATAATATATAATGTACGCACGCGTTGTTGATCACTTCGTCGGTCAACGAACCTTTAAGCATGTTACCTTCAGCTGATTCGGTTTCCGAGGTAATTGCTGCGCGATACGTACCAGGCGCACCGGAGAGGATAACACCTGTCTCAGCAGGGATAATCGATGCTAGACTCTCCCACGATAGAATCGTATTGTTCCAATCGGTCACATATTGCGCGGTGATACCGTCAGGAATAACAAGGTTGTCTGCACCGTAGTGAGATGCATAACCAGCCGCTGTAATCGTCAAATCGACACCAACTTTCTTAAAATGCGCAGTAATTGTACCATTGTTATCGGCAGCAGTAATGGTGGTAGAAGCAGCATGGTCATTTGATACCGAAATACCCGATGGAACATCCCAATAATCAAACGCATAGTGGTCATCCACTACTGTTGCTTCTATGGTTGGTGTAGCCCCCACAGTATAAGAAATTTCACTTGTCGGTGTCACCGTACCCTTGGCATTGTCTTCAGATGCTACATTTATCGAACGAGGTACTTCATGAAAATAAGCAGTAATCGTACCGCCGTTTGCTGCAGCGGTAATGGTGGTAGAAGCAGCATGGTCATTTGATACCGTAATACCCGAAGGAACATCCCAATGATCGAATTCGTAATACGATTGAGCAGGAGTAGCGGTAATCGTCGGGGCGTCACCTGCGAAATAGGTAATTGCGGCGCCTGCCGTAATGGATCCTTTGGCATCTGCGCAAACTGTTGTAATAGCCCGTCCTTGCTCCACATAGGCATAAATAGGTGTAGCAGTGGCGGTGACAGTATATTCATAAGTAGCAGAAGAAGAACTCGGTCCTTCATTAGTCAACCCCCAACCCGTAATCTTGTAGCCATCTACCGCAGAAGCCACAAACGTTTGTACGGAAGAACGCACACCGGTAGCTGTCTGATTGGAATGGGTCATATCCTTGTGTACAGATGTGGTAGATGTTTTTGTATCACTATTCATCTGCCAATAATCCGCTGCGATATTACATAGCACATTATTTCCCCAATCGCTTTGCCCGGAATAGGTGCTACCATTCGTAGAAAGACGCACATGGACAGTCTGCTCACGATGTAGAATACCCGCCAAGAAAGAATCAGTACCTTTAGAGCTCCATGAATCTTTTCTATCCCAGTGCAGCGCAGCGTCATCTCCCGAGGCTCCTTCCTCAATACGACCAAGGATGTAATATCCATCCAATGATTTATCTAAGGTCTGATATGCCGTATATTGGATTTTTCCACTAACGGAGCGAGAGCCTGACGATATATCATCTGCTGTACTCTCTACATACAAAAAGGCTACTTTTGTTGCGCCGCTCCACGCAGTACTACCTCTATAATAGTAATATAGATTGGTATTAGGAATCCGAGTCATCTTGTATGCCTTTCCAGAACTACTATCCTTATGGATATAGACATAGATACTTTTCGTAGAAGTGACTTCCCAATTAGAACGGGTGTTATCAAAATAAAAATAGGTGTTTGAGATGTCACAACCAGCCCACGCA
The DNA here is from genome assembly GCA_902800215.1 of uncultured Bacteroidales bacterium. Taxonomy (GTDB): domain Bacteria; phylum Bacteroidota; class Bacteroidia; order Bacteroidales; family Paludibacteraceae; genus Colicola. Next base: position 28,433 of record CADCDS010000017.1, on the reverse strand, counting down.
CCTAATGAGCAACATAAAAAAGCCGCGAGAAGTAGAAATTTGTGTTTCATACGATTAGATTTTTAGTTCGTTAAACAATATTGTTAATTTGATTTGTTGCTATATACAGAAAAGACGACGCATAGCTACGAAAGCCATGCACCGCCTATGACGTTGTTGCTACCCTTTATGTTACCATTTACGACATATTCGTAATGGGGGGGGGTAAAATTAAACATTTGATTATTCATCCTTCTGCACTAATCAAAATCGGCTGCAAAGATACACATTTTTTTCGATATATGCAAATATTTTTTGTTTTTTTTCTTTTTTGGGTCAACCATACAGCGAAGCAGATCGTGCCTGTACGGCAAATTATTTCAATTCCATGCCCATCACGGTGTAGGTCTTGCTATCACGGAGGATGAGGATTTGGCCATCACGGATGACCTGATGGGTTACGGGTGAGGGGTTAGCGGTTACGGGATCGAGAGCGGACGTGTCGATGGGACGCTGGTACTGATAGATGGGGGTGTTCTTTTTGCTGTCGCTGGTGGTATAGAAAAGGGAAGCGTCGTACCAGGCGAGCGATTCGCCTTGTTCTTCTTCCTCATAGGCGGCGATCTGCACAGGTTGGCGGGTAGCGGTGACGGAAAGGCTTTCGGAACCTTGTCGTTCCCACAGTAAGACGTATTTTTTGCTTTTGATAGCCATCCAGTGTCCGTCGGGTGTGATGTCACCGGCGGTGAGGAAATTGAACTTACTGCCGTTTCCTAACTCACACACTTTGGTTAACCGTTGCACGCCGGTGCCGTAATCGGTTCGGAACGGCAGTTGATACAGGGTACAGACTCCGTCTTTGACTTTATCCACGATGTAGAGCATCTGTTCGATGTTATCGTACATGAGTGTCTCGGTGTTATGCGCTTGGTTGTCGGGATAGCCGAAACGGATATAGTTGACGGCGAGTGTCTGGGTGCCGCCGGTGATGGCAGGTTCGGGGAGATAATAGATATAGTATTCGTCGTTGAACGCGAGGTCGTTATCGCCAAAGGCGCCGATGAAGAGGTAGTTGGTGCTGTTATAGATACCGGTGGCGATATCTTCCCAGTCATCCCGTCCCGGGTCATTGCTGATCTTCACCGTCATGGTTATGGAGCCGGAAGGCGTGAGTGCCACGATCTTCTTGTTGTTTCCTGTGTTCTCGTCGCCGTGTGCCCAGAGGTAACCGGGGGTGGTACGTGAACAAGCCAAACCGCTTATCTCTTTAAGTTCATCTTTATTCGTCGTGCCGCATTGGGTGCGCGTAAACGCATTGTCCAATGCGAGGTTGGTGCCGTTGTAGTTGATGCCGGATGCCGCCCACGTGACGGCGGATAGCAGTAATCCGCAAAGGGTTAAGACAAGGGATCTCTTCATGGCTGATGGGTTTTATTTGTGTGCCAGTTTGATAACTTCTTCTGCGATGCGGCGTGCGGAATCCGTTTGTGCGAGTGTAAGGATGTTCGTATGCAGGGATTGCAGTTTGGCATCGTCCTTGATGAGTTCCAAAGCCGTGGAAACGAGTTTGTCAGCTGCTTCGCTGTCTTTGACGAGTACGGCGGCATCTTTGCGAACGAGTGCCATGGCGTTATGGGTCTGATGATCTTCGGCTACGTTGGGAGAGGGCACGAGGATAGCGGGTTTGCCGAGCAGACAGAGTTCGCTGATCGACGAGGCACCGGCACGGCTGATGACGAGGTCGGCATTGGCGTAACGGTCGGGCATGTCAGAGAGGAAAGGTTGGACTTCCAACCATTCCTCAATTGGAGATTGGAGATTGGAAATTGGAGATTGGAGATTGGAGATTGAAGATTTGATATTTTCGTAGTAGTATTTGCCTGTTTGCCAGACGACGTGGATGCCGGCTTTCTGCAACTCGGGCAGACCAGCAAGGATGGCTTCGTTGATGGTGCGAGCACCGAGAGAACCGCCGATGATCAAGAGATGTTTGACGTTGTTTGATGTTGTTTGAGGTTGTTTGACACCGTTTAGCAGGTTCTGACGAACGGGGTTACCGGTAAGGATGATCTTATCGGCAGGGAAGAATCGCTCCATACCTTCGTAGGCGACGCAGATCTTAGCGGCCTTGTCTTTGAGGATTTTATTGGTGACTCCGGCGAAACCGTTTTGTTCCTGCAGCAGGATAGGAATGCCCATTTTGGACGCCTGCCACATCGCTGCACCGGAGGCGTAACCGCCAACACCGACACCTACGTCAGGCCGGAAATCACGGATGATGCGTTTGACTTGTTTGAGGGACTTGAAGAGGTCCATGAGTACGGAGACGTTCTTCCAGGGTTGGGCACGGTTAAAACCGCGAACGGGTAAACCGACGATGTTATAACCGGCTTGCGGAACACGCTCCATCTCCATACGACCCAGCGCTCCTACGAAGAGGATCTCGGCTTGCGGGTCCAACTCTTTCAATGCATTGGCAATGCTGACAGCGGGGAATATATGTCCACCGGTTCCCCCTCCGGAGATTAAATATTTCATATTATTCAACGGTTATTTCGGGTACTTCGTCGATACTCTCTTTCTTGGTCTCGTTGACACGTCTGGAGAGTTCGAGTTGTTCTTTGCTGACCGCCATCATGATACCGAAGTAGAACGAGGTGATGAGCACGGATGTTCCACCCCGGGAGATGAGCGGTAGCGGTTGTCCGGTAACGGGTCCGAGACCGACCGCAACAAGCATGGATATCAGCGCCTGGCAGGTAAGCATGAGCGCCAGACCCATGGTCATCATCATAGCCGGCATGTCGGTATAACGGCTGGAGACATAGCAGGCACGGAAGAGGATAGCCAGGTAGAGGAAGATGAGGAATCCTGCACCGATGACACCGGATTCTTCGACGATGATGGCGAAGATATAATCGGCGAAAGCCAGCGGCAGGTAATCCCGTTCCTTACTGTTTCCCGGTAGTACACCGACCGGCGATTTTCCTCCACGAGCGATGGCGATGGAGGCATAGTATTCCTGATAGTTCTTATCGGTCAACTGATACTTGGATGTGGCTTCCGAACCACCGTTTCCATCGACACGGCTGACCCAGGTGGTAGCCCGTTTGAACGGTCCACCCAGTTCTCTTCCCTGCCGCACAAACGCAAACTCCACGATGATATATCCCAAGACCAGGGCGAGGATGGCGATGCCTGCCACGGACATCGTATATTTCCACGGGATACGTGCCAGGATCCAGAGAAAGAAGACGATCATGGCGATGAGGATGGCGGTGGAGAGGTTGGAAAGCATAATGGGCAGCGTCACGGCGGCGGTGATGCCCAGCGTGCGGTAGAAATACTTCCGCTTATCCGCTTCACTGCGTATGCGCGCCAACTGATCCGCCACCACGATGATGAGGGACAGTTTGGCCAGTTCGGAAGGCTGGAACGTGATGCCGGCGATGCGGATCCATCGTGCGGCACCGTTGATGGTGACCACCAAGGGGTTTCCCGGTATGAGCGTCGTATAGACGAGTAGGGCACTGATGCCCAAGAGGATATACCCGAAGAACCGCACCCAGTAAGTGGGTACGAACTGGATACCATACGCGGCGGCGATGCCTAAGAAGATATAGATCATCTGCTGACCGATCGGTCCCAGCACCGAATGGTTCGAATAGACCAGGGTGGAGGATGCCGAGAACAAGGCGATGATCGCTACTCCGATGAGGAGCATGAACAGCACCCAGAAGGTCTTATCCGTATTTTTGAAATTCAGTTTCATAAGGCTCTTACAGCGGCCATGAATTGTTCACCGCGATCTTCGTAGGACTTAAACAGGTCGAAGGATGCGCAGCAGGGAGAGAGAAGCACGGTATCTCCGTCTTGCGCTGCTTGGTAGGCTCCTTGCACTGCATCGTGGAGGTTGTCCGTGTCGATGATTTGCAAAGGGTTACCGGTTACGGGTGACGGGTTACGGGTAAAGGGATCGAAATGTTCGTGTAGTTTCTCGTTGTGCAGTCCCATGAAGATGAGCGTGTGACATTTCTCACGCACGAGATCATCAATCTCGGAGTAGTCATTACCTTTGTCTTTTCCGCCTAAGATGAGGACGGTGGGGGTGGTCATGGACTCCAGAGCGTACCAGCAGGAATTGACGTTAGTGGCCTTGGAGTCGTTGATATAACGTACGCCTTTGACCGTTGCTACATACTGAAGACGATGTTCGACACCTTGGAAGGTCATCAGACTTTCCCGGATGATGTCTTTCTTGATGTTCAATACATTAGCTGCAATGGTGGCGGCCATGGAGTTGAGGACATTATGCCGACCTTTGAGTGCCAGTTCTTCTTCGGACACAGGCAGCGGGTTAGGCTGGGAGAAACCATAGGGATAAAGCGTTGCACCTAATTGGATTTTCTTCATCTCCCGATCGATGACGGGATCTTCCGCCCAATAGATGAACGAGTCCTCTTTGGTCTGGTTACGCGTGATGCGGAACTTGGCATCGATATAGTTCTGAAACTTATAATCATACCGGTCGAGGTGATCGGGTGTGATGTTCAGCAAGATGGCGATGTCCGCTTTGAAATCGTACATGTTATCGAGTTGGAAAGAACTGAGTTCGATGACATAGTAGTCATGATCTTCGTGTGCTACCTGGAGAGCCAGGGAGTTACCGATGTTTCCCGCCAGACCCACATTGAGACCTGCCTGACGCAGGATATAATAGATGAGGGAAGTGGTGGTTGTCTTACCGTTTGAACCGGTGATGCAGATCATCTTGGCCTTGGTGTATCGGGAAGCGAACTCGATCTCCGAGATGATGGGAGTTCCTTGTGCTTGTAACTTTTGGATGAGCGGTGCGGTCAAGGGGATGCCGGGTGATTTGACGATCTCGTCGGCATTGAGGATGAGGTCTTCGGTATGCTGACCGTCTTCCCAACGGACACCGTTCTGGTCCAAAAGGGCACGGTAGGGTTCGGATATCGTACCGCAGTCGGAAACGAAGACATCGAATCCTTTCTCTTTGGCGAGGATAGCGGCACCGCTACCGGACTCGCCTGCACCTAAAACAACAATGCGTTTCATAATTAAAAATTAAAAATTACGAATTACGAATTATCTTATTTTCAATGTCAATATTGTAAAGGCTGCGAGGATGAGGGTGACAATGCAGAAACGGAGCACGATCTTGGTCTCATGATGCAGGTTCGGACTGCCTTTGAAGAGGATGCGGCAGGTCGGGTCGTTCTTAAGCACCTGATCAACGGATGTGCGGAAATGGTCATGTAACGGCGCCCGTTTCCATACGCGAATATGTTGCCCTCTTTTCTTGGCGAACTTGTACACCTGGGTCTGTAAGATGACGGAAACGCTTTCCATGAGGAACACACCGCAGAGGATGGGGATGAGCAGTTCTTTATGGATCATCATGGCGCAAACACCGATGATACCACCGATGGTGAGACTACCGGTGTCCCCCAGGAAGACCTGTGCCGGGAAACCGTTGAACCAGAGGTAACCGACCAGTGCACCGACGAAGGAAGCGAGGAAGACTACCAGTTCTTCGGAACCGGGTATGTACATGACATCAAAATACTCCGCCCACACAAAACTACCGCTTGTGTAGGCCAAGATGAGCAAGGCGATACCGATGATCGCTGAGTTTCCGGCACACATACCATCCATGCCGTCGTTGAGGTTGGCGCCGTTGCTGACAGCAGCCACCACGATGATGGTGAGGATCACGAAGAAGATCCAGCCGAAACGGTATTTGTTGTTTTCTCCCGTCCAGGAGAAGAGGTCTGCATAGTTGAAGTTATGATGTTTGACAAACGGAATGGTGGTTTGGGTTGATTTGACGGGTTCCTGCGTGGACTGATCCACTACGACGATGTTGTTCTCCATCGTGGTGGTCACATGTTCGTGCATGGTGACAGCAGGGCAGAAACGCAGGGTTAATCCGACGATAAGGCCTAATGCTACCTGACCGCCGATTTTCACCCATCCGTTCAAACCGTCTTTGCGTTTTTTGAAAGTCTTGATATAGTCATCGGCAAAACCCAGCGCGCCCATCATGAGGGTGGTGATGATCATGAGCAACATATAGACGTTGTTCAGTTTGCCCAGCAGCAGACTCGGGATGAGGATGGCTGCAATGACGATAAGTCCACCCATCGTCGGAACACCCACTTTACCTACATTGAACGGATCGATCTTGGCATCGCGTTGGGTCTCGGTGATGTTCCGGCGTTTCATGAAGTTGATGAACCAATTGCCGAACCAGATGCTTACGCACAAAGCGATGACACCGGCGATGATGGCTCGGAAGGAGATGTAGGTGAATAGACGGGCACCTAACAGGTCGTTGAAATGATCAAAAAAATGATATATCATTTTTATTTTATATTTTAGATTTCAAATATATTTCTTTACTTGCTCATGGTCGTCAAAATGGTGCTTGACACCTTTGATGATCTGGTAGTCTTCGTGTCCTTTACCGGCAACGAGAATGACATCGTTCGCTTGCGCGAGCATACAAGCCGTTTGGATGGCTGCGGCACGGTCTTCAATGACCAAAGTGGTACGCAGTTCGTCCTCCGTAAGTCCGGCTTTCATGTCGTTGAGGATATCCTGCGGCTCCTCGTCACGTGGGTTGTCGGAGGTAAGGATGAGTTGTTCGCTGCCGGCTTTGGCGATCTTCGCCATCATGGGTCGTTTACCTTTGTCGCGGTTGCCACCGCAGCCGATAACGGTGATTAACTTTGGCTGTTGGCTATTAGCTATTGGCTTTTTATTGCTCAGTATCTCCCGGATCGTCTGTATGACGTTATCCACCGCATCGGGGGTATGGGCATAGTCCACAATGGCTGTCCAACCTTTAGGGCTGTGGATAGTTTCAAATCGACCGTTGACGGGTGTGAGGGTGCTCAGGATACGCAGTACTTCCAGTTCGTCAAAACCGAGACATAATGCGGCACCGTAGATACAGAGCAGGTTGGAGACGTTGAACCGACCTACAAGGGGCACAAACACCTCTTTCCCGTTGATATTCAGCATCATTCCGTCAAAACCTTCTTCAAGGATCTGCGCCTTGAAATCGGCCAGCGAACGGGTGGAGTAGGTGTGTACGGCCGCTTTGCAGTTCTGCGTCATGACCAGACCGTTTTTGTCATCTTTGTTCGTAACGGCAAAAGCCGTTTTGGGCAGGTTGTCAAAGAGCCGTTTCTTGGTGTCGCGATAGTTATCGAAGGTCTTGTGATAGTCGATATGATCGCGTGTGAGGTTGGTGAACAGTGCACCGTTGAAGTCCAGACCGGCGATACGTTCCTGAGCGATGGCATGAGAAGATACTTCCATGAACGCGTAGGAGCAACCGGCATCCACCATGCGACGCAACAGACCGTTTAACTCGATTGCATCGGGGGTGGTATGCGTGGCTGGAACGGCTTCGTCTTCGATATAATTGACGACGGTGGACAGTAAACCGGCTTTGTGACCTAACGCACGCACGAGTTTATATAATAAGGTAGCGATGGTGGTCTTTCCGTTTGTACCGGTGACGCCTACCAAAGTCAGTTGTTTGCTCGGTTCTCCGAACCATTTGGAGGCTAAGAGTCCCAAGGCCTTGTCGGTGTTTTCGACGAGGATATAAGTCGGCTGTTGGCTATTGGCTATTGACTGTTGGCTGATGTATTCTCGCTTACTCAACACCACTGCTGCCGCGCCTTTGGCGACACAACCATCAATGAACTGATGCCCATCTACTGCTGTGCCTACCTGGGCGACAAACAAGTCATTTTCACCGATCTTGCGGCTGTCAAAATGCAGATCGTGTATCTCTTTGTCCGTGGTACCGATGACCTCAAGGGGTTTGAGTACACTGATTAATTCGCTAAGTATCATAGTTTATCTTTTTTCTAATCGTTGTTCCCCTTCTTCGTACACGTAGCAACCGGTGTACGCCATGGTTTTCTCTGCGATCTTACGCACCGTTGAACCGCAGTCCATACCGGCATCGTAGGTACGCGGCGGTTGCGGGTCTTCGATCATACAGATGCAGGTGTATTGCGGGTTTTCTTCAGGGAAATAACCCACGAACGTGATGCGGTGGTGCAAACCGTCGTAGTCACTCTTGGACCGTTTGGTAGCTTTGGGATTACGGATCTGCGCCGTACCGGTTTTGCCGGCAATAGACACCAATTTGGATTGCGCTTTGGGTTGTTTCCATTTGTTGATAGATGCCGTACCCAATTTGTTATCCCATACCACATCGTGCAGGGCCAGTTTGAGGTCGGCAATCACTTTCTTACTGCAGATAGACGATTTGACCACTTCGGGTTTGAAAGAGCGAACATCTTTCCCGTCCTTCCGGATGGCGGTCACTAACATTGGTCGCATCATCTTGCCGTTATTGGCGATCGCATTGTAAAACATGACTAAAGTCATTGGTGTCACTTCTACAGCATAACCGTAGGCCATCTTACTGACGGTTACGGTATCGTTGGCCGGCGGGTTGATGCGAGGTATCTGGGCACCCGGAATCTCGCAATAGACACTGTCCCGGATACCTAATTTCTGAATCGACTTGACGAACTTGGTTGCAGAATGGTCATATCGATCCGTTACCAGTTTGGCGAACGCGATGTTACTAGACACAGCCAAGGCGCTACGTACGGTGTATATCGTGTCTTTAGGGTGGGAGTCGGTATGTCTGGCTCCTTTTTTATTCTTGTTGTCGGGGTACCACCATGGTTTTTCGGTGGTGCTGACGGTGTCATCCAAAGTTACCAGACCGTCGTTCATCATCGCGGCCAAGGAAACGGTTTTGAAGGTAGAACCCGGATCGACACGCAGCACGGCATGGTTGAGACGTTCTTTGAAACTGTCCTCTCCTGTTCGGTCCACATTGGAAATCGCGCGTATGTAACCCGTCTGCGTCTCCATGAGGATGCAGCAACCCCATTGTGCATTGCGCTCTTTGACTTTCTCTTTCAGCGCCTTGTCCACGATATCCTGCAGGTTCATGTCCAGCGTGGTGACCACATCCATTCCGTCTTGTGCTTCCTGAATGGTGATCATTTCTTCCCGTCCGCCAATACGCTCTACGCGACCGATACCGTCTTCTCCCCGCAGTTCTTTCTCAAAGCGTTTTTCCAGTCCTACGTTTCCTTCTCCACTGTTGGCGTAGATGTCGCCGATGGTTCGTTTGGCAAGGTTTCCGTAAGGATTGATACGCTCATGACGGTCTTCGTAATAGACACCGCTCTTGAACTTACCTTTCTTCACCAGCGGATTTTGGTCCAACTGCTTGCGCTGGATGTAATTAATAGGTCCATTGTGCAGTTTATACCGCGTGTTTCCTTTTTTGAACTCCTTGGTAAGCATCTGTTTGTACTCCGCCTTGGAGTGCGCTTTCAAGATAACGGACAGGTCATGCGCCAGGGTGTCCACGTATTGGTAGAATAGTTTGCCGGAGTCTTTGACCAATGCCTGCGCTTTAGTGTCCATGAAAACATCATACCTCGGCATGCTGGATGCCAATAACTGACCTTTGCAGTCCAAGATGTTTCCCCGAATGGCCGGAATGACCTTATGGGTCGGTTCCTGGTACTCGGCAGCTTGAAGCCATTTGTCGCGTTCCACCGTTTGGATGTACACGATGCGTCCGATGACGGCAATAAATCCGATAAGGATGATGATGAAGATGATGGCGAAACGCCAGATCGTGTTTCGTTGTTCGTTAGACATTACTTCAAAATTTTAATAGTTGGTTTGGTATTTTCGTGAAGCGTACTTCCTTTTTCTTTTAACGCTTCCAGGATTTGCGACAAACGCGTGGTTTTGGTCAGTTCCGCGTGAATGGTCATGTACCGGTACTTGGCATCCATCATCTCTTTCTTGGCGTCGGTTAACCGGTGTTGCTGCTTGACAGCCTGGTAACCGGTCAGGATATACAGGAAGATCAAAGCGATGATAAGTCCGATTAAGGGATATTGGTTCCTGAATCGTTTGTTACGCAGCTTGTCTCCGTTTAGCCAGGATTGTATGTCTTGTGCCTTTGCCATCTTATCGCTTCTCTGCTATTCTCAGTTTTGCGCTACGACTGCGAGGATTTCTCTCTACTTCCTCCTCGCAAGCCGTACGCCCCTTCTCTATAATCTCGAACGGCGACAGGTTGTTGCCGTAAAAATCTTTTTCGATAGTTCCTTCCAGGTTTCCGCTTCTCAGGAAGTTCTTTACCATTCGGTCTTCCAAAGAGTGGTAGGTCAGCACCGCTATTCTTCCGCCGGGTTTGAGCAGATCGCGTGCGGCTACCAGCATCTCCCGTAAAGCACCCATCTCATCGTTCACTTCGATACGCAGGGCTTGGAACAGACGTGCCAACTCTTTACTCATCTCGGCAGGAATGCGCGAAGCGGCTACGAGGTCTTCTGTGCGTTCGATCGGTTTTTGCGCACGTACCTTACATATATTACGCGCGATGTTGCGACCGTTCTTCAGTTCTCCGTATAACCGGAAGATATTCGCCAGCTGTTCTTCACTGTAGGTATTCACGATATCCGCTGCGGTATGTTTGGCGGTTTGGTTCATTCGCATATCGAGCGGTGCGGAGAATCGGAAACTGAATCCTCTTTCCGGGCAGTCGAAATGGTGAAAACTGACACCCAAATCCGCTAACAGTCCGTCTATCTGCTCGATGCCGTAGTAATCCATCCAATTGCGCAAATACCGGAAGTTCGAATGCACAAATGTCCAGCGTTTATCGTCTATCGCATTGCGCAGCGCATCTTTGTCCTGATCGAATGAGAAGAGCCGACCGCCATCCTTTAAACACTCCATAATAGCGCGGCTGTGCCCTCCTCCTCCGAATGTGACATCTGCGTAGACACCATTCGGTTGGATGTTCAGACCCTGTATGGTCTCAGGGAGCATTGCCGGTATGTGATAGACTTCGGCCATTTAGGATTTCAAATTTTTGATTTGGACATTTTGGCTCTTAATCTGGCAGCGAGCTCACTTTGACTCAGACGCTTGTTAGCGAATGTCTCCGGTGCCCATAAGGCGAAGCGGTTGAGCATTCCGACGAACAACACGTCGTTCTGCGCACCGATGGTTTCCAAGTTCTTTTTCTGCAACAGAATGCGTCCTTGACCGTCCAATTCCAGATACTCGGCATCGGCCATGAACTGCATCAGGATCAGTTGGTCCTCCGGATCCCACTCGTCAAGCGTCAGGCGCAACTGCTCGACTTTCTCATTCCACACCTCTTCCGGATAGAACATCAGACACTCATTGTCTGCATCGCGGCGCATTACGATACGCTTGGACTCTGACTCAGCCAGAATCTTACGATAAGTCGCCGGAACGAAAATGCGCCCTTTTTCGTCCAGTCTTGCTTCGATATTTCCAATGAATGTCTGCATAATTCTCCACTTTTCTTTGAAATCGGGTGCAAAATTACAAAAAATATTTGAATTTCCCCACATTTCCCCACAAAAAAAGTTTTCAATTGTTTTGTTAACAAGTTTTCAACAATTGAATGCATAAAATAACCCACGTAATTTCAGTGCATTACGTGAGTTATTAACAATTTAATAAAAATGTGGGGTAAAGTGGAGTAGTGTTATGGATTTTTGATAACAAGACTACCAATTCCCGAATAAATCAGTTCGGCAAGACGCTCTACATAAACGTTCTGCAGGCTGTCTTGACGCTTGCGTTCGGTCAGGAAATCCTGCTTGGTATATTGCCAATTATCTTTCTTATCGATCACATTGGGGATGTCCTGAGTGGAGTAGTAGCGGTTGAGATAGACCGGCGCCAGATGATCAGTGGAGATACCACCGCTGTTCCTTCCCCAAGAACCCGGTTCGTCTGATGCGGGTGCAGGGGTGATATAGAGATACTGGTCGATATCGCTCCGTTTGACCACACCGATGGTGCTGATGACACCGCTTGCTACGGAAGTGAAATCCGAGGCAACATAGACGGCATCCGGTTGTCGCACATCCACCCATCGCATAGGTAGTACGGAATGACTATAACTCAATAACAGTCCCCATTTCCAGTCCACCAGGTACCAGTTTTGCACCGTGTCCACACGGATGAACGGGTCATGACCGATGATGAACTCTTTGCAGGTACCACCTTGGCTCAGATCACGCATGCGGAAATTGCCTTTGCTGTCCGGCACTAACATCACGTTGTGGTGGTATGCGGCTGCCAAAGGATTGAGCTTCACCACGTAATACTTTCCTTCCTGGTATTGTTCCTTCCATTCCGGTGTGTCGGGATTGCACGATGCGAATCCTACTGCTGCCACAAACAATAGCAATGAATAAATATGTTTCATGCAGTATATATTTTATTTATATAAGATCTTGATCCACGGACCTTTCCGGTTCATCTTTTTATTCGGCAGATATTTGACGACATACACCGTTCCGGTGTACAGTTTGTCTTCCGGAAGGGGTACTACATTCACGTGTGCACTGACCGGAATGGTAGCGATGAGTGTTCCGTCCGTGGTGTAGATGTTGACACTTCCGTTCGTTAACGACTGCGGCAGATAGACCACGTGGGTCGCAGGGTCGTAGTTGATCGAGTCGTACGCTAAAGTCAGATGCTTGGAGTCTGCCGGTTCACCGTCCGGTGTGTAGATAGAGAATGGTTCACTCAGTGTACTCAGGTGTTCGTCGCAACCTTTATTCTCCTCACATTGCAGGCGGATATAATACGTTGTGTTCGGTGTCAGGTCATAGGCGTAGAACTGCGTGAACGGTTCCTGGTCCTCCGGATCCTGCGGAATGATCGTCATCTCACGTCCCTTGTACGTGTAAACGGTCTTTTGGTCAAAGGTAGTAGTGAACGCATCCAGGCAGACACCCTCACCACCGATAGACGTGTAGTTCAGCCGGAAACGACGGTATCCCTCCTCGTGTGAGAAATTGCGGGTATAGGTAAATTTCTTTGTGTTCTTGGTGACAGAAATCGTTTCCAGAGTGTCAATACCCGAATCACTGAAACCGATGAGGGTGAAGAAACCCACTTCGGAATCGGTTGTTGCAGGCGCATTCAACCACATACTCAGTTCCACCACCGGTTGTGGGAAGATCGGCGAGATGATATGTTCGTCGTTTTCTTTGAACCAAAGCGAAACGGCACCTTCCTCCTTTGCCTTGGTTGTCGTTCGGTAGAAAGAGGTGTACCAACCGCTTTCGGCAACCGTCACTTCCTCATCCCAGCCTTCAAAACTCTCCATCACCGATTCCTTGCCATCTTCCATATGATACATCGTCACGTAGTACTCTTCCGCGTCATCTTGCGGTGTCCAGCGTACGAGGAACGAGGTGGGTGTGACATCTTCAACAGCCGAGATAGACGGCGATTCAATCAATACCGGTCTCGGACTGATGCCACGTACCGCTAAGGTACCAACGGACTTGTCCTGACGAACGGTGATCGATCCCTGTTTTACTTCGCACACCATCTTACGCGGTGCGTATTGTACGTATATATCAGTCTCTAAGACGGAGTCAGCATGAACGCTTGCCGTCAAAGAAGTGCGCCAGTTAACACTGTCGTTGGAGATATAGAATCCCGTTCCGGAAGAGGAGATGGTTACGTCCATATTCGGATCGAGATGTTCTCCGGCGATGCGCAGTTTGGATCCCGGTGTATAACCGATCTTGCTATCCGGGTTATAGGTACTTTGAATCACCGGCAGTTCTGCAGGCAGAAACATGAATCCGTTGGATTTAAAGGTGAAGACGATATTCTGTCCGCTTTCGGTGATGTCCGTGATGGGTTGCTCTACGATCTCTCCGTTATGCAATAACGGACTGAAGGTTGTCACGTTCTTTGAACCGGGGTAGGGATCACTCGCTGCTGAATAACCTCGTACACCACCTGCCTCTTCGATGTCATATCGCAGCGGAGTGCTGTTATTGGGGCTGTTATTCCCCCAAGCCGATGCACTGTAAGCCACGTGCCAGATGAGCATTCCGGTGCCCGGAAGACTCGACGAATGACGATCCCATCCTACATTCTGGCGGTTCTCCAATAACCAGTACTCACTGGGACTCGGTGATCCCCAACTGAGGTTATGCGTCTCTTTGGCGATCAGATAAACCTGTTTCTTTCCGTTCTCGATCGGCTCCAAGGTATAGACTCCTGCTTCGGTTAACTGAACGGGTGTCAGCCAGCCTAATTCAAATCGCTCTCCTGCGGTGTGGGTGGGCGGCGTCTTTCCGTTTCCGTTGTAACTGCCGGAACACATGATGTCCCATGAACCGATGGTGTATGCACCGGACTTATCGGTGTCGTAATAGTCCGGTAAACCGAGAACGTGTCCGAACTCGTGACAGAATGTACCGATGCCGCACATCGCGTTTCCTGCGGAACCGCGTAACTCCGATGTGCAGGCGTAGTCGTAGATCAGTTTTCCGTTCACGCGGTCACCTGTGGTAACGACGCTGCGGTGCGGCCAGATGGTTGTCGATGAGGCACCTTCCGCTTCGTTATGACCGGCATAATAGATAAATACGTTATCCAAACGGCCGTCGTTGTTGGTGTCATAAATCGACATATCGACACCTAACTCGTCCGACACTTTCGTACAGGCTTCTACGACCATGCGACCGGTGTGCTCGTCGTAATAAGCGCTGGTCTTATTCAACTCAATCGGTCCGTAACAATCAAAAATCGGAGAAAAGATACTGTCGGAACATGCGATGAAGTAGTCCCGTGCCGAACCGACTCCGCCGTTAGCGCTGTACCCCGACTCATTGAGCATCTTCTCAAAGTCCGCCTGTTTGTATTGGAACTTCTGATCGGTGAAATTGACAAGAATAACGACGCTATGCGGACTACCGGATAACGGGAAAGTAGCGGCAAACTGTTGCTGTTGTGCGATGCGTCTTGCCTTACGTGCCGATGCCGAAGGCGTTACCACCGACGCATCGTTGATCCACATGCCTTGTTTATCCATGCGTACAGGCGTACCATCCATGCGCGTGTAGTAACTGTGAAACTCGTCGCCTTTCAACTGCAGCGTCACCTCACTTCCGTCTGCTTGTACCTTCACAATCGGTTCCGGCGTGGCCATTACCGCCCAAGCACTCACACTCAGCAAACAGGCACTCAGAAATACCAATATCTTTCTCATATGCGTAGATTTTTCCAATTTAGGCCGCAAAGGTACAAAAAAAATCCCACATACGCAAATGTATGCAGGATTTTTTTTCAATTTTCAAGAAAAATTACTTCCCCTCAATACCCTTTACCAGTCTAAGTGGCTCTACTTTACCGAGGTTAATCATAGCTTTCGTGTCTTTCTTTGCACGAACTTGTTTCTTCGGAGCACCATACGGTTGGCCCTTCTCTCCGTCCTCATAAATGTAGGTTTCCAGATCCAATGCGTACGGTTGTGCAAGAGCTTCAGAATAAGATTGAGCTTCTTCATTCAATGCTAAACCGGTTCCTAATGCGCCTGCACACCAATCTACTTTCAGTTGATATACAGGAACAATTTCTTCCTCTTCATTGTAATCGGTATAGAATACACCTCCGGTGATGATAGCATCAAACCAAGGATAGGAAGCGATACTACCGTCTTGGATGATGGCTGCACGGAGATGCGCACCCTTTGCGCCTGTAGCGTAAAGATCTTTATCAAACGAAGGTGAGCTACCAGCGTCTCTTGCTTCGAAATAAGCTTGCCATACGTTACCAATGATTGCCGGATCTAATGAACCAGCTTCAGCTCCGAATGCAGTATTGTTGTAGTCTTCTGCAATCGTGAAAGCCAAATCCCAAGGCTCACCGATATATTCACCGGAAGTAGAAGATTCAATGAACGGAATGGATGCGGTCACAAAAATGTAATCGCCAGCACCTTCTTCGTCACCGGGGATAACTACATCGCTCGGAATACACAACTCTACAGAGTACAATTTGCAGGTATAAGTAGCCTTTTTGGTCTCATAGACAATCGTAGTGTCGCTTACAGGTTCTGCTGACTTAGTGGACGGGAAATAATAAACAGTGGAACTGGGTGCCCAACTTTCCTCGAAGGTCATAACGGTTACATGGCATACTGCGCTCAGTTCACCATGCTTAGCGGTGATGTTAGCCTCACCGGAAGCAACAGCTGTAACAACGCCTTTTTCATCTACAGTTGCAACTTCTTCGTCGCTGCTCTCGAAAGTTAATTCCGGTGCAGTGGTGATGCTGGTCGGCTCCCAACGAACAATCAGTTTCTGGGTCTCACCAGGTAACAACTCTACAGTTTTCTCTTTGAAGGAAATAGAGGTGTAAGCACTACCATCTTCTGTCGGTTTACAGCCTGCAAAAACTAATGCAAGGGCTGCTAATACTACAAAATACTTTTTCATAATGATTTTTTTTTATTAGTTATTGTTTTGTAAATTGGTTTTACTTCCGATATTCGGGTTGTAACGGGTCTCTGAGGTCGGGATCTGGCATTGGAACTGCTCAGCCTCAGCGCTGCTGGTGATATCCAGTGTCTTGTCTCCACGACTCAGGTGGTTTGTTCCCAGCGTACGCTGTTTCTGCAGACGACGTAACATCTGCATCGAGTAACCTTCACCCCACATCTCAACACGCCAGTTGTAGATGATCGCTTCTTTTACAGCCTCGGAACCGGTTAGACTGGCTAACCAAGCGTTGTAAGCGGTCTCTTCACCCGGAATGACACGTTCGTCACATAATGCCTGGAGGTACGAAACGGCTGTGGTATAGTCATCATTGCTCCATGCGGCTTCGGCAGCAATCAGGTAAGCCGACTCGACACGCATAAACACATTGTCGCATAACCAGTCACGGTCCACCTTATCCAGAGCCGTTACATGTTTGTACTTGGGACTGTAGAACTTACCGTCCGGACAATAGGGGAATTTCTCCGAACCGGAACGGAACCAACCAAGACGTGCGTCCCAACCCATCGTTTCGATATCTTCATACAACTTACTGTCGATACCTTTGGTATCACCGGCAGCGGCGTAACTATACGAGTGGATATCAACCTGACCGAAGAAGGAACCCAAAGCGGTGGTGGTTTCTACGGTTACATCCTGACCCCACATCCAGTTAGCAGCAGATACATCCGAGAAACCGGTGGAGAACAGGTCTTTGTACTTCAACAGCGGGTATTTGCCTCCGTTGATAACAGCCTGCGCTTGCTCCAAAGCAATGGTGTAGCAGTTCTTGCCGTCTGCTATGATTGCATTCTTGTCGCCGTGGTTCAACATCGCATATGCCAACATCAGACGAGCTACGTCTGCATCGATCTCCAGCTTCGAAGAACGCTGGTTAAACGGAGCGAAGAAATCCAACAACTCAATGGCCTCCGACAGGTCCTCATAGATGCGGTCATAAACTTCACCTACGGTGGAAAGCGGTGCACCTAAGGTACCTGCCTTGACATCTGTACCTGTGTAAACAGGGATGGCATCTACGTCGAGATCCGCTACATCTTTGTCACGGGGATCCGTGTAGATATCCAGCAGGTTGGCATAAGCCCAACCACGCATAGCCAGGATCTGACCGTAGTAATAACCGTTCGCTGCGATCTCATCCGACGGATCACCTCCTTCGGCAAGGGTCTTCAATATCTCTTCCACCTGGTCCGTAACGGCGATGTCACAGAGGTTTGTCAGGTTGATGATCTCATAGAAATACGACCATGCGTAACTGCGGTTGTAAGCATAGTAATAACCGCGCTCGAAGTTTTCAAACCATCCGTAACTGGATTTCTTCATCGCCATGTCGCCCGACTGGATATCACTGTACATATCCAGCGAACGCTTGCCGAACGTGTCGTGGCCGCCGTATTCATACAGCTTCGAGTAGATACCTAAGATCGAACCTTGCAGGTTATCCGGCAGTTCTACGAACTGTTCCTCCAGCAGTACACCGCCGTCCGGATATTGCGTCAAGAAGCTATCACCGCAGGAACTGAGGCCCAAACCCATCACGATGGATGCTAAAATATATTTTGCTTTTTTCATATCTGTAACCTCCTATGTTTAGAATTGTACTTTCACACCTGCCATGACGGTAGATAACGGACTGTAGTCGTCATAACCGTTCGAACCGCTGAAGGACATCATCGGGTTGTAACCGCGACGTGCCGAAACAATGGCCAGGTTATCAGCAGCTACCCAGATCTGCAGGTTGTTCAGTTTGATCTTCTCGATCAGTTTCTTCGGGAACTTGTAACCGATGTTGATGTTGTTCAAACTCAGGTACGAGTTGCTCGTTAAGAAACGATCCGAAGAGGCATTGGCGTAGTCGTCTGCACCGTTACTCAAACGCGGAATATTGGTGTTTGTGTTGGTCTCCGTCCATGCGTTCTTGATATCTTTGTGCCAGTTCATAGAACCGATCTTGTCGCTATGCATCAACAGCGCATACATGTTATCGTATCCGTAACCACCGATACGGTAACTGCAGCTTACGCTGAACGTGAATCCGTATGCCTCCAGGTCAATACCGAAACCACCGTCCAAATCAGGCATGTAACTCTTTCCGATATAGTTGCTACCTGCGTAGGTGTATTCCTCGTTGGTAACGGTCGTCGTGGCAATGTGTGCATTTGGGTTCTTGAGCTTGTACTCATAAACCGAAGCAATGTAGTTGTCGCCGGACTCGCCTTCGGGGATCAACTCTGCCGATTCGTGACCGAAATCACCCTTGTCGGCATCGTAGTAAGCGGTGTAGCATGCCTGACCTTCGTCGTTAACACCCTCATAATGAACCATGTAGTAGTCAGCCGTCGAGTGACCTACTGCCATACCACCGGACATCACCATACGTTGCGGTTTGCCGTCCTCGTCATAACCGTCGATCGGCATCTGAAGCATCTTGTTACGATAGTAACCGCCGTTCAAACGGATATCCAACTTCACGTTACGACTATTCACAGCGTGTGCCTTCAAGTCAAATTCAACACCCTGGTTCTCCATCGCTGCGTCGTTGACGTAGTATCCGCCATAACCCAGCGAAGGTGCCACGTAACGGGGGAAGAGCATATTATCGGTCTTCTTATAGAAGTAGTCGATCTCTACATCCAGGTATTTCTTGATGCTGAACTCCAGACCGAGGTCGATCGTGCTGGTACGCTCCCAGGTCAACTCCGGGTTACCTTTGTAACTCCATACATAACCCTTGTTACCGTCCACGTTCTCTACGTTGTATTGGTCGGAATACATCATATCACCGATGTCCTGGTTACCCAGCACACCCCAACTCAAACGTAACTTACCGTTCTTCAGCCATTCAGCAGCCTCGGTACCTTCCATGAAGTGCTCGTTCGTGAAACTCCAAGCACCACCGACGGAACCGAAGTGACCCCAACGATGACCCTTAGCGAACTTAGACGAACCGTCTGCACGATAGTTGGCCGTGATGTGATAACGGCTGTCATACTCGTAGGTAACGGTTGCCAAAGCGGACTCCAGAGTGCTCGTACGAGCGTAACCCTCTACACCGTCCATAACCACACCGTTACTCAACTGGTTCGAGTGATCCTCTACGATGTTCTTCTTGTAACCATATTGCATGTTATAGGTGAAGTACGTCGTTTCGTGACCGGCCATCAAACGAATCGAGTGTACGTCAAACGTCTTGTTGTATTCCAACAACTGGTTGCTCGTAACAGCCAAGTAGTTCGTTTGCGTCTGGCTTACACGACCTACACCTGCGGCGTTACCGTAGTACTTGTTAGTGAGCGAGTTGGAGTTGTTGTTCATGTACTGCATACCCAAGTTCACCGTGAACTTAAGGCCCTCATATAACTTGAACTCCAGGAAGGTGTTGGCAACCGTCTGGTGACGAACCGTACGTTGCTTATCCCATTCCAATGCACCCGCGGGGTTGATACCGAAACTATACGGACGACCACCTTCTTCTCCGATATTCGGGTTGCCGTTGTCTCCGTAGTCGTACATCTTACCACCCGTCTTCGGATCTACTGCCGGAAGACCGGTTGCCGGATCATATACATATACCGGATAGATCGGCGGAATCTGGTTTACGAACGCAAAACCATTGTTGGCGTCAGAACCCTGACCCGGGTTGCTGATAGCCGCATACGAATATTGGATGTTCAAACCACCCTTCAACCATTTCTTAGCCTGGTAGTTGATATTCGCACGTGTGTTGAAACGCTGGAAATCCGATGCGGTATAGTAACCCTCGTCTTTCAAATAACCGAAACTGGTGTAGTAGTTCAACTTCTCGTTACCACCACTGATCTTTGCTGTTGCCTCCAGTTTCAAACCGTTGTGGAACAAGGTGTTGTACCAACTGTCCATGTTTTGGAACTGAGCCAAACGCTGTGCGCCGGCATAGTCAAACGTCGGGATAACGCGATCCTGGTTGTCATACGGGATAATTAACAAGTTACCCGGTTGATCCCAGATGTTATAGATCGTCGGGATACCGTTTGAACTGAACAGGTTCCTGTTGGCAGCTTTAACAGCATTGTTCTCTCCCTGATGTTTCACCAGGCGCTGCTCGTTATACAAGCTCTGCCAAGCCATCACAATGTAGTCTTCCGGGCTGTCGATTACGTCGTACATCGGCAACAGACGCATGTTTGCACCCGCTTTGATGTCCACTTCGATCTTTCCGTCGTCACCGTTGGACGCACCTTTTTTGGTGGTGATCACGACCACACCGTTGGCACCACGGCTACCGTACAGAGAGGTAGCGGTTGCATCCTTCAGAATTGTAGTGGAAGCGATGTCACCCGGGTCGATGGATGAGAGCGAACCTGCGTCCAATGGAATACCATCAACCACGAACAGCGGTGAACTGTTGGCGGAGATAGAACCGATACCACGCAGGTTGATCGATGCCACCGTTCCCGGCTGACCACTCGAGGTCGTTACCTGCATACCGGCTGTCGTTCCGGCCAATGCCTTCGTGATATCCGAAGGATTCTTCTTCTCGATGTCCTCTGCCTTTACGGTTTCTACCGATCCGGCATAACCACCTTTACTGACGTTTCCGTAACCGGTAACAACCAGATCGTCCAACTCTTTCGCGTCATCGTAAAGAGTGATCTTGAGGTTCTTACCTGCGTCCACTTCCGTCGTCTTCATTCCCAAGTAACTAACGACCAGCGTCTTCACAGACTCCGGTACGCTCATCTCGAATTGACCGTCGTAATCCGAGATTGTACCCTGTGTGGTTCCTTTCGCCATAATAGCCGCACCGATGATAGGCTCACCCTTCTCATCGACTACCACACCGCTTACTTGCTGCTGTGCATACAAACCTACGCTCAGCGCTGCAAGGAAGAGTAATGTAAAAATCTTCTTCATTGTTTGTTATTATTTTTTATTTAATGTTTATACGTACGCGTAAATACGAAAAATCGCGCAAAATTACAACTTTTTTTTTAATTGACCAAATTTTTTGGCAAAAAAGTGCAAAATTTGTGCGATTTTTTGTATAAATGTTACAAAATCGAACTATTCGTATGTCAAAATGAAAGTTTTTTGAGCTTCGAAAAGTTCTTGTGCAACTTCCTGTAACTGCAGCTCCGTAGTCTGTTCTATCTGCCGCATTGTCTCCTGCCATTCGGGGGCATAACCGCGGTATAAAACCGACTTGGCCAATGCCAACGCACTGTTCTCCTGATTCTGCGCACTAATCGCCAATTGTCCTCTCAACTGCACCAAGGCATGTTGCAAGGCCGACCGACTCAAAGGCGTTTCCATTAACTTGTCCAACTCCTTGCGTACCAAGGAAAAACTCAAACTATAATCTTCAGGATCGCACGCCCAATAGATGCACCAATAACCCGTGTCACTCAAGGGCGTGTAAGTGGATTCTACCGTGTAAACAAGTCCTTTTGACTCCCGTAAACTCAGATTCAACCGGCTGTTCAAACTGCCGCCGCCTAAGATATTATTGAGCAGAAACATCGGTAATTGCAACTCGTGACCTATTTTATACGCGCGCCCGCCTATCATCGCGTGCACCTGGTGCGTGTGCTTCTTATAAGCGCGCGTACGTTCCAGAAAACTAGGCTCCATAGTTTCCCTAGGCTCCCTAGGATTCCTAGTCAGAGTTCCAAATGCCTTCTCCGCAATTCGAAAGAACCGTTCCGGTTTCACATCTCCCTGACAGAAAACCACCATCCTGTCCGGCGTGTAATGCGTCTGCATCCATTCTTGCGCATAACTCGGCTTCGACGAGATATGTTTGAGCGTCTTCTTGGTGCCCAAAATAGGCTGCGCTAAGGGACTACCGGCAAAAACCAGGTTCTCAAAATCATCGTAGATCAATTCACTCGGACTATCGTTGTAACTCTCGATCTCATCCAAAATCACCATCCGCTCCTTGTCCGTCTCCTCTTTCTTAAACGCCGGTTCCGTGAGCATCTCGGCAATCAAATGCAGCGTTAACTGCACATGTTCCGCCAAGATCGCCGCGTAAAAAGTGGTCTCCTCCTTGGTCGTGTACGCATTGATCTCACCGCCTATTCCTTCTATCGAATGAATGATCTGGCGTGCCGAATGGTGCGTCGTGCCCTTAAAAACACAATGCTCGATGTAATGCGCCATTCCGTTCTCTTCCGGACGCTCGTCACGCGTACCCGTTCCTACCATCACACCCACATAGGCAACGGGAGAGGGTGTCCAACGGTGGACAATTTTAACGCCATTTGGCAAATTATGATAAAAAGTTTGCGAATTTTCTTGCATAATTCAAAAAAAAGTACTAATTTTGCAGCCGATTTCCGCGGCATTGGCGGAATTGGTAGACGCGCCAGACTTAGGATCTGGTTCCGAGAGGAGTGAAAGTTCGAGTCTTTTATGCCGCACATCTATTGGAGTACAACAATGAAAAAACATCTTTTTCTCGGTCTCGCTTTTGTAGCCGTTCTCTTTGCTTTCGTTTCCTGTGAGATGAAATCGGTTATGTCTCCGTCCATTCAACAGGCGTCTGAAATTATTCGTACCGACACCAACGGTGTCTGTGACACCATTCTCCTTTCGGATTCTCTCCACGTCGGAGATACCGTTCAGTTTGGTCTGCTGCTTAACGGTTACTATGACTACCTCCGTACTTTCACCGTCTCCGCGGATGAAGCGAACGTGGCTGTTTCGCTGACCTGGAATGACGAGTTCAAAGAAGCGCTTTCGCAAGAATCCGATCCCGAACACGGAAAACTGATTTTTGTGCCTGAGAAAGTGTACGGCTGTTATACCGCCCTCCAATACATCCCTCTGCGTCCCGGAACATTCCGCATCGACATGACCCTTATCTCGGCAGCCGAGGCACCCTACGCTTCCCAGCAGAAATACTTCTTTATTGCAGTCCGCTAACCGCTAATCGCTAACTGCTAACCGCTGTTTCGCTTCGTTCCATAGTTCATCCATCTCGGCAAGGCTCATATCTTTGAGGTCCTTGCCTTGTTCTTTCGCTTTCTGCTCGATATAGTTGAACCGCTTGATGAACTTCAGGTTCGTCTGTTCCAGCGCATTGTCGGGTTTTAACTTATACAACCGTGCCGCGTTGATGAGTGCAAACAGGATATCGCCCAACTCCGCTTCACACGGATCTTCTTCAAACTCAGCGATTTCCTCTTTCACCTTCGCCCAGACATCCTCTTTCTTCTCCCAGTCAAAACCCACGTTTGCTACCTTATCCTGGATTCGGTACGCCTTCACGATACTCGGCAAACTGTCCGGAATACCACCTAACACGGTCTTGTTTCCGCCTTTCTCTTTGAGCTTCACCTGCTCCCACAGCTTGCTTACATCATCGGGGTTTTCTACTTTCCCCGTAACCCGTAACCCATCACCCGTAACCTCTCCATACACATGGGGATGCCGGAAAATCAACTTATCCGAAATCCGGTTACATACGTCTGCGATATCAAAGTCTCCGGTTTCGGAACCCATCTTGGCATAAAACACCACATGCAACAGCACGTCGCCGAGTTCCTTGCTGATCTCGTTCATGTCGTGCCGGGAGATCGCCGTCGCTAACTCGTACGTCTCCTCGATCGTGTTCTGGCGCAAACTGTCAAACGTCTGCTTGCGGTCCCATGGACATTTCTCTCGCAACTCGTCCATGATGTCCAATAACCGACCAAAAGCCTTCAGTTGTTCTTCTCTACTGCTCATCTTCTCCTTCGTAGTTATGCAGCGTTAAACGGCCGTGATGATCCAATTTGGCATAGGTCCATTGTTGGAAACAGTCTCCTAACATCACCACGCGGCTGTCCGGCGTGATCTGCAGATCCAACTCGATATGACGGTGACCGAAGATATAATAGTCGCGGTGGTTGCCCTGTTTCTCCTGTTCCTTGGCAAAAAGCACCAATTCTTCCTTGTGTTCTCCCTTGAACGGACACGGGTTTGCGATCTCTTTCAAACGACTCTTCTTCGCCCAGCCGTAACCGATCTTATTGCCGATCTTCGGCGGCAGACAACGGAACAGGAACTGCAACGTGCTGTTGTTAAAAATCTTCTTTAACCGCATAAAACGGTTGATCTTTTTCCGCACACGGCTGGGGTAGTAATCTTCCCAGTTGCTCGGTAACAAACCGTCTCCGTGCGCCAAGTACAAGGTCTTGCCGTAACGCTGGATAGTGCAGGGACTGAAATGAATCTCGGCACCCGTGATCTTATGCAGACCACCGAAGGTCCACAGGTCATGGTTGCCCGTGAAGATATGAATATGAATACCTTTCTTCGCTAATTTCCTTAACTCTTTGAAGAACGGATTATACTGCCGTTTCTTCTTGTCCCGGATGAAATACTCCATCCAGAAATCAAACATGTCGCCTAACATGTAGATCGACACGGCATCCTCACTCATCATCTCCAACATCTGGATGAGTTTCTTCTGGTGCGCCCAACCTCTCTCGATCGCCAGGCTACCCAAATGAGCATCACTTAAAAAATATATCATGTTAACAATTTAACAGTCTAACAGTCTAACAGTTTAACAATTTAACAGTTTAACAATTTAACGCGAAGCCTTAAAGGAAACCGAGCTCAAGCTTCGCTTCCTCACTCATCATATCTTTCGTCCATTCCGGCTCAAAGACGATCGTCACATTCACATCCTTGATCCCATCGACGGATCCTACTTTCTGACGGATATCCTCCACGATAAAATCCCCTGCCGGACACGACGGTGCGGTCAGCGTCATCGTGATCTCGCATACTCCGTCGTCCTTCAGCTCAATTCCGTATATCAAGCCCAGATCGTACACGTTCACCGGTATCTCCGGATCGTACACGGTCTTAAGCATCTTCAATATCGCTTCTTCTTTTTCTAAAAACTCGTTCATATTTGTGCATGCTGTGTTTTCTTGGAGTGCCCGAAAGCGCCAGCCGAAAAAACGGCTGCAAAGGTACTGCTTTTTTTTGACATATGCAAATATTTTTTACATTTTTCTGTGTTTATTTCCTCTCTGGGGGCTCGGAACATAGGCGGTTTAGTTCCTCGTTGTCCGCCCTCCACGTGCGGACGTTTTCGACCTTCGCGTCCGTCATACCCGCGTCTTATTGCATAAAGCCGCGGAAGATGCCGCCCCGCCCGCTCGGTCTCAATGCGGGTGTGGGCTCCTTCGCTCCGTATGGTGTCCTATGCGCGCTCTTTCGGAGAGCGCGTTTCCTTTTTTATGCCTTTTCTCATTGTGCATTTTTGCGACATCATTGTCGCCATTATCCGCTCTCCAGATTAGCGTAGCGTTACGGATTTTCCAGATTTTCCAGAAAAAATCGCTATTTTTTCATAATTTATTTGCAAATATCAATTATTTTTATTAATTTTGCACCGTCTTTCCGAAAGGAATGATATGACATATTGATAAAAGCGTTTTAAGCGCTTTGTTTTGGCTAACTCGAATCTGGTAAATTCATATAATCCAAAGCATTGCGACACGAAGGCGCCCATAGTGTGTATTCAACATACACGCATGTTTGCGTATAAGTAATGATACATGCGGCGTGGGCTTCAGTGTTGCTTGTTCGGATTAGAGGGCAATACCAGAGCCTGAGTTAGCGGAACAGCAACATTGCAGTCCCGCTTTTTTGTGTCTATGTAACAAAATTAACTTAAATACACACTACAATGAAACGAAACATTTTTTTACTGTTCCTTCTGCAGTTTAGTTTTATGCTCCACGCACAGTATCCCTACCGGAGCAAACCTAAAGTGTACATTGAATGTAATGTGCAGGAATTCGGCAAACTGGATAAAGCATTTGGCGTGCAGTTAGCCAATGCTCTCAGGGAAAAAGGATGGATTATCCAGTCGTCTGCGGACAAAGCAGAGTACATTTTGACTGT
The DNA here is from genome assembly GCA_902800215.1 of uncultured Bacteroidales bacterium. Classification (GTDB taxonomy): domain Bacteria; phylum Bacteroidota; class Bacteroidia; order Bacteroidales; family Paludibacteraceae; genus Colicola. The sequence goes on along the minus strand of CADCDS010000017.1, from coordinate 2,115 downwards.
TGAAGCCGAAGCACGCGAGTACACCAAACAAGTCACAAAAGCGGAGACAACCTACACCTATCACAAACGTCGTGACACGGTGCTAATTGTTGATGCTACGAGCTCCGCCAATAGTGCTGATGCCATGAGCGCTAACATGGGAGAGTTGGAGATGGGTAATAATGCCATGAATAGTCAATACGCAAAGATGCACAAAACGGTCGTTCGTGACACCGTAATAACACAGGCACATACCAACCCTGTTGCATTTATGTATTTTACGTATATGGATGCGCATGTGACATTGAGCGACAAGGAAGAAGTCCTATTCGAAGATTTCTGGGAGATCAAGGAAGGACATACACTCAGTTATGAGGAAGCCGCACATGTAGCCTCCAAAAGGACAATTGAAAAAATTTTAAATATAGTACCCTCTAAAATCAAAAGAAAATGAAAAAGTTATTTCTCTTTCTGCTGACTGTCGTGTTGTCTGTCAGCGCTTTGGCGCAGACGCGCAAAGTGGCGATTCTCGAAACGGTAGATCGTCAGAACCAAATCACGTATGGTGTAAAACTAATGCTCCGTAGTTATCTTGCAGAAGCAGTCACAAACACAAAAGGCTATGAAGCGTATGATCGTACGGATTTAAGTGCCATTATGGATGAACAGGAGTTCCAACGTACGGGTTACGTGAGCGATGAGGAAATTAAGAAAATCGGTCAAATGACAGGTGTTCAATATCTTTTGGTCGTAGAAGCAAGCAAGATTGATGCACAAAACCTCTTTGTTACCGCCAAAATTCTTAATGTAGAAACCGCACGTATGGAGATGACATCTAATTTGATGGTTCAAAGTGATGTGCAGTCCCTTCAGCAGGGTGCTAAAGATTTGGCATCACGTTTGTTAAAGGAAGATTCCACACCTGCTGTAGTATCCAAATCGTTTGTTAGTCCCGGCTATATAGAGCGTGTCACCTATAACGAATACAAAATTGGTGGTCAATGGGTGAATAGAAAAGAATATTACAACTTTATCAATAATAAAAATTGTATTCCTGCCTATCAGCAATTCCAAACTGGAAAGAAATTATCAAAAGCAGGATGGTGGATGATGGGAGCTGGTGGAGTGATAGCCTTTGTGGGGGGCATGTTTTTTATTAGTAAGGAACCGGATGCAGCAACAGCTGGTTGTGTTTTAGCTCCGATGGGCGCTGGCGTATTCGGAATTGGTGGTTCCTTAGTGTGGGCAGGCTATTCGAAAATGAACAATGCCTATAAGAGATACAACGATAATTGCTCTCCGGACAAAAAAACTTCTTATGTCTCATTTAATTTGCAATCAAGTGCAAATGGTTTAGGCTTAGCAATCCACTTCTAATTCTCTTATAAGCCTATACTTTTCGTAACCGCCACGCCCCACCGCGTGGCGGTTTCTTTCTCCCTTCTTGGCATTTGTGCCGAATGTTATTCGGTATTAACGTTGTCAATTAGGTCGCATAGCATGCGACATCCCACCTGCCCACTTGGCCCCGTTTCCAAAAATTCTATTCTGGTTCATTCTTTTAGCTTGTTTGTCTCATTATTTAACTATATTTTTCTATCCTATAGCCTGTTCCTTTTTTGAGTTGTTCCTTTTTTTTTGTATTGGCTTGTATCTTTTTTGCCCCATTTTGGATCTTTTTTGACAAAATCCTTCCTGAAAATTTGCATATATCAAAAATTTTTCGTACCTTTGCACCAGATTTTGATAGCTCTTAGGACATAAAATCGGACTCGGATACTACCCGCATCGGTACCGCGTAAGACTAATCCTAGACCTTATTAAAATCAAAATCGTATAAACACCACATATACAACGCATTACAAATCATGTCACGGCACTTAAAAACAATTGTAATTTCCCGTTTGGCGGCAAAAATTGCCACTTTCGTCGATTTACCCGCCAATGCCACTCCTCACACTCGAGGCGTGCGCTATTTTCGTGCCTGTGTCGGCATTGACTGCCTCTGGGGTGCCATGAACACCGTCAAAGAAGGCAACAAATACCGCAAACACATCGTCGTCCGCCCTTCCCGTCACCGTCCTGGCCTCTTCGAACTCTATACTTACCATTTTCCCAAACACTGGTCCGCTGCCT
>CADCDS010000016.1 GCA_902800215.1 uncultured Bacteroidales bacterium | reverse complement strand
CCGCAAACACATCGTCGTCCGCCCTTCCCGTCACCGTCCTGGCCTCTTCGAACTCTATACTTACCATTTTCCCAAACACTGGTCCGCTGCCTGTGTAGCGAATCGTGAACTCATCAAAGAAGCCCAACGCCGGGCACATGCCCTCGAACGAGACCATTCCATGGAAGCCCTCGAATGGCGTATCCGTTTCCTGAACCATTACTTCAACGTCTTCAAAGCCCATAAACAACCCGAACCCGGCCTCAAACCCTACGCCCGTTTCTATCAATATACCTACGTCTCCATCTATCGTGCCCTTCAATCCGCCCGTGATGCCGCTAAATCCCAAGAATCTCAAACTATTTCAAACGATATCAAACAATATCAAACGACATCGGATGACGTTACCTTCGAACCCATCCCTCTCCGTCGTCTCCACACCTTTGCCCGTCGTCGCCAGGCCTTCAGCCGCGTCTTCCTCGGTGCCATGACACCCATCCTCGAATAAAAATACGCCGTTATGGCCCCTTATGGCATAATTTTTGCTCTTTATTGCACAAACCCAAAATACAAACGAATATGAAACACTCTAATCTCATCCTTTGCGGAGTTGCATGCTTCGCTTTCGTATGCCTCTTTGGCACGTCCTGTAGCAAACAACCCGCGTCTATTGAAAAAGACGGAGGTATCGTTTTAACGGCCGAAGTATCTGTCCCGGACATCTTGGACGCTTTGACCGGTCATAATTTGACACCTGACTATAAAAATGTTTTTGATTTCGCTTGTCGGCAAATGCAAGAAGACGAGTCGAATGACTTTTTGGAAACCTTCTTTGACATGTATGAGCAACTCGATCATCGTTTAGCTCCTTTGTTCTGCGCGACTATGCGTGACAGAATAGATCCCGACATGAACAATAGCGATGTAAGATACGTTGTCCGCGGTGAAGTAGAGGCAGCCATTGACAACTCCTTCAACGTACTCCGTACTCGGCTTGACCGTTTTGGTATCTCTAACCCGACTATGCAGAAATTGTCCAACGGACGTATTCTAATCGAGATCCCTGGCATAAAAGATGAACAACGTATTAGTAAATTAATTGGAAGTAGTGCAAATCTGGAATTCTGGGAAACGTATTCTTTGCAAGAACTGCTTTCAGCACTACAAGAACTGCATGCTCAACAGTCGTTCTTCTCTTTCTTTGCTGATACCGAAAATTATTCTTACTCCCCGGTGATCGGTACGGCAAATGTTTCCGACACGGCGAAGATTAACGAGATCTTGCGTTCCTCGGCTGCGCTCAAAATCCTTCCTCGTGATGTGCGCTTCGCATGGGAAGTAAAACCGGTAGATGAAACGGGACAATATTTCCGACTCATTGCGCTGAAGGCAAGTAGACGAGGTTGTCCCGCCTTGAACGGCGATGTAATCACCGACGCACGTGCCGAGATGAACGCAAACTATGCGGAAATAATGATGAGTATGAACGCAGCTGGCGCTCGTGAATGGGCTCGTTTCACGCAAATGAACATCGGCAGACCCATCGCGATCGTTTTAGACGGCCTCGTCTATACTTACCCGACCGTACAATCCGAAATCACATGCGGACGTAGTTCTATCGCCGGAAACTTCACCGAAGAAGAAGCCAAAGATCTGGCCAATGTCCTCAAGTCCGGTAAGATGCCGGCACCCGTTCGCATCCTCCAAATCGAAGTGATCGAACCGGCTAAATAATCTGCCATTTTGGCAGTTTTTGCCTCTTGGCATAGGATTTGTAAATTAGAAATTGGATTTGAAAATTTTTAAAACACAAATACTATGTCAAAAGGTAATATTGGGGTAACGTCAGACAACATCTTCCCCGTCATTAAGAAATTTTTGTATTCAGATCACGAGATCTTCCTCCGTGAATTGATCTCTAATGCCGTTGATGCAACATCGAAGTTAAAAACCCTCTCTTCCGTAGGTGAAGTGAAGGGCGATCTCGGTGACATTCGTGTACGTGTCACGATTGATAAGGCCAAGAAAACCCTCACCGTCTCCGATCACGGTATCGGAATGACCGCTGAGGAAGTCGATAAGTACATTAACCAGATCGCGTTCTCCGGCGCTGAGGAGTTCCTCAACCAGTACAAGGACAAAACCGAAGCCATCATCGGTCATTTCGGTCTCGGATTCTATTCCGCCTTCATGGTTTCCAAGAAAGTGGAGATCTTCTCGCAGTCCTACAAAGAGGACGCCAAAGCCGTTCACTGGTCTTGCGAAGGTAACCCGGAGTACACGATGGAGGATACCATCAAAGCCGAACGCGGTACCGACATTGTCCTGCATATCGACGATGAGTTCAGTCAGTATCTCGAAGATGCAACCATCGAAGGGCTGCTTAAGAAATACTGCAAATTCCTGCCGGTAGAGATCGCCTTCGGTCGTAAGAAAGAGTGGAAAGATGGTAAAGAAATCGAACTCGAAGAAGAGAACATCATCAACGATATCAACCCGGCGTGGACGCGTAAACCGACGGATCTGACCGAAGAGGATTACACGAATTTCTACCACGAACTCTATCCTATGCAGTTCGATGAACCGCTCTTCCACATCCATCTAAACGTGGATTATCCGTTCAACCTCACCGGTATCCTGTACTTCCCGAAGATCAAAACGAACCTCGACGTACACCGCAATAAGATTCAACTCTATTGCAACCAGGTTTACGTCACCGACGAAGTGGAGAACATCGTTCCGGAATACCTGACCCTCTTACACGGCGTCATCGATTCACCGGACATCCCCCTCAACGTCAGCCGTTCGTACTTGCAATCCGACAATAACGTGAAGAAAATCAGCGGTTACATCACGAAGAAAGTAGCCGATAAACTGGCAGAACTCTACAAGGCCGACAAGGACGATTTTGCCAAGAAATGGGACGATATCAAAATGTTCATCCAATTCGGAATGTTAACCGACGAGAAGTTCTATGAGAAAGCAACGACCTTTGCCCTGCTCAAGAACCTCAACGGCGAATATGCTCCGCTCCAGGAATACATGGATAAAGTGCGTGAGAACCAAGTGGACAAAGACGGAAACCTCGTTCTCCTATACACCAACGATCCCGATGCACACTACACCTATATCGAGCGTGCAAAGACCAAAGGCTACGATGTCTTACTCATGGACGGAGAACTCGACGTACATTGTATGTCTCAAGCCGAGCAAAAACACGAGAAACTACGTTTCGTGCGCATCGACTCCGACACCATCGAGAACCTCATCAAGAAAGAGGACACCGCCAAGGATACCTATACCGACGAGCAGAAAGAAGGTTTGCGGAAGGCGTTTGAAGGATTGCTGCCGAGTGATGCCGACAAACTGCGTTACAATGTAACCTGCGAAGCAGCAGCAGCTGACGCATTGCCTGTCTTCCTGACCCAGAACGAGTTCATGCGCCGGATGAAAGAGATGTCGGCGCACCAGCAAGGCATGAATTTCTATGGAAACATGCCCGACAGTTACAACTTGGTGGTGAATACGAACCATCCGCTCATTCAGGAACTCGTCGCGAAGGAGACTTCCGAACAAGTAAATGAAGAGGTCGAGAAAGACGGAAAGAAAGAGACCGTCGTAAAAACGGTCTATTCGCTGGCGAACGAAGATGAGCGGCTTAAACAACTCATCGACATCGCCCTCCTCGCCTCCGGGCAACTCAAAGGCGAAGCACTCGCCAAATTCGTCAACCGAAGTGTCGATTTGCTAAACGGTTAAAACGTTAAATTGTTGAATTGTGAGAAATGAGCCCTCAAGATTGGGCTCATTTTTTTTAATATAACATGTACATAAAATGAATTTTCGGCTAAAAATAATATACTATTTTTAAGATTTAGCATAAAATATTAAAGAAAGAGCACTTTCTATTAATTTTAGGTGTTGTGTATGTTGGAATAAAGTAGTAATTTTGCACCCGATTTTGAAAATAAGGTACAAATCATAATGAATAAAAACAAATTTTCTCTATTTATTGTTACGCTCATGTGCACTTTGTGCGCATGGGCTCAGACGTCGGGTACGCATATGACAGAGGTTTCCGGCGTGGTGACAGATTTTCAGACGCGTGAGCCGTTGATCGGCGTGACGGTATGTGACAAGAATGATCTATCGAATGGAACGGTAACGGATTTTGACGGACATTATACAATTTTGGTAGATACCCGCAAGCCGACGATGTTGATTTTTTCGTATGTGGGCTATGACACAGAGACGAGGTCGGTTAATTCGCTGACGAAAGAGATTAATGTGCCCTTACTGACGCATAATGAGATTCTGGATGATGTTGTTGTGACGGCAGGTCGTTTTGAGCAAAGGTCAACCGATGTGACGGTTTCGATGGAATTGTTGAAGCCTCAAGCGCTTCGCAGCCAGGCTCCGACGGACTTATCGTCCACTTTACAGACACTGCCAGGTGTGGAGATTATCGATAAACAGCCATCTATCCGTGGTGGTGGAGGCTGGACGTATAGCGTCGGTAGCCGTTGCCAGGTGTTGATGGATGGAATGTCTATTTTGAATCCGAAGACGGGTGAGATCAACTGGAACAACGTGCCGCTGGAGAACGTCGGCCAGGTGGAGGTGATCAAGGGAGCCTCGTCTGTGTTGTACGGTTCGTCTGCGCTGAATGGCGTGATCAATGTGCGCACTCAACGTCCGGGATTGAAGCCTGAGACGAAGATCAGCGGTTATGTGGGAGTATATGACAATTATAAGGAATACGCGTACACGGGAGCGCGTCTGCCGTTGTATTACGGCGCTGAGGCATCGCACTCGAGGCGAGTAGGTAATTTTGATATCTCGGGTGCCATCAGCGGCTTTAAGGACGAGGGTTTCCGTCAGCAGAGTTTCAACGACCGTGTTCGTCTGGGCGGAAATCTGACTTACCACCAGCCGATGGATGCCGGCAAATATATGACGATGGGTGCGAACATGAATTACGTAGCGAACCAGTATGGTGATTTCTTCATCTGGCGCAGCCCGAAACAGCCAGTTTTGCCGTCTCCGCTGACGAATATGGGTCGTAAGGAGCATAATTTCAATATCGATCCGTTTTGGAACTACGACGATGCCGATAAGGGTATCTCTCATAAGATACGTGCACGTTTTTACCTGACATCCGACAACCTGACGACGCCCTCTGCGACGATGAGTACGGAGGACTTGGCGAAATGGGCTGTGCAGAGTTTTGACTTGGAAAAAGTGAAGGGTAAGTACGACGAGTTCAAGGGTTATACGGATGGCGGAATGAGCACGGAGGATGCGCTTATCCTGACGTTCAAAGATGTCGCTATTCCGGTAATGAACGAGGACTGGCTGGGGGCAGTGAAGAGCGGTATAGACCTGGTACAGAATGGTTTAGGCTATACGGGAACGGTAGCGGAGTTGCAGGACGCGGTAGCTTATGCGATGCATTTGCTGGCGAATAACGACCCGACGCGGCCGGAGTTGACGTACAACGGCTATCTGGATTATCAGTTTGCCAAACAATGGAACTCCGGTGTCCGTCTGACGACCGGCGTGAACTGGAATCATATCACGAATACAGCCAATATCACGGGAACGCACCATACGGATAACGTAGCGGCATACTTGCAGTACGACCACCGTATCGCGGATAAGTTGTCGCTGAGCGCAGGAATGCGTCTGGAGTATTACCGGATGGATGACCATTATAAAGAGGCGAATATCCAGATCGGCAAGTGGCTCTGTCCGGTGCGTCCGGTTTTCCGCGCAGGTCTGAACTGGGAGATATACAAGGCGGGATTCCTTCGTGCGAGCTTTGGTCAGGGCTATCGTAACCCGTCCATTACGGAGAAATTCGCCCGTAAGGATATCGGCGGCGTAGGTGTTTATCCGAATCACGACATCAAGCCGGAGTCGGGCTTTAATGCGGAGATCGGTTACAAGCAGTTGTATAAGTTCGGTCCGATCACGGGTACGTTAGACGTGGCAGCCTTCTATACAGAGTATAGAAACATGATCGAGTATCAGTTCGGTTTGTTCCGGAACTCGGATTTCACGATGATCAACTCGATGGATGACGTGGTTAGTGAGGCGCAGAAGATGATCGACGATATCAAGACCACCAAATCGCTGAGTAATGCCGGCATTGGTATCGGTGCGCAGTTTGTGAACGTCAACCACGCTCGTATCTACGGCTGCGAGGTTAGTACGGCAGGTAAGGTAGATATCCAAAAAGAGATGGGTCTGCGTTACTCGATCGGTTATACCTTCACGGAGCCGGAGGATATGGATAACGCGAAGCGTGTCGAGGAGGAGAAGACCTATACTGATCCGCTACAGATGAAGAACAAATCCAACGACTCCAAGTATCTGAAATACCGCAATAAACACTCGTTCAAGACGACGATTGATTATAACTATAAGTGGTTGTCGCTGGGTATCAATATGATGTACCGCAGTAAGATGCTGGCGGTGGATTATATCATGGTGGATGAGCGCGAGAAGGCAGAGCCGGATCTGATGGATTATGCCCGTAAGTTCATCTTCGGTTACGAGGATGGTGTCTCGCTTCACGACTACTGGATGAGTCATAATACAGGTGTCTTCACGATGGATCTGCGCGCTTCGGTGCGTTTCAAAGAGCACGTGGAGGTTCAGTTCCTGATCAATAACCTGCTGAATACGGAATACAGTTACCGTCCGATGGCTCTGGCGGCTCCGCGTACATTCGTGTGCAGAATGAATATTACGTTGTAAGTATATGAAAAAGATTTTTACTACAATTATAATGGCGTGTGTGTTGGCGGTATCGGCGATGGCGGTGTCGGTGAATGACGCATCGGGTGTGTACCAAGGGACGCTGAATATCGGCGGGGACGATTATCCGAATGAAGAGGTGTATATCCTGCCGGGTGTAACGGCTAACACGATCACGTTTGTGCTGCCGAATTTTCAATTTAGCGGAGTTCCGTTGGGTGACATCGTACTGGTGAATATCCCGATGAACGGGGGTGGTCAGTTGACGCTGAATAACCGTCCTTTGTATATTAAAGCCATCAATGAGCATGCGGAGGTGTCGATGGTAAACGGCAGTCAGATCTCCGGGACAATTGCGAACGTGACGCTTTCTATTGAAGCCGGTCTTCCGGAACCGATTCCGGTGCTTTTTAACGGAAACAAGGTGACCGACCGCAATTATGCGCTTAACAATGGTGGTTTTGAGGGCGGATGGAGCAATAACGAGCCTACCGGATGGCACTCGTTTCCTTCGGCTACGGGTAGTTTTGCTGGTTTCGTGAGTGGCACAGGACAGTTCTCACAGAGCACGGACGTTCGTCCCGGAACTACAGGCTCTCACAGCGTGAAGATTCAGACAAAAATTACCTTAGGCGCGAAAGGTAATGGTAACTGTACGAATGGTCAGATCAATGCAGGATCCACTACCGCTACAGATGCGAATGGCAACTACAACTTCTCGGATCCGGGCAATAATGGTTATAATACGAAGTTTGTCGGTCAGCCGGATTCGATGGTATTCTGGGCAAAATATATCCCTGGCGGAGGAAGCGTTACGGATAATTCCAATAAGGCTCGTGCCAATGCGGTCATTACGCAGAATGCACGCTACCAAGATCCAGAGACCGGTTCATATGGATCGGTCAAGGTGGGTAACGCAGAGATTAACTATTCCGCCACCAGTTCGAAGGGTTGGCAGCGCCTCTCTACACCGTTCGTTTATACTTCGTTAGATCCTAAGACAGCGGCCTATATCTTGGTTACTTTCTCTTCCAATGCCACTCCGGGCGGCGGTAATGCATCCAAAAATAGCCCTGATGTCGTTTATCTGGACGATGCGGAGATCATCTATAACCACGCATTGTCGACGTTCAAGATGGGTAATCAGCAGATTTCGTTCTCGAATGGTCACGCCAATACATCTGTGGAGTTCAGCGATAGCGACTATACTTTTACGGCTACGACGAATGGTAAGGCGGCGAAATCCTTTATCGGCTTTGATGAGGAGCACAATCAGGTACTTGTTTATGTAGTAGCAGATAGTTATTCGCAGGCAAAGGAATACTCCGTCTATACGCTTCAGATGGCAGAGCCGGTTCGCGATACCGAGTATGCTTATGCTGCCTCGACCTGCGCTAACGAGCCTTATTCAGATAACCTCTTTACGAACTTAACCGAGGCGGGTTCTTATACTACCCGAATCCCGAATTCGAAAGGCGGTGACTCGATTATCACGCTGACGCTGAGTGTGTTGCCGACCTACGCTTTCCCTGCTGAAGCAACGACGAAGATGAACGAGTTGTATGTATGGCGCGAGAAGACTTATCAGGACCTCACACCGGGCGTATATACCTTTGCAGACTCGCTGCAAACCAAAGCCGGTTGTGACTCCGTTTATACGCTGACGCTGAACGTGGAGGCGATTCCCTATCTGATGGAGGAAAGCACCAGCGCTTGCCAAAACGAAGAGGCTACTTGGCGTCTCAAAACGCTGAATACCAATGAGGTAGGTACGTTCATTATTTATGACTCGCTGAAATCGCAGTATGATATGGACTCTGTCTATCGGCTGACGTTGCATGTGTTGCCGGTTTATACCTTCCCGGAAGAAGCAACGATGAAGATGAACGAGTCGTATGTATGGCGCGAGAAGACCTATCAAGGTCTCACGCCGGGTGTATATACCTTTGCTGATTCGCTGCAGACTAAGGCCGGTTGCGACTCCGTCTATACGCTGACGCTGAGTGTTCAATCAATCGGCTACTGGTTCGAAGAGACAATGAGCGCATGTGTCAACGAAGAGGCAGAATGGCACCAAAAAGCGCTGCCTACCGTTGCAGAAGGTACATACGTACTCTATGATTCGCTCCTGTCGATGTATGGACAAGACTCCGTCTATCAGCTGACGCTGAGGGTTCACCCCATCTATCTGTTCACCGAGGAGAAATACGTTAACGAAGCCAGTCTGGAATGGCGCGGCAAGACCATCCAAGACCTGCCCAAACGCGAAGAGCCGTATTTGATCTACGACTCGCTGACCACTCAGTACGGTTGCGACTCTATTTACATGCTACGTTTGCATGTATCCGACATTCCTATCACGTACGGCAGTTTCTCTGCGGAGTGTTGCGAGGGTGAGTTTATCCTCTTCGATGGAGTGGAGTACAGAGAGTCGTTTGACGGCGATGTACGTATCTCGGAGAAGAATATCTACAGCGGAGACTCTATTGTCCACGTAACCATTACGGTCTTCCCTTCGTACTTCATTGAGGAAGAGTTGACCATCGTTGTTGGCGAGGAGATCCAGTGGGAGTATTATGACCTCAGCCAGTTCCCGATTAGCTCTGTGACGCTGAAGGCGGAGTATTGGTCGGATGATTTCTGTGACTCCACCAGAGTTCTGTACCTCACCGTCATTCCCGAGCCCATCAGCACAGGTGTTCAGAATGCGAATGCAGACCCACGCGTAGCCCGCAAAGTGCTGTATAACGGAAAACTCTATATCATCCGCAAGGATGAACATATATATGATGTTTTAGGTAAAAAAATTAAATAAATTATTACAACAATGAAAAAAATCTTTACAACTCTTTTTGCCGGGCTGATGATCTCGGCACAAGTAATGGCAGTCTCTATCATGGATGTCTGCGGTAAGTATGACGGCACTCTGTTGCTGGATTCCGAGGAATATCCGGGCAGCGAGGTCTATCTCCTTCCGGGCGTGACAGATAACACGCTTACTTTTGTCCTTCCGGACTTCAAGTATATGGGCGTAAGTCTCGGTAGTATCGTTCTGCCGAATATCACGATGTCGGAGGACGGTCAGTTCTCTATCGAGGAGACCACTCTCTATCTGCAAGTTTTGCTGAATCTGCGTGCGACCATCAATATTCTGGCTTCCTATGAGGAAGGCGGTAAAACGTACACTTCGCAGGCTACGGCGAGTCAAGCAGGTATTGTCCTGGAGATAGCAGAGCCGACAACCCTTCCCGAACCGATTATCGTTTGTTTCGCAGGAGATGCGGTTCGCTCGAACAACTACGCGCTGCCGAACGGCGGTTTCGAAGGTGCATGGACTAATAACGAACCTGCCGGCTGGCACTCGTTCGTTTCGGCTACCGGAAGTTTTGCTGATTTTGTGAAGAATAATGCTGATCAGTTCAAGCAGTCTGAGCTGGTTCGTCCGGGCTCCGAAGGCGCGCATAGTGTGCTTCTTTCTTCTAAAGTGATGTTTGGCGTGAAGGCGAATGGAAACTGCACGAATGGCCGGATCAATGCAGGGTCTATGTCGGCAGATGAGGCATCTGCTAACTATAATTTCTCTGATCCGGATAGTGTAGGTTTCAATACTCCGTTCCAAGGTCGCCCAGACTCGATGGTCTTCTGGGCAAAATATATTCCCGGCGATCGCGATGCTGCCAACGAAGCTAATCAAGCACGTATGAGCACGATCATTACCACCAACGCACGCTATCAGGATCCGGAGGCTGCAGACTATTCGGAAGTCAAACTGGCTCAGGCCGCTATTAACTATCCCGCTACGGCTTCTTTGGGATGGCAGCGAATCTCCGTGCCGTTCAGCTATATAACCGAGAACTCGGATAAGGAGCCGGCTTATATCCTCACGACCTTCACGACCAACAAACTGCAAGGTGGCGGAACCTCAACCAATGCTCATCCGGATTCTGTTTTCCTGGACGATGTAGAGCTAATCTATAACAACCATCTGCTCTCTCTTACCCGCGGCGAGGAGGCTATCACTTTTGAGGGCGAGTCCTATAAGATTAACGAGACCTATTGTGACTCCTGCGGTATTTTTGAAGGTGTTGAAGATGGCGTTTCGGCGCAGTCGTTCTTCGCGTACGATGCGCTTCATAAATGTGTATTCGTTTATGTAGTGGCTGATGACTTTGCACAATTCGGCAAATATAATGTGTACCGTATTGACTTCACCGATACCGATGCAGAGGGTACTTCACTCGATCCGAAGGAGCCGGAGGTACAGGGTATCGAAGAAACTATAACCCGTGAGGCGCGCTTTGAGAAGGTGCTGATCAATGGTCAGTTCTTGATCCGCTCCAACGACGCATGGTACAATGCTTCCGGCGTGCGCGTTAAATAAAAATCAATAGAATAGTGAAACGTTTAATTCTTTCAATACTGCCGTTATTGGTAGGCTGCGCACTCTCTGCGCAGACTTACCACGACGGCGTTTGGTATTCGATATATAACGATGCCACGCATACGATGAATACCCAGGGTGACTATGAGACCGGAGGTGTTTTTGCGCCTACGACCGGTACCCTCAATGTCAAGTGGCGGTATGAATGGATTGACTGGCTGGGTGTAGCCCGTAAGATTGATACCGAGGTACTGACCTCTGCTAATGGAGGTACTAATACCACCAAGGTAGGCAAACTCGCGGAAAACACCTCGAATGGAAGCAATACCACCGAGTCCTTTGCGGTAGGTAGGGATATTAACTGGATTAAGTTCAACCGTACAGGAATGCCAACCCACAAGGTACATGTCTATCACATTGACATTCCGCTTGCTAAACATATTCTCCTGGTTTCCGGAGATTACGGTACAACTTCGGCTTCTTATAATTTCGGCGAGCAGGATGCACTTTCTATCTCGGAGCCGTATATGGTGAATCTCCGTTCGTTCCTTTCCGCGGGCGATATTACCGTTACTTCTTCCGACCCGGAAATCTTCCATCTTGGTTCGGCAGAGAGTATAGATCCGATTGTCTATGCGGTAGGTGCTAATGCCTGCGCCTCGGCGAACGGAACAGCTGACGCTGCATCCGGTGCTGCTCTTGGAAAAATCGCTAACTATGCTTTCCCCGTTTATTTCACTCCGAAGGAGAGCGGTTCATATACCGGCGCTATCACGCTCACCGATGGCGTATCTACGGCTACTATTACCCTTTCCGGTACCGGACGTAAACTCGATCAGTCTATTACTTGGGATCAAGAGAAAACGACTATCCTCTCCAATGAGACCATCGCGCCCGCGACGGCTTCCTCCTCTCTGGAGGTGACTTATACCTTCAGCCCGGAGGGCATTGTGACCTTTGCGGACGGAGTCTTCTCTATCCTCAGCGATGGTCAGGTGACCGTTACAGCTGAGCAAAGCGGAAATAATATCTATAATGCAGCTGAATCCGTAGCTAAGACCTTTACGATCTTCCCTGCGGTGACTTATAACACCTATGAGGCTTTTATCTGCGAGGGCGAAGTGTATAACGACGAACATTTCGGTGCCTTGACCGAGGGGCGTCTCTATTATGATACGATTCCGAATGTCTATGGCGGTGATTCGGTGATTACGCTGACTTTGCATGTGCACCCGCTCTTTGCATCGGAGGAGTCCTTCAACCATTATCTCGGCTTACCGGGCGAATGGCAAGGCGTGAACCTGAGTCTCCTTTCGCTGGGCGACACTACGCTCATAGCGGCTTATAGCTCTGCTTACGGATGTGACTCTACTTATACGCTCCATCTGTCGGTGCTGCCGAATCCTACCACCTACGGTGAGTATCAGGCGGCCTTCTGCGACGGAGACTCGGTAGAGTTCTCCGGCAAGTGGTACACGGCTGCCATCCAGGAGGACGTCACGGTAGCGGAGAAGAATATCTTCGGAGGTGACTCTATTGTGACCTTCACGGCTACCGTTCTGCCGAGTCATCTCTTCGCTCTGGACACCACCATCACGATGGACGAGCCGCTCGTATGGCGCGAGAAGGAATATAGTTTCTTGACTCCGGGTGAGTACACCTTGTACGACTCGCTCAAGAATATCGACGGTTGCGACTCCGTCTATGCGCTGCAGCTGACCGTGAACGCTATTCCTTATCTCTTTCAGGAGGTTACCACGGCTTGCCGGAACGAAGAGGCGGCTTGGCGCGAGATGACGCTGCCTACGTATGAGGCGGGCACCTTCATCCTCTACGACTCGCTGCAATCGCAGTACGGCATGGATTCGATCTATGAGTTGACCCTCACCGTTTATCCTTCCTATGCGTTCGAGGACGAAGCGCAGACTATCTACGTGGGTCAGCCGGGCGTA
Source organism: uncultured Bacteroidales bacterium (assembly GCA_902800215.1). GTDB lineage: Bacteria > Bacteroidota > Bacteroidia > Bacteroidales > Paludibacteraceae > Colicola. The sequence continues at coordinate 27,789 of CADCDS010000016.1, read as the reverse complement.
TGGCGTGAGTTCGACCTCAGTCTCATACCCGTAGGCGATACGATCCTGACGAAACTCTATACTACCGTCATGGGATGTGACTCCGTCTATACGATGCATCTCACCGTGAACGAAGCACCGGCTACCTACGGCGTCGATTCGATCTATATCTGCGGCAGAGGTGAAGTGGCTTTCTATGACGGCATCCCGTACTCAAGACCGACTAAAACGCCGCTGACGGTGACTCTGAGCACCCCGAATCAGTTCGGCGGAGACTCTATCGTCGAGTTGTGGGTACTGGCTTCCAATAAGTATGAGATGAATTTCAGCCAGACGATCACCAAAGGTGAGTCCGTCGTTTGGCAGGATATCGACCTCAGTGTGCTGCCGGCTGGCGACACGACGCTGACGGTCATCTATCCGACGATCCATGGTTGTGACTCCACCTTCATCCTCACGCTGAAAGTGGTCAGCCCTGTCGCAACGGGTATCCAAACGGTTCAGGAGAGCATCCGCCCGGCGGAGAAATTCTTCCTCAACGGACAACTCTATATTCGCAAGGACGAGCGGTTATACACCCCGCAAGGCGCCTTGATCACTACGAAGAAAGAGGACTAAAAAATAGAAGCGGCCATAACGGTCGCTTCTTTTTTTATGCTTTGCGCAAAGCCTTTTTAATTTTCTACTTCAATCGCGGCACATTTGTAGGCCAGATAAGATTTCTCTTCGTTGTTGAGCAGCGGAGAGATTTCTTTATAGACACGTACGTGGTAGGCGTTGAGCCAGTCGATCTCGTCTTCCGTCATGAGCGACAGTTCGATGAGAGAGGTGTCGTAGAAACAGAGGGTGAGGGTTTCGAAGGCGAGCCACTCATCTTCGGTGGTGGTTGCCTTGGTCTGTTTTGCCGGAATGACGGTAATGAGGTTCTCCGTGCGGATACCCCATTTGTCGGTGCGGTAGATACCCGGTTCATCGGAGATAATGTGACCGATCTCGAGTGCGGTGGGGTTGTTATCCGTGCGTACGTTTTGCGGTCCTTCGTGGCAGCCTAAGAAATGGCCGACGCCGTGACCCGTTCCGTGACCATAGGTGATACCTGCCGCCCACATGTATTGCTTGGCTAAGGCATCGAGTTGGTTACCGCGTGTACCACGTGGGAAACGAGCGGTGGCTAACGCGATGTGACCTTTGAGGACGTAGGTATAGTCGAGTTTCGCTTGCTGCGGGATACGTCCACCGAGCCAGACGGTGCGGGTGATATCCGTCGTTCCGTCGAGGTACTGACCGCCGGAGTCGAGAAGTAACATTCCTTCGGGTTTGACTACGGCACAGTTTTCGGGTGTCGCCGCATAATGGACGATCGCACCGTTTCCTTGGTAGCCTGCGATCGTGCCGAAGGACTCATCCGTGAAGTTCTCTCCCATGGAGCGGAACTCGTGCAGTTTGTCTGCAAGCGAGCACTCAGTCTGGGTCTTACCGTCTGCAAAGGCTTCTTCTTCGAGCCATTTGAAGAAACGGGTGAGGGCGACAGCATCTTGGCGCATCGCGATGCGTTCTCCTTCCAGTTCGACGGCATTTTTCTTGGCTTTGTCAATGAGGATGGGGGACTTGGCATCGATCTTCTTGCATCCTTCCGGAATGGCTTCGTACAGCGCCTCGTTGACACGTGCACCGTCGTATAGGATGGCACCGCTAAGACTGCGGATATAGTCAAATACCGCTTCGTAGGGCTTGACATCGATGTTATTGAAGTCGAGGTAGTTCTGCGCAGGCGAATCCACTTTATTCGCATCTACGAAGAGGGTGCATTTATCGTCTTCGAGCACGACGTAAGAGATGACAACGGGGTTATATTCCACATCTTTGCCGCGGATGTTGAGCAACCAAGCAATCTCGTCGAGGGCACTGATGATCATTGCCCATTTGCGATTGGATGATTTTCGATTTACGATTTCCCGCATTCTTGCCAGCTTGCTTTCTACGGTCTCTCCTGCAAAATCGGCGGAGTATGGATAGAGTTTGTCTTGAGGGATTGCAGGGCGACCTTCGGTCCAGATCGGCTTGATGAGATCGATGGATTTGAGTTCGATTTTCTCTTTCCATTCGGCAAAATCATTGACCGAGAACATCTCGGGATTCACGCCCACGAGACCTTGCACGTTGTCAGCAAGCCAGTCAACGATCTTAGGGCAGTCCACATCGGATTCACGCATCAGTTCGATGGTGGAGTCTTTGAGTTCCAAACCAGCCTGCAGGTAATATCGGCTGTCGGTCCACAGTAGGGCATGGTCCAAGGTGATGACCATGGTACCGGATTCGCCGTTAAAGCCGGAGATCCACTGCATCTCAAACCAGTGAGAAGCCATATATTCACTTGCGTGAGGGTCATTCCCCGGTACTACGTACGCAGCCAAACCCGCTTCACGCATCTCTTGCCGCAACGCGGCTAAACGCTCTACTACTTTCATAAAAATTTCAAAATTTTCCGCAAAGGTAGTGAAAAATTTGCATATATCAAAATTTTTTTGTAATTTTGCACGATTTTTTGATAGTATGGAGGAAAACGGACTCATATTTAGATGCTTTGCGAGTGGAAGTAGCGGAAACTGCTACTATCTCGGTACGCGTCATCGGGGTATCCTGATTGATGCGGGTATCTCTGCGCGCCAGATACAGAAATGTCTGCGTGAGATGGGGCTGGATTTCCAAAATATCATGGGTGTGCTGGTGACGCACGATCACGCGGATCATATCCGTGCGGTGGGTACATTAGGAGAGCGTGTTCATCTGCCGATATACACGACAGCGGAGATTCATGAAGGTATTGACCGGAACTACGGTGTTCGTGAGAAGTTACGTACGAGTCGCCGTTATTTCGAGCGCGGTGTAGAGTGGGAACTCTTCGGTATGCGGATCAATACTTTCCACATCGAACACGACTCGACGGACTGCTTAGGTTACTGCATCGATTTTCTGAATCAGCGTTTTGTGCTGATGACGGACTGCGGTTCGGTGAATGAAGAGATGGAGGCGTATATCCGCACGGCGAACCATCTGGTGATCGAAGCGAACCACGATGAGCATATGTTGCTCAACGGTCCGTATCCGACGTATCTGAAGGAGCGAATCTTGAGTCCACGGGGCCATCAGAGTAATGATGTGTGCGGTGAGCTGTTGGAGCGTAACTGGCATCCGGATCTGCGTAACGTATGGCTTTGTCACCTGTCGTTGGAGAACAACGATCCGGAGGTGGCTTACCACACGGTGGCATCCTATCTGGAAGAGATAGAGATCATCCCGGGACAGGATATCTTCTTGAAGGCGCTGGAACGTACGACGCCGAGTCCCGTTTATAGTCTCAACGACAAGATGATCGTAGAGACGTTAGATCGTTAAAACGTTAAACTGTTAAATCGTTAATATGGAAAGACTTGTTATCATTCCTACCTACAACGAGAAGGAGAATATCGAAGCAATCATTACGGCCGTGATGGAGTTACCGTTGGATTTCAACGTCCTCATCATCGATGACGGTTCGCCGGACGGCACGGCAGCGATCGTGAAGAAGTTGATGAACGGTGCGTTCAAGGACCGTCTGTTCCTGGTAGAGCGTTCCGGTAAACTCGGTCTCGGCACGGCGTACCTCTGCGGTTTTGCCTGGGCGATCGAGCATAAGGCCAATTATATCTTTGAGATGGATGCCGATTTCAGTCACAATCCGAAGGATCTGTTGAAGTTATATGACGCTTGTGCGAATGAGGGGGCAGACCTGGCGATCGGTAGCCGGTATATCACGGGTGTGAACGTGGTCAATTGGCCGATGGGTCGGGTGCTGATGAGTTATTTCGCGTCCAAATATGTCCGTACGGTGTTAGGCGTGAAGATCAAAGACACGACAGCCGGCTTCGTTTGCTACAAACGTCATCTGTTAGAGACCATGGAACTGGATAAGATCCGTTTCAAAGGTTATGCGTTCCAGATCGAGATGAAATACACGGCGCATAAATGCGGTGCGAAGATTATTGAGGTGCCGATCGTGTTCGTGAACCGTGTGCTGGGTACCAGTAAGATGAGCGGAGGTATCTTCTCCGAGGCACTCTTTGGTGTGATTAAATTGAAGATGAATAGTTGGTTTAGAAAATATCCCAAGTTATGACTTTAGAACAAAATATAGCACAATTGGCCAAGGTGGCTGTGAAAGCACTCTATGACGTGGATGCCGCAGACAGCCAGATACAGTTACAGAAAACCCGGCCTGAGTTCGAAGGAAACATCACGTTGGTGGTGTTCCCGTTCGTGAAGTTGGCACGCAAAGCTCCTCAGCAAGTCGCTTCGGAGCTGGGCGAATGGCTCATGGCTAATGGCGAAGGCTTAATTGCCAAATACAATGCCGTTCAAGGTTTCTTGAATCTCGTTATCGATGACGTGTTCTGGATTAAACAACTCGAAGCCATCGATGCTTGCGCTAATTATGGTAATGGCGAAAGGCGAATGGCAAATGGCGAAAGGCCTTTGATGATGGTGGAGTACAGTTCGCCGAACACCAATAAACCGCTGCACTTGGGGCATGTGCGTAATAACCTGTTAGGTTATTCGATCGCGAAGATCCAGGAAGCGAACGGATGGAAGGTGGTGAAGACCAATATCGTCAATGACCGTGGTATTCATATCTGCAAGTCGATGCTGGCTTGGCTGAAGTTCGGTAACGGTGAGACACCGGAGTCGTCCGGTAAGAAAGGCGATCACCTGATAGGTGACTACTATGTACGCTTTGACAAAGAGTACAAGGCGCAGGTAGCGGAGTTGATGGCCAAAGGTATGGATGAAGAGACCGCTAAACGCGAAGCTCCGTTGATGCTGGAGGCACAGGAGATGCTTCGTAAATGGGAAGCCAATGATCCGGAGATTCGGGCGTTGTGGGCGAAGATGAACGAATGGGTGTATGCCGGTTTCGACGAGACCTACAAACGGCTCGGTGTATCGTTCGATAAGATCTATTATGAGTCCAATACCTACCTGGAAGGTAAGTCAGAAGTGGAGAAAGGTCTGGCTACCGGTCAGTTCTACCGCCGTGAAGACGGTTCTGTTTGGGCCGATTTGACGAAGGACGGTTTGGATGAGAAACTGTTGTTGCGTTCCGATGGTACTTCCGTTTATATGACCCAGGATATCGGAACAGCCAAACTGCGTTTCCAGGATTTCCCGATTGATAAGATGGTGTACGTAGTAGGTAACGAGCAAGAGTACCACTTCAAGGTGCTCTCTATCCTTCTGGATCGTCTTGGTTTCCCGTTTGGCAAGGAACTGGTACATTTCTCCTACGGCATGGTTGAACTGCCGAACGGTAAGATGAAGAGTCGTGAAGGCACGGTGGTTGATGCCGATGACCTGATGGATAAGATGATTGAAGATGCGTTGGAGATGAATGAGGATAAAGAGGTGGCTCGTATGGTAGGCCTTGGTGCGTTGAAGTACTTCATCCTCAAGGTTGATCCTCGCAAGAATATGCTCTTTAACCCGGCGGAGTCGATCGATTTCAACGGAAACACGGGTCCGTTCATCCAATATACGTATGCGCGTATTCAGAGCGTACTCCGCAAAGCGGAGAGCGATCAGCAATCAGCCATCAGCCATCAGTTGGAAGAGAAAGAGTTGGCACTGATTCAGCGCTTATGCGAATATCCGTCTATCGTGCGTAACGCAGGTGATAACTTCTCACCGGCGGTGATCTGTAACTATGCGTACGATCTGGCGTGTGACTTCAACTCGTTCTATCATGACCTGAGTATCTTGAATGAACCGGACGCCGCCAAACGTGCATTGCGTTTGCTGTTGTCGAAGAATGTAGCCAAAGTGCTACACTCGGCAATGAGTCTTCTCGGAATAGAGATGCCGGAGAGAATGTAAAAAAAAGAGCGCGTTGGCGCTCTTTTTTTTAGTTCCGGAATTGTAGTTCTCCGTCTTTAAGTTCCACGATAACCGGTTTACTTGAATCGACCTTTCCGCCGATAATCTGTTTACTCAGTTCATTGAGAACCAGTCGTTGCAAAGCCCTCTTAACGGGTCGAGCACCGAACTGCGGATCGTATCCTTCTTTGGCAATATACCGAATCGCATCATCCGTGACGCGCAGGTCAATACCTTGGTCTTCCAGCATCTTATGGATGCGGCTCACTTGCAGACCTACTACCGCCTTGATATCATCCTCCGTCAACTCGGTGAAATGGATGATCTCATCGATACGGTTGATGAACTCCGGTCGAACGGAGGCTCTCAACTGTTCCTCCGTCAAGTTAGAGGTCATAATGATAAGGGTGTTCTTGAAGTTGACCACCCGTCCTTTGTTATCCGTCAGACGACCGTCATCCAGTACTTGCAGCAACACGTTGAACACATCGGGGTGCGCTTTCTCGATCTCATCGAAGAGAACTACCGAGTACGGTTTCCGACGAATAGCCTCGGTTAACTGACCACCTTCGTCATAACCCACATATCCCGGAGGGGCACCGATGAGTCGGGTGGCACTGAACTTCTCCTGATATTCGGACATATCGATACGCGTCATCATATTCTCGTCATCGAACAGGTAGTCTGCCAGCGCCTTCGCCAACTCGGTCTTACCGACACCGGTCGTACCTAAGAAGATGAAACTACCGATCGGTCGTTTAGGATCTTGCAGACCTGCACGAGATCTTCTGATCGCATCACTGACGGCGATGATCGCCTGATCTTGACCGATGACACGCTTATGCAGTTCTTCTTCCAAGTGCAGTAACTTATCCCGTTCGCTTTGCATCATCTTAGCTACCGGAATACCAGTCCACCGTGCAACTACCTCCGCGATATCGTCTTCATCCACTTCCTCTTTGATCAGCGCCTCATTGCTGATGGCATGTAAGGAATCCTGTGCCGCTTTGATATTCGCTTCAGCCGCAGGGATGAGACTGTATCGTATTTCGGCGACTTTGCCGTAGTTTCCTTCGCGTTCAGCTACTTCTGCCTGATGTTTGAGCGTCTCGATCCGTGCTTTCTCATTTTGGATGGTAGCTACGTACCCTTTCTCTTTGTTCCAACGGGCGTTGAGTTCATCGGATTTGGCTTTGAGTTCCTTTAACTGCTCTTCGATCACTTTCAGTTTCGCTTCATCTTTATCCCGTTTGATGGCTTCGCGTTCGATCTCCAGTTGTTTGATCTGTCGATCGAGAGTATCGATCTCTTCGGGTTTGGAGTCCACTTCCAGTCGCAGTTTAGCAGCCGCTTCATCTACCAGGTCGATCGCCTTATCCGGTAAGAAACGATCCGTGATATACCGTGCACTAAGCGTCACCGCTGCGATGATTGCATCGTCCTTTATACGCACCTTATGGTGGGTCTCATAGCGTTCCTTCAGACCACGCAGGATCGATATCGTCGCGGCTTCGTCCGGTTCATCTACCATGACCTTTTGGAAACGCCGTTCGAGTGCTTTATCGGTCTCAAAGTATTTCTGGTACTCATCCAATGTGGTCGCACCGATCGCCCGCAGATCACCTCGTGCCAAAGCCGGTTTGAGGATATTGGCGGCATCCATAGCTCCGCTGGACTTACCGGCACCTACGAGTGTATGGATCTCATCGATAAAGAGGATGATCTCACCGGCTGCGGCTACCACTTCGTTCACGACGCCCTTCAGACGCTCTTCGAACTCACCCTGGTACTTGGCGCCTGCGATGAGGGCTCCCATGTCGAGGGAGTAGATCTGTTTCTTCTTCAGGTTCTCAGGTACGTCTCCACGCACGATACGGTGCGCCAAGCCTTCGGCGATTGCGGTCTTACCGACACCCGGTTCACCAATCAGGATAGGATTGTTCTTCGTTCGCCTACTCAGGATCTGGAGCACACGACGTATCTCGTCATCTCTACCGATGACGGGGTCTAACTTGCCCTCTCGAGCTCGCTCGCAGAGGTTAATAGCAAACTTCTGTAAGTTTTCGTTGTTTTGATTCGTTGCATTCATAGTTATGTGTGTTTTAGTTAATTTTTCTACCTAACACCACACAAACTATGTTCCAAATGCGCTTAAACTGACAAAATGGCAGATTCTTGAATCCAGTCCAGCAGTTCCTGCATGGAGTGGAAAATGCGATCTGCGTGTTCTGCAGCCAGTTCCGAATCGGGTAGAGGACCTGTGTTAACGGCGCAGCAGAAGAGTCCGGCAGCTTTGGCGGCACGGACGCCCAAAGGTGCGTTTTCTACCACCATACACTCCGATTTCTTAAATCCCGAGCGTGACCATGCTTTGAGGTATGGTTCGGGATCGGGTTTTCCGTGCGTAACATCAAAAGATGTAATGATGTCGCAGAACACATTGTCAAACACATCATTGAGGGCATTAAAGAGGTCCGGCTGGCCGGAACCGGTCACGACCCAGCATTGCACGCCGCGGGAATGTAGGTATTGTAGCACCTTGTCTACATTCGGAATAATACCGGGGAAACCGCCCGTCATCTTGGTGAAGTGCGCCTTTTTGTCTTGATAGATGGCTTCGATGAGTTCCGGTGTGGCATCGGTGCCGAACATCTGGAGGTGATGTTCCTGAATAACGCCGGTACTGGTTCTGCCTTCGTTACGGTAGCACTCCATTTCGGTGTATGGTAGTCCGTGTTTGGTCATCGCCCAAGCCCAGGATTTGGCATGGTACGGCATGGAGTTATAGAGGACACCGTCTTGGTCAAAGAAGACGGCTTTTACTTTCGGCGTATAATCGCGTTCACCAAATATCTTACTGCCCACACGCACCATGTTACTGCCGCATTCAATAGCGATTTTATAATCATCGCTCATGCCCATAGAAATAATCTCTCCGGTGTGCAGTTTTGCTATCTCGTTAAAGCATCTTCTAATCTCCGTTTCGTCATCGGTGTTTGTGGCCATTCCCATTAATCCGCATACACGGATATTGGAGAAATCTTCAATCTTCAATCTTAAATCTTCAATCTCTGCAGGAGTGAATCCCGATTTGGTTTCTTCTTTAGCTACGTGTACCTCCAACAGAATATCCTGCACAAAGCCCTGTTTGGCGGCTTCGTCGTTGATGGCTTGCAGCAGATGGAGTGAATCGACGGACTGGATGAGGTAAGGACGTAACTTGAGTAAGTCACGCACCTTATTGGTCTGCAGATGACCGATAAAATGCCAATGAATATCTGCAGGAAGTTGCGGCATTTTGGTCTTCAACTCCTGCACTTTACTTTCCCCGAAATGCCGTTCTCCGGCTTCGTATGCTTCCTGAATGGCTGCTACGGGTTGATATTTGCTTACGCACACGAGCGTCACGCCTGCGGGTATGTGCGCACGCACGTTCCTTATTGATTCTGTAACCATTGGATATACGGATTGATATAGCGTTCTTGCTTTTCCGCGTAGATCTTCTGGATCTCTACCATGATGCCGGTTTCATAGACGTTAGCTAACTCGTCATTAATGGCATTACCAAAGAAAAGCAGGTCATTGGTGAGGTTCAGATAGGCCGAGAACATCGGAGGGATCACCGTTCCTTTCTCCCGTACAGCGTGTTGCAGAATATGGTAGTTCTCTTGTGCGTCTTCTCCGGTAAAAGGCGAATCCGTGATGGGTTCTATCGGCAGCGGGTGATAAGGATGCATCAGTTCCTGATCTCCCAAATGGTACTGATGGAGATAGGTGTAGATGAGGTTTCGTGCCTCGATGTTATAATCGGGGTAGATCGTCACTTTTCCGAACATATACTTCAAATCCGGATTGTTATGCACCAATGCACCGATTCCGTCCCAGATGTTATCGAGAGCAAAGAGTGCTTTGACACCTGCTTCCCTTGTCTGATAAAGGGGTTGCACGAAGGCTCTGCCGAACTCAATGGTGTAGGGTAGGTAATCCCGGATGAAACGTTCGGAATAATGATAGAGGTGTGCCGAGGTGATGTACGGCTGTCCGTCAATGATCTGTGCTTCTTTCCCTAACAGGTAACGGTATCCGCCGATGATCCGTCTGTTATCCGGATCCCAGACGATGAGTTGGTGGTACGGTTTCTCCATGGTATCCATCTCATCGATGTCCATGGATTTACCGGTAGCACCACCTCCGTCTCGGTAACTGATTTCCCGCAGACGACCGATCTCCCGCATCACGTTCGGACATTCGTGTGCGGTGATATCATAGATGAGGTTTCCTGCTTTGTTGGTAGGACGCAGCAGATGACCCTCCAGTTCTTGTTCTAACAAACTTGTTTCAACAGGTTCTATTATCGGCTCCATAAACAATGTTTTTTACGTGTTGTGCCCATTCTTTGGGCGTATGGGTGTTGTCGAAAGTGGTGTACGGGATAGGCGGTAATACATGCACTTTGAAGTGCTTACCGTGTGCCCCGAACATCTCATCGACAAGGTATAACATCTCGATATTCAATTTGATATGCAGCAACTTACGCAGGAATGCCAAGGCATAGAAACGTTTTCTGTTTCGTCCTTCAAAATAGATCGGCACAATGTCGCGTTGGTATTCGCGTGCGCGTTGCACAAAGTTCTTCTGCCATTCCAGGTCTTGTATCTTCCAGTGACCGTCAATGCGTTGCAGTCTACTGCATGCTCCGGCAGGGAAGGTGAGCACATCGGTTTCCGACTCCCACATACGTTGCTGTGCTTCCACTTGTTCCCGGCTCAGTCTGCCTACTTTGTTCACCGGCGCCCAGAGTCCGTTGATCGGCTCCATATACATCAGCAGTTCATTGACGATCACCTTAAGCTTTCGACTTTCGACTTTCGACTTTCGACTTTCATGAATCATCTCAGCGATAATCATTCCGTCGAGTCCTCCGAGGGGGTGATTAGAAACAAAGATAACGGGTTTGTTGTCGGTTGGTATGTTTTCTATTCCGTCGATCGACGCGCTGCAACCTAACAACTCGTCCACGACCAGTCGGATAAACTCAAAATCTTTCTTATCCGGATACTTAGCCAGGAAAGCATTCATCTGCTTGATATGCGTGATGCGTTCCAGATACCGGATCAGAAAACCCGGCACATGCGCATTCGGCGCTTTACTCTTCAGCACCGCACGTATATCAAACTGCAGCGGCATTATTGAACGGCGTGTAAGATATCTACGATCGGTGATTTGGCGATAGAGAGGAGTTCGCAGTCATACGATTTCAATGCCTGTTTGAGAGCAAAGACCGCATCGTCCAACATATTGGCTTGTACGAGAACGGAGACGTTCTTACGGGTCTCTTTCTCTCCGTCGATGGTGATCATCTCCACACGTGCTTTGTACCAATACTCACCGCCTTCGTTGGGGAAGATCTCAAAGAACTGACTGCGTTTGCAGGTCTGCACTTCGCAGTCTCCGAAGATGAACGGTTTGATCTCTTCCATCAGACAATTCTCTGCGTCTGCAAAACTGACGGCACCGTCAATGAGGTAGATCTCTTTTACCTTACCCGGGTTATCTTCCCCCGTCTGACGGTCATAACTAACTTTAATCTCGTGAAATATCATACTATTCAAATTTTAAATCTCAAATCTAAAATAACAAATCTGCAACTCCTGTCGCATCAATAGTTCCTTGCGGCATCGGTAGGATCTCTCCTGACCATAACAACACCGGAACAGCCGGTTGTTCATCGATGACACGGTCGATAGGTTGTAGGTCATTCTGCATCAACTGCCAGCCGGGTTGGAGCATAAAGACCACGTCACCGGTGTGTTTCTTACAAAGGGAGTTTCCGATCAGCGGATAATGGAACGCTTCGTAATGAGGAAAGGCCACTTGTACACCTTCAAAATCCATCAGGAAATTCGCTACCTGCCGTTGGATGCTCTCCAGGTTCATTCGTTTCTGCTCGATGAGGGAACGGTTCAAGTAGATACTCTGTCCGTAGGCTCCGTCCACCCACCGTTCATGTCCGTAAAGGGCCATCAGATAGGTGCCGGTTAATGCCGCGGCACGGTCGATATTGAACTGCCTTACCGGCATATGAATGGTCTCCATCGTCTGTGCGTCGGTTCCTAAGACGGGACGACCCACCACTAAGATGCGATAGTTCGTATGTCCGATGCGTTTATCCAATTGCTCCATGAGGTAACCTAAGTCCTGATTTAACCACAGGTACATATCTTCCTGTTCCGCTGATGCGATGCGGTCAGAGTTGGCTGCCGGACTGAGGGTATTCAAGTGTAACAAGATCATATCCGGTGTGGCATCGGTACCTAATTGCTCCGTTTGTTGCAGTGCCAAGGCCAGTTCTATAACCAGGGTGTTGGCTTCCGGACAACGAAGCAGGTTCTTGCTTACATCGTAACTGAATCCCTTCTTTTTCTTCTCTTGAGCGGTAGGTGCAGTGTAGGTGTTCACCGCCATGCGCGGTGTCCATAAGTGCGTAGCCAAGTCTGCTATTCTCCCTTTTTTGTTCTGCTCATAGGCCGCCGAAGGTAGTCCTTCGTTATACGCCGTCGTTGCCGCCCATTCCCGGGTGTCTGCATCTATCCAGCAACAGGCGTTAGCCGCGTGACCGGCTAAGAGTACCGTCGTCTGCGGTTGCAAACCGACCGCATAGATCTTGCCTTCCGGATAGAGCATACGCATCCGATCGGCGATCGTGGGCATCAGTAGTTCCTTGGCAGACAAGTGGATGGATGAACCGATGCCGCGTACCGACTCATCGTTCAGCATCGCACGCACGGAACGGCTCTTCCGCACGAAATAGTTATCCATCGTATATCCGTGCCGATCCGGTGTGGCACCCGTCATCAGGGTTGCAGTCGTCTCGTTACCGCCGTACACCAGATGGGGAAAGGTGACGGTCGTCTGGTACGCTTCTTCACTTAAGGTACGAAGGCCGCCTTTCTGCCAGTAGGGCCGAAGGGTGTTCAGACTCTCAGATGACAAACCGTCCACCACGGCTACAATGGTCAGCCGAGGAGCGGCAGTGAGGGTGCTGCTGATTAATAACATACTGATAATCAGCGAATGATATAGAGTAATCTTGCGCATAAATGGGTTACAGGGATAATAAGTAAACGCCAGCCGAATCCTACCAACGGATGACAGCTGAAGAAAGTGAGAAAACCTACCAGCAGTAACAGGAACAGGTAAACGAATCCCGTTACGGCTTCTACCCACCAGGACCATTTCTTCCGTCTGCGGTCGTACCAGCTCATTCCTAAAACAAAGAGGAAATAGAGTACCAGTCCGACAGGCCAGGAAGCGTACCAGGGAGTGTAGGGCGGTTCAAAAGGAGCGATGTTACTGCGCAGCACAAACGGTGCACCGTCATCGGTGCGATAGGCTTGTTGCATGTAATTCATCAACTCTTCCGGCAGGAACAAGCGTTGTTCCGAATCCATCTTACGGTCCGCTCGTGGACCAAAAAGCAGGTTGATACCGGCATTGGCCCAGGACAAGCCGCCTGTGTAATGGCGTAAGAAAGAACGGTAGGTACTGCCGGTATAGCCTTTGTATTCCGATGTGACGGCATACGAGCAGGCATCCATGATCATATGGTACGGCCGGGTTGCACAGTTGTCAAAGACAAAATTATACAGGTATTGTTTGTTCTGCGGTTTGAGATTCTCCCATAACGCGTCCCACAAGGCCTGTTTCTCTGCTTGATCGAGGTTCAGTTCCTGCCAATAGACCTTCCGGCCATGATCGGTATACGCGCGTTCGAACCAGTAATACGGATACTCCAGACCCAACTCATACCAGGTCTCACCGCGCATAAACTTCCAATAGAAATGCTCCGTGTTGAAATCAAACGTGCCGTAGTTGAAGATGGCATCGATATCATTGACAGAGTCACGCACACGAATCGCCGTGTGACCGTATTTGTTATACAGATCATCACCCGGAGAACAGGTGACAAGCCATACAAAGGTATCATTGCTCAGTTCCTCCGCTGCCTGCAGGCTGACGGTCATGCTCAGACACAGCCCCAAAATTGCTATTTGAATCTTATACCACATACGTGATGATACAATAGGGGAGACAGGTACAAACGATGCCCAATAGCCACCCGGCTACCACTTGTGTACTCGTGTGGGCGTTGAGGCGCAGGCGGGCGAACATCATCACCAAGGAGAACAGCATCCAAATCAGGATGATAGACGTCGTAGGTGCTGCGTCAGCCGCGGCATAGAAACTCATCCATCCTCCGATCAGTCCTCCGATGCCGGTGAGGTGCGCGCTGATCTTCCAATAGCGGTTGATGATCGTGACGATGCCTAAAGCTACCGTCGCACCAACGGCTACTAAGGTAAGAAACAACGGTGCCTCCAGCACACCGCCGATCAGGTAGGACCAGAACATAAAACCGATCGTCGAATACAGATACGGTAAGGTGCGTTCGGCAGCGTTACTGATCTGAATATCTTTCACTTTTCCTTTGTGAATCATGATGCCGATCGCGGTCATCGGTAGCACGCAGGTCAGCAGCACCGTACCGATGATGGCCACAGCCGACCAAACCATCGGACACTGGAACGCGTAACAGAACAACGCGATTCCGTAGGTAGGTACAAACAGCGGATAGAACACCAGACTGAGTATATGCGCCAATATGTTCGCTACAACTCTCATTTGGTCTTACGCATACGTGCGACAGGAATACCGAGTGCGTCACGGTATTTGGCGATCGTACGACGGGCGATAGGATAACCGTTCGCTCCTAAGACGGTCACTAACTGCTCATCGGTCAACGGGTTTCGTTTGTCTTCCGCCTGGATATGTTCCTGCAGGATCTTCTTGATCTCCCGTGTGGATACCTCATCGCCTTCAGCGTTGGTCATACCTTCCGAGAAGAAATACTTCAAGGGATAGATACCGAAACGGGTCTGCACGTACTTGCTGTTGCTCACCCGGGAGATAGTGGATACATCGTAACCGGTACGGTCAGCGATGTCCTGCAGCACCATGGGTTTGAGACTGGTCTCTTCGCCGTCTAAGAAGAAGTCGTACTGCGCTTTGAGGATAGCGGTCATGGTGGTCATCAGCGTCTCATTACGTTGCTTGATGGCATCGATGAACCACTTGGCGGAGTCTAACTTCTGTTTGATGAACTGCATCGCCTGACGGGATTCGGCGTTCTTGGGCATCTTGCTGTACTCGTCGAGCATCTCGCTGTAGTCTCGGCTCACATGCAGTTCCGGGATGTCACCGGTGTTAAGCACCACATATAACTCCTCATCGCGTTCTTCGATCAGGAAATCCGGAATGATCGTTTCCCGTTGGGTCTCATAGACGGAACCGGTAAAGGCATTGGCCGGTTTCTGATTCAAGTGCACAATCTCCTGCACGGCAGCTTGAAAAGCTTCATCCGTACAATGAATCTTCTGAATGATCTTCTCGAAATGATGCTTGGAGAAAGCCTCGAAATGTTTGTCTAAGATACAGTACGCCAGGCGCAGACTGTCTGACGGGTTCTCTTCCATCTTCACTTCCAACTGCTTAAGCAGGCACTCCTGCAAGTTGGCCGACGCTATGCCGGGAGGATCGAACTGCTTGATCTGCCGCACGATATCCTCCATCTCTTCATCGGTGACAGTCAGTTGTTCCTGAAACATAATATCGTCCACCAGTTGTTCCGTGGTACGGCGAAGGTAACCGTCATCGTCAATATTGCCCAATACCCACTTGGCGATATGCCGCTGCGGCTTGGTCATATTAGTCAGATAGATCTGCGATTTGAGTTCTTCGATCAGACTGCTGCCTCCGATGATCGGCACTTCCCGCCTGTCCTCATCGGCCGGACTGTACTGCTGATGGAGCATGTAACTCGGTGTCTCGTCATCGGATACGTACTGCTCGTAGTTGAAATCCTCATTTTGCAACGGATCCCGTTGACGACCGTCATCATACCCGTCATCAGGCATGTACCCTTCATCCTCCGGACCGTTCAGTCCTTCCTCTACTAAGGTCTCATCCCTTCCTTCCTCCAACGCCGGGTTTTCCTGCAACTCTTCGTTGATACGTTGACTTAATTCGATAGAGGGTAATTCGAGCATACGAATCACCTGAATCTGCGCAGGGGTTAACTTGGTTGTCTGCGTCAGGTTTTGTTGAAGGCCGATGGAACTCATAGCAGTTAGCGGATTAGTTCGAGTACACTGGAAGTGATATAATCGAGTTGTTCTTCATCCAATTCCGTATGCATCGGCAGGGAGAGTACGCAGGCAGCCAGTTTCTCAGCTACGGGGAAATCTCCGTCTTTATAACGGGGATCGAGGTACGCTTTCTGTTGATGCAGCGGCACCGGATAGTAGATCATTGCCGGGATACCGCGTTCGGCAAGTCCGGCACGTAACGCGTCACGGTCAGCACCCACTACACGTAGAGTGTATTGATGGAAGACGTGGGTGGACTGCGGTTCACGACCCGGGATGAGGAGTTTGTCGTTTCCGGCAAACGCTTTATCGTAATACGCTGCGGCGCGTTGACGGGCAGCGATATATTCGTCTAAATGAGGTAACTTGGCATCCAGTACGGCGGCTTGGATGCTGTCCAGACGGCTGTTAACACCGATCATGTCGTGGTGGTAACGCACCACCATGCCGTGGTTTGCGATCGCACGCATGCGTGCGGCTAAGTCGTCGTCATTAGTAAAGATAGCACCGCCGTCCCCGTAGCAGCCTAAGTTCTTAGAGGGGAAGAAAGAGGTGCAACCGATATGTCCGATGGTGCCGGCTTGTTTGGTCTCGCCGTTCGAGAAGGTGTACTTGGCACCGATCGCCTGGCATGCATCTTCTACTACATACAGATGATGTTCTTCCGCCAAAGCCATGATCGCTTCCATGTTGGCACACTGACCGAACAAATGCACCGGAACGATAGCTTTGGTACGCGGTGTGATGGCCCGACGAACGGATTCAATATCCATATTCATTGTGTTCCAGTCCACGTCCACAACCACCGGTGTCAGACCTAACAAAGCTACCACTTCTGCAGTCGCGATGAAGGTGAAGGTAGGTGTGATCACTTCGTCACCGGCTTTCAGACCCAGACCCATCAGGGCGATCTGAAGGGCGTCGGTACCGTTACCGACGTTGATCACATGCTTGGCGCCGGTATACGCTTCCAAATGCGCTTGAAAATCCGCTACTTTCTGTCCTTTGACGAAGGCAGCGGTTTCGATCACTTCTTGGATGCCGGCATCGATCTCCTGCTTGATACGCATGTACTGCGTCTGCAGGTCAACCATTTGAATTTTTCTCATTGTTCTGAAAAATATTCTACCTCAGACGGATACACCCATGCCGAGGTAATATGGGGGTTATCGGGATATTTCAAATCTAATTTCAACTTGGAAATCGGTAGTCTCGGATAATCGCAAGTTACCTTAAAATCCGATTCATTGATCTCGGAATAGTGCGAAACACCGATACGTACGTTCACTTCCGCTTTGTTCGGAAACAGATGCAGGTAGCATCCTTCCGGTACTTTCTCTGCCTTGATTTCGACCATGAACCGTTTCTCGGTGTACTGTTCCGTGATGATCTCCACCTCAAGGCTGTCTTTCTCCGCACGAACACCCTTGGGGATATCCAAAGCGAACACGGCGTGTGTGGTATCGCTCAGGTCTTTCAGGTTGAAAGGCTGGGTGTAGATCGTGTCGATCGTCTTCAGGCGTGATTTCTTTCCGTACAGATGAAGTTTCTTTTGAAAACGGGGATTTCCTACCATCTGGTAACCGTCTGCCACCTGCATGTCACCGTTCAGTTGGACGACCACCGTTTTCTCTTTCTCTGTGAAATAGGAGCAACTGATCTCTTCCGGTACGGTGTTGATCAGGTTGCTGTTGTCTTGCAGCACGGCTTTGATGCTGCTGCGTAAGTCATTGGCAGGGATGTGAATGGTACCGGTGTCGCCGTGAATGTACTGCCGCAGATCGATGGTGATCTGCAGCGGTGACTGATGGTAGGCGTTCAAACGGTGTCCGGCATCACGCACTTCGATCATCACTTGTTCCGGCAGACCTTCTTCACCCAAACCGATGGTGCCGGGTTTACCGGTATAATGTACGTACACAGGTACCTGCGTGTTGCGCACGGACTGCATAGCATGTCCGTACCACAACAACGAGGCAAGAATCAAGAAGAGAACAAAGATCGCAATGTCTTTATTTCTTCTCGTTGGTGTTTTGTGCGTCTGTAAGATCCGCATAAACGCTCTCTTTGCTTACTTTGATCGTTACGTCCTTATCAATCGTGATGATGAAAGCGTTGTCTTTCACCTCTTTGATCTTACCGAAGATACCACCGGCGGTTACTACGCGGTCACCTTCCTTCATCGCTTCACGTTTCTTCTGTAACTCTTTCTGCTGTTTCTTTTGCGGACGGATCATGAAGAAATAGAAAACGGCAAAAATCAAAATCAGCGGCAGCAGGGTCATGAAGATATTTCCTTGCGGTCTTTCTTGCTGACCACCTTCCGGAAGTTCACCCGGAGCTTGTTGCTCGGTAAATTGACTTAATACGCCTTGTTGACTTTCTGCTTGTGCTACTGTCGTTTCTGCGTTACCACCGTCGGTCTGAACGAATAATAAAATAGAATTCAATTCCATAAAAATTAGTGATTTAAAGATTTATAATGATTTATTTCAGTGTCAATGCTTTGAACATATCTCCCTCGTTACGCAGGTCGCGTATGATCTCGGTCAGGATACCGTTAATGAACATATAACTCTTATCGCCCGAATAGGTCTTGGCCAACTCGATATACTCGTTCATCGAGACGGTGAGGGCGATGTCGTCAAAATGGATGATCTCCGCCAAAGCGGTTTCCACTAATACGCGATCCATGTACGCAATGCGGTCGGCATCCCAGCCTTTGAGGTGACTGTTGATGCGTTCTTCCGACTTGGCATGATCGGCCAAGGCGAACTCCAACAGTTGCATAGCAAAGGTCAACTCCTCTTCGCTGTCGAACATCTCCAGCAGCGGTGTCTCCGGTGTGCTGTCTTCCTTAAAACGCTTGATCGTCTTGATCACATAACTGATCACGATGTCGGCATCCACGGTCCAGTTGGACTTGTCCAGCACCACTTCCATTTCGTCCAAAGCATCGCTCAAGGCGTCGTTGTCCACCAGCAAGTTCTGGTAAATCAGCCGCCACACACGCTTGTCGTCCTCATACGTACACGCGTCCGCTTCCATATATTGTTTATAGAAATCGCTTTCCACGAGTTGCTTGTACACCTCATGCACCGCAGGGATACCGGCATCCCAACTCAAGTTCTGCTCCGCCATGCGTGCACGCAAAGCACGGTTATCGAAGATCTGCTGGGCAAAACGGTTCTGCACAAACCGCTTATTAGGCACCCATGATGCATGCGTTGCACGCGCACGTGCCGACTGCTCTTCCAACTGCTGCTGGGCATAAGCCGTCAACTCGTTCATGAAAGCCAGCAACATAAAATACAGATCGTAGGTGTCTGCAAAACTCTTGCGCAATTCTTTGCGCGCTGTCCCCGGTGTCTTGTCCCCGTCTTTGTAGTAAGCGAACAGCGTTTGTACCACGCGTGTTCGAACCATCGTTCTATTGATCATAGATAGTAATACTAAAAAAATCGCGCAAAGTTACAAAAAAAAAATGATATTTGCAAAAAAATGTGAAAATTATTCAAAATTGTTTGCAAAATTGAAAAATTTTTCGTACCTTTGCAGCGTTTTTCACTCAAATTAATTAAAAATGGAGAAGAATCAAGAAGAAAGACGTGAGCAGGAGATCGTTTACAGCCGTTCCATAAAAGCCGGAAAACGTATCTATTATCTGGATGTTCGTAAGGCGCGTAATGAAGATTTGTACCTCTGCATCACGGAGAGCAAACGCCGTCAGGCGGAAGGCGAAGAGATGCCGTCGTTTGAGAAGCATAAAGTGTTCTTGTACAAAGAGGACTTTGCCCATTTCACCGAGGGTCTCAAGGATGTAATCGCCTACGTGGAGAGTCAGTTAGGAGCTATTGAAGAGCGTCAGGAATGGGTGCCGGAGAACCAAGAAGAAGCGGCATCGGAAGACGCAGCGGATGAACCGAAGAAAAAAGGTTTGTTCGGAATCTTTAAATAAGCGAATCCAGGATCTTAGACGCAATGTCTGTTTTGCTCTGCAGGGGAAGTTCGATGGAACGACCTTCTGCGGAGTAGATAGTCACGCGATTGGTGTCCGTACCGAATCCCGCTCCGGCGTCTTGCAGGGAGTTTAAGACAATGGCGTCTAAATGTTTGCGTTCCAGTTTACGGAGCGCATTTTCTTTTTCGTTTTCCGTCTCCAGCGCAAAACCGATCAGGCGCTGGTGCGCTTGTTTGGTCTCACCTAAGGCTTTGGCGATGTCGGGAGTGGTGCTCAGTTCGAGTGTGAGTGATGTCTGGCCTTCTTGTTTCTTGATTTTCTGTGCCGCTTGTTGAGCCGGTGTGAAATCGGCTACAGCCGCGCACAGGATGCCTATGTCCGCTTTGGGCCATTCAGCGGTGCATACTTCATACATCGCCTGGGCGCTGAGTGCGTCGATGCGGCGGATAGAACCGAAAGGATTGGACAGTTGAGCGGTCACGGAACCGCACACGAGTGTCACTTCTGCACCGCGTCGGGCACAGGCTTGCGCTAAAGCGAATCCCATCTTGCCGGTGGAGTAGTTACTGATGAACCGCACCGGGTCGATCGGTTCCTGCGTACCGCCGGCGGTGATGAGTACCTGTTTGCCGTTCAGGGTCTTGGGCGTAAGGATATATTCCAAGGCTTCCTGAATCTCTTCCACTTCCGGCATGCGGCCTTTGCCGCAAGTGCCGCAAGCCAACGGACCTTCAGCCGGTTCGAGTACCGTGATATGTTCCCAGGAACGGATGGTGTTGATGGCTTGTTGCGTCGCCGGATTTTCCCACATCTTATCGTTCATCGCCGGCACGATTAGCATGGGTTTGCGTGCGACGCAGGAACAGATGGTGGTCGTTAACGCATCGTCAGCGATGCCGTTGGCCATCTTCGCCAGCACGTTGGCTGTTGCCGGTGCAACGATCATCGCGTCTGCCCATTCGGGTAAAGAGATGTGTTCGGTGGCATGGGCATTAATGGATGCGAATACATCGGAATAAACGCTGCTACCCGAAAGGGTCTGCAGCGTCATTTCGGTAACGAACTGCAGGGCATTGGGCGTAGTGGTCACCTTCACTTCCGCGCCGGCTTTCACCAGCAAACGGATCAGTTCCGGTATCTTATACGCCGCTATTCCCCCGCTAATTCCTACAACAATGTGTTTACCGGAGAGCTTCATCGCGGTTACCGGTACGGTACACGAGTTCGCCGTCCACGAACTCCTGGGTAGCCATCAAAGTCGGTTTCGGTAAACGCTCGTACTGACGGCTGATCTCGATCTGTTCCCGGTTCTCGAAGGTCTCTTCGAGGTTATCCTGCGGAATAGAGAAATCCTGCAGTTTAGCGTCCAACTCACGCTTGATACCTACGCTGATCTGATTCGCACGTTTTGCGATGATTGCTACGGTCTCATAGACGTTGCCTACCGGTTCCGTCAATTGGTTGATGTCTCTTGTCACCGTGTTCGTCGGTGCTTTTGATGCTTTGTAATCCATATGGTTATTCTTTTGTAATTTTCTTGATTTGTTGTACCATTTTCTCGGCTTCTTTGCGGTGCTTGGACTCCGGGTACTCGGTGATGAAGTTATAGTACTCGTCCTGCGTCTCCCGTGCCCGGTCCAGTTTCTTCTCCTCGAAGGAGTTGATCATCTGCTGGTATTTCGCTTGCAGGATGAGCCAACTGAACTCTTCGCGGTAGATGTTACTCGGATAGTCCTTGAGGGCGTTTTTGGCAACGATCTCGCAGCTGAGGTAGTTATTGCCCAAGTACGAACCGAGGTTGTAATACAGCTGTGCGCTCTTGAGTTCTTTGAGTGCCAACTTATCGTACAGTTCACTCATCTCGGTGTATGCCTGCTCGGCATAGGGACTCTCCGGGTACAGTTCCACGAACCGTTGGAAGGCCGTGATGGCGTTCTTTGTGATCGTCTGGTCCAGGCGGGCATCGGGGGAGTCCAAGTACTGACAATGTCCGACTTGGAAATAGGCTTCCGTCGCATATTTACCCTTTGGGTAATTGCGGATATAGGCCTGGTAATAATCGGATGCCGACTCATAGGCTTTCTGACCCATGTAACAGCGTGCCAGATAGGCTAACACGTCCTCTGAACGTTCCGTTCCTTTGTAGTACGCTGTCACGTCATCCAGCAGCGTCTGCGCCTTCACGTACTGCTTGTTATTGAAGTACTGCAGGGCCGCCTGGTATTTCACCTCCGGGTCCCGGGACTTCAACAGTTTCTGATATTCCCCACAACTCGTGAGGAACACCGAAAACAGCAATACTATGTATCCGAATTTGCGCATTGTAAACAAAAAAGCCTGCAAAGTTACAACAAAAATTGCATATATGCAAATTTTTTTTTTATTTTGTCGTCATTTCCTCCCATTTTGGGGATGTTACGACCCTCAAACTGTCATTTTCTCGTACGATCAGCAGACAAGCAGCGTCACCGGCACGGTCGATCATGTCCAGTGCCTCTTCTTCTCCGAGCACCATGCAGGCGGTGGCCAAGGCGTCGGCACGCATACAAGTGGAACTGAGGATAGTAGCACTATAGACGGTCTGCTGCACCGGATAGCCTTTTCGGGGATCGATGGTGTGACCACCGGCTTCGTTGAAGTTGCGGTAGTTGCCGCTGGTAGCGATGCAGGCGTCGGTCAGATGAAGGATCTCCTGATAGTCGGTCTCCACACCGTCGTTGGAGAGGGTAGGTTTGCTGATTCCGATACTCCAGGGTTGGCCCTGTGCGTTCACACCGTGCAGCACCAGTTCTCCGCCGATCTCTACCAAGTAGTTCCGGCATCCGTGGTCACGGAGTACTGCAGCGATCATATCGCATGCCTGTCCTTTGGCAACGGCTCCGCCGTCTAACTGCACTCTCGGATCGGCTTTAACGATATGATGGTTGATGAGTTGCACTTTCTCAAAGCCCACGAACTCGCATAGCGAGTCGATTGGAGATTGGAGATTGGAGATTGAAGATTGGAGATTTCTCTCATTAGGTCCGAATCCCCAGTAGTTGACCAAGGGGGCTACCGTGATGTCGAACGCACCGTGGGACAGCTCGTGTACTCGTGTTGCTTCGGCGAACATCGTCTCAAAAGCCGCATTGGTGACGGTGTCCCGGTTGGCGTTGACGGCCGAGAGGATGGAGTGGGGGTTAAACAGACTGAGACTATTATCAAAATCCTGCAAGGCCGCCTGTATCTCCGTTTCCAGGTCCTGTTTGGCTTCGTAACGGATGTTGTAATAGGTACCGAAGACGGGGCCCTGATGGGTGCGGTATTCCGGTTTTCCGTCGGAGTCCCACACCCATAAGAGCAATGCGGCGATAGCCACACCGATCATCGGAGCGATCGTATGTTTGGGATTGGCCTGAATCATTAGAACCAGAATCCGAGACCGATCACACCGTTCAGTTTCTGCTGATAGAGCTTGTCGTCACCGGCAGCGTTGACAAACACGTTCGTCTTGTCGATACCGTTGGGGTTCACAGTGCCTTGACCGAAGAGGCTGAGGGTCATATGCTCGAACTCCCAGTCTTTGTTGATCTTGAGGCTGACGTTGGTAACGGCGAACTTATCGTTTCCGTACAGGTCACTCTTCCACGGGGACATACCTACTTGTGCACCGAGTGTCACACCGGCATCCTCAAAGCAGTATTCATAACCGATCTCGAGGTAACTGGACCAAGCACGTTTCGGATCACCTGCCTCGTCATAAACGAGGTCACCACCGGCAACAGTCGTGTACCAGTTGATATACGCACCGGCTTTGGAGCCGAAGAAATGGTTGAAGTTATAACCGGCCCATACCTCTGTGGTGCTGGTTCCGCCTTCCGCGTCGATATCGGCTACGCTCTTCCAGTTGAAGAACGAGGTGCCGTCGCAGTAGTAATAATGGTTAAAACCGACACTCAGACCGCAGGCGGTAAACGAACCTACGATGTCGATCTCCGGCATGAACTTGGTGTAACCCGTTCCGTCACCCTGATCTTTCTTGAACATCCAGTCAGAGGCACCGATGTTTCCCCATGCACCGATGCGGAGAGAGGAATAGGAACCGTCATAACCGATCTCGAGGTCCGGTTGGAGACTCAGACCACCGTTGTACTGGCCACGCCAGATATAACTGCTTACGAGCTCAGCACCGGCATCGTAAGCGAACTCTACTTCTGCTTTCGCAGAACAAACTGCTGCTACCAATGCAGCAGCCATCACTAATACCTTTTTCATTTTGTTTGTTATAATTTTAAAAATCTTCAATCTTCAATCATCTCAGATACACTCCGACCGTTGCATTCAAATTGATCACGTGGATCGGTGTCATGGGGTTAACGGCCATCTGTCCCTGCAGCATGATGCCGGTGTGGCGGGCGATTTGCCAGTCTTTCCGCACCCTCACCTCGATGTTCTGCAGTGCCGCTCCGTTAGGGTTATAACATCCTTTCCACGGTGTGACACCTATCGCACCGAACACACTCCATCCGTCTTTAAGCGGTTGGTTATAACTGATCTCGGCGTAACTGGAGTAGGCTCTTACAAGTTCCGTAACCCGTAACCCCTCATCCGTAACCCTTTCTACTTGGTAACAGTCTGATGCCGCTACACGGCTGGCCCAAGCGATCGTGAGATGGGTCTTGGGAATGGTGTATTTGACGTTGAGTTCCAATCGGTTTCCCTTGTCGATATAGTTTCCTCCGTCAAAGAATCCGCAGTTGAAATTGTAGATATAGAGCAGATACACATCCAGTCCCCAGCGGTTAAACCCGACCGACAGATCCACTTCCGGTTGAAAGGCGCTAAAGCGGATGTCTGTTGCACCGATGTTCCACCACATGTCGGCATACACGCCGTAGAAACCGATGTTGGCGCTGGCTTGTATGTTCGGTCCGCCGCAGTATAATCCTCGCCAGAGATAGGAAGTCTGGATCCGTGCCTGCGCGTTGTAAGTCAGTTCGTCGATTAACTTCCTTTCGCCTTTCGCCGTTTGCCCTTCGCCTTCATACGCGTATGCGTCCGCGTTAATTACAAAAGGTAGCGCTCCGATGCATAGCACCAGAGCGATCACCTTTTTACGGATAACCGATAACCGATAACCTTTCACCGTTATCAAAGGGCATTCTGAGCTTCCCATGCACGACGCAGGGCAACTTCCAGAATGCGGGTGTTATCGAAATCAACGATACCGCCTTCCGGACCGGCTTCCATATGTACATCGGCGGTTGCTTCTCCTCTGAAGTACGCTCTTACATCCTCTCCCGAAATTCCAAGTTCTGCTGCAATAGCGTCCATACTACCATGTGGAAGACTGTCTTTTACTGCACGAAGGCGATTAAATGTTGTACGCATAATCTATGTTATTTTTTGTAGTTTATAATGTGAATTATCCCACTTTTTCAAAATCGGCTGCAAAATTACAAAAAAATTCTGATATATGCAAATATTTTTGCAAATTTATTTGCTAATCACCGCCTCTTCGCTCCAAGATGGTTCTTTATCGGAGGTGAAGTGGAAACGAATCGGCAGTTTGTTTCGTTGGATGATGACGATCAACGGATCGTTACCTACCGCGCAGTAGAACTGGGCAGAAGATTGGAGGATATGGGCTTTCTTTTGGTTCGCCGACAGTTTCTCCGCCGTGTTGACATAGAGGACGACTTCGTTCTCTTTCTTTTCGGCACGAGTGATCTTGAAGGTGTTGTCTCCGTCAAAGTCAATTGGGGTGCATTTGTTATAGGCGGCAATGAGTTTCTTCCATACGGAATCGAAGGTCTTGTGATGCTTGCCCAAGTACATGGCTGCCAGTTCTTTGACCGTGAAATCGCTGTGGTACAGTTCTTCCCCTTCGAACCAGTATTCCATGACCATACCGCAGTCGGCGTCCACACATTTCTGCAGGAACGGGTCTTCCCAGCCGAAAAGGCTGAGCAGCAGGTATTCCTTGATATAGACGTTCATCAACTCTTTCCGTTCCCGAAGCATCGCCACTTGTTCTGCCGTCAGCGCTTCGTTGGAGCGGATATGCACGGCGCTGTCGCCTACCAGTTCGATCGTCGAACCGGGATTCTGCGCCTGCATGAAGTCGATGTTGGCTCTCAGTTCATTGAGCGGTTTCTCGTTCCGTGCCTTCCGGACGTCATGATTAATAGTCAACCCTAAGCTGAGGGTACCTGCGATGAGCACACCCATGATGGCGGTCAGCACAACGCGCAGCGGTGACCAGGTCTCTGCTTTGGCTTTCTCGCGGATGGCCTTGGAGTGGAACGGATGCAGCGGATAGGTGCAGCACAGAACGACGAGGTGGAAGATGGTATCCTTGATATAGAACTGCATTTGAATGAGGATGATCATCATCAGCACGGTGTCGGCAAGGTATGCGAAGAAGGCCAAGCGGTATGCCCATTCGGCTTCTTTGCGGTTCGCCAGATAACCTAAACCGATAAATGCGATACCTACCACAGCGGAGAGGATGATACCGGCCGTTCCCCATAACTCATGCAGGGCGGCGGTGATACCTAAGCCGAAAATCAGACGGACACCGGCCAATTCGAGGATGAGGTTGACCAGCGACACGATACCCACGAGGATGAATAAGGTGGCACCTTTCATCTTCGGGTTCTCGGGTGCATTCTTGAGGTCTTCCGCTTTCTTCTGCGCTTTGACCTGCTCTTTGGCGGCCTGCGCAGGGTCTAATTCGTACTGGGGACACTGACCGTCAAAATCGGCTTTCTTTCCGGTCAATGCACAGATGATACCTTGTTTCATGTCCATTTGCCGATGGGAACAAACGGAGCAAAATTGAAGTTGTTCTTGTCGAGTCATAACAGTGAGATTTTGTGTTTTCGGCTGCAAAGGTACAAAAAAAATATGACATACACAAGAGTGTATGCCATTTTTTGCAGATTTTTCTGCATTTTCGGCCATTCGACCTTTCGCCATTAGCCATTAGCCGTTAGCGAGGCTCTCGTCGTACGCGTCGCCGCAGATCTTCCAGTAATAGGCCTTGAGGGTTTTCTTACCGCCGGCCGTGTCCTTTTGCTCCAGGAAGGCTGCCTGGTCGGCTGCGATCTTGGTGAGGTCACCTTTACGCTGCTTCACCATCGCGGCCACAGTGCTGAAACGCAGACGTGCTGCTGCCTCGTCCGCCGTGATCGGGGTGGTACGGTCGTAACGGTCTGCATCGAAGGTGTAGATGCGTTGACAGTTGGGGTTCTGGGTGGGGGCACTGCGATGCGTCATCACCATGTAGTTGCCGTGGTTGTGACCGTTCACTTTCTTCGGTCGTTTCATGGCNNCATGTAGTTGCCGTGGTTGTGACCGTTCACTTTCTTCGGTCGTTTCATGGCGCCTTGGATGTACTCGATTCCTGCGGCGCCTACTTTTGCTTTTGCCATGATAGTTAAAATTTAGGTTTTAAATGGTTAATAATGTGCATTTCGGCGACATCGTTGTCGCCGGCGTCATTTCTTTTTGACCCCGTGGTACTCCTCCACGGTCTTCATCTGAATCGTTGTGGCGGTTTTTGCCGAGTCTTGTGCCGTCGTGTACGTCGCGGTCGTGTTCACCGTCCGCCATACTTTACAACTCGTCATTCCCAGCGCCACGGCACAACACGTGAGGAGTGCCAAGACGATCGTCTCAATGATTTTGTACAATTGTTCGTGACTCATAGATTTCCAAATAAATAGGTTCTTTATGATTTTGTTCCTGCAGGAG
>CADCDS010000015.1 GCA_902800215.1 uncultured Bacteroidales bacterium | reverse complement strand
CCTCACCAAGATCGCAGCCGACCAGGCAGCCTTCATCGCCCAGAAGGACCTCGCAGACGGTAAGAAGACCCTCAAGGCCTATTACTGGAAGATCTGCGGAGACCAGTACGACGAGAGTCTCGCTAACGGCTAATCGTACCGAAAAAGCAGAAAAATCTGCAAAAAGAATGGCATATGCTTGCATATGTCATTTTTTTTTTGTAACTTTGCAGCCGTTTTTGATGGAGAACACAAAATTAACAATAAATAACTAATCAAATCAAACAATCTTTATGTGGTTAAAAGACTCTTCGATTGGCCGTAAGTTCATTATGAGCTTAACCGGCATGGCGTTGATCTTCTTCCTGCTTTTCCATGGTACCATGAACCTGGTAGTGGTTTTCTCGGAGGATGCCTACAACGCGATTTGTCAATTCCTGGGAGCTAACTGGTACGCCCTTGTCGGCACGCTCGGTTTGGCATTCCTGATTTTTGTCCATTTCAGTTACGCGCTGTATCTGACGTTCCAGAACCGTGCCGCTCGTGGTAACGACCGTTACGCTGTTCGTGGTAAGAAAGAAGGTGTCGATTGGGAATCGGAGAACATGCTCGTTCTCGGTTTCTGCGTACTCGGTTTCCTGCTTCTGCACCTCTACAACTTCTGGTTTAAGATGCAGTTGGCGGAGATCACCAACGGTGCTACTGCACCTGAGGAACTGGCTACCAACGGTGCTTACTATGTGAAAGCATTGTTCACCACCGGTGGATGCGGTATCGCTTACTGCTGCCTCTATCTCGTTTGGCTCAGCGCACTCTGGCTACACCTCCGTCACGGTGCTTGGTCTGCTCTCCACACCCTCGGTTGGAACAACCTCAAGTGGATGAAGCGTATCAAAGTGTTAGGTGTGATCATCGCTACACTGACGGTGCTCCCGTTCGCTATCGTAGTGCTGTATTACCTGGGTATGAACATCGGTATCTATTAATTAAATGGTAATTGACATTATGGCAACTAAGAAAGAAGATATTAAGGTGATCACGCCGGAAATGGCGAAGATCCCTGCAGGTCCGCTTGAGCTCAAATGGACGAACTATAAGAACCATCAGAAACTGGTCAACCCGGCTAACAAACGTCGTTTGGACGTCATCGTCATCGGTACCGGTCTCGCCGGCGCTTCGGCTGCTGCTTCGCTCGCAGAGATGGGATTCAACGTGCTCAACTTCTGTATCCAGGATAGTCCCCGTCGTGCACACTCGATTGCTGCACAGGGTGGTATCAACGCGGCAAAGAACTACCAGAACGACGGTGACTCCGTTTATCGTCTCTATTACGATACGATCAAGGGCGGTGACTACCGTGCTCGTGAAGCCAACGTATATCGTCTGGCTGAGGTATCCAACAACATCATCGACCAGTGTGTCGCACAAGGTGTTCCTTTCGCACGTGAATACGGCGGACTGCTCGATAACCGCTCCTTCGGTGGTGCACAGGTAAGTCGTACCTTCTACGCAAAAGGTCAGACCGGTCAACAGCTGTTGCTCGGTGCTTATTCCGCACTCAGCCGCCAGATCGGTAAAGGAAAAGTGAAGATGTACACCCGTTACGAGATGTTAGATATCGTGCTCATCGCTGATGAGAACGGTGAGAAGCGTGCGCGTGGTATCATCGCACGTAACCTCGTGACCGGTAAGATCGAGCGTTTCTTTGCGCACGCAGTAGTTGTTGGTTCGGGCGGTTACGGAAACACGTTCTTCCTCTCCACCAACGCCATGGCTTCCAACGGTTCCGCTGCTATGCAGATGTACCGCCACGGCGCATATTTCGCTAACCCCTGCTACGCACAGATCCACCCGACCTGTATCCCGAAGCACGGTGACTTCCAATCCAAACTGACCCTCATGTCGGAGTCGCTCCGTAACGACGGTCGTATCTGGGTTCCGAAAAAACTCGAAGACGCAAAACGTCTGCAAGCCGGTGAGATCAAAGGTCGTGACATCCCCGAAGAAGATCGTGACTACTATCTCGAGCGTCGTTATCCGGCATTCGGTAACCTCGTTCCCCGTGACGTCGCTTCCCGTGCTGCTAAAGAGCGTTGCGACAAGGGTTACGGTGTGAACAATACCGGTCTCGCTGTGTTCCTTGATTTCTCTGACGCTATTCAGCGTCTGGGCAAGGATGTGGTAGCTCAGAAATACGGAAACCTCTTCCAGATGTATGAGAAGATCGTGGACGAGAACCCGTATGAGGATCCGATGATGATCTTCCCGGCTATCCACTACACCATGGGTGGTATCTGGGTAGACTACGAGCTCCAGACTTCCGTGAAAGGTCTGTTCTGTATCGGTGAGGCGAACTTCTCCGACCACGGTGCAAACCGTCTCGGTGCTTCCGCCCTCATGCAAGGTCTCGCAGATGGTTACTTTGTTCTTCCGTACACCATCCAGAACTACCTCTCTGACCAGATCGGTGTTCCGCGTATGAGTACCGACCTGCCGGAGTTCGCTGAAGCGGAGAAAGCAGTCAAAGCGAAAATCGACAAACTCATGGCTATTCAGGGTAAGCGTTCGGTTGACTCCATCCATAAGGAACTCGGTCTTATCATGTGGGACTTCGTAGGTATGGGCCGTACTGCCGAAGGACTCAAGGAAGGTATTGCGAAGATCGATGCCATCAAGAAAGAGTTCTGGACCAACGTCTATATCCCGGGTGAGGCCAATGCCCTCAACAACGAGCTCGAGAAAGCACTCCGTCTGGCTGACTTCATCGAGATCGGTCGTCTCATGGCTGTGGATGCCCTCCATCGTGAGGAGTCCTGCGGTGGTCACTTCCGTGAGGAATACCAGACGCCGGAAGGTGAAGCACTCCGTCAGGATGACAAGTTCGCATACGTAGGCTGCTGGAAATATACCGGCGAAGACAGCGAACCCGAACTCATCAAGGAGCCGCTTGACTACGAGTTTACTGAGAGAAAGACCCGTAACTACAAATCGTAAATCGTAAATCGTCAAATCGTAAATTAGTTTTATGGATCAGTATATTGATATTAAGGTTCGTGTTTGGAGACAAGCAGGACCTAAAGCACAAGGTCATTTTGAGACCTATGAGCTCAAGCACGTCTTCCAAGGTGCTTCGTTCTTGGAGATGATCGATATTCTCAACGAGCAACTCGTTGAACAGCACAAAGACCCCGTTACCTATGATCACGACTGCCGTGAGGGTATCTGCGGTATGTGCTCCATGTACGTCAACGGTCACCCGCATGGACCTGACAGCGCTATCACGACCTGCCAGCTCCACATGCGTAAGTTCCATGACGGTGAGACGATCACCGTAGAACCGTGGCGCAGCCGTGCGTTCCCGGTAATCAAAGACCTCATGGTCGACCGCGGTGCATACGACAAGATCATGCAGGCTGGTGGTTTCGTTTCCGTCAACACCGGTGGTGTACCCGATGCCAACGCAATACCCATCCCGAAGCCCGTTGCTGACGAGGCCATGGACGCAGCTTCCTGTATCGGTTGTGGTGCCTGTGCTGCTGCATGTAAGAACGGTTCGGCAATGTTGTTCGTAGCAGCAAAAGTTTCGCAACTTGCCCTGCTCCCGCAAGGTAAGATCGAAGGTGCTGCGCGTGCGAAAGCGATGGTGGCTAAGATGGATGAACTCGGTTTCGGTAACTGTACCAACACCGGTGCATGTGCCGCTGAATGTCCGAAATCCGTTAGCCTCGCTAACATCGCTCGCCTCAACCGCGAGTTCCTCTGCGCTAAATTCAAAGATTGATGAAACGATCACTCTTGATATGTTTAGGTATAGCGGCGGCACTTATCGTGCACGCCGCTATTCCTGCCGTACCCAATCTGGGGAACGCCAGAATAGTCGTTCTTGCCAATAACCTTGAGAACTACTATATTCACCCTAACGACGGTAGAGGTGACTTCACCGAGGATCAGATAGCTGCCAAAACCACTAAGATCGCAGAGGTAATGGTGGCATCCGAAGCCGATGTGTTGGCTTTCTGCGAAGTGGAAGCCAAACCCGATGTGCTGACCCATTTAGCGCAGGCCATGAATATCGAAGCCGGCGAGGAAGGACTCTATGTCGCCGTTTACGATGGTATTGACGTGGATTGGGACTCCTATTATAATAATAATATCAAGGCAGGTTTCATCTATCGTTCGGATAAAGTGCAGCCGTATATGTCCAATTATCAGGCTACCAACGTGACGTATTACAAAAATACCATGCGTATTCAGGCCTGGGAAGAATTAGCGACAGGCGAACGTTTCACGCTCTCCATGAACCATTTCAAGGCGATGTCGGACGATGCAGCTAAAAACAAACGGGTGGATAACGCTACTTGGCTCATGAGCGGCCTGTCCAACTCTTCCAAAGTGAAAGACCCGGACATCCTCATCATGGGTGATCTGAATGCACAGATGGATGAGAGCTGTATCACCATCATCGAGAATGGCGGTTACGAAGAGCAACTGCTGCGTTTTGATGAGAACGCGTATTCCTATATCTATAAAGGTACGCACGAACTGATCGACCATGCCTTCGCCAATGAGACCATGGCCGCACAGATTACTGGTGCAGCCGTTTGGCATACCAATACTTCGCAGTCCTACAGCCAACGTTATTCCGATCACGATGCTGTGATGGTTGGCCTGCGTTTGGGAGAAGACGAACCGATTGATCCGTCGGATATAGATGGTATTGATGCCTCCGTACCGGCTGTACAAAAAATAATCCGCCACGGACAACTCATCATCATCCGCAGCGGAGTAGAATATACCATCACCGGTCAGAGACTTTGACCTGTCACAGTATAGGTTTTTCCATCGCGAAGGATAAGCAATTGTCCTTCGCGAATTATTTTATATTTTTCCTTTCCACCTTCCACGGTCTCTATTCCCGTTTCCGCTCCTTGTATCTGAAAGCAGACATTCGAAATACGGGTACCCGTTCCTGCCGAACGCTGGATCGTGAACGATTTGGCATTAGCCGGAGCAGTCAGTTGAACCGTCTCTGTGTTTTTGCTTGAGATCGTATAGGTAGTATTGGCATCGCTGTTCCAATGATAGGCAATTGTATTCTTGTTGGCGGATGCATCCAGATTAGGAATCGTTACATCAAACTCCACCGCCTCAATAACTGCATCATATGCGGAGAAATCAAAGGTGATATAGTCGGCATTTCCACCCATATTCAGGTATCCCTGATCCCACGTGCCCTTGGCTAAGTTAGCAACCACCGATAGTTGGCTGAATTCTGCAGGAATACCGCCGTTACTTACTGTAGGCGCTTCGCCTAAACTCAAGTCCACACAGCAGTCTCCATCGACTATAATCGGATCTACCGGCGGCTCTTCTCCGTCGCAAGAAGAACTGACTTCAGCACTCGTCGTTACTGTCAAGGTGGCACCGGCACCGCAAGTGCTGTTCGTGATCATATTCTTCGCTGTCGCAGCAGAAACCGTCTCATAACTATAACTCGGAGCAGCAACAGGAGTGCTGCTGTTCGACGGAAGATTACCCGTGCAGTCCACAAATGTGCAGTAATTGGTCGAACCGTTAAACGGACTCCAAATCTTGGAAGCACTGTTCGCTTTGCCGGCAAAAGTACAACCCTCAAAATAGCATTTCGCATTCTCCGGACCTACATAATAGTCTGCAACCGAACTGTTCCAATAGCAGTTCAGGAAATGCAACAGGCAGTTTCGACAACGCGTCATACGTTGCTTGCAACCTTCGTCCCACCAGCAGAAACCATAGGTGATATTATACGTGCCATCATCCGGTTTGTCCGAACTTCCCGAACCAACGAGGTTGGAGAATCGGTGATCGTCCGATCCGCCGGAACCACCTGCCTTCGGTGCCTTCAGATACCGAAAACGGCACCAGGTAACGGTGATATTGTCCGACTTGCCTTTGATGTCGAAGTTTCCGTCACATCCATCCTGAAAATCGCAATGGTCCACCCACACATTCGTCGCTTTATCCAGACATAAATTGTCCCATCCGTCGCAGTCATACGCACCGGGACCGACAAAAGTGACGTTCCGGATAATAATATTATTGCCCTTCAGATATAAGATACCGGACTCGTTTTGGTTCTGCTTGTTGGAAATCAGTTTCTTTCCCGGCAATGCCATGATCGTCAGGTTGCTCTTATCCGAACTGATATGATTGGTAACGGTGATATCCTGCGTGATAATAATGACGCTGTTCTTGGTGTTTAACGCTGTACTCAGTTGACTCTCGTTACTTACAAGGGTAGGGCTGGTACTGCCTCCTCCCGTTACGCTATTTCCGGCGTATCCCCAACTTTGCGTAGCACAATAATTGACTGCCTGTGCCGACACCAGCACCAGCGAACAAAGAAGTGTGAAGAGGATTCTTTTCATAACTTTATCTTTTTATTTATTCGAAATCTATCGTGTGAATATCCATACTACAGGCTTCCACGTGTCCCAGGCCGTTTTCTACGTTCGAATAGACCTGTTTAGGCTCCTGGTCACCTAACATGGACTGAATAGCCACCATGATCTGTTCCATAATATTCTCCTGATACGGCAGATGACTCGGAGGCGGCAACGCATCATCGTAATAACTGCTGCGGGTCGATACCTCGAACCGGTACGCACTATACGTACAAGCCGTCACCCGGACATTCAACTGCTTTGCTTCTACGGATTCGTATTGTCGTTGTAACTCGTACGTATCCACAAACAACTGAATGCGTCTCGGCTCTTTCAACTCCGAGGCGGGAAAATAGAGATAGCCGGACTTGGCACCGAAGTAGCCTTGGGTCGAAGCATTCTCCGCTGCCGCAAACACAATGTCGTTCGAGTAGAGGGTGTGCAGTTGGATATTGCCGGTGTTGGTCCGTTGTTGCGACCCGTACGTAGAGGTCCACGATCCCTCAATCATACCGTCTGCCCAAATCCCGATGACATCGTCTTCGTTGCCTTCGTAAGCATCCAGATCCAGTTGGAATGCAATCTGCCGACTCGGCAGCAACTCCGTCTTACTCACGGTACAACGTACCTGTCCCGGCATGACCAGCTTTGCGCTCACTGCTTGGTAGTCCGGATGACTCACCGTGATTTCTACGGTGTCTTCTGCTCGCAGTTGAGGCAGCGAATAGTTAGCATAAGTGCAGTTGTCCTGCCAACTCATATCATACGGCTGCCCGTTCACCCGCATACACACCTGTGCATCACGGATCCAATCGTCCTTGCGTTTGTCCGTTCGGTTAACGAAGTAAGAGTGCGACACAAGGGCAGTCGGCTGTTGGTTCAGAAACCATTCACCGTTTACCACCAACATCTCCGGTTCCGTCTCGCCCTGGAAATCCACTTCGCGGTAGAATATATCCTCACAGCCTGTCAGCACTGTTAATAGGGTCAGTACCCATATAAGTCCATATAACTGTCTCTTTCTCATGCGCTTAGAATTTGAAATGGTAACTGATACTCGGTAGGATAGGGAAGATGCTGACCTGGTACAACTTGCCGCTGTAAGTATCCGGTATGACAAACATCGGGTTCATGCGGCAATACACATTATAACAGCTGATGTTCACAATGTGTTCTGCGTTCTTGAGCCATCCGCCGCGACCATAGTACCCGTCCACTTTACCTTTCTTGCCGTTGACGGAGTGCTTGTGTGGGACGTGAAAATTGATCGCCAGATCCAGTCGATGATAGTCCGGCATCATGTAGCCGTTGCGTTCATGGAAGTACTCCACTTCGTGTCCGTTGTCATAATAGACCTGCGTAGCCAGTGTACCGCGCATACCCGTTCCGTATACCCATGTGCCCGCCACATCGATACGAGGCGTGATCTGGTACTGCAGCGTGATGCTCAGGTCGTGCTCGCGGTCGTACTTGGCATGGAACGGCTTGCCGTTGTTGATGTGCTCAAACTGACGCATCGACCGGCTCCACGTATAACCGATCCATCCCGTCACCGGGCCTACCGTGCGCTGTACCAGAAACTCCACGCCGTAACTCCAGCCGTTGCCAACCTCCACCTGTTTCTGCCAGTCGTCCGTGTAACCCATGAACGATGCACCCTCTTTGTACTCCAGCAGGTTCAGACTGCGTTTGTAGTACCCCTCTACGCTCAACTCCACCTGATTGCAGATGTTATAACTGATACCCGCTGCTACCTGCATGGACCGCATCGGAGGAATATCCGTCGTTACCGGCACCCATAAGTCGCTCGGCAGAGAGACCGAACTGTTACTGAGCAGATGCACATACTGCGACATATACGAATAACTCATCTTCAGCGCTACGTCCCGATGCGGCAGAAAACGCATGCCGATACGCGGTTCTGCGGACGGATATACCTTGCCGCGAATGCCGTACATGCTGAACCGTGCTCCGTAATTGAGCCGGAACCAATGGCACGGAGTCCACGTGTCCTCTACAAAAGCCGCTACCTCATGTCCGTGCAAAACCTGACCGCCTATCGTCGTGTCCATGTTCATCGAGGTCTCCGATTCGGAATACAGAAACTGGTTCTGCACCGACGGCTTGAAATAGTGATACGTGTACTCGATACCCGCTGTCACCTTATGTTTTTGGTTCGGAGTGTACTCCAGTTGCGACCGTGCCGCCACATCGTTGATCATGCTGTTGTAACCCATCTCCTGCTCAAACCGACCTGTTGTTCCGTGGTCACTTAAACCCTGCGCTACGCGGCAGTAATAGCCGCTATAATGCACCTGCGTATTCAAAAACAGCTGATGATTAATCGTGTGCTGCCAGTCTATCGCTGCCAGCGTGTTGCCCCATGAGTACCGCATGTTCACGCTGTAATCATCGTTCTCGAACTTCTCCTTCATGCGCATGTACTCCACGTCCGCTCCGTTATAAATGCCGATGCTCAAACGGTCTTTGTCCGAGAACGTGTGGCACAACTTGGCGTTGAAGTCATAGAAATAGTACCCAGCCATTAACGATCTGCCCTCACCGTTGGATGCCGTGATGGCTGCGATGATAGGTGCTGTCAGCACATCAAAATAAGTGCGGCGGGCCGAGATATTGAACGTCGTCTTCGCACGAGGCGTGTAACCCTCTTTGAGACTGTCCAACTGTGTCTTGCTGAAGATAGGGCCTTCTAAATTGAGCCGGGACGAGATGAGACCGACCGATATACCGCCGTGCCAGAAAGTGTTGTTGCCCTCTTTCTGTCGCACATCGATCACCGAACTGAGGCGTGAACCGAAACGGGCAGGGAAATTACCTTTGTATAGTGTCACGTTCTTGATCGCGTCTGCGTTAAATACGGAGAACATACCCATCGCGTGGTTGATGTTATACAGCGGAGCGCCGTCCAGCATAACCAGGTTCTCGTCCGGTCCGCCGCCACGCACATAAATACCTGCGTTCCCTTCACCGGCCGCTTGCACGCCCGGCAGTAACTGAATCGCCTTAAGCACATCTACCTCGCCGCCAAGTGCCGGAATGGTTAATATCTGCTGAACAGGCACCTCAATCGCACTCATCTGCACGTTGTCCGGCGCGGAGACGGACTGATGACCTGTCACTGTTATTTCTTGGAGAGTATTGGCGCTGCCCAAAAAGAAATGGTGTGTCTGCGCACTGTCGGCATCAAATGGTACGCTCGGTGCATAGCCCACATAACTCGCTACCAGCACAGACGGCTTACCTTGCGGCAGCGTCAGCGTATAGAAACCCGCCGTGTTCGTCACGGCTCCTTGATGCGATACCGTGTCATACACTGCCGCACCAATCAGACGCTCGCCCGACTCCCTGTCCGTCACATATCCGCTTACCGTGTAACCCCCTTGCGCATACACCGTACACGCAAACAGCAGAAAAATAAAAATATATGTGATTCGTATCCTTACTTCCACTTAGCCAATGCTTTTTCTTCTTTGGCAGTCATTTCGACCTTTGTCTCCGGCGTCTTGTCGCCTTGACCCGTGAGGTGAAGCACACCGTGGATGATGATCCGGTGTAACTCATCCGCAAATGGTACACCTACCATCTCCGCATTCGACCGAACGGTATCTAACGAAATAAAGATATCTCCGTTCAGCACACTCTCCGTCGAGTAGTCAAACGTGATGACGTCGGTATAATAGTCATGCCCGAGGAACTCGCGGTTCACCGCTAACTCCCGCTCGTCGGAACAGAAGATATAGTTGATGTTTCCCACAGTAAACCCGTAATCCGCGGCTACCGACCTGATCCAACGAGTTACCTTGCGCTCATCTAACGCCGGCATCTCTATTTCCTGTGTTGTAAATCGTATCATATTAACCAAAGAAGATAGGTGCTAATGCAAAGGCCGCTATTATTCCTGCCAGATCTGCTAACAGACAGCAGGCCACCGCATGGCGGGTGTTCTTGATGCCTACCGAACCGAAATAAACGGCCAGCACGTAGAACGTCGTATCTGTGGTACCTTGCAAGATACAACACAAACGACCGGATAAACTGTCAGCGCCGTAGTTCGTCATCGCTTCTAACATCAGTCCCCGTGCACCGCTGCCGCTAAGCGGTTTCATCAGCGCTGTCGGTACGGCACCGGACAACTCCGTGTTAATGCCTACCAACGCAAACAACTCCGACACACCGCGTTCCAACAAGTCCATTGCTCCTGAAGCACGGAACATGCCTACGGCTACCAATATCGCAATGAGATAAGGAATAATACCTATTGCCGTTTGAAAACCACCTTTGGCACCGTCGATGAACGAGTCATACACGTTGATCCGTTTGCACATCGCTTGGATCACAAACCAGCAGATGACACCTAACAGAATCACCGCTGCGGCTGCGGCGGAGAGTGTCGCCAAGCGTTGATGAGACAACTGCGTCGCTCCCCAAACCAGCAATCCGACCAAACCCGTCAAGCCCAAGAGCGTACCTAACACCACCGGATCTTTCATGCGAATCTTCTGTGCCACGCAAACGCAGACCAAGCCCACTAAGGTAGATACATAGGTGGCTATCAATATAGGTAAAAACACATCTGCCGGATTCTCTGCCCCGCATTGCGCACGGTATCCCATGATAGTGGTAGGTATCAGAGTAAGACCGCTGGCACCCAGCACCACAAACATAATCATTGCATTGGAGGCCTTGGTCTTGTCTTCATTCAACTCCTGTAACTCGCCCATCGCTTTCAGACCCATCGGCGTCGCCGCATTATCCAGGCCAAGCATGTTGGCGGAGATATTCATCAGCATCGATCCGAAGACCGGATGACCCTTCGGAATCTGAGGAAAAATACGGCTGAAGAACGGATTGATGGCTCTGCCTAATGAGTTAACGGCACCGGCACGCTCACCGATCTTCATGATACCCATCCACAATGCCAGAATACCCGTCAGACCCAGGGATAACTCAAAACCCGTTTTGGCATTATCAAAAGTCGAATTGATAATATCCGTAAATACACCGACATTACCGAACGCGATGGCTTGCACCAGACCCATGATGACCGCCAGCAAAATGAGCGAAATCCAAATATAATTCAAAATCATGCTGCAAAAGTACAAAAATATTTGCATATATGCAAAAAAAAGTGTAATTTTGCACGATAAATGACAAATAATGCACGTTTACATAGAATTTTGGCGTATCTCAAGCATACTTTAACGGCTTGGAATACGACCGGTGAAGGCATCCATTCGCCCTACCTCTTTGAATTGGTGCGCTTTGTATTACGCGATCGTAATGCCTATTACTGCTTCGCCGATATCGAGCGCAGACGGGATTTGTTGTTACGCTGTCCGGATACCCTGGATGTGGTTGATTACGGTTCGGCCGGATCGAAAGAAGGCGTACTTATTCCGCGTCGGGTGTGCGATATCGCCAAACGGCAACTCGAATCACCGCAAGTAGGGCAGGCCTTGTTCCGATTGGTGAACTGGATAGGAAGGCAGGAGAAACGACCGCTTCAGATACTCGAACTGGGAACATCCTTAGGGGTTACCACCGCTTATCTCGCTGCCGCAGACAGCCGAAACAGGGTACTTACCTTGGAAGGCAGTGCCGCAGTGCTGAATGTCGCAAAAGGGGGGTGGAGAGCGTTGAAACTGGAGAATATCGAATGGAAGGAAGGCAATATTGATGACACCTTATATATTTACGCGCGCGAGAAATGGGATGTCGTCTATGTGGATGCCAACCATACCTATGAGGCGACCATGCGCTATGTGAATACCCTGCTGCCTGTGATGCAGGAGAAAGGCGTGATCATACTGGATGATATCCATTATTCCGCCCCGATGGAACAGGCCTGGAAGGAACTCAAAGAAGATAAACGGATCACCACTTCCATGGACCTCTATCATGTGGGACTGCTGTTTTTTGATCCGCATTACTTGAAACGAAACTATACAATACGGCTATGATATACACGAAGACGGGAGACAAAGGGGAAACCTCGTTGGCAAGCGGTCAACGGGTTTCTAAAACCGATGCACGCATCGAA
This sequence comes from uncultured Bacteroidales bacterium, assembly GCA_902800215.1. Taxonomy (GTDB): domain Bacteria; phylum Bacteroidota; class Bacteroidia; order Bacteroidales; family Paludibacteraceae; genus Colicola. The sequence continues at coordinate 53,131 of CADCDS010000015.1, read as the reverse complement.
GCTTACGGAACGGTCGATGAACTGAACAGCTGGATTGGGCTCTTGCGAGCCGGAGTGTCGGCTAATAGCCAACAGCCAACAACGAACAGCCAATTGGAATGGATCCAGAACAAACTGTTTAACTTGGGCGCAGCCTTAAGTGACGCGCCGGGAGAGTGGATCACAGAGGCCGATGTGCACCAATTGGAAGAATGGATCGATGCCATGGTAAACGACACACCCAAGCAACATGCCTTCATTCTTCCGGCCGGAAGTGAGACCGTTTGCAGGGCGCATGTGTGCCGTACTATCTGTCGTCGGGCAGAACGTCGGATGATCGATGCAAAAGCAGCGGAAATACACCTGCAATTTATCAATCGGTTGAGTGACTATTTTTTCGTTTTTTCGCGTTATTTTAGTCACAAAAATGGAGAAAAAGAGTCGATTTGGTGTAAAAATTGACGAAAATTGTAAAATAATGTATAAAAAATTTGCATAAATCGAAACTTTTTACTACTTTTGCACGATATTTTGAAAAACTATGCCCGTACTGGGTCTGTTTGTCAATGAAATGAAATAGTATATTATAGGTAATAAAACTATGTATTGGACACTTGAATTGGCATCGAAATTGGAGGACGCACCATGGCCTGCAACCAAGGATGAATTACTGGACTATGCGAATCGTATCGGTGCTCCGGCGGAGGTGATAGAGAATTTGGAAGAGTTGGAAGGAGATGACGAGGAGCAGTATGAGAGTATTTTGGATTTGTGGCCGGACTATCCGACGCAAGATGAAGACTTCTTCTTCGACGAGGAGGAGTATTGAAAATTGAAAATTGGAAATTGGAAATTGAAAAGATATATTGTTCTGCTGGTTGGGGTGTTTACCCTGGTGACTGCGAGTGCGCAGTTTGATCCCCAGATGGGGCAATATATGTATCTGCCGACAGCGTATAATCCTGCCGCGGTAGGAGAAGGCGGACTGATGAAGGTAGCGGGAATGCACCGCATGCAGTATGTGGACATTACCAATGCACCGATGAGCACCTGGTTCAGTTTCAGTTCACCGTTCGTGATCGGCAAGACAAGTCACGGTGCGGGAGTGCGGTTTTTGAATGACCGGTACGGATTGTTCACTACCCAGTCGTTCTACGCACAATACGCTTACCGGCAGAAACTGGGGAAAGGATATCTGGGAATCGGTGTTGACTTGGGATTTGTAAACGTGGGCTTCAAAGGGGACTCGATCAACCTCAGTAAGATGGGAGACGACTACCACGACGCCAACGATCCGACACTTCCGACGGGAAGTAAATCGGGAATGAAATTTGACATGAGTGTGGGCTTGTATTACAGCACTCCGACCTGGTGGGTAGGCGGCAGTTACAGCCATTTGTTACGTCCTCAGATCGATTGGTCGGACGGAACAACCGGCGTGCAGCAGATCGTAACCCTGGTCGGAACGATGTATGTGACCGGCGGATATCATTTCCGCTTGAAGAACTACAGAGAGTGGATGCTGACGCCCAGCGCAATGGTGATGAGCGACTTTGTCAGTTGGGATGTCAACCTGACGCTGATGTGCGACTACAAGGACCGATACCGGTGGGGACTCGGATACCGCATTGCAGGAAGTGTGAACATACTGTTAGGCGTGGATATCATCTCCGGACTGCAGTTGGGATACAGTTGCGAACTGCCGACTAACAAACTGCTGCTGGAGAGTTACGGAAGCCACGAGATATATCTGGCTTACGGATTTGATATCCTCAAGCCCAAACGGACAAACAAGTATAAAAGCGTAAGGTACTTATAACACCTTATATATAATATATAGTTGGAAAATTAATCGATTAAAACCAATATGAAAGTGAAGAAGATTATTCCATTGGTAGCGCTGTGTGCGTTGATGATGGTAGGTTGTAACAAGCCGGCCGGTGAGTTGGTGGGTGCAATCAGATCGACCAATTTTAAGGAGGCTAATCCTTATGGTATGCTGTTTATTAAAAAGGGATCCTTCATGATGGGTGCGAACACGCAATCCGCTGTTTTTGAGCAGCCGGATAATATCATCATGGTGACGGTGGATGCATTCTGGATGGACGAGACCGAGGTCACGAACAATGAGTATCATCAGTTTGTGAACTGGGTACGTGACTCTATTGCTATGACTAACCTCGTAGCTGCCGGTTTGACAGATTATGCGATCCAGCCGAAGGATGAGGATTTTGATGAAGAGAATTTCCATCTGAACTGGTCCAAGAAAGTGCCTTGGAAGAGCAAGGAAGAAGACGTAGTAGATGCTTTGTCTTCGATGTTCTATTCTAACGGTACGCTCAATACCAACCACCTGCACTATCGTTACAGTTGGGTAAACATGGATGAGGCACTGCCGCAACGGAACAAATTCGATGTAGCCACCAGTACCTATCCTCCCGGAGCAACGGCTCGTGTAGATACCTTCTGGGTAAATGAGAACGGTGAGATCAAAGACTCAACGATCATCCGTCCGTTGAAGGAGCCGAAAGATCTGTTGACCACTAAGATCATCTGTATCTATCCGGATACGCTGGTATGGGCACGTGACTTCCAATTCTCGTACAATGACCCGTTGCTGCAGCAATACTTCAAGCACCCGGGTTATGCAGAGTATCCTGTAGTGGGTGTAACATGGGAGCAGGCGCATGCTTTCTGTAACTGGCGTACGCAACTGTTCAACGGTGCTTCTACCATCGATGCCAATGACTATCGTTTGCCGACAGAGGCACAATGGGAGTACGCAGCACGTGGCGGTCGTAAGATGGCGATGTATCCGTGGGGGGGTAACTACGCACGTGATGCCAAGGGATGCTTCTTTGCTAACTTCAAACCGTACCGTGGAGCATACAACGATGATACCGGTACAACGACGATGAAGGTGGCTCAGTTCCGCCCGAATGACTTCGGTCTGTACGACATGGCCGGAAACGTGGCTGAGTGGACCAACTCCGCTTACCAGAGCGCTATGAACACGCATGTACATGACCTCAACCCGGATTATTCCTACATGGCTCGTAAAGCCGACCCGGATATCTTGAAACGTAAGGTGATCAAGGGTGGTAGCTGGAAGGATATCAGTTACTTCATGCAGTGCGGTGTTCGTACCTATGAGTACCAGTATGAGAGCCGTCCGTACATCGGATTCCGTTGCGTTCGTGCTTACATCGGTGATTAATAGAAAAAGTCTTAAGAATTATATTTAAACGAAATACTATTATGGCAGAAAAAGCTGTTAAAAGAGGCCCGTGGGCAAAGTTTATGCACTGGTATGAATCATACCAAGGTAAAAACATCGTTAACATCGTGTATTCGGTGGGTGCATCGGTCGTTATTATCGGTGCGTTGTTTAAGATTTTGCACTGGCCGGGCGCAAGTCAGGTGCTGATGCTCGGTATGTTTACCGAGGCATTCTTGTTCGTCATCGGTGCATTGGAGCGTCCGCATCCGGAGTTCCACTGGGATAACGTGTTCCCGCAATTGTTGGAGTACGGTACCAAACCCGAATTGCTGGAAGAGAAATCGAAACAGGCTCGTCCGACTTTGTTAGGTGCAGGTGTTGCCGGCGCACCGATCGCTGCTAACGGAGTAGCTGCTGCTGAAGCAGGTGTCGCTAAAGTTCCGTCGCTCAAGGATGAAGATCTCAAAGCACTGAAAGACGGTATTGCTGATTTGGCGAAGACCGCTACGCAGTTTGCGGAACTCGGTAAGGTAGCACAGACCGGTGTTAAACTGAATGAGAAACTGGCTGCTGCTGAAGTAGCAACGGATGCGTATGCAAACGCAACGTCCGGTTTGGCACAGAGTTATGCGCAAATCAGCGGTGATATGTCTGCTGTCGCTAGCCAGACTAAGGCTTACAAGGCAGAGGTAGAAGAAGTAGGTAAGAAACTGGCTTCCCTGAATTCCGTTTATGAGTTGCAACTGCAAGCCGTAAATGCACAGATCGATGCTCAAAAGGGTGCTGCCGCTGCTGTTAAAGAGGCTGCTGAAGCACAGGTGGCATTTGCTGCAGGTGCTAAACAGCTGCAAAAACAAGTAGCTGACCTCAACGGTATCTACGGAAATATGCTTAATGCACTGGCAATGGGTGGAGCAAAAAACTGTCCGGAAACCCCGAGACAAAAAATGATTGGTATGATGTACTTGGTGCTCACCGCCATGTTGGCGTTGAACGTAAGTACGGATATCCTCAGTGGTTTTACCATGGTGGATAACAGTTTGCACTCCTCGATCGCTGCATCTGCCTCTCAAAACGAGCGTCTCTATTTGGAGTTCCAAGCCGCGTTAGATAAGAACCCGGCTAAGACGCAAGAGTGGTATGATAAAGCTCAAGAAGTAAAAGCGCAAGCGGACTCTCTGTATGCCTATATACAGAATTTTAAAGATGAGTTGACCATCATGACCGATGGTAGGGGTCGTTTTACAACCTTGAAAGAGCAAGGTGAAGATCCTACGCTTAATATCCAGAATAACTCGAACTTTGACGTAACCGGTACCTACGCGTTGGTACAAGGTCACGGTCAGGAACTCAAAGACAATGTGTCTGCTTACAAGGAGTTCTTAACCGGTTTGATCCAGGAGCGTGACTCTGCTATCGCTAAGTCCATTCGTGCCACTTTGGCAACTGAGCAGGGATACAACGCACACGATCGTCAATGGGTAGATTGGGAAATCGCCGTGTTCGACGGTATGCCTATCGGTGCGTCCATGGCCGTGTTGTCCAAGATGCAGAACGACGTACGTACGACCGAAGGTCGTTTGGTACAATATCTGATGGAGCAAACGGATGCAGGTGACGTACGTGTGAACAAACTGAGCGCATACGTGATTCCGAATTCCAACTACGTGATACGTGGTGGTAAGTATCAGGCGCAGATCATTCTGGCAGCTGTGGATACGACGCAACGTCCGGATTATTTCGTAGAGGATGTGAAGATTAACGAGCATGGTCTGTATGAAGTAACCGCTTCGGGTGTGGGTAAAAAACAATACTCCGGTTACATCTCTTTGACCAATGACGATGAGGTGGTTAAGTTACCGTTCAGCAGTGAGTATACCGTTGGAGAACCGGCTGTGACCATTTCGAATATCGACATGAACATCATGTACCGCGGATATGATAACAAGTTCTCCGTTTCTGTTCCGGGTGTAGCTAACGATCGCGTAAGAGTGAGCGTAAGCGGTGCTCCGGTTAAGCAACAAGGAGGCCTGTGGATCATCAACCCGGGTGAGAATGCCAAGAGCGTGACGATCTCTGTATCCGCTGAGTTAGATGGTAAGATGCAGCCGATGGGTAGCAAGGAATATCGTGTAAAACAATTGCCGCCTCCTACCGCTTTCTTCAATGCCAAGGATCGTGATTATGCAACCGGAAATATTGCAGCCAGCGTGCTGACTAACCCGTCCGGAACGATCGTGGCTTCTTACGGTGCAGACGGTCTGTTGGATATTCCGTTTACGGTAACCAGCTTTAAGACGATTATCAATAACCAGACGACTCCGGCTAACGGTAACAAGTTCACCAAGGCGCAGTTGGATCAAATCGCCAAACTGAAGAAGAACCAGATGGTTGTGCTTCAGGATATCCGTGCTAAGGGTCCCGGTGGTCAAGAGTTACGTTTGTCACCGCTTGTATTAACTGTGAATTAATTCGCTACAGATATGTTAAAGAAACTTAGTATTATCGCATGCTTTGTGCTTGGCGCACTTTCTGTGCAGGCGCAGCATAATGTGACTTCGTTCTTCGATGAGTTCGGTTCTGCCCGTATCCAAACGGAGGAGTTCTCTAAGGCACATGATACGATCGTGATGGTGGATCACCGCATTGACGATGTCATCTGGTCCAGATATATCTATCGTATTATTGACCTGCGTTATCGTCAGAACTTCCAGTTGTATTTCCCGACGAAGTCGGATGATGCCGATTATCGTAACCTGTTCAAGGTGATTATTGATGCGGTTGTGGACGGTATGCCGATTTATCCGAAGAATAACGAAACCATCAAACCGGATTTCAAGAAAACGGATGCTTTCTCTAAAGAGCAGATTCCGGTAGATGCTTTCATGATCGTGGATAAGACGGAAGACCACTCCGATGACGATGATTTCTGGGATATCGCTCGTTCTAACGCAATGCTTATCAACTATGATAGCATCACCGACCAGATGTGGTTTAACCCCTTCTCGTATGACGATGTAGTCAAGAATCAGGTGAAATATCTGATCCAGGAAGTAGTGTTCTTCGACAAGCACACCTCCCGTCTGCATACGAAGATCATGGCCATTGCTCCGTTGCATCCGACCTTGATCAGCACGCAAGATGACTCCACCAAGGTGATGGATGCCCTTCGTGAATCGATCATGTTCTGGATTCCGTTCGATGGTCTGCGTCCGTATCTGGCAATGCAATATGCTATTCCGAACCGAAACGAGACCAAGCGTGTGACCTATGACGAGTTCTTCCAGAAACGTCTGTTCACCTCCTATATCGTGGGTGAAGGAAACATGTATAACCGTTGGATTCCTGACTATGCGATCGGTCATGACGATATCAAGAAAGAGCAAGATCGTATCGCAACGGAGTTGCTGAATTTTGAACAAGATCTCTGGGAATACTAAATGCGTAAATTTCGGTTTCGAAATTCCTCATTTATTTCTGCCGTAAGCGTAGCTTTAGTGCTATGCCTTATCGGTGCGGAATGTGTGCTCCTGCTTAGTGCAGGAGCGCTTGTTACGCGCATGCGCGAAGGATTGTCCATTACAGCGGTACTGATGCCCGATGCCGATAGCACGCATTATGCCCAGATGGAATCGTATCTGGCAGAGGACCAGCGGTGCATCCGGTATACTTTTGTCTCCAAAGAGCAGGCGCTGCAAAAGGAAATCCCCTCTCTGGGAATGAACCCGGAGGAATTCCTCGGTTTCAATCCACTAGGAGACGAATACGAGATTCATATTGCGGAAGCCTATACGCACCCGGACAGTTTGACGGTGATAATAGACCAACTCAGCGAGTTACCCTATGTATGTGAGGTTTCTTATCCCATGAAGGTGGCTACGGTCATCGGTAGGCCGGTTCAGCGCATATTATGGATCATTTTTATAGTAGCATTGGTGCTTCTTCTGGTGGCCTATGTGTTGATCGTGAATACGATTCGTTTGCAGATCTACGCCAAACGGTTCCTGATTAACACGATGACGCTGGTAGGTGCTACACCTTGGGTAACCCGTCGTCCGTTTGTTCGCCGTAACATGCTGATGGGTTTCGTGGCCGGAGTGGTAGCTGTAGCGATAGTGCTGGCCGGAGTGATTTTCTTCAACACGCGGTTTATACCTACCGGAGAGGAATTGCTGCCTTTGACCTTTGGGAACATCAGTTTAATCGTGGTGGTTGTAATCGGTTCCGGATTGCTCATCACACTGCTGGCTTCGCTGATAGCTACCGGTCGTTATATCCGCATGGATAACAACACGCTTTACGAGATTTGATAAATATAAACACCATTTGATATGAAACATTCATTGCCCAAACTTAATCTCATTTTGATCGCAGTCTCCTTTGTGATCATCATCATCGGCTTTATGCTGATGACCGGTGCTCCTTCGGGAGAAGTTTTCAATGAGGATATCTTCTCAACACGCCGTATAGACATCGGTCCGATGATTTCTCTGTTCGGTTTCATCGCAATGCTTTTTGCTATATTTTATCGTCCAAAGAAAAAGGATAAAGAGAAATGAGTTGGTTTGATGCATTGATTTTAGGAGGAGTGCAGGGCTTGACGGAGTTCCTGCCGGTATCGTCTTCAGGACACCTGGAGATAGGTCAGCAGTTATTGGATTCCGCCGGTTCGGGTGAAGAGAATCTCTCATTTGCCATCATTGTGCATGCGGCTACGGTCTTGTCCACTCTGGTGGTGCTGTGGTACGAGGTGACTCGTTTGTTACGCGGTACGCTTACCACCTTGCGTTGGAACGATGAGAAGAGTTATGTGTTGAAATTGCTGATCTCGATGATTCCGGTGTTTGTGGTCGGTGTGTTTTTCAAGGATTATGTGGAGTCTTTCTTCGGAAAAGGTCTGCTGCTGGTAGGTATTTGCTTGTTGGTGACCGCTGTTCTGTTAGCGTTTAGCGAATGGATCTCCAAGCGCCGTCAAGGGTCCGGTCATGATGTCGGATACGGTGATGCAATGGCTATTGGTATCGCGCAAGCATGTGCCGTGTTACCCGGATTAAGCCGTTCCGGAGCCACTATTGCCACCGGTCTGCTTTGCGGTGTGCGCAAAGAGGTGGTAGCGCAATTCTCTTTCCTGATGGTGCTGATTCCTATCATGGGAGAAGCCTTACTGGATGTGATTAAGATCATGGGACCGGATACGAAACTGGAGATTGGTATGGGACCGGCTATCGTGGGCTTTATTGCCGCTTTTGCTGCCGGTTGTCTGGCATGCCGTTTCATGATTGAGATCGTACGTCGCCAACGACTGATCTGGTTCTCGATCTATTGTGCCATCGTAGGTTCGGTAGCGATCATTTCTGAGTTCTGCTAAGATGTGGGATTTTGAAGAAGGAGAGATCCTGGCGTTTGATAAACCGCTCCGTTGGACGTCGTTTGACTTGGTGGCCAAGGTGCGGTGGAACTTATGCCGGAAGATAGGGAAGAAGAAGTTAAAAGTCGGTCATACGGGAACACTCGATCCCTTAGCCACAGGAGTGGTGATCGTTTGTACCGGTAAAAAGACCAAGCTCATTGACCAATTGCAATATGATGTGAAGGAATATGTGGCTACCCTTCAATTAGGCGCTACCACACCTTCCTTTGACTTGGAGAAAGAAATTGACCAGACCTATCCAACGGAGCATATCACACGCGCATTGATCAACGAGGTGATCCCTCAATTCATAGGAGAACAATGGCAAGTACCACCCATCTTCTCCGCCGTGCAGATTAACGGAAAACGGGCCTATGAGTTCGCTCGTAAAGGACAGGAGGTGGAACTCAAACCCAAACTGCTCGTGATCGATGAGATAGAGGTGCTGAATTTCGATGAGAAGAACATGCAACTGACCATCCGTGTCGTGTGCTCGAAAGGAACTTACATCCGTGCCTTGGCACGAGATATCGGCCAGAAACTCAATTCCGGTGCGCATTTGATTGCATTGCGACGCACAAGAGTAGGAAACACACGGGTAGAAGAATGCTATACGATAGAACAGTTTTTAGAAAAACTCAAACAATACGACTATGTACAAATCCAATGATATCAGACTCTGTCAGTTTCGTTTTAAACTGCCGGAGGAATTAATTGCCCAATATCCTGCGCCTTACCGTGATGATGCACGGTTGATGGTGCTGCACCGCAAGACAGGTGAGATCGAACATAAGACCTTACCCGAGATGGTGAACTACTTTGATGAGGGTGACTTGTTTGTTTTCAATGACAGCAAGGTCTTCCCGGCGCGTCTGTGGGGACGTAAGGAGAAGACCAACGCTTTGATTGAGGTTTTCCTGCTGCGTGAGTTGAATCATAAGACCCGTTACTGGGACGTACTCGTAGAACCGGCACGTAAGATCCGTATCGGAAACAAGATTACGTTTGAAGAAGATCCGGCTATCGTGGCGGAAGTGATTGATAATACAACCAGTCGCGGCCGTACGTTCCGTTTCTTGACGGACTATGACAATGAGGAGTTTGTACCGCGGTTATATGCCTTAGGAAGTGCTCCGCTGCCGAAGTATATCAAGCGTCCGATGGATGCGGAGACTTTCATGGCTTATCAGGAGAAGTTCCACGATCTGCCTGTAAAGGAAATGGATACGGAACGTTATCAGACGATTTTTGCCGATAAGATCGGTGCGGTAGCGGCACCGGCATCCGGTCTGCATTTCTCCAAACAACTGCTCAAACGCATGGAGATCCACGGCATCGAGACCACGTTCATGACCAGCCATATGTCGCTGGGTGTGTTCAAAGATATCGATGTGGAAGACTTGACGAAAAACAAGATGGAGTCGGAGCAGATCGTCTTATCGGAGAAGATGGCGAATGCGGTGAATAAGGCACACGAAGCGCAGCAGCGTATCTGTGCGGTGGGTACGGAAGTGATGCGTGCCATGGAGCATGTAGCCGGAACAAACGGTCTGCTCAAAGCCTATGACGGATGGACAAACAAATTCATCTTCCCTCCGTATAAGTTCTCTGTTGCCAACTCTTTCTTCGTGAACTTCTATATGCCGGAGTCCAGCCAGTTGCTGATGGTAGCTGCTTTTGCCGGATATGAAGAGACCATGCATGCGTACGAGGTGGCTATCCAGGAAGGATACCGCTTCGGTGACTATGGAGATGCAATGTTGATTGTGGATTAATGAATGTACGAATAGATCCATCTTGGCAGCGCGTTTTGCAGACGGAGTTTGACAAGCCTTATTTCGAACTCCTCACCCAATATGTGCGCCAACAATACCAGACCCGTCGGTGTTTTCCTCCGGCAGGTCTGATTTTTAATGCGTTTGACTCCTGTCCTTTTGACAAAGTACGGGTGGTCATCATCGGCCAGGATCCCTATCATGAGGACGGACAAGCAATGGGGCTCAGTTTCTCCGTACCGGAAGGCGTGCAGATACCGCCTTCACTCGTCAATATCTACAAAGAGATCCATCGCGACCTTGGAACACCCATTCCTCAAAGCGGTGACTTGCGCCGTTGGGCGGAACAAGGTGTTTTGCTACTTAATGCAACCTTGACCGTCGAGGCCCATAAAGCCGGTAGTCATCAAGGGAAAGGATGGGAGGAACTGACAGATGCCGCTATAGCAGCACTTAACAAGGAACGGGAACATATTGTCTTTATGCTGTGGGGATCGTATGCGCAACGCAAAGGACAGTTTATTGACCGCAAGAAACATCTGGTGCTGCAAACCTCGCACCCTTCGCCGCTGTCCGTATATCGAGGTTTTGACGGTTGCGGTCATTTCAGTGCTGCAAACAACTATTTGATAAAAAACGGATTACAACCCATAAACTGGTAATATGAAAAAGTTATTGCTTATAGACGCCTATGCGATGATCTTTCGTGCATACTATGCCTTCATTCGTGCACCGCGTATGAACAGCAAAGGAGAAAACACCTCTGCTATCTTCGGCTTTTGTGTGACGCTGGAGGACCTGCTTAAGAAGATCAATCCGACCCATGTAGGTGTGGCGTTTGATCCTGCCGGCGGTACCTTCCGTCATGAGGCCTATGAGCAGTACAAAGCGCAACGACCGGAGACACCGGAAGATATCCGCAAAGCCGTTCCTGTTATTAAGCAACTGCTGGAGGCCATGAACATCCCTGTTCTCGAAGTGCCCGGTTTTGAGGCCGATGATGTCATTGGTACTTTGTCCAAGCAAGGCGAAGAAGCCGGTTTTGAGGTGTATATGGCTACGCCGGACAAGGATTACGGACAACTTGTTTCCAATCACGTCTTCATGTACCGGCCGCGTCATACCGGCGGATTTGAACTCATGGGACCGGCTGAGGTGTGCGCCAAATACGGACTGCAACGCAAAGAACAAGTCATCGACCTGCTGGGTCTTATGGGCGATGCTTCCGATAATATTCCCGGTTGCAAAGGAGTAGGGGAGAAGACCGCTGTCGCCTTGTTGGAGCAGTTCGGCTCTATCGATAACATGCTGGCCCATACCGATGAGATCAAAGGTGCGCTGCGCACAAAAGTGGAATCGCAAGTGGAAGAAATCAAGTTCTCCCGTTTCTTGGCTACCATCCGCACCGATGTGCCGATCACACTCGACGAAGCTCTGCTAAGCAAGAAAGAACCGAACCTCGAGCAACTCACGGCACTCTATCGTGACCTCGAGTTCAATACCTTACTGCGTAAGTTAGAAACGAATCAGCTTAGTCAACCTAAGACTCCTAATACGCCTAAGAAACCTAGCGACCCTACTCAATTAGACCTCTTTGCTGAACCCGATGAGCTAACAGCTAATAGCCAAGAGCCAACAGCTTCTTATGACACCATTGAAAACCGTCTTTGTCAATATCTGTTGAATCCGGAAGTAGCTTTCAACCCTTATAAAGAACCGGATTTCGCAGCTCTCAAGGCGGATGCCGATTTGTGGGATCTGTACAATGAAGTAGAAATGCCGTTGGTGGAAGTATTACGGGAAATGGAAGCGGCTGGTGTACGCATCGATGTGGAGAAATTGAAAAAAGCGGAGTCGGCCCTTATGGCGGAACTGAATGCTTTGGAGCAGCAGATATACACGCTCGCTGGCGAACCGTTTAATATCAACAGTCCGAAACAGGTAGGCGAACTGCTGTTCGATAAACTCAAACTCGATGCCAAAGCAAAAAAATCCAAAAACGGCCAATACTCCACTTCTGAAGAAGTACTGGTTGCATTGAAGGAACGTAATGCCATTGTAGGGTTAATCCTAGACTTTAGAGCTACCCAAAAGCTAATCAATACCTATATAACTGCTTTGCCGGGTTATATTGCAGAGGACGGTAAGATCCATACGACTTACAACCAAACCGTTACAGCAACGGGACGTCTGTCGAGTAGTAATCCGAATCTACAAAACTTACCGATTCGTTCTGAACGAGGTAAGTTGATTCGTGAAGCAGTTATCCCCGATGAAGGATGTCTCTTCCTTAGTGCCGATTACAGCCAGATTGAGTTACGACTCATGGCGCATTTCTCGCAAGATGAACATATGTTAGCCGCTTTTCGTTCCGGTCAGGATATCCATGCCGCCACCGCTGCACGGATCTACGGAAAACCCATTGAGCAGATATCCAAAGACGAACGCCGAAACGCCAAGACCGCCAATTTCGGTATCATATACGGTATATCCGCTTTCGGCTTGGCGCAGCAACTGGACTGCAGCCGCACCGAAGCCAAACAACTGATAGACGACTATTTCGCAGCTTTCCCTCGCGTGATCAGTTATATCGAATCGCAGAAAGAACTGGCGCGTCAACGGGGATATGCAGAAACCCTCTTCGGTCGTAAACGCTACTTGCCGGATATCAATTCCCATAACGCAACCGTCCGTTCGTTTGCGGAACGAAATGCCGTCAACGCACCTATCCAAGGTACCGCGGCTGACATCATCAAGATGGCCATGGTCTCTATCCATCGGCGACTCAAAGAAGAAAACCTCAAGGCACAGATGATCATGCAGGTACATGACGAACTCAACTTCAACGTGCCCAAAACAGAAGTAGAGCGCGTCCGTGAGATTGTTGTCTCTGAAATGCAGAATGCTGTGCATCTGTCCATACCCTTAATTGCCGAATGCGGTGTAGGAGAAAACTGGCTTGAAGCTCATTAGTATCATATTACTTGTTATCCGTGTGCTGTGTATCGGTAACTCCTTCTCATGGGATGCCGTTGAACAGGAACTCGTGCCCTTATGTGACGAGAAAAATGTGCAGGTGGAGATCCATAATCTCTATTACGGCGGTTGTTCTCTGCAACAACACGCTGAGTTTCTGCTCAAGGACACCGCCGCTTATTCCCATCGTGTGTGCACCAATGCGGAACCGCGTGTTATAAAGGACACCATCTCGCTCAGACAGGCACTGCAAGACGGGGATTATGATTATATCTCGCTCCAACAAGCCAGCCATGACAGCGGTATCCGCTCTTCTTATGAACCCTGGCTGTTCATGCTCATCGATACGGTTCGCGCGTACCAACCGAATGCGCGCATCTGCTGGATGCAGACTTGGGCATACAGTCAAGATGCCAAGCATCCGAATTATCCCCGTTACCATAACAACCAACAAGAGATGTGGGATAGTATCATGGCTTGTACACCGAAACAGTTGCCGGTGATACCTTGTGGAGCAGCGATCCAATTGGCACGGCAGACAAAGTTAGGTGACTCGCTATGTCGAGACGGATATCATCTCAATTATGTCTATGGCCGATACACCGCAGCCTGCGTTTGGTATGAGATGATCACAGGAAAAGATGTGCGCTGTAACCGGTATAAAAATGCACAAATGACCCGTAAACAGCGTCGTTTGACCCAAAAATCGGCACATAAAGCGGTAAAAATGGCAGAAAATGCATTTTTTTGAAAAAAAGTTGCCAAAAAATTTGGTCATGTCAAAAAAAAGCAGTACCTTTGCACCCGCTTTTGAATCGAAGGCACGATGGTGCCGGGAAAAATCGCTTCTTAAGCGCTTTTGAAAAGTAGAACACCTGGTGCGGTAGTTCAGTTGGTTAGAATACCGGCCTGTCACGCCGTAGGTCGCGAGTTCGAGTCTCGTCCGCACCGCTTCTCTTTTCGGAGAGAAAAAGCCAGCGAAAGCTGGTTTACTTTTCAAAAGCAATTGGTCCATTAGCTCAACTGAATAGAGTACCACACTACGGATGTGGGGGTTGCAGGTTTGAATCCTGCATGGATCACAAAGGTGCAGCCACAAGGTTGCATTTTTGTTTTTTATGCGAGTAGTGGTTCAACGATGTACGCGTGCGGAAGTGCGCATTGACGGAGCGGTAGTAGGAACTATCGGTCGAGGTTTTATGTTATTGGTCGGTGTAACAGACGGGGATACAAAAACAGAAGCAGATGTGCTGGCGAAGAAAGTGGCACAGATGCGGGTGTTTGAGGACGAACAGGGAAAGATGAACTTGTCTTTACACGAAGTAGATGGCGCAATTCTGAGTATCTCCCAATTCACATTGTATGCGGATTGTAAGAAAGGAAACAGACCTTCGTTCATTAAGGCAGCAAGACCTGAGACTGCGGCACCGCTTTACGCCTATTTTAATGAGGTCTTACGCTCCCAGTACGGTCTGCAGGTAGAGACCGGTCGGTTTGGTGCGGATATGAAAGTGGACTTTATCAACGACGGTCCTGTAACCATCCTTTTGGACACCGCAGAACTCTAACAGTGCTTGATGATATAATAGGGAATATCCAAGGCCTGTATCTCCTGCTCATAGCGCTCGAAAAGCTCCATACGGATCGCATCGGAACCATTAGAACGCGCCGAATCAGGAATCCACGGTAAATCCGGATACGTCAACAAATAGACATCCATCGGATAACGGTGGATGTTTTCATTTAACCATTCCGGTACACGACCGAAAGCGTAGTCGAACCATACCTTCGTTATGATTAGTTCGGTATCAAAGAAATAGATGCGGTCTGATGGCTGAAGGCTGATAGCTGACATCTCTTCAATTTGCTTCTTTGCTATCTCGCATAACTCCTCCCATGTGACCTCTGTGCTGCCTTTCTGCTCCATGTACGTACGCGCATACTCGGGCACGTACGTTCCTTTATATCTGTGCGCCAGATATCGCGCCAAGGTGCTTTTTCCTGTGGATTCAGGACCTATGATACCCACTCTCATCGTGTCAGCATCAGTTTGATGTTCAGACCTACGTTATCCGCTTTGACGGGGTAGGAAGAGGAGATAAGCGGTGTCGTGCCTTGGTGGTCATAGAAGAGTTGCAAGTTAATCTTCTGACTGAGCACATAATCCGCAGAAATCTTAATGGCCAGCACTTTGTTGCCTGACGAAGCCTGCGTGATACCTTCTTCTACCTTACGGAGCAACATCATGACGTCTTTGTACGACACATCCACTTGCAACTTCAGGTCATTGCTTACTTTCTTCTGCCCGCCGTCTTTGCCTTTGGCGATGAAATTGAGGTTCTTCACCGTGTAGCCGGCACCGATCACAAACTCTTTGGTATGTCCTTCGGTGATCTGCACGGAAGTTACGTTCAGCGCCAGGTTACGTTGCTGACGGTATTCGGCCTTGAGCGATAATGAGTTCTTCATCGTCATGTTCAGTCCTATAAGCGGAGCAAAAGCCTCAGTAAAGGTCACGTTACTGATATCATACGCAGATGACGGACTCGGTGCGTCATTAGTTACATCACGCACGAAACCGATCATCTTGTTGTTTCCGTCAGCACCCACCCAAGTGGAGTAGGAACCATACGAACCGATCGCATATTTACACGTGTATGCATGTGTCAACGTGATCGATTTGAAATGGTCACGCAGTACCGGCAGTTTACCCAAACCGTCATAGGTCAGTGACCAGTTCGGCAGGATCTGCAGGATACTTAGGAACGGATTGAGGTTCATCTTCGATGCATCTCTGCCCGTGTAAGCCGCCAGGAAGGCCGGAACCAGTACATCGGCGGAATTATTGCTGACGCGGCCGTGTTTATTCGGGTCATATTTCGTTCCTGCCGGAATGTTCCGCAAGAAACCGGTGGTCGGTAAAGTAATACCCGTGTATTGGTCTTGTACACGACCGGTCAGTACCTGCCGGTTCTCTAAGAAACGGTCATACGCACTGTTGGCAAAGTTCTCCTCTTGAGAGCCGACACGACTGAAGATCGTTCCGATAGCTATCTGCGTGATGTTAAACGAACCGGTCATGTTTTCCTGCGGATCTCCGTTTCCGTAGATGATCGAGGTGGAGTTAGCCATATACCGTTTACCGTTCAACTGAATCTTGAATCCCGGGAAAGGTTCCAAGGTTAACTTCACATCGAAGTCTGACGTATGGGCACGGGTAGCCGGTTGCACAATAGACGTGTCGCCGGATAACCAACCGTTGAGTTGTGCCTTATGCATATAGTCGCTTGGCACAAAACCGAAAGCGAAGTCATAACCCGGTGCATAACCGCCGTTGGTCTTGGCTTGTCCCATGAAACCAGCTTCCGGCATAAAGCCCGGAATAGCCATGGAGTTGGTTTCCCGATAAGTCACTTGCAGACGGCGGAACATCGTGCCTACATATGCAAACATGTCGCCCGTCACTTGTGCCGGTGTCTTCTGATTCGGATCACGCGTCGTGACGGTGATCACCGCCTTCTCGCAATTGGCTTTGGGCGTCAGATTGATCTTGGTGTTTCCTGCAGGCTGGAAGGATACCGGCACGGCTTTACCGGTTGTGTCCGCTACAACTACGGTCAGTAACTCACTATTCAAACGGTGGGTGATTTCTATCGCTTCGCCTTTCTTCAGTTCGACGGTCTGCGTGTAGGTCTTGGGTTTGAAGGTACGTCTGGAACCGCGACCGGTGTAGTACTGCGTCATGTTCTTCCAGTACTTGGATTTATTGTACCAACTCTCGAAGTTAATACCGCCATCCACTTGCCAGGTCTGCAGACTGGTCACGGTGTTACCGCGGTTAACGCCGGCGGTGGTCGATGCCGTTCGTGTCCAGTTATAATTGGCGTTATAAGAGGCGTTGGCGGTGAGTGCATCTAAACCAGGAATGCGGTTAAACGGCACGTTCCACGATGCAGTGAAAACTTGCTGGTAGGTATAAGGCGAACCCCAACGTGCTAACGAGCGTTGGATCGTATCCCTCCAAGCTTCGTACTTATTGTGGTTGAACTCCTCGTCAAAATAGTGCCCTTTGAGGATCTCCGGCGTATATTTGCCTTCATCAATCACGGCGTTCATGGCGGATTGGAAGGAGAACTTGATGTTCTTGGTCAAGTCATATTTGATATCAACGTTACGGTCCCAGGTGAAGTCCTTGCTGAAGGTCAGATCCTTATAGGGGTCGAACTCAAGCCCTTTGGTCAGGTCACGCATCTTCATATGACTGAAGGTACGGTGCATATTCGTGCTGAAGGACCAGGATTGCGGCAAGTAGTACAGGTTCATCTCTTTGAGAAACTTCACTTTCGCCACTTTCTCCACTTTTGCAAACGGTTCCCACGGCTTTGGGTTGAAGTTATACGCATATTGGAACGTTCCCTTGTGGTCGGTCGTGATGTTAGTCTCCATTTCCGGCGAGTGTTCGTTCTGCTTGTTGTAAGACGCCGACAAAGAGAAGTTCGCCGGGTCCACAAACAAATCCCGTTTCTTGGAGTAGTGTTGGTTCACCTTGAGGTTACTTAACGAGAACGATGTCGCCTCATGCACGGTGTTCGTCATCTGCTTGATGGAGTCTTTCTCGGCTTTGGTGTCATAAGTGTCGAGTGTCTCTTTCAGTTTGACGTCGGTATCCAAAGGATCATAATCCGGTGTGGTGGTCTCGTTGCTGTAAGACACGTATAACGGCATCTGTACCTTTGCTTTCTCCGGGAACAGACGACCGGCCTCGAGTGCGGCACTGACGGACAGTTGGTAGAAGTTCTCCATGTTCCGATCCAGCACGTTCGACTCAATCGACCCGTATCCAGCCGTCTCCAGACGTCCGGCTACATTCACCTGTGCAATGTCGCTCAGCGACAAGGCTGCATTCGCCATAGCTGCTACACCGCCTTGCTCATTGAACTGACTCAGACGTAGTTCATTGACCCAGATTTCACCCGACGCCTCATGTTGACCGCTGTTGCGCACACCGATCATGATGGTGGATACCTCTTCCAAGGTCGGGTTACCCAGCACTGTGATTTTGTTCTGCGGCTTACCGTTCGCCTCGTCGTAAACCACGTATGGAATGGTGTTGCTAACACCTTCGTTACCGGCTCGTTTGGCTTTGTTGCGGGCTATCTTTGCAGAGGTGAACACCGACAAGGGGAAGTCAAACATATTCTCCTCCGGCCATACCGTTTCGCGGTCAGTTACCGAGTTGTTGTTATACATACCCGGCGCTGTCAGGCGCAAAGGAATCTCATATTCGTAGTAGTTATTCTTCAGGTCGGTACCCAAACGGATGAAACAGCTCAGGTCACCGTCATGCAGTTCCGGATCCACTTCTTCCAGTTTCTCCGCATGCACGAACATTTGCAGGTTCTTATACTGCCTCATGTCGTAACCGGTGTTCTTGTACATCGCCCGTGCGTCACGGGAACTGAGGTGGGCAACCCGCAGCACCATCGCCTGCTCGTTCTGCGCAATCAGTTGTGCCTGACCCGGATCGGTCTGACGACTCACACCCGGCGGTAGCACATAGTTAATCGGCGTACGGGTACTATTCTCTTCGATATTCACCGTCTGCACATCGATGGAGGCAGCGCTATTCACCGGCGCACCGGCCGGTGACAAGTCACGCGTGTACTGTCTCCAATCACCACGCACCAGATCCAGCGTCGCAAAACGCAGATGGGTCTCATGGGAACAACCGGTCAGGTACATACGCATGAAGCGGATCGATTTCCAGTTACGGATCGAACCGATCTTCTGCACGCTGGCGCTGTCACCGCGCAAAGGTATCTTAAACTGATACCACGTCACGTCCTGTGTACTACCGTCACGTAGCGTTACCCGGCGCACTTTCTTCTCTGTGATATGCTGACGACCTACCTCCATCATGTCGGGACGAAGGATCACGCGGTATTGGTAGTATTTCTCATACTCATTAAGAGTGTTGTCGAGGTTGATATCCTCGATATCCGGATTCAGCGTCGATGCCGTTCCGTAACTCTCCGTCTGTTGTTCTGTCGCTGGGGAGTTACCTTCTGTACCGTTGAAGTGCTTATAACGATTCAGGATCGATACCTCCTGCCGGTCATAATCCGTGCCACGGTAGTAATGGTAGTTATCGCCTGCCGGGTCATGACGGGGAGAGAAGATACTGTCCTCGTCACCCCAGCGGTTCCAAACATCCGGCGACACGCGGTTCTGCAAGTCGGTCAGGAACTGCGCATACGCCGGCCAGGTCTTCTCCTGTTCGCTGTTCAAACCGTTCAGACCCACGTCTTGCATCTGACGGGCGCCGGTCTCGTTACTAAAGGCCACCACCGTACTCGTCGTACGCGGTACATAACCCCAGACGGTTGTATCGACACGGCCTTGGTCGTCTGCACTCACCGGCAGACCGTGCTCAAACGCTTTCTTTCCGTCGCGTAAGATATCCTCGCTGATGTCACCGAGGTTGATGAACAATTCTCCCTCATACCCTTCCGGGTTGGTCAGCGCCGGATCCATTAACCAGAACTGGATATACTCGATATTCGCTTTCTCAAAATCCGTGTTGTCCAATCGCCGCATGATACCGCCCCAGCGTTGTTGGGGATTGGTTAACTTACCGTCCGTACCCATCTCGGAAGCGTTGATGTTATACTGCCCACGCTCGTCGGGATAGTAAGCCAGGTTTAAGATCGCCAGTTTGGTATCAACATTGCTTGCTTCCTGACGGTTAGGATAGATCTCATCCTGATAGACGATACGGGTGCGGTGGTCACTGAGTGCCGCTAAGTCATTCTTGATATGCGCCGGTGTGTTCGACTGCGGATAGCCGAAGATAGGATCGACGGCAAACCATGCCAAGTGAGCACGGTTCTTGTTATAGGTCACCTTATTGATGTCTTTCGACTCGTCAAAGACGGTCGGTGTAGAAGCCAAGAACCAGTAACTCGGATAATGAACGTCAATATTCGTGGTCGTCGATTCAAAATCATCGATATAGGCCGTACCTACGGCACCTACGTCACGGGTGTGACCCGGTATCAAATGGGCAAACTCGGCATTGATCTGGAAAGTGGACGGTGCAGTCGCTGTGATCCATGGGATCTTATCGATAGCGTTGGTTAACCATTGCATCTCTGTCTTCCAGCTGCCGTTCACACCCCAAATGGTGTTCGCCAGCGGTTCCGAACCGGTGTTCACTTTCGTTGTCAACGGACGTTCCCGCAAGTGCATGATCGTTCCACCAATCACCAGATCCTTGTTGAACTCATACTCCACATGTGCACCGAACAGACTCTTCCGCTGCATGGAGAACGTGCTCTGGTTCTCCAGTTTTACATCCACGTTCGTACCGGACTCCAGGATCGAACTGTTGAGAATGGTCACGGTTCCCATCGTATAATCAACGGTATAATCGACGTTCTCGATCAGGGTCGCACCTCCGGCCGTCACCGTTACCGATCCTCTGGGCACGTTCATCGCGCCTAACTTGATCTCACTACCGTTCGTGCCTTTGTATTTACCTGTCAAATGGAACTTATTCTTCTCGCTTAACTCCTGTGCTACCACCAGCGTTGAGTCATACAACTCCGGGAAACAGTACTTGGCTGTCAAACGACTATCGTGATTCAGCACGGCCGCTAAGTGTTCGCCGAACGGTTCCAGCACCGGGAAGATGATCTTTCCGCCAGAAGCATAGACTGTCAGACCTTCAATAAAGTCAAACCGGCCATCCGGGGAAGCGTTGTTCTTCGAATCCAAACGGTCTAAGTTCATCACACGGATTAACTGTTTACCGCTGATTGGTCCTTCGTTGAGGTACTGCACATCAGTGCCGACCGAGTCGTTCCGGTAGGTCACGTATAGTTCAAACTTCTCCTGGTTGATGCTCGTTGCACCCAAGGCGTAGATGTTCTTCATCATCAGGTCCCAGGTACCCCGGTTCTTTACACCCGGTGCGTTGGCACTCGACTTCACCATCTTCAACGCCAAAGCGTTCGGAGCACGCAGTTCCTCACTACCGTCCGTCGAGAACTCACCTACCTGGTACACACGACCATTGTAGGTATATTCGTAAGCTACCGCCAGCACCTCGTCCTGATTCAAGGCACTCTTCAAAGAGATGAAACCCAAAGCAGGGTTGAGTGTATATTCGCTGCTCGTCAGCAGACGGGCGGATTCCACTTTCTCATAATCGACACCACCCATCAGGCCGTTCAGACCTTCCAAAGCCGAACTGGTCTGTTGTAGGTTACGGAACTCCGTCGTACGCACCGTCGCATACAGGTCATTGGTGCTGTTGTCCGGTGCTGCATTGGTGATTCCCGACCAACTCGTGTTCTGCAAGTGTTCCGGCGTCTCACCTAGGTCGGTGAAGGCTACGATGTTACGGGCTTGCTCGTAGTTTCCGCGTTTATTGGTTACCCATACCTCGATCTTAGTGATCGTGAAGCCCGAGGCGATATACGGCACACTCTCCATCGCCTCCTCGTAATGATCCCGGAAGAAATGGCTTAAGAAGAAATGGCGGTTCTCATCATAGGTGTCGCAACTGATATCGAACTTAGTCATCTGCGCACCACCTTTACTGCTTACCGTCTGCGCCTCACTGTTCTGCTGACTGATCAAAGCCTGGATACGGAACTTACCGAATTTCAGATTCGTCTTGATACCGAACAGCGCCTTGCTGCCTCGAATGAGCGAAGAGGGTAGATCCATCGTCACGTTTCCCGCCTCGATGGATTGGATGATATCGTCTTCCTCACCCTTATAGTTGAGTTTCAGGTTCTGCTGGTCAAAAGAGAACGATGCTTCGGTGTTGTAACTGAGGTTGAAGTTCAATTTCGTTCCCACCTTTCCTTGGATCGAGGCCTGGATCTTCTCGTCAAAATCGAAGATGTTATTGTTTCGTGCGCGTAGCGTCAACGACGGATTGGCAATATACTGGTGCTTAAATCCGAACAGCAGTTCAGCTGATCCCTGCATTTTGAGTTGTACCCCACCGGGACCGAACACCTTATCTGCCGGACCGATGTTAAACTTCATATCCGTGATGTCGAACTTGGTCTCATTGTTATGCTCCACTTCGCTCACTTTCTGCTGCCAGTACTTATGCATGATCTGCTGCTCCGCATAGCGGTTGTACTCGTCCTGCGTCAGCATGTACGGTGTCGTTACATCCGTCTCTCCGATACGTGTATGCAGCACGTACGTACCCGATATCGGGTCGTAATCCACCGTGGTTGTGATGTTCTTTGGATCTTCTAAGTCTAACGAACTCTTGGGCAAGGTCAACTCCTCGAAGTTCTGTGCACCGAGTGGTTTTACCTGCGTCGGCGCAAAGATAGCACTATCGGTCTCCACCGTCAGATCTGCTTCGGCTGTTGGCTCTTGGCTATTGGCGGTTGACTCATCTTTCGACTTTTGACTTTCGACTTTTGACTCTTTCGCCGCCTTCTCCGCTTCCGCTGCGGCTTTCTCCGCTTCTTTACGCGCTTTCTCTTCGGCTACGAGTTGTTTAAGCGTCTTCTGTGCGTACACAGAAGGTACTGACGTCAGCGCCAGCAAACAGACTAATCCTATGTATAGTAGTTTCTTCAATTACAGCATCGTTAAAGCTTTACGGATCACAGCCTCCACCGACAAGGTCGGTTCGGCTTTCAGTATTTTGTCTACGGCCTTACCGCTGGCGGCGGCATTGAAACCGAGCATGGTCAACGCACTCACCGCTTCGGCTTTGACACCGCTGTCGGCAGGTTCGTCAAACATCATCGGCAACTCCGTCGGGTCACCGCCGAGGTCTAACTTCAGCGCCTTGTCTTTCAGATCCACGATGATACGCTGTGCCGTCTTCGGACCCAGACCTTTCACCTTCGCCATACCTTTGGCATTACCCGTGGCGATCAACATCCGTAGTTCCTCCGCGTTAAATGCACTGAGGATCATACGTGCCGTTGCAGCACCGACACCGCTTACCGTCAGCAGCAGTTCAAACAACTGCCGTTCGGCCTTCACGGCAAAACCGTACACCTCATGCGTGTCTTCCCGGATGATCTCGGACACAAAGAGTTTCACCTCTTTCTCTTCCTGTCCTACCAATGCCGAATAGGTCGGCAGCGTGATCGCTAATCCGTATCCTACGCCGGCAGCTTCTACCACGGCCTCCGTCGGGTTCAATTCCGTCAATATTCCTTTGATATATTCTATCATATTTTCAGCAAGTACATAAAAAGTGTGCAAAGATACAACATTTTTTTTACATACGCAAGCGTGCGCGTATATATTATATAAAAAAGTGTGCATTTTCGTAAATTTTTTACTTTTTGTTTTATTCTTTCAACTATTTTTCGTAATTTTGCATGCTAATTATATGCATTTATGGCAAGAACAGAGATTTCAACGATGGGTGAGTTTGGTTTGATCAAGCATCTGACCAAGGATATGAAGAGTGTGCAACCGAGTACGAAAAAGGCGGTGGGTGACGATTGCGCTGTGATGGATTTCGGTACCAACAAGGTGCTGATGACGACGGATATGTTGCTGGAGGGGATTCATTTTAACCTTGAGTACGTACCGTTGAAGCATCTGGGCTACAAGGCAGCGGTGGTTAATTTCTCCGACATCTACGCGATGAACGGAACACCGACGCAGATCACGGTGAGTCTGGGTATCAGTAAGCGTTTTTCCGTAGAGGACATCGAAGAACTGTACTCGGGTATTCGTCTGGCGTGTGAGCGTTACGGTGTGGATATCGTAGGCGGAGATACTTGTGCGTCGATGACCGGTCTGACGATCTCGATTACCTGCCTGGGTGTGGCGAAAGCAAAGGACATCGTCTATCGGAACGGTGCAAAGTTGAATGACCTCATTTGCGTTTCCGGTAATCTGGGCACAGCCTATATGGGTCTGCAGTTGCTGGAGCGCGAAAAACTGGCGAATGCCGAGCAACCGGATTTTGCCGGAAAAGAATATCTCTTGGAGCGGCAGCTCAAACCCGAAGCAAGACGCGATATCCTCGAATCGCTTCGTAAGGCAGGCGTCAAACCGACAGCGATGATGGACGTGAGTGACGGTTTGTCGTCAGAGTTAATGCATATATGTTCTCAGTCCGGTGTCGGGTGCTGTATCTATGAGGATAAGTTACCGATCGACTATGAGGCTGCGGCGTTGGCGGAGGAGATGAACCTGAATATCGTCACCTGTGCTCTGAACGGCGGTGAGGATTATGAACTGCTATTCACCTGTTCACTGGATGACTATGAGAAACTGATTCCGGTGGATGACCTGTATATCATTGGTCACATTACGAAACCGGAGTACGGATGTAATCTGATCGGCCGGAACGGTGAAGAATTACCGCTAAAAGCACAAGGATGGAACGCGTTTAACGAATGAAAAATATAGTGTTCATATTAGCCGGAGGAACCGGTAGCAGAGTAGGAGGAGAAAAACCTAAGCAGTTTCTGCCTTTAGCAGACGGTCGGTCTATTTTGGAGCATTCGGTGGATGCGTTTGAGGAGTCCCATTATATCGATGAGATCATCATTGTGATGCATCCGGATTGGATGGAGGAAGCAAAGACGATTGTTCGCAATAACCCGTGGCACAAGGTGAAAGGTGTTAGCAGCGGAGGAAAAGAGCGTTGGGAGAGTTCGTGGAACGGGATTTCGATGTACCTCAAAGAGGATAAGAAAGATCCGGACACCTTCTATTGGTTTCACGATGCGGCGAGACCGTTTGTGTCGCAGGATATCATTAGCCGTGTAGCGGAAGGACTGAAAAACCATCTGGCGGTGACAGTTGCAGTACCGGTGACGGATACGCTGTATCAAGTTAAAGGCAATAAAGTGGATGCCATCCGCAATCGGAAGGAGTTTATGCGGGCACAGACGCCGCAGGCGTTCCATTACCTTGTTATTGGTCCGGCATACATGCGTGCGATAGAAAAAGGAAAGATTGCAGCAACGGATGATGTCGGAATACTGATGAAATACAATCCGGAAGTGGAAGTGTATATCGTTGAAGGCGAAGAGGAGAATAGGAAAATAACCTACAAAGAGGACCTTTGAGATTGAAGATTGGAGATTGAAGAATGAAGATTATTATTTTAGGCACGGCATGGCCCTATCGGGGAGGTTTGGCAACGTTCAACGAACGGTTGGCAAGGCAGTTTATGTCCGAAGGACATGAGGTCGAAGTATGGACCTTTACGCTGCAGTACCCGTCTTTCTTGTTTCCCGGTAAGACGCAGTATACGAATGAACCGGCACCGAAGGATTTGGTGATTCGAAGGGAGTTGAACTCCTGTAATCCGTTTAACTGGATAAAGGTAGGTAAAGCGGTGCGGAAAGCGGCTCCGGATCTGTTGATTTGCTGTTACTGGATGTCCTTCTTTGCTCCGAGTTATGGTTTGGTGTCTAAGATGGCGCAACGAAATGGAAAGACCAAGTGTGTGGCATTGGTGCATAACATGATTCCGCATGAACCGAGTATCTTGGATAAACTGTTTGCCCCGTATTTTGTGAAGCGTCAGAACGGTTTTGTGGCGTTGAGCGAAAGCGTGGTGAAGGATATTGAAGCAATCAGCCATCAGCATTCAGCCGTCAGTTCTCCTCACCCGATATACGACCATTACGGAGAAAGGATGACGAAGGAGGAAGCCTGCGAGGCATTGGGTTTGGATGCCCAAAAGGACTATATGCTGTTCTTTGGACTCGTCCGGGCGTACAAAGGATTGGATCTGCTGTTGGATGCTTTTGAAAAAGTGAAGGACAGCTTACCGAATTTGCAGTTGATCATCGCCGGAGAGTTTTATGAGGATGAGGACAAGTACCGGACACAGATAGCCGATTTGGGTTTAACGGAACGGGTGATTATTCGCAATGAGTTTGTTCCGGACGGAGATTTGAGGAAGTATTTTGGTGCTGCAGACCTGATTGTACAACCGTATAAGACGGCTACGCAGAGCGGTGTGACGCAAGTGGCTTTTCACTTTGAAAAACCGATGTTAGTGACGAATGTAGGCGGGTTAGGTGAGATCGTGCATGACCATAAGATGGGGTATGCGTGTGCACCGAATGCGGAGGATATCGCAGAAGATTTGATGGATTACTACCAAAACAAGCGTCAGGAAGCCTACACGGCGTATCTGCAAAAAGAGAAAACCAAATACGCATGGTCCAACATGACGCGTGCGTTTATAAAGATATTGAAATAATGGATAAAGACATTATTAATAGGGCCGTTGAGTGCTTGGAATGCGAATCGGATGCTATCCGGGCGATGATAAGCCGTTTGGATGAGACGTTTCTGCAGGCGGTAGAGGCGATTCGGGACTGCAAAGGCAAGGTGGTCGTAACGGGTGTCGGCAAAAGCGGACACATCGGAAGTAAGATCGCTGCCACTTTGGCGAGTACCGGTGTGCCGGCATTCTTCTTGAATCCGCTGGATGCCTACCACGGAGATCTGGGTATGCTTTCATCTGAGGATCTCGTGTTGGCGATCTCATACTCGGGTGCAACGGAGGAGTTATTGCGTTTCTTACCGCTGATACAGGCGAAGAAAATCCGCATTATTGGTATGTCCGGTAATCCGGAGAGTCTGTTGGCACGGTATTCGGATATCCATCTGAATATTGCCGTGGAACGGGAAGCCGATCCGTTGAATTTGATCCCGACGGCATCGACGACGGCGACGCTGGCATTAGGTGACGCGTTGGCTTGTGCCTTGGTAGAGGCGAACCATTTCCAGCCTACGGATTTTGCAAAATTGCATCCGGGAGGCGATTTGGGACGAAAGCTGTTAGCGAAAGTAGAGGACGTTATGTTCACGGAGAACCTGCCGTTCCTCACACCGGATATGCCGTTGAGCGAAGCCATCGAGATCGTGACGAAGGGTACGTTAGGTATCGGAATCGTAATTGATAAAGAGGCGTTGGTGGGCATCATTACGGACGGCGATATCCGTCGGGCGATGATGCGTTTGGGACAAAGTTTCTTTGCAACGCAGGTGGAAGCGATTATGAGTAAGAACCCGAAAACGATTAGTAAGGACGCCAAGATCGTGGAGGCAGGTGAGACGATGAACCATCACTCGATTCACACGCTCATTGTGCTGGATGAGGATAAAGTATGCGGTGTGATTGATTCGTTCTCTTGTTTGCCGGGAACAAGGTTTTATCATTAAGAGCATATGAAAGACGTAAAATTGTTTTTGACGGATGTGGACGGGTGCCTGACAGATGCAGGGATGTATTATTCTGCAGAAGGCGAGGTCATGAAGCGTTTCTGTACATACGACGGAATGGGCATGGTGTGTCTGCAGCAGGCAGGTATTCCGTGCGGTATCTTGACGAGTGAGAACTCAATGATCGTGAAGGCACGGGCGGAGAAGTTAAAACTGAAATACCTGTACTTAGGTGTCGGTAGCAGAGTTAATCCCGACTGCCTGACCAAACTGCAAGCCGCACAAGAGATATGCAACGAATTGGGTATCTCGTTAGACGAAGTATGTTATGTAGGGGACGATATCAACGATGTGGAGTTGCTAAGTGCCGTGGGATATCCGTGTTGTCCACCAAATGCACGACCGGAAGTAAAGGCGATCAAGGGAATTCATGTGCTGAAGACACCGGGCGGTCAAGGCGCGATTCGAGAAGTGACGGATAGGATTTTGGAAGGACGAGAGTAGGGAATAGTAAGGCTAATAACTAACTTATAGTTAACTTATCATTAACCTATCACTAACGTTTTAAACGTTCTATGAACGTTTTTGTAGCCCCAAATTGCCCAAAATGGCCCAGTAAAAGATGAAAAAATGTACTGGCGATAATGGCGATATTGGCGATATCGCCAAAAATGTCAATATCGCCATGCAAAAAATTACATGAGAATTGTGAGAATTCTGAGAAATCTCACTTTTCTCAGAGCAAATTTTTAGAAAGAAAATAGATAACAAAGATATATGAGTAAAAATATCGCGGTTATATTGGCTGGAGGAAGCGGTGCACGTTTTGGACGTGATTTACCGAAGCAATTTTTCAAAGTAGCAGGAAAGAAAGTGATAGAGCACACGATAGATGTGTTTGAACACAATACGCTTATTGATGAGATTGCAGTAGTAACGCGACCAGAGTTTATTGCGGATATTGAGCAAATGGTGGTGAATAATCATTATAAAAAAGTACGCAAGATACTTATCGGAGGTAAGGAGCGTTACCATTCCAGTTTGTCGGCTATTAACGCATATACGAATGATAGTGATAATTTGATTTTCCACGACGCCGTTCGACCTTTAGTGAATGATAGAATTATTGATGATTGTATATCCGCATTGGAGAAATATGACGCAGTAGATGTGGCTATTCCTGTAGCAGATACCATTATTCAGGTGGATGAGAAAGATTGTATCAGCACTATTCCTACTCGTTCATTATTGCGTAGCGGGCAAACACCGCAAAGCTTTAAACGAGGCGTGATCAATAAGGCTTATCAATTAGCGTTAAAAGATCCGAATTTTGTTACTACGGATGACTGCGGTGTGGTTAGAAAGTATCTGCCCGACATTCCTGTGTATGTGGTTAAAGGGGAAGTGTTCAATATGAAGATTACCTATAAAGAGGATCTTTTTTTGGTGGATAAGTTATTCCAATTGAAAAGCCAAGAAGGTAGTCAAGATGTCCTCTCGGAGACAACCAAAGAACGTCTAAATGGCAAAGTGTTGGTTGTTTTCGGAGGAAGTTACGGAATAGGTGCAGATGTGGCAAGACTTGCTAAGGAAAACGGAGCTAAGGTATATTGTTTCAGCCGTTCGATGAATCATGTAGATGTGAGCAATATTGAGCAGGTAGAGCGAGCATTAAAACAGGTATATGATGCAGAAGGGGCGATTCATTATGTGGTGAATACTGCAGGCATATTGGTCAAAGAGGCTCTTGCGTCAATGGAATACGAACGGATTGCAAATTCGGTGAATGTGAATGTATTGGGAATTATCAATGTGACGAAGGCATCATATTCGTATTTGTGTCAAACGCAAGGTTCATTACTGGCATATACAAGCAGTAGTTATACGCGCGGTCGAATGATGTATAGCGTTTATTCCGCTACGAAAGCCGCAGTGGTTAACTTGGTGCAAGCTTTAGCAGAGGAATGGTCGAATGACAAGATCCGTGTTAATTGTATCAATCCGGAACGAACCAAGACACCTATGCGTGTATCTAATTTTGGGAATGAACCGGAAGATACGCTTTTGAAATCGGAAGAAGTAGCGGTAGCTTCCTTAAATACATTGACGGCTGATTGTACAGGAGAGGTTATAGATGTAAAACGAAAAAATATATAAATCATGGATATCATCATCGGGGCTGGAGTAACGGGACTTAGTTATGCAATGTTCTGCAAGAATGACTATTTAATTCTGGAAGGATCGGATAGTATAGGAGGATATTGCAAAACGACTAAACGGAATGGTTTTGTATGGGACTATTCCGGTCATTTCTTCCATTTCCGACACAAGGAGATCGAAGAGTTGGTGACCTCGGTTATAGATCCGCAGACACTGCTACAGGTAGATAAGTGCACAAAAATAAAATACAAAGACAAATTAGTCGATTTCCCATTCCAGAAGAATATTCATCAGTTGGACAAGGAGGAGTTTATCGACTGTTTGTACGATCTTTTTGTGAATGAGACGAAATATAGTACGACGTTTAAGGAGATGTTGTATGAGAAATTCGGTCGTTCGATCGCGGAGAAGTTTCTCATCCCGTATAACGAGAAACTATATGCCTGCGATTTGAACAAGTTGGATAAGGATGCGATGGGTCGATTCTTTCCTTATGCAGAGAAGGAAGACATTATCCGTAATTTCAAGCGTGCCGATAACGGATCGTATAATGGTCAGTTTGTCTATCCGCAAGGAGGTGCAATCGAATATATTCATTCTATTGCTACCCATGTAGATGCGGATAAGATTCGTCTTAATAGCAAAGTCAGACGAATAGACGTAGAGGCGCATGAGGTTATTTTGGAGTCGGGAGAGCATATCCATTACGATCGACTGATATCCACAATGCCGTTTGTGCAGTTATTGGATTGTTGTGGTATGACTTATGCTCCAGAGACGTATTCTTGGAATAAGGTACTCGTCTTTAATTTAGGTTTTGATAAGCAGGGCAAGGACACAGAGACGCATTGGATTTATTTCCCGGAAGACAAATATTGTTTCTATCGCGTGGGCTTCTACAGTAATATCCTTCAGTCGGATCGTTTGTCATTATATGTAGAACTTGGTTTTTCGGCTTTGGATTCGATAGATGTGGATACCTATAAGCAACGTGTATTGGAGGATTTGCAGAAAGCCGGTATTATACAAAAAGATATGCAGTTGGTAGATAGCGAGTCTATCATCATGAATCCCGCCTATGTACATATCAGCAAGGCGGCAGAAAAGGATATTCAATTGCAATCTAAATTGTTGGAAAATAGCAATATTTATTCCATCGGTCGTTATGGTGGTTGGTGTTATTGCTCCATAGAAGATAATATACTGCAATCCAAAGAATTGGCAGAACGTTTGTAAAAGATACGTTAATGAGCAAGTTCAAGTACAGATTAAAACTGATGTTTGCCTATAAGGACGCTTTGCGTACACGCATTCCGTTCCTGTATAGACACATGATACGCAATGCACAGAAGAAGGCGGATAAAGCTGCTGCCAGATTAAAAGGGAAGGAAAAGATAGAGGTGGCTTTTTTGCTGACAATTCCCGGCATGTGGAAGTCTGATTATATTTTCAAGAGGATGCAAGAGAGCAACCATTATCATCCGTATGTTGTGATCTATCCGTATTCCAATTTCAAAGGATTCAGTGAGCACGAAATATGGGAGACAGTCCATAGAACAGAACAATTTATAAAAGCCCGAGGATTTGAATATGTGATACCTTATAATAAGGAGACAGGGCGTTGGGAGGATATCAAAAAGACTTTGGATCCGGATATTGTGTTCTTTACGACCCCGTATAGAGATGTACAGCCACAATATTACTATTACCATTTTGCCGATCGACTTACGTGCTATGTACCGTATGGTTTTGGATCGCTGAAATTATATGAACTCAACTACCATCCTATATCGGTAAACCAATACGGACTTAATTTTGCAGAGACTCCTTTCCATCTTGGCTTTGCCAGGAAATATGCGGCATCGAAGGGAGCGAACTTTGTCGTTACCGGTTATCCGGGAACGGAAGTGTATCTGGACAAGAACTATGTATCTCCGGATGTATGGAAGACCAAGGATGCACACATGAAACGTGTTATTTGGGCTCCTCATCATACGATAGACGGAACGGATAATTTCCAAGTATCCACATTCTTGGATTATTATGAGAAAATGTTGGATATTGCAGAGCAGTACAAGGATAAGATCCATTTTGCCTTCAAGCCTCACCAATTGCTGAAATTCAAGTTGATACAGTTATGGGGCGAAGAACGTACCAATGCTTATTACAAACGCTGGGAGACGATGGAAAACGGCCAATTGGAAGAGGCTGACTACCGGGATCTGTTTATCCATTCGGACGCTATCATCCATGACAGCGGCAGTTTTACAACAGAGTATTTGTTCACGCGCAAGCCGGCTATGTATCTGACGCGGCACGCTGATTACGATGATATGTTTAATGACTTTGGAAAACTATCTTTCCAACAGTATTACAAGGCTTGCAATACAGACGATATCATCCGATTCCTGGAAGAAGTAGTGCTCAAAGGGAATGACCTGCTGAAGGAATCCCGGGAGAAGTT
This sequence comes from uncultured Bacteroidales bacterium, assembly GCA_902800215.1. Lineage (GTDB taxonomy): Bacteria > Bacteroidota > Bacteroidia > Bacteroidales > Paludibacteraceae > Colicola. The sequence continues at coordinate 20,948 of CADCDS010000015.1, read as the reverse complement.
CTTTGAAGAGTATCTTGCGCCATTCAACGGCAAAATGCCGTCGGAAAATATCATTGAAGCAATAGAAAATAAAATCAATCATGCCCAATAACATCAAAGTATCCGTTATATTACCGGTTTACGGGGTGGAAGCATATATTGAAAAATGTGTGCAGAGTTTGTTGAATCAGACGCTGCAGGAGATCGAGTTTCTGTTTGTGGACGATCACGGACCGGATAACAGTATTGAACTGCTGAAGCAGACGATAAAGGGGCACGCGCGTGAGAAGCAGTTTCGTATTTTGACACCTGAACATAACTTAGGTGCCGGAATGGCGCGTAACTATGCGATACCGGAAGCGAAGGGAGAGTATATTGCCTTTGTCGATTCGGATGATTGGATCGAGCCGGATATGTTTGAGACCTTGTATGCTGCGGCTGTGATGCATGGGAAAACGGATCTGTGTTATTGCCAGCAATTCAAAGATTTTGAGGATCATAGTGCGGAGACTGAGATATTACAAAACCCGATTGTTGAGCCGGGTGCCTTTGACTATACGAAGAAATCGTATTTCCTGACGCATTACGTATCGTACTTCACGACCTTCGTTTTCAAGCGTTCTTTCGTGGAACAACACGCTATCCGTTTTCCGGAGGACCGTAGTGCAGATGACAGCTTCTTCTTGGCTTGTGCGCTGATGACAGCTTCTTCTATTGCACGTGTGGACAGACCTTTCTACCATTATTTGATTCGTCCGGGATCGGTGACAACGACCAAGGATAGCGTGAAGTACAAGAAACGCTTGACGGTATTTTCCAAACTGATGGCCTATGCGAAGGCGCAGAATGTCTATGAGGAGTTGAAACAAGAGTTGGATTTTCTCTATATCAAAAAAGGCTACGTCTCGTCGCTTATCAACTATGTGACGAATGCCTTGGAGCCGCGTAAAGAGGTGTATAAAGAAATATATCAGGCACTCCGGGAAGAAGTGCCTGACTATACATCGAATCGGTATTTGAAGCGTAAACCGGCAGTTCGAATACTGATGTCAATCTGTATTCACTGCCCGTCAACCGCTACCCCTTTGCTTCGTTTTTACGCGAAGCGAAAGAATATCGTAAGTTAGCGATCATCGGCCAGCAGATCATCATCGCTATACAGCCTACAAAGAGGATGATGGCGAAGATGGCGCAGAACTTATCCCATTTCATGGACGCCGGCCGGAATTCCATGACCAGTGTATGCTCTCCTGCCGGAATAACGGCTGCACGGAGCACGTAATTGACGCGACCTATCGGCGTCTCTTTGCCGTCAACGTACAGATGCCATCCGTAGGGGTAATAGATCTCCGAGAAGACAGCCACCCGGTCACATTCCGTCGATGCGGTATAAGTCAAACGGTTCGGCTCATACGAGCACAGGGTGATTTCGCTTACCGCATTCGGCGTGTTGTCGCAGGTCAGCACATCCCGGAACTTCTCATCTGCCACGGCAGTGGTATGCAGATCAAGCGTGTTGAGCGCATTACACTCGTCGTCAGGCGTCGGAACGAACTGCACATTATCCACAAACCATGCATTTCCCATCGCATCCGGGTTCGGCATCACGCCGTACTGCGGATGAATGATGTAACGGGTGTTGAGCATGTTGATCACCTTCCAGTTCATTTTACTGATATGCTCATCAATCAGGTCCTGGTACCGGCGTAACTTAGCAGCTGAGTAACCACCGATGGATTTGAGCCGGTAACTGGTACGAGAGTCATTGAAGGTATTCGCCGACATATTGAAGACACGGTAATCCAGGTCTTTGTCTTTGAGGATCTCTTCCTCCCACGGCTGGATCTTGAAATATGCCTGTCCTTCTTTCTTGGAGACATAGTTGTCACTACCGAAGAAGCGCAGATCCACCGGAATCATATCCGCCAGGATCAGTCCGGCCATCAGAGCCAGGAAACCGATTTTGTAATACAACTTGTTACCAAAACTGCGTTGCAGCCACGCATAACCGTAAACCAATCCGCAACCCAACACGATGAAGATCAGGCTGCGCCATGCGTCAGCACTGAACATCGCCTGCCGTTGATCCACGATCATCCGATAGACCTTATCGCCCACCTGGCCTTTCCACGACGCGTCATAATCGGACGTGAAGCCGAAGATAGAACCACCGAAAGCGGCAAATACAAGGCAGGTTAACGCCATGACACCACCGGTGATGAGCAGACTGAGTTTCAGTTTCTTCCAATCCACTTTGCCTTCCATGATGCGCTGCAAGCCCAAGAAACCGAGCAGCGGCATCGTGATTTCCGCCACAATCAAGATCGACTCGACGGCTCGGAACTTATTGTACATCGGGAAGTAGTCAAAGAAGAAATGCGACAAGCCGGGTAGGTGTCGTCCCCAAGCCAGGAGAATCGACATCAGTGTGGCAAACAGCAGTGCCCATTTATAGGCTCCGGGCACGATGATCAGACCTAAGATAAAGAGGAAGAACACCACGGCACCGACATAAACCGCACCGCTCGTGAACGGTTTATCTCCCCAATAGGTCGGAGCATGTTTGCAGAACTGCTTGGCGTCGTTTTTGGAAACACCCATATGGGTCAAGCCTTTGTATAACGAGGAAGAAGCGCCTACGTTGTAACCGCTGGCACCACCCATCATGTTCGGAATGAAGAGCGTCAAGGTCTCGTCGATGCCGTAACTCCAATCGGTAGCATATTTGTAACTCAAACCTTTGGCTGCTTGTGGATCTTCTCCGGTGGTAGTCTGCGTCAACTCACTGTGTCCGCCACGCATGGTCTCACCTAAATACTCATGGTTTTGTTGCCACCAAGACAGCTTGGTCACGAAGATCAGACCCATACACAAAGCCAGGATACCGAGGTTGATACCCAGGCGCTTCCATTCGTTGGCACGGATATAGATATACAGTTCCGCAATTCCCATCACGCCTAAGAGCAGGAAGATGTAATACGTCATCTGTGGATGCAGCACGATGGAGTAGCAGCCGAAGAGCAGCATCACCGGAATACCGAAGCGGTAATTTCTGCGGAAGATCGCGTATATACCTCCGAGGAACGGTGCCAGACCGCCTATGGCATAGGCTTTGGTCATGTGTCCGGCCGGAATGATGATAAAGAAATAGGATGATAGACCGATCGCCAACGCACCTATCAACGCCAGCCAAGCATTGATGCCAAAGCACAGCAGCATGATAAAGAACCCGACGAAATAAAGCAGAATAGCTGTGATCGGTTCTTCTACCAGGTTGGAAATCCAATTCTTGACGCAGGATGTGGTCATCACGGACTCACTGCGGAAAGTGATCTGGTACGTCGGCATACCGGAGAACATGGAGTTGGTCCATGCGGTCGGTTCACCGTTCTCCTCCAGATAAGTCAAGGCCTCATTGGCACCGCCTTTCCAATTGTTCGTGTCCCCTTGTACCAGCACACGACCGTTGAACTGCGGCAGGCAGTACAGCAGCGAAATAGCTACAAAAACCACCGATGCCACCGCATAGGGTATGGCCTTTTTCCAGTCAAACGTCATCTCGTTAAATTTTTCCGTTAATTTCATATTATTTAATCATTTTTCGTATTTCCACTAATTCTTCCCTCACCCGTTGCAGGATTTCTACGGCGGATTGCCGTTCATCCGAGCGCTTGGTGTTGGTATGCAATTCTTTTTGAATGGCCTCAATCCGCGTGATTTTCAACTCATCCCGAATGTACTTGATCCGTTTGATCAGTTCCTGATCCGCTTTGGTGTAATACCGGTTACCGTGACCGTCCTTACGAGGATTCAACTCATCAAACTGCTTCTCCCAGAACCGGAGGGTGGTAACCGGAACACCGGTAGCTTGCTCCGTTTCACGAAGGGAATAATATATCTTCTCTGTTTCAGCCATTACTTGCAGATTTTCAGTTTTTTACCGGCACGGATATTGTCGTTCTTCAATCCGTTCCATTGTTTGATCTGTTTGACCGAGCAATGGAATTTCTTGGCAATACCGCTCAGGGTGTCGCCGTTTTTGATAGTGTAATAAGTCACGCCATTCACGCGGTAAGCACCGTTGATAGAGGTCACTTTAGCCAGATCTATCTCCGCACGGCGGTTATTGATCAGGCTGTCCGCTTTATAGGCTAGGATACTCTCTTGCATGTCGATGAACGGTCCCATCTTCTCTGCCGGCAGGCACAAGGCATACATCGTTCCGCCGGGCAGAATATCCCGTGAGTATTGCGGATTCAAACGCCGTAACTCCTCCATCGGGATGTCCAGGTTTTTGCTGACTTGCTCCAAGTGCATACGTTGGTTGGTCAGGATGGTGTCGGTCAGCATCGTCTTCTCAATCGGCGCCTTGCAGATTCCGTGTTCCTCGCTGTAGTTCATCGCATAGTTGGCCGCAATGAAGATCGGCACGTAGTTGCGTGTCTCCGTCGGAAGATAGGGATAGATCGACCAGAAATCGCGTTTACCGCCTGCCCGGCGGATGGCTTTGTTTACGTTTCCGCCTCCGCAGTTATACGCAGCAATAACCAAGTTCCAATCGTGGTATATGGCATAGAGGCTGCTCATAAACCGGCAGGCGGCATCGGTCGCTTTCACCGGATCCATCCGTTCGTCTACCAGCGAGTTCACCTCCAATCCGTATAGTTTCGCCGTACCCGGCATGAACTGCCATAGTCCGGTAGCACCGACACGGGAACGCGCCATGGGATTGAGTGCCGATTCAATAACCGGTACGTATTTGAGTTCATAGGGTAGGTTATAACGACCTAAACATTCTTCAAAAATCGGGAAGTAATACTCGCTCATCCGCATCATACGCGCCACCTGTTTTGGGTTGCGTTTGACGTACCTTAGTATAAACGCGCGCACGCGTTCGTTGTACGGCAACTCAATGACGCAAGGCATGGCCTGCAGACGCGCTTTATAGACCGAATCGGGCAGGGTAGTGGTGTCGTGTTCTGCCGTGCATCCTGTCGTGTCTAACCATCGCAGACTCCAATCCAGCGCACGCATCTCCACGTCCGTCAGGTCACTGTCGTTCCACTGCTTGTAATACGGTTCGATGGGTATAATCGTGTCCTCCGGAGCGATCTCCAGACTATCTAACATCTCCGGTACTACCAATGAGTCCGGAGAGATCGGCAGTTCCGGTTGACCGATCGAATCGATCTCTTGTGCTTGCACGGTCAGTGCCAAGCAACTGAATACTATACTAAAAATCTTTTTCAAAACTGTATTGCTAATTTTAATTCTGCATTTTGTTGTTTCCATCCGTCTATGTATATCTGCGGTTCTACATGAATCGACAAGTCCGGCGAGATATCATAGTCAAACAGCTGCGCATCGACGTACGCATCAATGAGGGACAAAGCATACGCGACAGCGGTCGCTAAGATGGAATAGTCCCGGTACCGCCGGTAGATCGACTGCCGGTTTTTGAGCGTGTTCATCCAAGTCGTCGCACCGCCTAATTGCGACCACGAGTATCCGTCCGGCATAACGGCTACGTAACTCTTACTCGGATCCGTGATACTCGTCACGTCCACACCGGCTTCGATATCGTTGTACAGGTCCAGATAGGCGGATTTGTAACCGCTGTACCGGTTTTGCATCATGCTGACGGCATAGCCGCATCCCATGAACGCACCATAGACGATGGGTAGTTTCCAATAGGAACGGTTGTAGATCTGACCGGCACCGGGACAGATGGCGCCTAACCACACGGCTTTGATGGCATCCGGTTTTTTGCTCAGATCAATATAATACTTATACTCCTCCGTGGACGTGGTGTCCGGAGAATAATAGATCTTGTCCTGCTGCGCTTGTGCGGCTAACGGGAGGAAGATAAGTATTATGATAAACCAGTGTTTCAACCGATACGTGCGATGATGTTTCGTAACTCGTCTTCATTGGCAAAGGCGATCGTCACTTTGCCGTCACGGATCTTGATGTCCCATCCGCTTTTCTGACTTAACTCCTTGGCCAAGGGTGCATAGGGGTTGGCTTGTTTGCTTTTCGCTTTAGGCTGGTCAGCAAACTTATCTTCCTGCGCCAACTCTTCCACTTTGCGTACGGACAGACCTTCTCTCAAGATCCGCTGGTATAACGCTAACTGCCGTTCTGCTGACGGACTGCCTAAGATCGCACGAGCGTGTCCCATCTCGATCTTCTTCTCTTTGATACCCACCTGCACTTCCGCCGGTAACTTCAGCAGACGCAGGTAATTGGCCACCGTCGCCCGTTTCTTGCCTACGCGTTCTGCCATCCGTTCCTGCGTCAGGTTATAGTCATCCATCAGACGCTGGTATGCCAACGCAATCTCAATAGCATCCAAATCCTCACGCTGGATGTTCTCGATCAGCGCCCATTCCATGACTTGCTCGTCTTTGGCCGTACGGATGTATGCCGGAATCTGCTCCAATCCCGCTATCTTACTGGCTCTGAAACGACGTTCACCGGCGATGATCATATACGTGCCGTCTCCGTTGTCACGTAGCGTGATAGGAGAGATGACACCGTGCTCACGAATTGAATCCGCTAACTCCTGCAAGGCTTCCTCGTCAAACGTGCGACGCGGTTGATCCGGATTCGCTACAATGGCACTGAGGGCGATCTCGGAGATTGAACTGCCTCCGTTGGTATCTACATGCGAGGTGTCGATGAGTGCATCCAAACCTCTGCCCAAACCTGTTTTTTTCATATCTTATTTCTTCTTGTTTCTTACAATAACTTCTCTTGCTAACGCCGTGTAGTTCTGCGCACCCTTCGAATGCGGATCATATTCCAGCACCGACACACCGTGCGACGGAGCTTCACTCAGACGGACGTTACGGGAGATGACGGTGTTGAACACCAGATCACCGAAATGACGCTTCACCTCTTCGTACACCTGGTTGCTTAACCGCAGACGGTTATCATACATCGTCAGCAGGAAGCCTTCGATCTTCAACGCCGGGTTGAGTTTGGACTTGATGATCTTAATCGTGTTCAGTAACTTGGCAATACCTTCCAGCGCAAAGAACTCACACTGTACCGGAATGATGACGCTGTCACTGGCCGTCAAGGCATTGATGGTGATCAGACCCAATGACGGACTGCAGTCGATCAGGATGAAGTCATACTCCTCTTTCAACTGCTCAATGATCCGCTTGAGTAACAACTCCCGATGGTCCATGTTCAGCATCTCGATCTCAGCACCCACCAGGTCGATATGACTCGGTATCACACTCAGGTTCGGCATACTCGTCTCCACGACAGCTGTATGCGGATCAATGCCGTTGACGAGGCATTCGTAGATCGTATTGGTCAACTCCCGTATCTCGATACCCAAACCCGAAGACGTGTTCGCCTGCGGATCGGCATCGATCAGCAGTACTTTCTTGCCTAACTTGGCCAAAGCGGCTGCTAAGTTGATGGAGGTGGTCGTCTTACCTACGCCTCCTTTTTGGTTCGCTAATGAAATAACTTTACTCATATCCGTTGTATAATATTTTCCGTTTCTATCTGCCGGCACGCAAAATTATGGTACCGGCAATGGTTCGTTCCGTGACAGGTGCATGGCCGACATCGTAAGTCATGCCGCTGCACGATGTCCTCTTTGTGTTGTTTCCAACCCATGAACCCGATCATCGGATGGGTGGCACACCAGACGCTGATGGCTCTCAAACCTACCAGACTCGACAGATGCTGGTTGGCGCTGTCCATACAGATCATCACATCCAACTGCCGCATTAACTCCAACTCTTCTTCCAGTTTTAATTGCCCGGCAACACTCACCGTACGTGGGAACACACTTGCCCACTGCCGCAACATCTCGCATTCGATCTTTCCGGCTCCGAAGAGAAACACCTGCGTATGCTTGTCTTTGGTCAGACGCTCAATGGTCTCTTTCGTCACCCGGTAGGGTATCATGTTCGACCGGCATTTGGCAAACGGTGCCAATCCGATCCAGCGTCCTTCTTTCTCTCCGAAACGCTCCTTCACCACCTTCGCCGCTTTCCTGTTCACCGGTAAGGCAGTGAAATCATCATCCGTCTCCAAGCCTGCGCGACGGAAAGTATCCGCGTACCGGTCAAACTCTGTGGGTAGGTTCGTCTTTCCTATCCCCCAGAAAGTGATCAGATGCTTTCGGATTCGTCCGTACCGCACACTCGTCACCTTCTTTCCGCTGCACCGCATCAAGAGTCGGAATACCCTGGTACGCAGCACGCTCTGCAGGTCAATGACCGCATCTACTTCCTCCCTCCATGCTTTCCAAAGATCCCAAACACCGCGCCAGCCTAAGTGGTTATCCACTTCCCGAAACTCTACATTCGGCATCGATGCAAACATCGCACGCAGGTCTTTCTTACTGGCGATGATGAACCGATCATTCGGGTAGCGCTTACTGACCGATGCCACGATCGGCACCGTCATCGCTACATTGCCCAAAGTGGCCAAACGAATGATCAGATACGTCATCTCTTATAAGTGTATTGATTCAAACCAACTCTCGTCCGTCGGGAAGCTTTCTTCTCCGTTCGACCATTCACTCCAGCAGGCACCGAAGTAATAAGTCAGCGTGTCGCCGAGCTCGTACGGTTGTACGGAGAACAATGTCCCATCGATGATATCCTGCCAACCGCCATGCGGTGTCACGACCGCAATATAACTACGTCCTTGCGGCACGAAGTTATTCATCTCCGCTGCCGTCTTGTCGCTCAACGCATCTTCCGCATAAGCAGCAATGCCGCAGTGGTCGCACTTATAGATATTGTCGATCGTGTCATGCAGATAAATACCGCCACCTACGAACAGATCATTTTCAAAATCACCGGTCAGCACCACTTCCGCCTTGTTCAGCATCTGTCCTGCTTGTGCCGTAATCGTGATGGATGCGTGCAGTTCGTGTTCTGCCACTTCCAAACTGTCGTACTCGAGTTTGAAGACGAACTTCTCCGGTGTCTGTTCGAGTATTTCCCAATGGTCATAAGCACCACCGACGTATAACTGTTCGTAGGCAATAACGACCAATCCGCCTGCACCGCAAGTGTGACCTACTTTGTAGCAGTCCAGACCTTTCCCGTAATTAACGTGGTACGGCAGACCTAATACATGCTCGCGATAATAGAAACTGTCCACTACCAGTTCCGGACTCTTCTTGAGCCATAAATCCACACCGTTGGACGGATTCTCCGGTCGCAGTGCAGGACCGTACATGCGGAAAGCGGCATACTCGTTTTCCCATGCAAAATCATCTTTCCGTTCCGGTACGAATCGACCGTACACTTTCGGTTGCACCGCTTCTTTCTGACACGCCGTCAGACAGGCCAAAGCGGTTATAATATATAAAAATCTTTTCATTCTTGTGGTCTTATCGTGGTCTCATCGGGGGAATATCGTATCCCACCCATACTTATAATATACTATGTATATTATCCCGTGATTTTGAATTTATTTCAAATCGGTGATCTTACTGAAGTCTTGGTCTCCGTAGTCGAGGTTCTCACCACCCATACCCCAGATGAAGGTGTAGTTATGGGTCGCAGCAGCCGAATGGATCGACCATTCCGGGCTCAGCACAGCCTGGTTACCTTTCATCCAGATATGACGGGTCTCTTCCACCTCACCCATGAAATGACAAACAGCCTGCTCTTCCGGTACCTCAAAATAGAAATACGCTTCCATACGACGGCTGTGCACATGCGCCGGCATGGTATTCCACACACTTCCCGTCGCCAACTCGGTCATACCCATCTGCAGTTGACAAGTCGGAAGAACTTGATTGACCAGCATCTTGTTGATGTCGCGTTCGTTACTCATCTCCAGACTACCCATATGCGCCACTACCGCATCCGCTTTCGTCACTTTCTTATCCGGATACGCACAATGCGCCGTGGTGGAATTGAAATAGAAGAGAGCAGGGTGGTTAGCATCGATACTCTCGAACTTCACTTCCCGGTCTCCGCGACCTAAATACAAGGCCTCCTTATAATCCAACTCATACACCTTATCGCCTGCGATCACGCGACCTTTTCCGCCTACGTTGAAGATACCCATCTCACGGCGTGTCAGGAAAAACGGTGCCTTCAACGGATCGATGGCTTCCAGTAATAAACTCTCATTCACCGGCATCGCACCACCTACGATCATACGGTCATACATCGAGTACACCATGTTCACTTCGTTCTTCACAAACACATGCTCGATCAGGAAATCTTTCCGCAATCGGGTGGTGTCATAACTCTTCGCGTCCGTCGGATTCGAGGCGTAACGCACTTCATAATTGGTTTTCATATCACTGTATTTTAATTTGTTCAATTTTAATTTTCTTCTTAATCGGGAAATACCATCCTAAGTTAACACTCAAGTCCAAGGGATTGGCCATGTTATGACTGTCCGTGACGGAGGTGCCTAACACACCGCCCAAGGAGAAATCACACCGTATCTCCAGTTCGTAGATACCTGCCTTCCGTGTCTTGACGTAGAAACCGGTACCGGCCGCCAATCCCCAATCGAACGGATGATCAATGGCGTTACTCTCGTCTTTAACGCAATAACCAATCTGCGGTCCGAGGTTAAAAATCCACCGGCATACCTCGCTGCCGAAATTGAGATGCATCAGAATCGGCAACTCAATATAATGCAGGTTATGTTCCGTACCCGACTGTTTCCAACCCCGGTGCATGTAGTTCAACTCCATCTGAAAATGGCAGTACTTATGTCCGGCGTAACGGAACACCAAACCGCCGTTCCCTCCTAACACACAGGCCTGCGTGATAGGACGCATACCCGATTCCGACGGATTGAAGATCACCGTGCCGGCACTCACGCCGCCATGAACACCCAAGTAATACTCCGGTATCCGTAGACGCGGTTGGGCTTGCAAACTAAGCAGGCTTACCAAACCGATCAAGATCCCTATGTAGCGTTTGTTTTTCAATTCTCTACAATATGAATATACGTGTTCTGCCAACCGTCTGCTTCGCTTTCCGCTTCCCAGTAGATGGGAGACTGCAGACCCTCATTCTCACTCGGTTGACCGTTGACGATATAGATGATCTCCCGCATCAAGTCGTAGCCTAAGAGATCATAACGCGGTGTCTCGGACACATGGGTGTTCACAAAATAATGCTCCCACAACCCGTTGTAATGCGTCACGTCCCGTTCCTCCGTCGTGAACTTGGACGTATAGACCTGCGGAAGGTTCACCGACTCTTTCTGCCACGAATACTGGCTGACCAAACGCAGGCGGTAACCTTCTTCTTGTATCTTCACCAGGTGCGGCATCAGTACCCGAACATGCTGGTAACGGTCGCTATGCACGATGATCAGGTTCTCTTTCTCTTTATCGAACGCATAGGCCGCTGAGTCTTTGAGCAGATCCCGCATCGGGATGGTGTCGAAGGCAATACCTTCTTCTTTCAGCACTTTGCGCAACTCCTTCATCGCATTCGAATAGTCCGCTTCCCGTACGTTGATGGCTACGCAGTGCAGAGCACTGTCTCCTTTCTGCGCGATCCATTGACGCGTCAAAGCTTGTGCTTCCTCCCGATCCGGAGAGTTGAACTGATATACATGCGGCTTGCCTTTCAGGTCAATATTATCACAGAACGGCAGGAACAACGGCACTTGATGCGATTCACACCACGGAATCATCTGTTGGATCTGTACCGGATAGGCTAAACCTAACACAGCCTGCACACGGTCCAAGTCCGTACTGTCGCATAACTCTTTCACCCGACGCTCACTGCGCTCGATGTCATAGACGCGCAGACGATAAACAATACTGTCATTCTGCATGTCATGCAATGCCAATAACGCGCCCTGGTAAAACTCCAGCATCCGTGCGGCATTTGCACTTCGCTTGGTTTGCTGACTCTCAAAAGGTAACATCAACGCCAGTTCCACCACCCGTTTACCGTCGATCACGCTGTCCAGCACAATCGGTTCCGGAATCACCGGCACCACTACACTGTCCGTCACAAGGGTCACCGCACTGTCCGATGCCGTTACCACGCTGTCTTGCGCAACAACTGCCGGCTCTACCGGTTGTTCTTCTACTACCGGCGCTATAGGCGCTACCACCGGTTTCAACTCTTCTTTCACCGGCAGCACCTCTTTCTTCTCGCCGATTTTGCGCTTGGTGGGGATGTACAGAATCTCATCGAAATGCAGACCCCGTTCCCGTAACTGCGGATTGAGACGGATGATATCCGCCTGCGGCACGTCGAAATTGACACCGATACGGTACAAACCGATACTGCGCTCTACGCGGTATTTATACACTTCCTCTCCGTTAATCGTGTCTAACGGATACTCTTTTAACTCCTGTGCTTGCAGGTAGCCTAAACCACCTACCAGACACAACATCATAAGGATATATATTCTCTTCATAACTTTAGCCTTTCGCCTTTCGCCATTAGCCTTTCGCCTTTAATCCGTATTTTCGTTTCCGGATCACGATCACCGCTCCGCCAACTAACAGCAGGAACACGATCGGTGCCACGGTACTGATGATCTCCACTTTGGTTCGCTCTTTATATGCCCGTTTGGTGTTCAGCAGTCGTAATGGAACGATTTTCTCTCTTAGACTGATGAGGCCATCACCGTCCGTTAACCACAGCATGGCATTCGTGATGAAATCGCGGTTACTATACAATCGTCCCGTCACCGGGTCATAACCCATCGCCATCACCTGGTTCTGTTGCGCGTTGTTCATCAGCACGCTACCGGAACCGATCACCACTTGCCGCGTCGGTGCACTCTGCTTGATCAACGGATCGTTACCCATTACTCCTTCCGGCATCATCCGATGGGCATACGCACTTGGGAAGACACCTTCCATCGATGCCGCTACCGGCACGTTCGCATGCTCGTACTGATCCCAGTTTTGCTCGTTTCCACTCAGGTTCACCTCGTTCGGACAACGCGTCACCTTAGTGGCTGTACTCGTGTATAACAGCACAAACTTCTCAATCCCGTCTTCGTCATTCACGGCACGGATGGGACTGACAAACGTACTCATGATTGCACCTAAGTCATGCGTGATAGGGTGGTAGGGATTGCTTTGTAACAGCGGCGCATATGTCCAAGGAATCAGGATATGCGACTGCTTCGAACTGCTCGGTGCTTGCACCGGTATCGTCAGGCACTGCACATCTTGCACCAAGGCCGGATCGATGCATATACCGTATCGGAACAGCATGTCCTTGATCCCGATCTCATGTTCCACGATGGGAGTATACCCTTCGCTATGTAACATCTCGTCACTGAATCGCACACCGTCCACAGCCCACAATACCTTTCCGCCGCGCATGATATACTGGTCAATGATATACCGCTCCGTTTCTCCGAACGAACTCTGCGGATTGGCAATAATGATCGCCTGGTAGTTGTCCAGTATATGCAGATCCACACTGTCCCCGTTGATCGAACCGCGGTCCACTTGGAAATAGGCACTTAAGGTGTTCTCCAAGTCATACGAATACCGCTCGTCGGCTTCGTCGTGACCTTCCAAGATGGCTACCCTCGGTGTCTCGGTGCGTTGCATCAGGTACAGCGGCTCCATCAGGTTGTATTCCAACTGCTCGATGCCGGCATTCGTCACTTCTTCTTCGCTTTGTTCGGTTCCGGATAACAGGTTGATGATCGCTTCCTCGTCATGGTAACGTAGCACCGCATAGGGATACGTACGCATCTCCACCGTCTTGCCGCTGTGCTCGACGATGGTGTTACGCGTCGGAACAAACCCCTGTTGCTCCATCTCCTGCCGCGCCTTTGCATCCAGTTCATTCAGATCCTGATAGTGGATCTGCAAACCGTGTGCGTACACCTTCATCTCTTCCAGCGTCTCGATCGTTGCTTTGCGCAGACGTTGAAAACCGGCACTTAACTCTCCGTTCAACAGGATCGTCACCTCGATCGGGGCATCCGTCTGCTGTAACAACACCTTTGACGCGTCACTCAGACTGTAGATCTTATCGTCCGTCAAGTCCCATCGGAACACACGCACCTGCACCAGCACGTTGGCAATCACCAGACATGCCAGCACCACGCCAATCCCCCAATATTTCTTTACATTAGCCATTAGCCTTTTGCCATTAGCCTTTAGCCATTCGCCTTTCGCCTTTATTTCTTAATCTTTTCCCACACTTCCTGGTTGATCACTACCGGATATTTCTCACGCAAGCGTTTGATCCACTCGGCCTCCAAGTAATCCTGATAGTCCGTGGTTACTTTGCCTTTCTCGTCATTCCATGCCTCCGGTGCTTTCAGTTTCTTACCTACGCACTCTACGTACGGTAGTTCCTCTTTCGGACTGAACTCAGCACCTTTCACTTTGAATCCGTATTTATCGATTGCGGCGTTCTTGCCTTGCTCCCACAGACCGTGTTGTACCTTCACGTACTGCACGCTGTCGCAGTTCACACGCTGCGCGATGTAACTCTGAATCGAATCCGGATGGGCACTCTTGATGATGGCCTTGGCAGCTTTGGCACTACTCTTGTCCTTGGCCTGGATGAGGTAACCTTTCCAACGCGGTGCGGTCCAGGTGTACGCTTTCTTGTGGCCTTTGAAATAGTTCTCCAGACCGGCCGTATCCTTAGCTGCCTTGTCCCAAACTTCACGTAAGGACACCTCAAACAGCAGAATACCGTCGTGGTACTCCTGCACCAGGTTCTTCAACTCCGGATATTTCTCCTCCAAGTGTTCGTCTGCAAACGCCTTCACTTCTGCATCCGTCATCTCTGCCGGCAGATGATATTCGGCACGAGTCTTGCGGATAAAACTCTTATCCGCTTCCTGCGCACGCTCGTCACGCTGTACGTTACGAAGCACTTGCTGACGAATCGAATCCAGCGGTTGAATGCCGCGTTCTCCTTCTTTATAAATAATATGCCATCCGTACTGACTGCGAATAGGAGCACTGATCTCGCCTTCTTTCAGACTGAACGCAGCATCTTCAAACGGTTTCACCATCATACCCTTGCCGAACCATCCTAAGTCACCACCTTTGGCACTGCTTCCGCGGTCGTCGGATTCCTGACGGGCTACTTCCGCAAAATTCTCCGGTGTCAAAATCAATGCAATACTGTCGATCAACGCTTTCTTCTCGGCATCCAGTTTCTCTTCCGGCACCATCTTCATGATATGTGCGGCTTTCACCTCTATATGATCGCGCTCTTCTTCTACCAGCACGATATGCCATCCGTACTGGGTACGGAACGGTTTGCTCACTTGACCGATCTCCGTGTTATATACCGCTTCTTCCAGCGGATAGACGTAACGGAACGGCGTGATCCAGCCTAACTCACCGTTTGTCTCCTGTACACTCGGATCGGTGCTCACTTCCCGTGCGACTACGTCAAAAGCTTCCACTTTCTGACGAACCAACTTCGCCTTCTTGCCTTTGCCTTTCATCACACCCTTGCCGATCGTCACACGCTCATAGGCTTCGTTGATCTTCGCCAACGCTGCGGCTACCTCTTCTTCACTCGCACTTCTCGGACACTGAATCGCGATATGCGCGGCACGACGATCCTTGGCCATATGACGCCAACTCATCTCTACCAGACTGTCCAACGCTGCCTGATCCTGCAGGTACTTCGGTGTTGCCTGAGCACGGTAACCTTTCAATTCCTTGGCAAAAGCTTCCGTCGTGTCAATACCCTGACTCTCTGCTTCCGTCACTTTTAATTTGAAATTGATGAACATGTCCAGATACTCGTCCATGGTCTTTGGGTCCAAAGCACCTGCCTGGTTGTTCTTCTCATAGATGTACAAAAACTCCTCGGCGCTGACGGGTTTTCCATTAATCGTCATCAGCGTCTCTTGCTGTGCAAAGGCGGTCAAACTCATAGCCGCCAACGCGATCATTACAATACTTTTTTTCATCATTTTATGTTGTTTAAATATATGTGCGCACAAAATTGCGTGCAAAATTACAAAAAAAAAATGACATACGCAAGCGCGCGTGCCATTTTTTCGCATTTTTTTCTCTATAACCCGTAACCCGTAACCCGTAACCCGTAACCTTTAGCCTTTCGCCTTTATATACTTCGGAAACGATTTTTCGAATAACTGTACCGCCTGATTCAGGCTTCCGAACAACTCTCCGCCGGAGGCGTTCATGTGTCCGCCGCCATTGAAAACCTCACTCGCCCAGATGTTCACCGGCCGGTCTCCTTGCGAACGGAACGATATCCTTATTCGCGGTTTCGGCGTACCCGGTTTCGGTCGTTCTTCCCGCATGTACACCGAGTAATAGACGTCGCTGATCTGTAACGGCATATTCACCAATCCCTCCGTGTCTCCCGGCTGGTAATGGTATTGGTCCAACTCATCGGCACTCAAGGTGATCAGCGACAGATGGTACTCCGGATAGATCCGCATCTTGCGGTATAAAGCGTAACCCGTCAGTCGCACCCGATCTGTCGAATACTGGTTGTAAACGGCATTGTAGATCTCGTCTTTTTTGATGCCGGCACGAATCAGTTCCGCGATGATCTCGTACAGGTCACAACTCGTGGAATTGAAACTGAAATTACCCGTGTCTGTCATCAGTCCCGTGTAGATGCAAGTAGCTCCGCTAACTGATAACCGATAACCCGTAACCCTTATAAACCGATACACAATCTCACTTGCCGAACAAGCCTCCGGAAAACTGAAAACGATATCCGCAAAATCCGTCGGATTCAGGTGATGATCAATCAGAATTTTCGGTGCCGTTGCAGCTACTAATTTCTCGCCTATCGGACCAATCCGTTTGGGGTCATTGAAATCTGTGCAGATAAACAAATCCGCATTGGTTATCAGCTCGTTACAGCGGTTCGCATTCGTCTCGTAGACCGTAATCTCCTCCGCTCCCGGCATCCACTGGTAGAACTTTGGAAACGCATTCGGCACAAGCACGTTCACGTTCCGTAACCCGTCACCCGTAACCGGTAACCCTTTAAGCCAATTCCAAAGTCCCAGCGCCGATCCCATCGCGTCGCCGTCCGGAGCCATGTGCGTGATAATAACGATATGTCTCGCCTGCGCAATCCATTCATGCGCACGTTGAACATCTGCTGATTTAAATTCGATAGCCATATTTCGTTTAATTTGTGTGCAAAGATACTGCTTTTTTCGCACATACGCAAGAAAAATGAAATTTTTTTGCATTTTTTTACAAAAATATTTGGTCATGTCAAAAAAAAGCAGTACCTTTGCGCGATTTTTCGTGTTAATGTGCGGAGAATCCCCGAAATTGGAAAAAATATAAAATATATAATACAATGTCAAAGATTTGTCAAATTACAGGCAAGAAAGCCATGGGCGGCTGCAACGTTTCGCACTCGAAGCGTCACACCAAGCGCACGTTTGATGTGAACCTATTCCGCCGCAAGTTCTACTGGGTAGAACAGGATGTATGGATCGAGCTGAACGTGAGTGCAGCCGGTCTGAGAACTATTAACAAGATCGGTCTCGACAACGCGCTGAAACAGGCTGCGGAGAAGGGATACCTCTATTAAAAGAAAGGAGCTGAACAATGGCAAAGAAAGCAAAAGAAGCCCGCGTTCAAGTTATCCTTGAATGCACAGAGCAGAAGAACAGTGGTGTACCGGGAATGAGCCGTTATATTACGACTAAGAACCGTAAGAACACACCGGATCGTTTGGAACTCATGAAGTACAATCCCTATTTGAAGAAATATACCCTTCACAAGGAGATTAAGTAATTAACACCTATTTTTAGAAAGGCTTAGAACTATGGCAAAGAAAGCGGTCGCAACACTGCAAACCGGTAACTCCGGACGCGCGCACTCTAAGTGCATCAAGATGGTTAAGTCGCCTAAAACAGGTGCTTACGTCTTCCAAGAGGAAATCGTACTCAACGAGAAAGTAAACGAGTTCTTCAAGTAATTAACAAAACGAAAATGCGTGTTTTCCGAAAGGAGAATACGCATTTTTCGTACACCGTTATGATCAAACAGCAAGGAAGTAATCGGGTTTATACCCGGGAGACCGATGAAAACGGTCGCTCCGTCATTCGGGTAGTCGGCACCAACCGCGATGAGAACCGTGCCTTCATCTATATGGCACGCCATTTTCATGCACTCGGTTTACCCGTGCCCGAAGTCTATTGGGTCAGTGACGATGAGATGTCTTATACCCAGGAAGATCTGGGTGACACCCTCCTCTTCGATAACCTCGATCCCACCTTATTAGAACGCGCTATACGTGCGCTTGCGCACATACAAGTGGAAGGTGCACGTGACTTCGATTGGTCCTATTGCTTCCCCGTTCCCGCTTTTGACGAACGCTCCGTACGATGGGATCTGAACTACTTCAAGTACTGCTTCCTCAAAGGTACGCAGATCGAGTTCTCCGAACCCCACCTCGAAGATGATTTTGATGCGCTGGTAAAAAAGCTTCTCTCAACTCTAAACTTTCAACTCTCAACTTTCTTATATCGCGATTTCCAAAGCCGGAATGTCATGATTCGTGACGGTCAACCGTACTTCATCGATTTTCAAGGCGGTCGTCGCGGTCCTACCCAGTACGATGTCGCTTCCTTCCTCTGGCAGGCGAAAGCCAACCTCGCTCCCGAACTGCGAGAAAAACTGATCGAAGATTATTTGGATGAGTTGGAGAAAATATCAATCTCCAATCTCCAATCTCCAATCTCCAATAGAGATGCCTGGAAAGCATCTCTCCCGCACTTCGTTCTCCTGCGCACCCTTCAGGTTCTCGGTGCGTACGGTTACCGCGGTTATTTTGAGCGCAAGCAGCATTTCCTGGAGTCCATCCCCTTGGCGCTAAAGAACTTACACGATATCCTTGAACCCTTAAAAGAAGAATATCCCTATCTCTATGCTATCAGTAACGATCTACTCGTTCTCCTTTAAACGAGGCATCCCGGCGGATGAGTCCGGCAACGGCGGCGGTTATGTCTTTGACTGCCGTTCAACCCATAACCCCGGTAAATACGATCAGTACAAACAGATGACCGGATTGGATCAACCCGTCATCGATTTTCTGGAACAGGATGGCGAGATCCTCACTTTCCTCGAGTCCGTCTATGCACTCGTCGATCATCATGTGGAGCGATTCATCGAACGCGATTTTACCAATCTGCAAGTCTCCTTCGGTTGTACCGGTGGGCAGCACCGCTCCGTCTATTGTGCCGAACATCTCGCTGCACACCTGCACGAGAAATACAACGTCCGTATCCACCTCATTCACCGCGAACGCGGTATAAATCGTACCTTAGAATAAATCGTAAATCAATCGTACCTTGTAAATCGTCCAATCGTCAATGAAAGCAATGATCTTTTGTGCCGGTCTCGGTACGCGTCTTAAACCCCTCACCGATACGATGCCCAAGGCACTCGTACCCTTAGCAGGAAAACCCCTCCTTCAATGGCAGGTGGAGCGGCTTCGTGATGCCGGCATCACCGATATCATCGTCAATGTTCATCATTTTCCCGATATGATCATCGACACCGTCCGTCGTAATAACGGCTGGGGGTGTAACATCCTTATCTCCGACGAACGCGACCAACTCCTCGATACCGGCGGTGGTCTCAAAAAAGCCCTAAAAAGGCTAACTGCTAGGTCAAACCTGCAAGAGCCAACAGCCATCTTAGCCTGCAACGTGGATATCCTCTCCAATCTCGACCTCCGCGCTTTAATTTCTAGTTATCAATCTCCAATCTCCAATCTTCAATCTCCAATGAGTCTCCTCGTTGTCAGTCAACGAGAGACTCAACGTTATCTCTGTTTCGATGAGCATGATCGTCTCTGCGGTTGGACGAATATCAAAACCGGAGAACTGAAAGGTCACGATGGTCGTCATTTAGCTTTTAGCGGCTGTCAAGTGTTAGGAACAGATGTGTTGGAGCGTTTAGAGGAAATACCCGACGACAAATTCTCCCTTATCGATTTCTATATGGCTATCTGTGAAAAACAAATGTCCAATGTCCAATGTCCAATGTCCAATCTGAAAGCGTATATTCCAAACGCTTTCAGAATGATGGATGTGGGAAAAATCGACCAAATAGAAGAGGCCGAAAGGTTCGCTGAAAGCCTCTAAATCAAAAAAATGATACCTAAAATGCATTTTTTTGCCAAAAAATTTGGTCATATCAAAAAAAAGCAGTACCTTTGCACCCGCTTTTGACGAAAAGCATACATTTTTCGAGTCTCCCTAGCTCAGTTGGTAGAGCAACTGACTCTTAATCAGTGGGTCGAGAGTTCGAGCCTCTCGGGGGACACAAAAAGACACTTTCGGGTGTCTTTTTTTTTGTTTTTTCTTGCATATGTCAAAAAATCTTCGTACCTTTGCGCTTGAATTTACGAAGCGAAGATAAAGTATGGCTTTAGAAACGGGAAATAAATTAAACAATTTACTCTCGGAAGGGACTCCAAACGGATTGTACTTCTCAGAGTGGATGGGTAAAAAGAAAGTATATGTTATAAAATCAGCCCGCCCGATGAATTGGGGCAGGCTGCGTAAAATTGAGTTGGTGTGTGTTAAACCCCGCTCTTAACATAAGACTTCCGTTCAGCCTTACCTCTGTGCCGCTGAATTGCAACGAGTAAAAACGGAATGCAACCAGACGCAGGTAGTGAGCCACACGCGCTCAATAAGCTTTTGCGACTGCAAAAGTACTGCAAAAATTTGACATATGCAAATATCTGAGCAAAAAAATGCAAAAAAAATGTATTTTTAAGCTAAAATGATATAAAACCGTCAGATCTGATATTCGCTCATCTGGCTAAAGCACAATCGAAAGGTTGTGCTTTTTTTTGTGGGTGGTTTTGTATCAAAATTTGCAAATCTTCCGCAAAAACACAAATAAATTTGTGTATGTGAAATATTTTTTGTACCTTTGCAGCGGATATGTAGAAATCACTGAATTAGATATAATTAGAGTCTATGGCAAAGACACAATCAATAATTGTAAAAGACACCACCGTTCG
>CADCDS010000014.1 GCA_902800215.1 uncultured Bacteroidales bacterium | reverse complement strand
AAAAGAGAAAGAAGCAAAGAGAAAACCATTCGGATAGTACCTTTAATCTTTTTCTAAAAATAATTATTTTTTATAAATAATTTAAAAAGGTTTTTCTTATGGAAACAATAGATGACGTAATGAATAAGAAAGGCAGCATCGTACACCTGTGGAAAGTCATCGACCCCGACAATCGTTATTCCTACAGCACGGCGATCAATGAATGGTATCGGCTCACACTCGAAGAACAACGACGGCTTTATCTGTACTGTCTCTATAAAAAATGGCGCCATGTACCCTTCTACGGCACACCACGGGATATCATCACCAACTGCCATCCGTATCCTACGAATTGGAACGGCCGACCGTACATCAACCGTCTTATGAAAGACAAAACACCTTTAGTTAGTGCCATACACAAAGGCAATCCCGGTATCTTCACCTTAGACGAAGCCAAAATATGGCAAATGACAAATGTTAAACCATTAAATTTTTAAGCAATATGGCAAAAATAAAATTATTGCCGGGTATAGAGTGTATATCGGGCACAATAGGAGAAGTGACATTTTTTACGCGTAACGGTCGTACCTTCATGAGCAAACGGTGTGAGCCGGCATTGCCGAAGAACGCGACGCGAAAGCAGAAAGCACAGTACAAGAAACGGACGATGGTAGATAGGTGTGTGGTGCTGGTTCAATCGCAGATGGAGGATATGTTAGAAGCGATAGAAAAGCGGAAGAAGATCCGTGACCGGATATGCTACCTGTATGCGAAGTTATCGCCGGAGATAAAGGCTCCGACGAAGTTACAAAAAGCAATTATGTCGGCATACTACGAAGGCGAGAAAGGACCGAGTATGCATCGGGAAAACACCGAGAATGAATCGGTGAAGTAGTGAACTAAGTTTGAAAGAATTTTGGTAAAAAATTTGCAAAAAGGCTCATTTCTGGTATATATTTGCACTCGAAAACGTTAACTGGTCGACTGGTCAACTGGTCAACTGGTTAACTGGAAATAAGCGAATGAAACGTATATGTACTACAAGTTGATAAGACAAGAAAGAGCCGGAAAGGCAGTTCGAGGAACGATCTATTCGGTGGAACACCGTTATTCCGGAAGCATAGGTATCTATCGTGAATACCTCACCCCCATCGCACCGACACTGGAGAATGCGGACTGCCTTATTCTCCTGCAGGAACAAAATCATAAAGAACCTATTTATTTGGAAATCTATGAGTCACGAACAATTGTACAAAATCATTGAGACGATCGTCTTGGCACTCCTTACGTGTTGTGCCGTGGCGCTGGGGATGACGAGTTGCAAGGTATGGCGGACGGTGAACACGACCGCGACGTACACGACGGCACAGGACTCGGCGAAAACGAGCACGACGATTCAGATGAAGACCGTGGAGGAGTACCATGGCGTCAAAAAGAGGTAAGGGGTTACGGGTTACCGGTTACGGGACCCGGACCCGGCGACAATGATGTCGCCGAAATGCACATTATTAACCATTTAAAACCAAATTTTAACTATGGCAAAAGCGAGTTATGCACCCCTGTTTGAGACGGTATCGGGTGCGCTGAACAAGATCAACAAGAAGAGTCCGCATGCGGCGGATCAGAAGATGGTGCTGACGACCCACCGTAAGGCGCCGACCACGAATCCGGATTGCTCGAGGGTGTACCTGCGAGACCTCAATTCGATTACGCGCAGCACTCCGGTGAGTGCGAAAGAGGCCGCTATCCGGCTCCGTTTCTCGACGGTGAGTCAGACGGTGAACACCCGTATGCACGACCTGACGAAGATCGCTGCAGATCAGGCGGCGTTCAATGCGCAGAAGGACAGCGCGGAAGGTAAAAAGACCCTGAAGAGCTATCTGTGGGCGATCGAGGCGGAGGCGTACGATCAGGCGAATGGGTAAGGGGTTATGTTTAACAATCTAAATCTTAACGAAATTTATGGCACATGTAGAATGGAGCGCCGGTATTGACAGTGTATCCGGCGCATTGAGCAAACCGGGGAACAATCCCCAACACAGTTGTAACAAAATGCTGCTTGGTACCCACCGCGTAGCACCGACGGAGAACAACCAATGCAACCGCTTGTATCTCCGGAAGAAAGTGAAACGTACCACCCCGATCACGGCGGATGAGGCAGCAGCACGTCTGCGGTTCAGCACCGTGGCCGCGATGGTGAAGCAGCGTAAAGGTGACCTCACCAAGATCGCAGCTGACCAAGCAGCCTTCCTGGAGCAGAAAGACCTCGCAGGCGGTAAGAAGACCCTCAAGGCCTATTACTGGAAAGTCTGCGGCGACCAGTACGATGAGAGCCTCGCTAATGGCTAACGGCTAAAATGCAGAAAAATCTGCAAAAAGAATGGCATATGCTTGCATATGTCATTTTTTTTTTGTAATTTTGCAGCCATTTTTGTTGTGTGTGTATGCGTATGCGTATAAAGAGAGGAATAATAAAGGGAATATGGATGTCGTTGCTGCTGCTGGCATCGGTCCGTTTGTTTGCTGTCGGTTTTACGCCGACGGACGGCGGTTTGGTGGTGAACCTGAAGCCGCAGGACAAGATTTTGATCTCGACCGTTGTCAACGGGAAGGAATATTTTATCAATAACTATACCCGATATACGGGAGGAGATTGGGGTTATAAGGCGGGTCACTACCTGAAATTGATACCTCAAGCAGCGGGCGCGACGGAGCCGTCGGAGATGAGTGTCTGGACGGTGGACTCGGCCCTGACGCGTGTCTGCACGAGTACTATCAGCGGTTTGACGAAAGGTACCGACTATGCCTTAGGCGGTATCAGTTATACGATCTGGAACGACGATAAGACGTTGCGCTCGGAAAAGAACTCGAAGGACTTGTTTAAGTTCCTGGGTGATCTGGGCGATGATATCCGTAACGACTCGTTATGCGACGTAGTGTTTGTGATCCCGACGGACTATGAGGGTGTCACTTCTTTTGACCCGAACCGAACCTTAGGACGAGGAGGAACGAACGGTGCCGCCAAAGGCCGTTTCAACGGTGCGACGGGAACGGGATTCTTAGACATGACGTACCGGGAGGTCTATATGATGGTGATCCCCCGTTTCAACAGTCCTGTTTCTTACACGAATGCGGCGCTGGTGACGTTCAACACAACGGATAAGCAGAAGACCTGGTCGAACGGTCAGATCAAATGCGACCCGGGACGCGCAGCCTATGCGTATGCGGACGACAAACACAAACCGACACCGCGTACGATCTTCCGTCTGTATATATTGAACGAACCGATTAACAGTTGCAGTAATTATTTCTTTGCATACGACGATCAGGACTATGTGCGTTACCGCAAGTCGAATAACCTGACGGACTTCACGGGTTACAAGAAGATCTATACGATGGACCGTCTGTCCTGTATGGAGCAGATAGGCAGTACGAAGTTCTACCAGACCGCCCCGATGAAAGTGCCGGCTTCGGATAGTGCGTACTACTATGTGGGATGGAATGACGACTACCGGAACGGTAGTAGTCCCGGTGCAGGTGTTGAGTCTGAACCCTTAGGCGAGAGTACCTCCAAGTCGCTGTTCACGAAGATTCGCGAATTGCCGATGAAAGATCTGGCGGGCAAGTTTGCTCCTGCCAATGCATACGGACGCATGGTAATAGATGCGACTTCGGCGGTGGATAACTTAGACGTGCGGTTCAAGCCTGCTGGTTATTTCCTTAAAGTGAGCACGGGCAAGAACGTGCGAATGAAGCCGAATGCCGACAGTACCGTCTGGACCACGCAGGATATGTGGACCATCGACGGTTCCTGGACGGGCCATACCATCAAGGCAACCCTGATGACCGGTCCGGAGTTCTCGGAAGAGGATCCGGGTGCCGATGTCACCGAATGGAGTGTGCCTGTGGCAGGCGAGGATGTGCCGGTAAAGGATCATGATGACCAGACTCCGGCAGGTTTATCCGGATATGCACAGATCACAGTCACCGATGCTACCCATACAAACGGAAACATAGTGTTCTTGCCGGCGAACCTTGGTAAACACTTGCACTATAGCAACAACGGATTCTTAGGCGACACCGTTCCGGATCAGTACCCGATAGGAGAAAGTGATGAGGTGACAATTCAGGCACCTCGTATCAAGGAAGGTTATACATTCTATGGATGGAGCAAGAATGCGAATGGTTCGGGCGATACGATTCACATTGGAGATCCATACACGATAACAACCGCTGCGGATACCCTGTATGCGTTAGCGACCTATAACGGTACGCTGCAGGTTGCGATCTCGTTTATGCAGGGCGACAAGCGGTATTTCTTAACCCATCCGAACTCTTCGGCGCCTCGTTACGCCCGTGCACGGCATTTTGACAACTGGGAGGAGACCTGGCAAGGTATGGCGAATGCGGAAAACACGGATCCGAATTACGTGAGTACGTTTGAGGTGCGTTGTCCGAAGGATCATATTAAGGCGAAAGACGGGGACATTGATGACTTGTACTTGAAGGAGCACGCGTTGGATCCTCGTCGCTATACGATGAGGGGATACGAGGACGCGATCATTTTCTATGAGAATTTCTCTCCTGCCCATGACGAGTATCTGGGATTGTATTATCAGGATCCGAATACGATTTTGGCGAACAACACCTGGGCGGGATTGTTTGAGACGACCGCCACAGAGACAGCGACCAGTTGGCCGGATTACCGGACACCGTATATCCCGCATGCGAAGTTAAAATCGACGCGGTACGTATATGAAGCCGACCCGGAGGGTCATCCGGACGAGTTGACCTTAAAAGAGCGTAGTAATAGCGATAAACCATGGGTGTACTATGACCCGACCAAAAATCAGTTTGACGGTGTAAAAACCAAAGAAGCAGCGACGGATTTTGAATTATCGGCAGTGGTAGTGGCCGATGCGCACTATGTAGTGATTCCGGATACGACGGAGGAATGGAAAGAACAAATCACGTTCGGTTACCACAAGAACGAGCATATCATCGAACCGGTTTGGTCGAAACTGATCGGTAAGCAATTCCTGGCATGTATGATGGTAGACGGAGACACGACGTATTTCCACCCCAATCGCAAGAAGATCTATACGACGCCGCAGGAGTTGTATCTTTCTTCGGATTTCCGTCTGTCGCAGAATTTTGAGTTTATCCGTGACAGCCGGGTAGCCACCGCGATCAGTGAAGGCGACAGCGTGATGCGGCAAGAGACCTCGGACTACTGGCATAATGATATCGTGAGCGGTTTCAACAGTCCGATGAACATTAAGAACAAGGCGGGGGAATATATCGATATCGTGGATACGTTCCGTATCCGCTTGAGTCATGGCGGTATCAGTAAGATCAAGGAATACCGGGGCCGCTGGAAGAAAGTGGATGAAAGAGACGGACTAACGGTAAGCGCAGACGGTACAAGTCGTCACCGCGATGTGATCGTTACGACCAAGACCTATCATTATGCGGATACGACTACCCATCTGGAGCTTACGCCGGAGTTTGAGAGTTACAGTATCGGTCCGTTGGAAAATCAAACCACGACGATCAACTTCACGTTGACGAATGTCACGACGCATAACTTAAAAGATAGGGAAAACAATACGATCCGTACCGAGATCATCGGCACCCCGGATACGATCAAATCCGGATGGGGTATGTATCAAGGGGAAGGGACGGATTATTGTCAGTTGCGGAACGACACGGACATGCATATCACTACCGCAGCCGAGCAGCATATAATTTTGACAGTGATCGATGAGAACACGACGGGTGTCAATTACGATACGCTGATTGTGAAGAAGATCAAGGTGGGGGGTGAAGATAAAGCCGTGGATGTACGCATTCCGTTGACGCAAGCCGCTATGCAGGGAAATGAGTTGATTTGGTCCGTAGAGGATGACGGAGAACGTTATTTCATCATGGCGGGTTCGGAAGGACTGATCTTCCGTCAGTTTACCCAACGCGAGAGCACGTTGTACAAACGGAATAAAACGGATGTGCTGATCAAGGGATCCAAGAATGCGGCAAATAACGACGACGGGTATATCACGCCCTGGACGTATGCATATCCGAATAAGGCCGAGCACCCGGATCAGTTGACTTTATTCGCAGAGAGTCACGTCAACAAATATTTTGCCGTAAGAGGTACGCCGGGTACACCGGGTGTAGGCGATGCGGCAACTACATTGACCTATACTATCGAACGCACCTACACGAACGACAATGCGAACTACGAAGAGGTAGTGAAGTTAAAGGTGGGGAATGAGTGGTTGAAGTTCACCGGCGGTGAGACACCGGCTCTAAGTTTGGTAGCCAATTCAGGCGAGGCTTCTACCTTCCATTGGGGGTATCTGCAGCAAGAATACAGTTTGCTCAATAACGGTACGTACCCCAGTCAGAATGAAGCGGTGTTCGGTTATAACTCGGCGGCTTCGACCTCTATCCAGACACGTTATAAGGCGTATCGGGAATACACGATGCTGCTGAATAATCAACAGGTGGACTTGTGCCGAGAGGAGGAGGCGGATATTGCAGACTTAAAGACCGGCAGTTTGGATTGGAAGATCACGTATTCGATCACTAAAACCGACGACAGCCGTTTTGATGCCAATGCGAGCGGTTTGGGTATTTCTACGACGGAATCGACCTTGGTAACGACGATTGCACCCGGTTCGGCAACGAGTCCGAAGGGTGTACAGATCGCCGGCACGTATGTCGATATCGTGGATACGATGGTGGTCACATTATCCACTACCGCCACGCATACCTATCGGTTCAAAGGCGACTGGAGCGGATATAGCAGCATCAGCGATGCGAACCTGAAGATACCTTTGGTGCGCAAGACTTATCACGATATACCCTACGATTCGCTCGTATGTATGATTATCAAGGGTCAGATGGGTTATACTTTCCCCGCTACGCTTACTACGAGCGGTGTAGGCAAAAATGACGAATATACTTTCCGTCTGAGCACGTTGCGCCGTACAGGTACGCATGTAGTGGATGCGGATGGAAACATTGTAGATGTGCAGAGTCCGACGGAAGCGTTTGTGAACACCAGCGGTGACGTACATTTGAGAAACAAGTACCTGGCAGAGGTGCGTCTGGTGGACGAGTATGGTAATACTCCGACATGGTGCGAGATTCAATCGAAAGAGGACACGACGATCACCGTGAAGTGTTTAGCGAACGGTATCCGTGCTCCGCGTTCAGCGTATATCTACCTGGCGTATATTGTGATGATCGGCGGAGACATGCACTTCGTGAATGCCAAACTGACCGTTTCGCAGACCAGTCTTTTTGCAAGCGGTTCGAACCAGGTGTTAGTGCACTCTTCGGGTGCGTCGGGTGATGAACCGATGGCAAACGGTATGCAGCAGGTTCACGCGAACCGCCGTATCATCTATTACTACCCCGATGAGGATGTGGAGTTACCGGTTCGTGAGCGTGCATTCTACGGCTGGTGGCGCTGGTACCGGGAAAGTGCGAATCCGAATCAAGTGGAAGCCGATATCCCGGATAGCGACTGGCGGAAGAAACCGGAGAACACCGGAAGGTATAACAATGCCTTTAAAACCATCGGTGATACGATTTGGAACGATCCGAAGGATCATAGCAAGGGTTATAAGGTAGTGACGATGGGTCGGTGGACAGTCTTCCACTATAAATCGAGAGATTATGGTAACAAAGCCGATCCTCCTGCCAAGAACCCGCGTATTGCACCGCCTTCGACTGCTTATGGAGCACGACCGTACCGCACCGATACAATAGCGGTAGATATCAGCAACTACTACGACAAGCTGCCGATGTCCGTATCGCAGAAGAACCAGGTGGATGTCGCTAAGTTGGATACCATGCGGCATATTCCGGAACCGACTCTTTCACTTCGTGAGGTATTTGAGTTACGTCCATGGACGGAGATGGCGGATACCTTAGAGCATTACAAAGACACGATAGGTCGGGAGCATAGCAAATACCGGAACATGAAGTACATGGAAGACCATGTGATGATGGCGCCGATCGGTAATGCCTTGCTGCTTCGTACCGAACAGCGGTATAACCTGGCGAACTTGGAGAGTCAAGGTTTCTCGGATTCTCAATTGGGTTATTACATGCGGGATGACAACTGGTCCACGTGGAGCGCAAATGCTGCTCGTCAGGATTCGATAATCTGGTTAGGCGGTTGGGATGCCGAGTGCAAATGGTATTTCTTCAATCCGTCAGACAGCACCTACTCCGAGTGTACTTACAGTCTGACCAAAGAGAATGACTTCTTGAGTGTTCCGGCGAAGACTTCTATCTCTGCCGGTCACGAGTTCGACACCGTTTATTACTGTCTGCGCGCACGGAGTAAAGCGACAGAAGGTCTGGGTACGAAAGAGAGCCCGGATGTGACGGATGACAAGGGTGCTTATATGTTCAATATCTGCCGGTACAAGATCATCTATCATAATCCGGACAAGTACGGTCCGGTGAAGGAGACGACGAACAAGGGTGTGACCAAGGCGATTATCACCAATACGGAGATTGAGCAGCGGTATGACGTGCTGGAGCGTCTGAATTTCGACTATATCCAGCCGGGTAAGAACTACCATGTCTATCCGCATCCTTTACCGTGGGCCGATGCGTCGTACGGTTATACCTATCCGGAGACATCCGATCTGCCGCATAACCGCTATCATGACGAGTCGAATTTCCCGAACCACGGTGAGTACGGTTTGATTAACCGCATCCCATATTCGACCTATTGGCATAAGATGGAGCAGCACGGTGGTGCCGAGAACGGATATATGATCTACTGCGACGGTATGGCCTCAGCCGGTCAGGTAGCAGCCTTGACGCTGGAGACCAACCTGTGTGCCGGACAGAAGATGTTCTTCTCCGGCTATGTGGGTAACCCGAGCAGTCAGACCGGTAAATCGGATCCGAACTTCATTTTCTCCGTACAGGGTATGACGGATGAAGAAGATGCCGAATGGGAAGACATCACGTCCTACATGACGGGTGATATCAAGCCTTCCAATCAATGGTATCAGATCTTCTTCCCTATCCGGCACATCAAAGAGGGAGATGTCGAATATACGCATTTCCGTGTACGTATCTATAATGTGGCGAACAGTTTTGACGGAAACGACTTCATCATCGACGACATGTGTATCTTCGCTACCAAACCGCCGTTGATCGCTTATCAGGCGCAGACGACCTGTAGCGACTACGGTAAGTCCGAAACGGATACACACGTGCTGCTGCGTATTGACTACCAAGGCATTACGGGTGAAGGATACAACAACGCAAACGTCTATTATACGGTGCGTCAGAAGACAAGAGCCGGCGTTTACAGTTTCGTAAACATGACCGACCATTATCTTAATGAGGAGACGCACGAAGGAGAAGGAGCGAAGGTCTCTGTTTGCGGAAAGATTTATATCCCTGCTAAAGACTATGAACCGCAAGACAAGGACTCGATCTATCAAAACATGAACGACCTGATAGCACGGTTCGATGCCACCAAAGAAAGCGGATCCATCGTTCGGGAAGGGTATATATATGAGATCCTGGAAGGCGATGTCCGTCCGGTCAAGTATATCGTGCATAATGCCCGTATGCTGTCTCAGAACGATTATACGGTGCATATATCCGGTACATATGGCGAACTGCTGAATAGTATCTGCGGTATGACCAGTCACCTCAAGATCAGCAACCGTATGGTGCTGGAGTTGAACGGCGAGGAACAACCAGAGATGGAACAACTCGGTTTATGCGCCAACGCTACCTATGACATCAGTCTGCGTGTGAAAGGGTCGATGTACCAGGACAGTGTGGCACCGATTGATGTGCAAGGATCGTGCGTCAACGACTGGTTGTTGTACGGAGACACAGCCGAGGTGTCCAGTTTGGCTCGATACGGCTATAAGTATAGCGATATAGTGAAGGTCGTTTCGAATATTCTGCGTTATGCGCCAATGTCTGCACACGAAGAGAACCATAATCAGTTCGCTCCGAACCTGGCTGCCATCGACAGAGCGGAGTTGAATCGTGTACAAACGGAGTACTCTCACCAGGAATTGACACTCGGTGTGGATCCGTATGCGCTGATTGATTCCTTGGTAACGAAAGGTTTCCTGCAACTATATAAGCCGAAGATGACCGCTACTGTGATGACCGGCGACTCCTTGCAGTTCGTCATCCTACCGATCGTAGGAACAGGTTCGCAGGAGGTGACGGAAGCCCGTGTAGAGGTATGTCCCAACCCGATACTGATCAAACTCAAACCCAATAAAGAAGATAAGGCGCCGCTGATGGTAGGCGGTCTGAACCGTGACTCGACGGAGATGATGCAACCGGTGAATGTGCTGGTGAATGAGATAACGAGTCGTACTTCCTTCAAACTGCGCGTCGATTCGATCATGCCGAATGTCGGTATCTATTCCATCGACTTGCGCTATACCGATGATCCCGAATTCCGCCCGGGTGTGCATACGCTGCGCTTGACGCCGGATAGGAAATATCCGTCCGAGGGCTACTATGTCAAAGGAGACAGTATATCTTTGCAACCGGCGGCCGGTAATAACTACCAGATGCGGGCGGGATATAACTACACCTTCGATATCGTGATGCAGACCTTGCTCGGTCTGTTGACCCTTGAGAACGGTTGTGAGGTAGGTACTGTTCCCTTCACGCTGTCTATCGTGCCGAACTACGTGCGTTGGAACCCGCAGTCAGCGTACAGCAATGAATGGAACAACGCAGATAACTGGATCGGTATTGACGAACACGATGAGCCTATTCATGAGGAGGCGCATTTTGTTCCGATGACGGGTACGAATGTGCTGATACCAAAGATGGAGAACGGTATGCCTTATCCGGTGGTTCCTACGATTCCAACGACGAGGAAAGACAGTGTACAGAAGGTGAACTTCGAATACAATAACTGCAACGTGATTCGTTTCCTGCCGGGTGCCGCGATGGGTCAACAACAGCGGATACACTACACGGACGCAATAATCGATATGAGTATGCCGTATGAGAAATGGGCATTGCGTTCAGCACCAATCAAGGGTATGATCAGTGGTGACTTGTACATGGCGAATGCGGACTTGTTAGACGAAACACCGTTATGGGAAGTGAGTGAGTTTGACCATGACGGTCGTACCTATAAGACGGGTAACGGTTCGTTCTGGTTATCGGTGTTCAGTCGCAATACCGAGCATGTAGCGCAAGAAGGCAGAGAGGAGCGAACGGCTGCGGCAGACTGGTCTAAGGTAACGAACGGCATGACGTTACCATTGATGCCGGGACAAGGATGGGCGGTATTCGGCAAAGCGACAAGTGGCAAAGATGCGGTAGTACGTCTGCCGAAGAACGACGATAAATACTATTACTACGGCACCTACGGCGAGCAGTTGCATGACATATATGAGCAGAACCTGCAAGCGTTGCGTAATTCAGCCGAATTAGCAGACGGAGAGGCAGGTAAGTTAGCATTCCACCCCGTCGGCGATGTACAAGGTTACACGCTCACGAACGATGAGAGTAAAGTGACGACGCTGTTCGTATTTGGTAACCCAACAATGGGTTATATCGATATCTGGGGATTTGTGGCGGATAACTGTTTGGTAGAAGAGATCGATTATGTGAACGCGAGTGGTGTCTATACGACGGTTAGCAAGTCCACCGCTACAGCGACATCGGATGTGATCAGTAACCAAGAGCGTTACCTACCGCCGATGCATGCGATGGTAGTGAAAGTGAGTGCAGAAAGGGCCTCGTTGAGTCTTAATCTATACACCAACCGTGTCGTGACGGAGACCAGTCAAGTGAAGCCGTGGAACCGTGCGTGCGGAGAGGGTGAGTCGGAAGCGATCGCACGAGCGCCGCAACGAGGAGGCGAGACCTTACGCAAAGGTATCATGACCGTAACGGTAAAGAACCCTGTTTCCGCTCGTTGTACCTCCCGTCTGCTGTTAGGACAAGGTTACCATGCGGATATTCGCGACGGTGAGGATGCGGTATTGACTACGCTGAACATCGATAAGTTCTCCATGACCAACACACCGACGACGCCGTTTAATATCTACGCGATTGAGGACAATTGTGGATTGAGTATCGATCTGTTGGATTCGATTACGAACGTACCTATCTCGTTCTATATGAGTGACCTGCCGGCACCGTACGAACCGGTGACACAGATATGGTTCACAGGTGTGAACAATATCGACGGACAACTGGTGCTGTACGATGCGCTGATGGGTACGGAACGGGCGATCATCGACGGTATATGCCTCAATATTGAGACGCCGGAACAGAATCACCAGCGCCGCTATTATATCCGTCGTCGCGGCTTTGATCCGGAGCATGGATCGGGTGGAGAGATCCCGACGGGTGTAGAACCGACGGAGCAGTACGAAGAGCAAGCGTATAAGATTATCTATAACGGAAACGTATATATTATCCGGAACGGACATGTGTTCACGATGATGGGAGAGAGAGTGAGATGATGAGAATGGGAAAGACATACAGAAGAGTGATGCTGATGGTGCTGCTGATGAGTGCTGTTCTGTCTGCACATGCGTACCAGCCGGCTGCAGTACCTGCGGCATGGCGTACGACACCGACGATGAGTGAATGTCCGACGTACCAGTTCCGTTCGACCTCATCGTTCACGCCGATCGTAGGTCAGACGTCGTACACGGCGACGGAAGTCTATTCGCCGGCAGGCGGAGGACCAAATCGGGCAAAGAGGGAGTTCGACTTAGACGGCGAGGAGATTGGTCACGTGAACACACCGGTAGGCGAGCCGCTGATTATGCTGGTGATGGCGGTGGCACTGTTGATGGGAAAGGTGATGGGTGATAGGTTACGGGTTACGGAAAAAAGTAAAAAACAAGATAGATTATGATGCACATCAACGAAGAGGCAGCACGCTGCCTGTTATGCGAGAATGCGCCTTGTGGCGAGAAAGTAGCACGAGCCATCCGTGCGCTGCGTTTTGACAACCTGTGGACGGCACGGGAGTTGTTCGATCAGCTCAACGACGCGGAGATAGCTGCCGCTGAGGCTTCCTGTATCCATTATGACAAGCCGATACGGATAAGCGAGTTAAAGACCGCAGTGCTGACAGACCGCTGCGCTGACAGAGTACAGAATACAGATCTGCCTTCGCTGGAGTTGAATTTCTGCGATATGGTGTGCGAGAATCCGTTCTTCCTGGCCAGTTCGGCTGTATGCACCAACTACGACATGGTAGCACGGGCATTTGAAGCCGGTTGGGCAGGTGTGTTCTACAAGACAATCTGCAAGCAGGATATCCGGGAGGTGAGTCCCCGTTTCGATGCGGTGCGCAAAGAAGGTACGCCGTTCGTGGGATTCCGAAATATGGAACAGTTGAGCGAGAATCCGTACGAGGTGGATTTTGAGATCCTGCATCGGCTGAAAGTCAACTATCCCACCAAGCGCGTCATTGCCTCCATCATGGGTCAGAGCGAAGAGGAATGGATTGAGTTGGCGAAGATGGCAGAAGAGGCCGGTTGCGATGCGGTGGAGTTGAACTTCTCCTGTCCGCAGATGAAACTGTCGGGTCTGGGTAGTGATATCGGTCAAAGCAATGAACTGATCTTATGCTATACGTCGTGCATCAAAGAGGCGGTGTCGATACCGGTTATCCCGAAGATGACGCCGAACATCATGTCTATGCGTAGTCCGGCACTGGCTTGTTTCTACGCCGGAGCACACGGTATCAGTGCGATTAACACGATTAAGTCCATCACGATGAGTCATGAGGCCGAGGTGAGTGAGAAAAAGACCGTGAGCGGTTATTCGGGTAAAGCCGTGAAACCGATTGCGCTGCGGATGGTATATGAAATGACGGGCGATCCGGTGATTCGCAAAGCGGGTGTCGAGAAACATATGGACATCAGCGGTATCGGCGGTATCGAGACCTGGCGCGATGCGTTGGAGTTCATTCAGTTAGGCTGCCGCAACGTGCAGGTGTGTACGGCCGTCATGCAATACGGATACCGGATCATCGATGACCTGAAGTTAGGTCTGCAGCATTACATGGCCGAACGGGGTATCACGGAGCTTAAGACGTTGGTGGGGGAAGAGTTGAAGAACATCGTGATGCCGAGTGATCTGGACCGTGAGACGATGGTGTTCCCCAAGATTGACCGGGAGAAATGTATCGGTTGCGGACGGTGTTATATCAGTTGTATGGACGGTGGTCACCAGGCGATCAGTTTTGATGCTGACCGCAAGCCGCGTATCATCGGCACGAAGTGCGTAGGATGCCATCTGTGCCGTCTGGTATGTCCGACGGGTGCCATCGGTCAAGCGAAACGAATGGCGAAGAAATAAAGGTGATAGGTTATAGGTGAAAGGTGATCGGATAATCCATAAGTTTCACAAGGCCTGCGCGGATTACGGCTTGATTGAAGAGGGCGATCATATATTGATCGGTTTGAGTGGCGGCAAGGACAGTCTGGCGCTGGTGGAATTGTTAGGCCGCCGTGCGCAGATCTACAAGCCGCGTTTTCAGGTGACCGCCTTACACGTGCGTATAAAGGAACGCGCGTACGTGACCGATCTGACGTATCTGGAGGATTTCTGCCGGGAAGCGAAAGTGCCGCTTTTGGTAAGAGACACCGAGATAGGCGAGGCACGGGATACCGGAATACCGGGACACCGGGATATAGACAATCCTTGTTTCCTCTGCGCTTGGTACAGACGGAAGACGCTGTTTAATGTGGCGCAGGAGTTAGGCTGCAACAAGATCGCTTTCGGTCACCATCGGGATGATATCATCGAGACACTGCTGATGAACCTGATTTATCAGGGTGCGTTTGCAACCATGCCGCCTAAGTTGAAGATGGACAAAATGCCGATTGAGATTATCCGGCCTCTATGCCTGATCGATGAAGCGGATCTGGTGGCGCATGCAGCCGAAAGAGGGTATCAGAAACAAGTGAAACTCTGTCCTTTTGAGCATGTGAGTGCACGGGAAAAAGCGGCGGAACTGTTGGCGCATATTAAACAGATGAATCCCGAAGCCGTTGATTCGATGTATGCGGCGATGACGAATATCAAGGAGGAATATCTTCCTCCGTTAAAACGTTAAATTGTTAAAACGTTAAAATGTTATGATAGCTTTTTATACTATTTTATTATTGATTGCGTCGAATGTCTTTATGACATTTGCGTGGTACGGCCACTTGAAGTTACAGCAGACGGGTTTCTTCACCAGTGCCACACCCCTGATTTTTGTGATCCTCATCTCCTGGGCGATCGCTTTTTTTGAGTACTGTCTCCAGGTGCCGGCGAACCGGATCGGTTTTGAAGGCAACGGCGGACCGTTTAACCTGATGCAGTTGAAAGTGATTCAGGAGGTGATCACCTTAGTGGTTTTTGCCATCTTCTACTCCATCGCTTTTCACGTCCAGTTGAGATGGAACCATGCGGTGGCCTGTGTCTTCCTGATAGCAGCCGTGTATTTCGTTTTCGGATTTAAAGAATGAATGGACGAATGGCGAAAGGCAAATGGCTAACGGTATATGCACTTTGTGCATTGCTGCTGACGGGTTGTTATTACTCGACGGACAGTGCCCGTGGATCGTGGGCGAAAGGTTGTGACCTGAGTTGGCTCAGCGAGATGGAGCACGACAGTGTTGTGTTTGGCAACCATCAAGACTGCATCGAGATGCTTCGTGCCGAAGGGATGAA
Organism: uncultured Bacteroidales bacterium; assembly: GCA_902800215.1. Classification (GTDB taxonomy): domain Bacteria; phylum Bacteroidota; class Bacteroidia; order Bacteroidales; family Paludibacteraceae; genus Colicola. The sequence continues at coordinate 39,897 of CADCDS010000014.1, read as the reverse complement.
CGCGGTGCGGTTACGGGTATGGGTGAATCATAGTACCGGTTGGAGTAACCTGCCGGATATGTTAACTTTAGCCAAACGGGCCGCCAAGGCAGGTCAACGCATCATGGTGGATATCCACTATTCGGATTTCTTTGCCGATCCGCATCGCCAGGATATACCGCTGGCATGGCGGAGTTATGACTACGAGACGATGCTGGAAGCGGTGCAGGAATACACGCTTTTTGTGCTCTATGCGCTCAAGGAAGAAGGCATCGAACCCGAATGGGTGCAGATCGGTAATGAGACACCGAACGGGATGTTATGGCCGATGGGGAGAGTCGGAGAAGGACGAATGGCGAAAGGCGAACGGGAAGCATGGGACCGGTATGCAGGGTTGACGGCGATGGGTTACAAGGCAGCCAAAGAAGCGTTTGAGAATATCACGGTGATCGTGCATGTGGACAATGCGTACGAGTACCGGGACTGGTTCTGGAACGCGATGAAAGAACACGGCGGCAAATGGGATATGATCGGTTTGAGCCATTACCCGATGATGAGTGCGTGGAACGGTGGTAAGACATGGCAACAGATGAACGAACTGGCGGAAGAGAATGTGAAAAAACTGATTGCTGAATTCAAAACACCGGTCATGATCTGCGAGATAGGTACGTTTGCCAACGATCCGGAATCGGAGGCCGTGATGGCGGATTTTGTCAACCGCATGGAGCGTATCGATTCGTGCAAGGGTATCTTCTACTGGGAGCCGGAGGTGTATGGCGGATGGCGACCGGCTGAGTATATTCCGCTGGGTTGGGGCAGTTACGACATGGGTGCTTTCACCGAAGAAGGAAAGCCATCCGAGACCTTAAAAACCTTGTTACAAAGCAAGCAATGAATCCGTATATCCAATCTTTACGCATACGCACGTTACCGCTGTCGGTGTCCGGAATTATCCTGGGCACCGGATTAGCCGGTTGGTTGCGCTGGGATGTGTTTGTACTGGCCATCGGTACGACGCTGAGTCTGCAGATCTTAAGCAATCTGGCTAATGAATTAGGAGACGCACTCAAGGGCACCGATGCCGATCAGCACGGTCGTGCAGCGTATGGATTGCAAAGCGGTACGATCACGAAGCAGGCGATCATCCGGATGATTTGGTTCTTTGGCGGTTTGTCTGCCGTGTCGGGTGTGGCATTGCTGCTGGTGGCTTTTCCGCTGTTCAGTACGGCCTTCTGGGTGTTTATCGGTTTAGGCGCATTGGCGATCATCGGTGCCGTGACCTACACCTTAGGCAAACACAGTTACGGATACATGGGTTTAGGTGATCTCGGGGTGTTTGTGTTCTTCGGTTTGCTAAGCACCTTAGGCGCGTTTTATCTGCAGACGCAGACGCTGACGGCAGAAGTAATATGGTCTGGTGTGGCGATTGGTTTACCCTGCGTCGGAGTACTGAACCTCAATAACATCCGGGATATGGCCAACGACCGGCTGCATGGCAAACGCACGTTTGCAAGTTTACTGGGTCCTACGGGTGCTCGAATCTACCATACGCTGTTGCTGACGGGGTGCTTAATGATCTTTGTGACCTTCGGTCATTATTGGTCGCTGTGTATCTTACCCGTTTGGATCTGGCACCTGTGGTACGTATGGTCACACCGTCAAAAATTAGACCTACAGATGCCTGTTTTGATGCTTTCCACATTAATTGTAACCGTTTTGTGTATTTTTTGACGCAAATATTTGCACATGTGGAAATTTTGTTGTACCTTTGCAGTCGCAAAGGTTTTTTATTATGAAAGGAATTATTTTAGCCGGAGGAAGCGCAACGCGTTTGTATCCGTTGAGTAAAGCGATCAGTAAGCAGATTATGCCGGTGTATGACAAGCCGATGATCTATTATCCCTTGAGTTCATTGATGTTAGCGGGTATCCGTGAGGTGCTGATCATCAGCACGCCGCGTGACCTGCCGATGTTTGAGGAGTTATTGGGTGACGGCAGCCGTATCGGTATGAAACTCAGTTACAAAGTGCAATTGGTGCCGAACGGTTTGGCGCAGGCTTTTGTGTTAGGCAAAGAGTTTTTGAATGGAGAACCCGGTTGTTTGATTCTCGGCGATAATATGTTCTATGGCCAGCATTTCGGTCATATGCTTAAAGATGCCGTAGAGACGGCACAGCAGGGCGGAGCTGTGATCTTCGGATATGAAGTGGCGGATCCCAGAGCGTATGGAGTGGTCGAGTTTGATCAGGACGGCAAGGTGCTGAGTCTGGAAGAGAAACCGGCCAATCCGAAGAGTAACTATGCCGTACCGGGTCTGTATTTCTACGACGAGACGGTGTGCGAGAAAGCAGCCGGTTTGCAACCCAGTGCACGGGGAGAATATGAGATCACGGACTTGAATAAACTCTACCTCAACGAAGGAACACTGAAAGTGAAACTGTTCAGTCGCGGTTTTGCATGGCTCGATACGGGTAACTGCGACAGTCTGCTGGATGCCGGTAATTTTATTGCTACCATCCAGAACCGTCAAGGTTTCTATGTGAGCTGCATCGAAGAGATCGCATGGCGCAACGGCTGGATCAGCACGGAGCAGTTGGCATCCTTGGGTAAAGAGATGAAGACGGCTTACGGACGATACTTGGAGCGTATCGCCGCTAAAGGCTAAAGGCGAATGGCAAAACGGATAGTTACCATAGTATTTCTTTTCTTCTTTGCGATCAGTGTCATCGCTAAGGAGCATTATGTGGTGCGGCATTTTTCGATCCGGGATGGATTGAGTCAGAACACCGTCATGGCGATCCTGCAGGACAAGCAGGGCTTCATGTGGTTCGGCACCTGGGACGGTCTAAACCGCTTTGACGGTTATACCTTCACGGTCTTCAAAGCCATGCACGACGGTGTGAAAGTGCCGGTGAACAACCGTGTGGAAGCGATCTATGAGGACGAGAAAGAGCAGATATGGTGGAAGACCTACGACGGGCATTATTTCCGTCTGGATGCGGCGCGCAAGCATACGACGGAACAACCGATAGACAGCCTGCCGGCCGCTTGGACCAAGCAGATGGCGGAAGCCAACACCAACACGGCGGTAGATGCCCGTAATATCATCTGGCAGGCGGATGACCGGGCAGGTATCATGCGGTACCGAGACGGCAAATGGAAACGGTTCACACCGGCCTTGGATCCCCGTTATGCCGGTCAGTTACGCGAACATTTCTTTATCCTCGAAGACGCCAAAGGCCGCACATGGGTCAATCCGACGGGTGGCGGCTGGAGTTATTACGACGTAGAGAAGGATCGGTTGGTCAATCCGATAGAAGGGCTGACGAATATGATTCATACGGCGTATATCGACCGGGAAGGCCAGATGTGGATTGCTACCTATGACGGCGGTGTGGACTGCATCAACATGGATCCGGTGCCGTATGCATTGCATGACTGCCGGTACAAGACGAATAACGGAAACGGCAAAGTGCGTGCGTTTTGTCAGGACAAAAACGGGCAAGCCTATCCTCTGTTCCGGTTTTATTGCGCTTTGGAGAGTCAGCACGGCCGTTTGTTCGGAACCAAAGGCAACGGTCTGCTGTTAAACGGCAAACAGATACCTACCAGCCATAACGATATCTATGATATCGAGGAAGATGAAGACGGAACGCTCTATGTGGCTACCTACGGTGGCGGTGTGAACATCATCCGCTGGGAAGAGGACCTGCACCAATGGTCGAAACCGATCGTGGTGGGGGATGGTCTGAAAGTGCGTGACATCGAGATTGTGGACGGTACACTCTGGTGCGGAACGACGAACGGAATACTACGTATTCCGATTGGAGACGGGAAATTGGATATTGAAGATTTTGCCTTACTGCCGAGTTACGATATCCGGGCGGTGCATTACAGTCATAATCAGGTATGGTTCGGTTCGTTCGGCGGCGGTCTGCTGTATATCGATCCCAAGGATACGACGAATGAGATTCGGTCGGTGGAGACCTTCCACGATATCATCTTAGCCATGACCGGTGACGAAGAGAATCTATGGTTCTGTTCCGAGAACGACATCGCCCAGTTGGAGTTCACGACCGGTGACCTCTATTACTATAACGCGCTGGAAGGGGAAGAGAACACCTGTTTCTCGGAAGCCGAGGCGGTGATGCAACCGGACGGAAAGATCTTCTTCGGTTATTCGAACGGTTACTGTACGGTAGATCCTTCGCTAATCGTTCGATCGGAAGCGGTGCCGCCGCTGCGTATCACCCAGGTGGAGTCGCAAGGCCAATCGCTGGAACAAGCGGATACGGTGACCATCGAGAACGGTAGTAACATCACGGTGGATTTTGCGGCGATTGACTTCAAAGGTCTCCATAAGATCTATTACTATTACCGCTTGGACGGTGTGGACAAGACCTGGAGTGGTCCCACTAACCTGCGCCGTATCACGTACAGCAACCTGCAGCACGGTACCTATGTGTTCCATGTGCGTTCGACCAACCGGGAAGGCGGAGATGTGGATAACGAGCAGACACTCGTCATCTGCGTCAAACGGCCTATCTGGCTCAGTTGGTGGGCCATCACCTTGTATATCTTGGCTATCGCACTCTTCCTGTTCCTCATCTCGTATTCGGTACATACCTATAACCGTCTGCGCCGGAAAGTGCAGGTGGAGCAACAAGTGACGGACATCAAGTTACGGTTCTTCACCAATATCAGTCACGAGTTACGTACACCCTTGACACTCATCACGGCGCCGGTGGAGAATATCCTGCAGACGGAGCGTATCAGCCAGAGTGTGCGCAGTCAGTTGGAGATCGTCCAGTCGAACAGTCAGCGTATGCTGCGCATGGTGAACCAGCTGCTGGAGTTCCGCAAGGTGCAGAACCAGAAGATGAAACTGAAGGTACAGCAGACGCTGCTGAGCGAATTGGTGGAAGAGACTTGTGAGAACTTCAAGAAGGAAGCGGATGACAAGCATATCCGTTTTGAGGTCATCCAAAAAGCAGAAGACTCGACAGTATGGGTGGATCGGCAACGCATGGACACGATCCTCTGGAACCTGCTTAGCAACGCGTTTAAGTTCACACCGGCCGGTAAGGCGATTCGGGTGATTGTGGACTCCAAACCGGGCTTTGTGATGCTGATCGTGCAGGATGAAGGTATCGGTATTCCGCCGGAGAGCCGAAGTGTGCTGTTTGAACGGTTCTCCAGCAATAACGAGTTGAACAACACCGGCACATCCGGTACTGGTATCGGAATGAACCTGACCAAGGAGCTGGTGGACCTCCATCACGGCTATATCGAGGTGGAGAGTGAAGTGGGAAAAGGCACGACGTTCACCGTGCTGCTGCATACCGGGAAGGACCATTTCGATTCCGAAGTGGAGTTCATCGCCGATGACCGCACCATAGTACCGGCCGCTGCACCTACGTTTGAAGAAAAGATCGAACAGCTCGAGCAGGAAAAAGAGACGATGCAAACGATCCTGGTAGTGGACGATAACCAGGACATGCGTAATTTCCTGACCGGTATCTTGAATAAGGACTATCATGTGCTGACCGCATCGGACGGTGAGGAAGCCAAAGAGATTGTTCGTTCCCGACCGGTGAACCTGGTAGTGACCGACCTGATGATGCCGAAAGTGGACGGTATGGAGTTAACCCAGTTCATCAAGGGAAATACCGAACTCGATTTCATTCCGGTGATCTTGCTGACGGCCAAGACTGCTATCGAGTCTCGTCTCCAGGCACTCGGCTACGGAGCCGATGACTATGTTACCAAGCCTTTTGAACCGGAATACCTGCGTGCACGGGTGCGTAACCTGCTTACGCAACGGGAACAGCTGGAGAACAGTTACCGGCAGCGCCTGATGCGGCTCGAGAATCCTAAGACAGACGAACCGATACCGGGCGATGCGTTCCTGGCTAAACTGCTGAACGTAATGGACAAGCAGATGGATAACAACACGCTCACGGTGGATGAACTGGTGGACGAGATGGGTATGGGACGAACGGTGTTCTTCAACAAACTGAAGACGATGACCGGTCTCAGTCCGGTGGAGTTTATCCGCGAGATGCGTATCAAAAGGGCGGCACAACTGTTGGAAGAACATAAATACAACATCACCGAAGTGACTTACATGGTGGGAATGAACGACAGCCGGTATTTCGCCAAATGTTTCAAGAGCACCTATGGTCTCACCCCCAGTGAATACCGCAAGAATGCATGGGAAAAAGAGAAGTAATATGAAAAAGATAATTTTATACAGCCTTATCGGCGTGGCGGTGATCGCCATGGGATGTAGTGGAAACACCTATTCGCGGTTGCGTGATCAGGAAGACAAGCTGATTGCTAACTACATCAGTCGCAATAATCTCCAGATCCTGACGGAAGAGCCGGAGATTGATCATGTATGGGGAGAGAAAGAATACTACAAAGTGAGGGGAGTGGATAATTTCTATTTCCACCTCATCAGTCGCGGTGATTCCGTGCGGTATGATACCGTCAGTGCCAGCCGGATTGACACGGTGGATCAGACCATTATTGCCAATGACCTGATCGTAGCACGCTACAAACGCTTCGGCCTGACGGAGAACGCCGATACACTCAGTTATTGGACCACCTTGGACCAGGCCTATCCCTATGAGTTTCATTACCTGAACACCAGCGAATGCGAGTGCATGGGATGGCATTATGCCGTTAAGCTGATGAAATACCCCGATTCGCAATGCGAGATCATCGTGCCCAGTAAGTTAAGTTTCTCGGCGGAGCAGTCCACCGTCACACCCTATGTGTATATTCTGAAAATTAAAGTAAAACAATAAGATGAGTTTAGTGAAAAGTATCTCCGGTATCCGCGGTACCATCGGTGGTCGGGTAGGAGAGGGATTGAATCCTGTAGATATCGTTCGTTTTACAGCGGCTTATGCTACGCAGCGCCGTGCCGCTGTACCGGATAATAACACGATCGTAGTCGGTCGTGATGCGCGTCTGAGCGGTCCTATGGTGGAAAGTATCGTGTGCGGTACGCTGATGGGAATGGGCTATGATGTGGTGAACATTGGTTTGGCTACCACGCCGACAACGGAGTTGGCGGTGACGGGAGAAAAGGCAGCCGGCGGTATCATCCTCACCGCCAGCCATAATCCCAAACAATGGAATGCACTCAAACTGCTCAACGAGCACGGGGAGTTTCTTAACGATGCCGAAGGCAAAGGCGTGCTGGCGATAGCGGAAGCGGAAGACTTCACGTTTGCCGAAGTGGATGCCTTGGGCCATATGACCTACAAAGATTATCTGCCGTACCATGTGCAGCAGGTGCTCAATCTCAAACTGGTGGATGCCGAAGCCATCAAGAAACATAACTTCACCGTGGCCATCGACTGCGTCAACTCCGTTGGCGGTCTGGCGATTCCGGCCATCCTTAGAGCCGTAGGCGTGGAGAACATCATTGAACTTAACTGCACACCGGACGGTCATTTCCCCCATAATCCGGAACCCCTTCCGCAACACTTAACCCAGATCAGTGACTTGCTCAAATCCGGTAAAGCCGATGTTGGTTTTGTCGTCGATCCCGATGTGGACCGTCTGGCTATCATCTGCGAGAACGGTGAGATGTTCGGAGAGGAATATACGCTCGTCAGCGTAGCCGATTATATCCTGCGTCATACGCCGGGTAACACCGTCAGCAACATGTCCAGTACCCGTGCCTTGAGTGACGTAACCAAGTTATACGGCGGTGAATATAGTGCCAGCGCAGTAGGTGAAGTGAACGTCGTAGCGGAGATGAAACGCGTCAACGCCGTCATCGGTGGTGAAGGAAACGGCGGTGTCATCTATCCGGCGTGTCACTACGGCCGCGATGCTCTGGTAGGTATCGCCTTATTCCTCAGTCATCTGGCACATCTGGATATAAAGGTGAGCGAACTGCGTCGCACCTTACCGGATTATTGCATCAGTAAGAACCGTATCGACCTCACGCCGGACACCGATGTGGATGCGATCTTGGCTCGTGTCAAGGAACTGTACAAACACGAACGTGTCAATGACCGCGATGGAGTGAAGATCGATTTTGCGGACGGTTGGGTCCATCTGCGTAAGTCCAATACCGAACCCATCATTCGTGTTTATTCCGAAGCGGCTACGATGGAAGAAGCCAATGCCTTGGCGCAGAAAGTGATCGAAGTCATTAACCATTAACCCTTCGCCTTTCGCCATTAGCCGTTACTTCCTCATAGCAGGAGAGGCATCGGGAGATATCCACGCAGCGGAATTGATCCAACAGATCCGGTTGCGTGACCCGAAGGCTTCGTTCGCAGGACTCGGTGGAGATCGAATGAGAACCGCCGGGTGCGAACTCCATCAGCATATCGAAAACATGGCGTTCATGGGTTTTGTAGCCGTGTTAGCGCATTGGAGGGAGGTGATCGATAACTTCCGCATCGCCAGGCAGGCCTTGTTGGAAGAGAAACCCGACGTGCTGATCCTCATTGACTATCCCTCGTTCAACCTACGCATGGCGAAGTTCTGCCGGCGCCATTTACCGGACACCAAGATCGTCTATTATATCCCGCCGAAAGTATGGGCGTGGAAACGTAGACGGATCCATACCATCGCCCGGCTGTGCGATGAGGTGTTGGGTATATTTCCTTTTGAACCCGCTTTCTATGCCCGGTACGGCTATTCCTGCACCTATGTCGGTCACCCGACCGCCGAACAGATGACTAGAATTCCTAGGACGCATAGGATTCCTAGGACCCTAGCTATATTACCCGGCTCCCGTCCTTCCGAGATCCGCCATTGCCTGCCGAAGATGTTGCAGGCGGCGCAGCGTTTCCCGGATTATGAGATCGTGGTCTGTGCTGCACCGGGGATCAATGAGGACTTTTATACTCCTTATCTATTTCGCACGCACGCTACGCTCACACGCGATACCTACGCATGCGTGCAACAGGCCTCAGCGGCCATCGTTAACTCCGGTACAGCAACGCTGGAAACCGCTTTACTCGGTTGTCCCCAAGTAGCCGTCTATCACTTGGCTTGTTCCCGTCTGATCGGTTGGATACGGTGGATGCAACCGCTTTTCTTCTCCATCAAGCACTTTACCCCGGTGAACATCATCGTGGATAAAGCGATCATCAAAGAGTGCATTGCCAATGAGTTCACGGTCGATAAGGTAGCCGATGAACTCAACCGCCTGCTGCACGATGAGGCCTATCAAAAAGAGATGCTCGCTAACTACGAACATCTCTCTGCTCTTTTGGGTGCTCACCCGGCTTCTGCCACTGCGGCACAAATCATCACAACGCAATAACCAGTGACGCCAGTATATACGGCAACGCACCGATCAGCACACCTTTGCTCAGACGCCAAGTGTCTGTCGTATAGAAGACAAAAATCAGCGCCAGATCCGGAAAAACGGATACCAACAGCAATTTACTCAACACACTGCCCGCTTGAAACTGGAAGGTCTGCAACGGATACCATAGGTTCATCACGTCGATATAGATCAACGCGAAGGCAGCCGGCAGGATCAGACCCGCCAGGATTCCTATCCAGTATCGGTCAAAGCGATCCATAATGCGTCCAGTCAATCGTCAGCGGTGTGATGGACAGCAACTGGTGCTCCATCGCCCATATATCCGTGTCCGTCGAAGATGGTTCATCATTCACAAAATCTCCGGCTAACTTCCATCCGTTGATCACGCCTTTCGGTAAAGTCTCACCGATCGGCGCCAACTCATTGGCCCAATGGCCGATACACTGCCGTGTCCACCGCATACCTTCGATCTCACCCGTCGGTGCGTTGATGTTAAAGCACGTACGCGGTGCGATGCCTTCTTCCAGCAGATGCTGCGTCACTTCCGCCAAGAACGGTTGCAGCCAATGCAGGTCCACATCCATCTCGTGACTGTTGATCGACCATCCGATAGCAGGAATACCCTTCTCAGCGGCCACCAGACACGCACCGATCGTACCCGAATACATCGCGTTGACAGCAGCGTTACTGCCGTGGTTGATACCTGACACCAACAAATCGATCTGCCGGTCAGCAAACAGATGTTCCCGTGCTATCTTCACGCAATCGGCCGGAGTACCATTGGTCACATATACCTCCGCTCCGTTCAGGTCGTGTTCTTCTATCCGGCGCAGGTACATGGGGTTCGCCACACTGATACACGCACCGTATCCGCTGCGTGCACCATCCGGCGCAATAACCGTGACATGACCTAACTTGGTCATCTCCTTGGCCAACAACCGGATACCGGCTGTTCCCCACCCGTCGTCGTTTACTACAACTATATTCATCCGTCTATAACCTTTCGCCGTCCGCCATTATTCCGGGAACATCACTACTTCGTACATATTACCGGCTTTGAGCAACTCTTTCAGGGTAGCCTGAACCGTTTCAGCAGTGATCGCCTCCACAGCTGCCTTATAATCACGCACCTCGTTCGTTCCGTACATGTAATACAAGTAGATCGTGCCGCGCCAGAAAGTGTTCTTCTCCAGATCTTCCTGGAAATCCTTCAGCATCGACTCCTTCTCTTTCTGCAGATCGCTTGCCAGCGGTCCGTTCTCTACGATCGTCTGTATCTCCTCATGGATGATCTCCATCAGGCGTGCCTGCTTCTTCGGATCGGTGTCGAACTGCATAATAAGACCTGCACGCGGTGTCGGAAGCGGGGACATATAACCGTAGGTACCCACGCCGTACGAACCGCCTTCGCGTTCACGGATCGACTCCAGATAACGGGTACTGAGGATACGGCCGATCATCTCCATGTTCAGTTCATTAGCCATCGTGTACGGCATGTCGTATGATGTGTATTGGATGCGGTTGGACGCTGTCGTGGTCTCCATCGGACGGGAGAAATAGTTCTTCTGAATACCCGGTGCCACTGTCACATGGTGGTCAATCACACCTTCATGACAGTTCTTTTGCGTCTTTAGTCCGCCTAACCATTGGCAAACCAGCGCCTGCACCTTCGGATCCTTTGGGTCGATGTTGCCTACAAAGACAAAGGTGAAATCTGCCGGATTGGCGAAACGGGCTTTGTACGTCATCAGCGCCTTGTCCAGGTTCACTTTCTCCAGCATATCCAGCGTCATCAGGATCGTACGGTCCGAATGGTTCGAACTCATCATCTGAATCGAATCCGAGAATGCTACCTTCGGGTTCTTGTCGCGGTTCTGCAACTGTGTACGCATCAGCGAAAGCACGGTCGCATAGGCCTGCTCATCCCGACGCGGTGCGGTGAAATACAGATAGTTCAGCTGTAACATCGTCTCCAGGTCCTTCACAGATGAAGAACCCTGGATAACCTCCGTGTTCTCATTGATCTCCGGAGTGATGGACACGTTCTTTCCTGTCAGCGCTTTTTCTAATTGCGTGGCGTTGAAACGGCCTAAACCGGACATCTCCACAATCGTTGTAGCCAGGTATGCCGACGGCAGATCAGCTGTCTTCACCTGACTGTAACCGCCCTTCGAGAAACCACGCATCAGGATCTCATCCGCTTTGAACTCCGTCGGGTGGAAGACCACTTTGATGCCGTTGCTCAGTGTCCATTCCGTCACGTCAATATCTTCGTTGTACTTAGACGATTTGATCTTGCCCTTCCGCGGTGCTTTCTTCACCAGCTCCGTATCCAGCACTTCTTCTGCCGGAGCTTCGATAGCTAACTCTTGCATACCGCTTAACGAGGCGATGATCTGCTCGTCCGACGGGATGTTCACGCCCTCTTTCTCCGGTGCTGTGATCGCAACCGTCGGGTTGGGGTGAATCAGCGCTTTGGCTACTTCGTTCACGGACTCTAACGGCAGTAATGGCAGTACGGCATTGATATAATCGAACTCCCATTGCGCACCCGGCATCGACTCTCCGTCTTCAAAATGACGGATGCATTCCTGCGCCAGCGTGATGTTCTTACGTGTGTTACGCTCGTTGTAATACTTCTCGATGCTGCTTAACTTCTCTGCCTTCACACGCTCCAACTCGGCGTTGGTGAAGCCGTAGCGGTGCATCTTCTCCAATTGGAACAGCAGGTCGTTGTACGCCTCGGTCTCACGGCCTTCCTTCGGAATGGTGATAGCATAGAAAGCATCCATCTTCTTCACTGCCTCGCCGTAGAAACAGCCGGCACCGATGAACGATGCATTCGGATCCAAAGCTAACTCCGAGAAACGATTATCTAACATATCGCATACTAACGAACGCACCAGTTTCAGCGTGTAATCCGGTACGGTGTTCTGTAGCGGCTCCGGCAGTTGGTCAAACTTATACTCCAAGGTCACACGGGTACCCTGTGCCTCCGGATCGGTCACGATCGCAATCAGCGGTGCATCGTTATGATTCACCGTGTAGATCGGCCGTTCGCCGAAATTGCTGCGACGCGGCACATTGGCCCATAGCGCCTTGATCTTCGCTTCAATAGCATCCACGTCGATGTCACCTACCACGATGATCGCCTGGTTATCCGGTCCGTACCATTTATGGTAGTAGTCACGCAGCGCCTGGTATGCGAAGTTATTGATCACGGCCGTGTCACCGATCACGTCACGCTTGGCGTACTGCGAACCCGGATACATCTTCGCCTGCATTTCCTTCCACATGCGGCGTTGTGCCGTACGGCCCGTGCGCCATTCTTCCAGAATCACACCGCGTTCCGCATCGATCTCTTCGTCCAACAGCGACAAACCGCAACTCCAGTCGTGCATCACTAACAGCGCACTGTCGATGATGCCTTCCCGGTACGTCGGTACGTCACTCAGACGATATACCGTCTCGTCAATCGAAGTGTAGGCATTGATGTTACCACCGAAATTCACACCGATCGATTCGAAATAATTAATAATCCCCTTGCCTTCAAAATGCTCGGTTCCGTTGAACGCCATGTGCTCCAGAAAATGCGCCAGACCGTTTTGATGATCCTCTTCCAGGATCGCACCTACCCGCTGGGCGATGTGGAACTCACAACGCTGCTTCGGTTGCTCGTTATGACGAATGTAATACGTCAATCCGTTGTCTAATTTACCGAAACGAACCTCCGGGTCCATCGGTAATTGTTCCGGCGTCTCCTGCGCCGTGATCGTCATCGCTGCGCATAGCAAAGCGATGTTAAGCAATAGTTTCTTCATTATTATCTTCGTTCTTTTTACTTTCTACTTTTGTCTTTCTACTTTCTACTTTCGACTCTTCTTTCGACTTCCTTGGTGCCCGTTTGCGCTTCGGTTTCTCCGCCTCGGCTATCGCCGCATTGGCTTCCAGCAACTGGTCTCCCCGGCTCTTCCACGGCCGCGGTCCTAAGATACGCTCCACGTCTTCACTCGTGATCACCTCCCGCTCAATCAGCAGTTGGGCAATCTGGTGATGACCTTCTGCATGCTCGGCCAGAATCGCTTTCGCCCGTTTCATCTGCTCGGCGATGATCTTCTGCGTCTCCTGGTCAATCAACTCCGCCGTCTTGTCCGAATACGGCTTGGTAAATCCGTAATCATATCGGCCGGTCGAATCGTAGAAGCTGACATCTTTCAACTTATCACTCATACCGTAGAACGCAACCATCGCATAGGCCTGCTTCGTCGCACGCTCCAGATCGTTCAACGCACCCGTCGAAGTCTGCTCTAAGAACAGCTGCTCCGCAGCTCTACCGCCCAACAACGAACATAACTCATCGTTGATATGGTCGATATTGGTTAACTGCCGCTCTTCCGGTAAGTACCATGCTGCCCCTAACGCAGCGCCACGCGGCACGATTGTCACTTTCACTAACGGATTCGCCCAGCGTAACATCCAACTGATCGTCGCATGACCCGCCTCATGGTATGCAATCGACTTCTTCTCATCCTCCGTCATGATCTTGTTCTTGCGCTCCAGACCACCCACGATACGATCCACGGCATCCATGAAGTCCTGTTTGCCCACTTTCTTGCGGCCACCACGTGCCGCTATCAACGCCGCCTCGTTACATACATTGGCGATGTCGGCACCGGAGAAGCCCGGTGTCTGCTTGCTCAGGAAATCCAGATCCACCGTCTCGTCCAGTTTCAACGGACGCAGATGCACCTGGAACACTTCCTTACGCTCCTGCAGGTCCGGTAACTCCACATGGATCTGACGGTCAAAACGACCGGCACGCATCAAAGCCGAATCCAGTACGTCGGCACGGTTTGTCGCCGCTAAGATGATCACACCCGAGTTGGTGCCGAAACCGTCCATCTCCGTCAGTAACTGGTTCAACGTACTCTCCCGCTCATCGTTACCACCGGTCATCACGCTCTTGCCACGGGCTCTACCGATCGCATCGATCTCATCAATAAAAATGATCGCCGGTGCTTTCTCTTTCGCCTGACGGAAGAGGTCACGTACACGGCTCGCACCTACACCTACGAACATCTCCACGAAGTCAGAACCCGACATGCTGAAGAACGGTACATCCGCTTCTCCGGCTACCGCTTTGGCTAACAAGGTCTTACCAGTTCCCGGAGGACCTACCAACAGCGCTCCTTTCGGAATCTTTGCTCCGATCTCCGTGTATTTCTTGGGGTTCTTCAAAAACTCCACGATCTCCTGCACTTCCTGCTTCGCACCGTACAGACCCGCTACGTCTTTGAACGTCACCTTATCCTTCTTGTTCTTGTCGAACATCTGCGCCTGCGCCTTGCCCACACCAAATATACCTCCGGCGGCACCGCTGACACCTCTGCTCAGATAAACGAAGAACAGGATCATCAGCACAAACGGCAATATATTCACTAAGATCAGATACCAATAATCATGACTCTTGGTGTACTTCACTTCGATCGGTGCCTGGAAATGCACTTTCCGGTCCGCATTCACGCCGTCCATGAACTTGGAAAACTCTTCCAACGATGGCACCTGCGATTTGTAAAAACTCTTCGCACGCTCTTCTTCCGACAAGTCCCGGAAGGTGATCTTCCGTGCACTGTCTATCGGTAACGCCTTGGCTATCAACTCGTCGGAAACCTCCAACTGCTCAATCGTTCCGTTTACGATCAGACGCTGCATCTGCGTATAAGGAATTTCCCTACTTGCTCCGGCTTCTTTGTCGCCGAACATATAAAAACCGATCAACGCAAACAACGCGGTGTAGAAGAGCATCTTTAGCCACCTCCGTTGAGGCCGTTGAGGCTGTCCGGATTGCATCGGCGGTTGCATCCGCCGGTTTGAATTATTATTTGCCATGTGTAACTATTTAACGTTTTGATGCAATCAAAACCATTTTAACTCTTTAACCATTTAACGTTACAGAACTTCCGGAAGTTCTGTAACCTTCCCATCCGCCCACAAGTGCTCTATATCATAGAACGCACGCGGCTCACGTTGCATGATGTGCACAAAGATCGTGCCGTAATCCATCGCTACCCACTCGGCATTCTCTACACCTGCTACACTCAACGGATGCACATGCGTCGTCGTACGTACAAAATCATCCACCTCGTCTGCAATCGCAGCTACCTGCGTGTTACTTTGACCTTCACAGATCACCATCATCTCCACCGGAGCTTCTTTGATCTTGCGCAAGTCAATCGTCACAATTCGCTGCCCCTTACGATTCCGAATCCCTTCGATAATCGTGTCTAAAAGTTTCTTTGTTGTTATCTCTTTCATATAAAACCTATTTATCCAAAATACAAAATCGGGCGCAAAGGTACAAAAAATTTTGCATATATGCAAATAATTGCGCATAAAATTTGCATATCTCGTAAAAAAGCAGTACCTTTGCATTTGTTTTGAGGAAAAAGGAGGGAAAAATGAGTTTTCGTAATGTATGCAGGGAATATCGCAGAGAGTACAGCCGGGAAATGATTTTCGGCCTCGTTCTGCTTATGCTGGTAGGCTTAAGCACGTGGTTGGGAACGTATATCCCGGAAAGTCTGTATCTGAACGGGATTACCCAGATTATGAACGGCTGTATCGCTACTATGTGCCTGGCCGGTGCATGGCTGATGATGCGCCATTCGGAAGGTATGAAGATCCGTAAGATTTGGGTGATGGTGCTGCTTGTGTACGCTGTTTTTGCAACCACACTTCTGATGCGGGTCACTTCATTTGTCGATCAACCTCGAACAGGTTTTATGAGTCTGCAAGGATGGCAGATGCTGGTAGGTAATTTCCTTCTATGGCTCTTGCTGCTATATCCGACGGAGGCCCTTCGTCCCGGATGGTTGAACCTGTCCAGAGCCATCTTGCACGGTTTGCCGGTGGTAATCGCCTTTGTGGTGGATGAAGTAACCTCTATCGACTTGCGCATCATTCTCGCCCTATATCCGGTGGTATTGATCACCTTATTGGCACAACATATCCGTCATTACCGGGTGTGGTGTGAAGAGAACTACTCCACTTTGGATCATATTGATGCACAATGGATCGTGCGCTATATCATCATGTGTCTCTTCGACGGTGTGCTCTTCTTTACGCTCTGTTTTGTCGGTTCGATTTCGGTGGCGTTTACCCAGCAGTGGCTACTCCTACTCATCATCGGTTATAGCACAGAACAGATCCTCTTCCGGCAAGATCCGCAGTTCTTGGAACTCGAAGTGGAGGAAGAAGAACCCAAAACTACCGTCATGGAGTCCAATGTCGAATATCGGCAGATCCTGGAAGAGTGGATGGAAAAGGAAAAACCGTACCTCAACCCGGCCTTCCGACTCAATGATCTTCGCAAAGTGCTGCCGCTTAACCGCACCTATCTCAGCCAACTCATCAACTCCGAGTACGGATGCTCGTTCTACCAGTTCGTCACCAACTATCGCATCAGAGATGCCAAACGTTTGCTGCACGAACAACCGGAGATGAAGATGCAGGATATCGCGGAACATTGCGGCTTCTCTTCACCCACCGTCTTCGCCCGTATTTTTGCCCGGGAAACCGGCAAAAACCCCAGCGAATGGTGCGCAAAACAAGATGCAAATGAAACCATATAAAGCTATATTTCTCGATTGGGACGATACGATCGGTGATTGGACGACAGCGGAGCATAAGGCACAGCAAGATATCTATGACCACTATCGTTTGGATCGACTCTATCCCACGTTTGAGGACTACTTGAATGCGTACAAACCCTATAATCTGGAGTTATGGGGTAGGTACGGTCGTGGGGAAATAACGAAAGATTGGTTGCACTTTGAGCGCTTTTATCGACCGATAGAGGGTTTACCGGTTACGGGGGACGGGTTACGGGATCTGGCACACGAGATGGGTGCCGAGTTCCTGCGACTGACCAATAAGTATTTCTGTCTCATTCCCGATGCGGATAGGGTAGTGAAATACTTGGCATCCAAGTATCCTCTCACCATCATCAGCAACGGTTTCAAAGAGGTGCAGTACTATAAGTTCGAGCGTGCCGGCTTGGCATCCTGTTTTGCCCACACACTCATCAGCGAAGAGGTGGGCATCAACAAACCGCAACCCGGGATCTTTGAGATCGCGCTCCAACGCAACGGCATTACCGCCGACGAAGCCCTTATGATAGGCGATAGTTACACCTCCGACATCGCCGGCGCCAAGGCCGCAGGTATTGACCAATTATGGATAAAGGGTGACGGGTTACCGGTTACCGAAGAAACGGCCACCTATATTGTACCGAAAATAACGGATATAATGAATATATTGTAATAAAGAATGGTAATATTCCTATGAAACGTATTGTATTGGCACTCATCTGTGCCGCATGTATGAGCTCTATGAATGCAAAAACCTTTGTGGCGTATTTCTCTGCCACCGGAACTACCAAAGCCGCGGCTGAAAAATTGGCCAAGCAGCACGATGCCCGTCTGTGGGAGATTGAACCGGTTCATCCATATACGGCAGCTGACTTGGACTGGCGGAATGACAAGTCTCGTTCGTCTATCGAGATGAACGATCCCGATGAACGACCGGCCATTACGCAATGCACAGACATCCGGCCGTATGATACCATCTATGTTGGTTTCCCAATCTGGTGGGGCATCTGTCCGAGAATCATCAATTCCTGGCTCGATAACAATATTCCGCAACTGGAAGGCAAAACCCTCATTCCCTTTGCCACCAGCGGTTCCAGTGGCATCGAAGAGGCAGAGGCATACCTGAAAAAAGAGTACCCGACGCTGAACTGGCAGAAAGGATTATTGCTAAATAAATGGAATTATTGAATTGATGAACGAGATCCTGCAGATGATTCCGTTGCTCGACAAACTGATTGAAGAACTGAAAAAACTCAATAAATAACCTGTTTAACTTTAACCCCTCTCAAGTGGCTTAGAGGGCATCCCCTCGAGACACGACCCAACATCGTGGCCGTGGATCGACGATGAGAAAGACTACATGGCGATGATGTAATCCCCCTCTGTTTACTCTTCTTTCACGGCTTGTTGTCACGGCAACAGGCCGTGCTTTTTTGCTCAAAATAGCATTTTCTCTTGCAAAATCCACTTTCTCGAACGAATTTAGCCCAAATACTTGCATATTTCAATAAAAATCCGTAACTTTGCAGCCAAAAGTTGCAAAGGTTATTGATTATGGCTCATGAAGAGAGAAATATTATCGGTTACACAATCGCACTTGTGAGTGAGTTTGCAAACCGTTTTGGCGTGGAGCCGCGCCAGGCGTACGCGTATATGAAACGTTATAAAGGAACGGAACATTTGCAGCGACACTATGGTATCCTGCACACGCAATCATTCCCTGATACGGTTGAGGCACTGGCACAAGTCTGTGCGCATAACGGAGGAGGTTTGAAATCCGTCCCCTCTCCGAGACGTTAAAGATGGAGAAAACAAACATAGAAACAAAATCCCGCTAATGGCAGACAAAAAAGTAAATATACAAGCCTCAACACCTGTAGAAAAAGAAAAAGACTTTCGTCAGGTGCATGATATTGTCGTTTTCCATCATTCCGAAGTGGCTCGGAAAGTGAATACCGAGATGCTGCAAATGGCTTGGGAAATCGGACAATATATATCCGCTCGTATCAAGTCTGCCGGTTGGGGAGCTAAGGTGGTAGATGAACTATCGGAGTACCTGCAGCAGCAAGAACCCGGTAGCAGAGGATTTGGAAGGCGCAACTTGTATAACATGGTGACTTTCTATGACAAATACAGCACGCCGGAGTTCTGTGAGATAGCCAAATCGTTAACCAACAGCCTTTTCGTGCAGCACAAGACGCAACCTGAAATTGTGCAGATGCCGTCTGCACAAATAGAGAGTTTGGAAATTGTGCAGATGCCGTCTGCACAAATGGAATTCGCTCCGTTACCGTCTATCCTTACCATCACCACTTTCTCTAACCATCTGGAGATACTCAACCGCACACATAGTTACCAAGAGGCAGTCTTCTATATGCTTTATGCCGCTCAGCAGCAGTTGACAACTAATGAGTTACGACGCACTATTGTCACGCAGACTTACGGCAGTATTATGAGCAAAGAGAAACAGTTTACACCTGCAATGTTATCACAATACCCGGGCGCATCGTTCTTATTGAAGGATAGGCTGATTCTTGATTTCCTGAACCTGCCGCAAAACTTCATAGAACCCCAGTTGCACGAAGGAATTCTGAAACACATGCGGGATTTTATCTTGGAACTGGGCAAAGACTACGTCTTCATCGGCAGCGAGTATCCCGTTAAGGTAGGAGGTAGTACAAAACGCATAGACTTGCTCTTTTATAACCGAGCGTTGCATTGCTTAGCGGCCATAGAACTGAAATCGGTTGATTTCCAAGCTGAGTTTGTTAGCAAAATGGACATGTATCTGGAAGCGTTAGATAGAGATGTGAAGAAAGCTGACGAAAATCCAAGTATAGGTATTATCCTTTGTCCGTCAATAGACAAGACGATGGCAGAATACACATTAAGTCGTTCGCTCAGTCCCACGATGGTGTCGGAATATCAACGCAAACTCATCCCTCGCGACATCCTTGTCAAATCATTACACGACTATTGCCGTTTCTTAGATCAAGAAATAAGCAACAATATGATTGATAAAGAATAAATAACCGTCCCCTCTCTAAGACGTAAAAGATGGAGACGACGGTCAAATCTACATTCTTCGTCTGTTTCGTCCGAAACAATCGTTCGAATGCAATGAGATAAGAAACAATCGTGCCCTTGAGGCCAAAAATACGTATTTTTGACTAAAAACAAACTTTTCAAAGTCTTTTTTTGATATAAATTTGCACTATTCAAAGTTTTTTTGTACCTTTGCAGCCGATTTTGACATACATATTGTGTATGACGGTTTCCGCGAAGGCGGAATTAAAAGGGAATCCGGTGTGAATCCGGGACAGTCCCGCTGCTGTGAATTCCTGTATTCGGTTCAACAACAAGTCACTGCCGCAAGGTGGGAAGACGTTGAAACGGGGAATAAGTCAGAAGACCTGCCGCATACAATGCTCGGACGCAAATCCTCGAGGAAGGATGACTGAGATTGTATAGGCTAATGGCCCTTGCTATGCGTGCAGTTATCTTTTCTCGAAAGAGAAGAGATATTTTTTGTATAACACATTACGTTGTCTGCTAAATTTTTAATGTGTTATCCGGGGCAGCTTCGTGTGGGTTGCTGCCCCAATTTTATGACAACAATATAAAAACACTATAATATGAAAGACATTTTTGATTTAAGTGGCCGTGTGGCACTACCTGTAGATGGCGGTTATACTTGTGTATAAATATACCTTGAATAGTAAAAAAAATCCCGCATAAATTTGCATATGTGGGATTTTTTTTGTACCTTTGCGCCCAAATAGCGCAAACAAACTCGTATATTGATATGACGCTTAAACATATATATTTAGCCGGAGGATGTTTCTGGGGAACGGAGCATTTCTTCAAACAGATCGACGGAGTCGTTGAGACCGAAGTGGGTTTTGCGAACGGGCAGACGGACAATCCTACTTATGAACAGGTCTATACCGACACGACCGGCTACGCCGAGACCGTGCATGTCGTTTATGATCCGAACAAAGTGAGTCTGGAGTTCCTACTGCGTATGTTCTTTGTGGCTATCGACCCGACAAGCCTGAACAAACAAGGACACGATGAGGGCACTCGTTACCGCACAGGTATCTACTATGCAGACGCAGCAGATCTGCCTGTTATCGAGAAGATCTATGCCGAGGAGCAAAACAAGTATCAGCAGCCGTTAGTAGTTGAGAACCTGCCTTTGCAGAACTTCTATCCTGCCGATGAGTACCATCAGGACTATCTGGACAAACATCCGGACGGATACTGCCACCTGCCCAAAGCATTGTTTGACTTCGCACGAAAAGCAATACAGTTATAAAAAATGTATACCACTATTACCAACCATATAGAACTTGACCGCGAGCAACGCAGCGTGCGTAAAGACGGAGAGGAAATCCACCTGACCGGATACGAATATGGTCTGTTGGAGTATCTCTCTGCCCACCCGAATAGGATCTGCACACGGCAGATGGTATTAGACCATGTGTGGGGAGACCGTTTCCAATACGATACCGGTACGATAGACGTACACCTCAATGCCTTGCGGCGCAAGTTAGGTTGGACAAACAAAGAACCCATAGAGACCATTCGTGGAATAGGTTTTATCTTCCATATTGAGCAGAAAGAAACGCATTACACGATTGACCTACAGGCCTTCCTGACCGATTGCCATGATGTTCTCAAAAACGGCAGTTATGTACGCGTCGGTTGTGGGGGCGTACTGGCGGATTGTTGTTGGCGATTGGACAAAGCATGGCCGTATATCGGCGGAGTAATAGGCGGCGGTTCAATGAAAGGGCTCTATATCCTCGAAGGCGATCAGAACAGCTGGACACAGGATGCCAATAGCACCTTTCACAAGCAATCCTTCTTCTACGTCACACCCTATGTCGGCTGCGATTATTGCTTGACGCGCAAAGTGCATATCACCTTCCGTCTCGATTGGATGTTGGCTTTCCATAAGAGCGAACTATGTATGCCGACCGGACCACGTCTCTATTTCGGCTTTATGATGTGTCACTAACATTTTAACAATTTAACATTTTAACAATTTAACAGTTTAACAATTTAACAATGCATATTGAAGGCATTCTTTTGGGCGCAGGCGCGTTCTTGTGTATCGGACTTTTTCACCCGTTGGTCATCAAGGCGGAGTACTATTTCGGTGTCAAGTCCTGGTGGGCGTTTCTCATCGTCGGTTTATTGGCTGCCGGCGGTTCGTTATTCGTTGAAAACACCTATATCTCTATCTTTTTGGGTATCTTTGCCTTCTCTTCCTTCTGGAGCATTGGCGAGGTATTCAAACAACGTGAGCGTGTTCGCAAAGGATGGTTCCCGATGAGACAATCGTGCCCTAAGGCTAAGAACCCCAAACGTAAAAATGAGTACTAATTTTCGTGCAAAAACAAAATAATCCTGCATATATTTGCATATATGGGATTTTTTTTGTACCTTTGCACACGACATCACCAAATCGGCAAAACGATTAATTAAATAATAGATAACACTATGGCAACAATTTATGATTTCAAAGTCCTCTCCAACAGAGGCAAAGAGGTGAACCTCGCAGATTACAAAGGACAAGTGATCCTTATCGTTAATACCGCTTCCAAGTGCGGTTTTACGCCTCAGTACGACGGTCTGGAGGCTTTGTACAAGAAATACAAAGACCAGGGTTTCATCATCCTCGGATTCCCCTGTGACCAGTTTGCAAACCAGGAACCGGGCAGTAACGAGCAGATTGAGGAATTCTGCCGTCTCAACCATGGTGTAACCTTCCCGCTCATGGCGAAGAGTGACGTCAATGGTGCCAATGCCAACCCTGTCTTCGAGTTTCTCAAAGAGCAGGCTCCGACGGAGGAATACAAAGGCCTGAAGGCCAAAGCAGCCCATGTGATGCTCAAACGCATCAGCAAGAGTGTGGAGAAACCGAGCGATATCCTCTGGAACTTCACTAAGTTCCTGATCTCCAAAGACGGCAAAACCATCCAACGCTATGCGCCGGTCGTTGAACCGAAGAATTTTGAAAAAGATATCGAGGCGATGCTGTAAGCATGGAAATAACTGACCTTTGGGAATATAGTGAGCGTGCACAACTCAGAGAGTGGTTCGAGCAACATGCAGCAACCGAAAAATGCTGCTGGATTGCTATGTACCGCGGCAAGAAGAAACCTGACGGCGTGTGCCTGCCGTACTTGGATGTGGTGGAAGAAGCACTCTGTTTTGGATGGATTGATTCGACGCTCAAACGATTAGGCGACGGAAGGCTTGCACAACGTCTCTCCCCACGGCAAAAACGGAGTCACTGGACCGAACAGAACAAACAACGCTGTGCCGACTTGGAAGCCCGCGGTCTGATGACCGACCTCGGACGGGCAGCATTACAACGAGCACTATTATGAATCTCAGGAAATAGAATAGCACTTACTCTTTGTGCTGCCGGAAATCATTCGGCGTGACACCGGCATCTATCCGCAGGCATATAAAGATTCTATTGTAACTCCTGGATAAACCCGTCGATCTTCGCCTTCGTCACATGCTGCATCACGACTATATGTGCCAACTCGCCGCCGAAGTGCTCGTCATAACCTAACGCCAGGTTATACTTGCTGCATATCTCCGGCGCCGGACGTTTGAAGAACACGGTGTTGCTGTATTCGTTTCGCCAGCACGGCCAACCGATCTTCGTCAACTCCTGCTCCAGATACGCCGTACATTCGATCATCCCGTTTGCCTGCTCCGACCACTTGTCGTAACCCACTTTCTGGATCAGCCACCAGAACTTAAGCGGTTGCACGGCGTCACGCGAGCAGTTGATCATCTTCATATTGTCGTTCAGGTACGTCACGTTGTAATTATTCTGATTATCATACACTTTGCGCGTACACAGGAACAGTCCGGACGGCGAATCGATTCCGAAGAACTTATGTCCGCTGATGGCGATTGACTCGAAATGCTGTTCCTTGCTGCTGACCATCTTCCGATACTCCGTGAACGGCAGGTAGCCGCCGAACAGCGCTGCGTCCACATGACGATAAATCGCCATCTCGGGATGCTTGTCCAGTACCGCGTTTAGCGCTTGCATGTCGTCGATCGCACCCTTGAAGGTCGAGCCCATTGCATACACCATCAGCGCCGGTTTGGTCGTGTCTAAGGCTTTCTCCAACTCCTCCGGAATCATCCTACCCATCGGATCGCTCTTGATCAGCTTTACCTCCAGGTTCTGCAGGTCGCACAGACGCATGTTCGAGTAATGCGCCTCGTCGCTCACGTAAACAATCGGTAGCTTGCCCGTCTTGTTATACAGGTCGTTCGCACCGAAATAGATACCGTGGTTGTTGCCGTCCGTACCGCTATGCGTCACGATACCCCATACATCGTCTTTGTCAAAACCGTATAAGGGCGTGAAGAACTCGATCACCTCTTTCTCAAACGCCTGCGTGGACATGTTCCACGGATCGTCCGTCATCGGGTCTCCGGCATTGTTCAGGTTCACCCTGTCCATACCCGTACTTACGTACCACTCGTAGAAATCCTGCAACTCTGACTCCTGGTTCGCCGGATAACCGAAATAGGTCTGCTGACCTGTCTTCCAGATCTCCGTCCACTCGTCGAGTTTTTGGAAACCCGAACCTTTTGTGCACCCGCATAGGGTAAGAATGCCTAAAACGGCTAAAAACAACACTTTTTTCATATCGCTTTTCATTTCTGATCTCTTCTTCTCCTCCTCATCGCGTATAGCGCGGCAAAGAGAAGAAGAATCGTTCCATCGCCTATCGGAGAACGGAAATTCGTCTCTCCGATGGCTAAGTTCTCTTCATTGTTGTCATCCGCCTGCGGTCGAGATACTGCTCTGCGGATTGGTCCGGATGCCCCGGGGATATAGCACGCTCCTCCTTCGCTATTCAGGTTCGCAAAATTGGACGCGCTGATACTCGATGCGCTGATGGATGTTGCCGAATGGGTATAGCCGACTGCCGTTCGCTCTTTGCTATTCGTGCGCGTGGAGAAATGCGCTGATGTCGAACGGAACGAGATAGGCTGAAACTCCACACCCCAACTGTTCACTACTGCCCATAGGCAGAATACGATACTAATGACTCTTCTCATTTCAACACCTTCCTTTCTGTTTGATTGCCGCGTTGGATGATATACACACCCGTCGGCAGGGAGATAGTAGAAATAAGGTCGTATTCCCCTAAGCTCATGATCTTGCGTCCCAAGAGGTCGTAAATGCAAGTCCTTCCCTCTGAGGAGGAATTTATAGTAGGCTCGTTTTCTACACCGGTTACGGTTCCTTCTTCGGAAGGTTGATGACTCACAACCGAATGTGGATACCCGATGTAGTACCGGATTTGGTCAGACAGCGGAGTTTGAATACCGATCTGCATACCATTAAGGATCATCACACTATCGTTCGTTACTGCGTCGTACAAGTATAGCGGTTGAGACCATTGACCTTCGGTCGCAAAGGACAGGATTGTCAGCTCGTCGTAGCTATAATGGGCATCCAGCGTCTTGAAGACCACCGGAACCATTGATACCGTATCCCGCACATCAATCATCAGCGCTTGGTTGTCTGCGATCGTGTACATAGACAGCGGAGTCGCAAACGAAGCAGCGTTGTAGTAATTGAGACCCGAACTGAGGTTCAATGCATCTTCGCCCACTTGGTAGCCGCGCGAAGCACCACTTTGTTCACCGATCGTGATGAATGATTTGCAGAGTCCTCCATCGCTTTCGTTGGCAGCGGATATATAGAGCCGTGCTGAGCGGTGTTTCTCCTCCGTTGTGCGATGAAGACCACGTTGCGGAGCTGGAGAAGGAGGCGGTGCATCTTCTACCCCGGTCATCGGAACCAAAGCATCCGGCTTGAGTAGAATATCCAAACTCGTATTGGCACTCAAAGCCTTCAATCCGACGGCACGTTGCGGCGCAATGAAATGCTGACCTTTGCCTGTTACGGTCTGCGCGGTATAAGCCGAACCGTCCTGTAACTGATAAATGGTATAACTGTGCGAATCTCCTCCGGCTAATTTGCCACTATTATCCTCGCATAACTGATATACATCAATCAGCGACATCGTCGGGTTACCGAAGAAGAAGATATCGTTCGAAATCGCATTCGTCAGCGCATAAGTGATACCCTCACCGCCTGCCAATTTCGTTTTGTCGTATGAGAGATTCTGAGTCTCAGCACGAGTGAGCGTACCTGTAGGGGAACCCTCTGTATAAACGCCGTTCTTCTTTCCAACGTAGTGGTATTCGGTCTCTTGTTTCGGCAGACGAACGATCAGCACGGAGTCTTCCGCTTCGTCTCGGGGACCGAAACCAAGGATGATACTTGCCTTACCCGGTGTAAGCGGCTGATTCAATACATTCGTACGAACCCAGTCCGCCGAATTGGTAGAGGTCTTTGTATATGTCTCCAACGGATCGCCTTCTTTGTCTGTATTCTGGAAAGCAACCGAAACGGATGAGTTGTAATAACCCTGATAGAACGCGTACGGATAAGTACGGTTGTGGGTAGCCGACCAATCTGAGCCATCTTCAAACTTAGCCGGCGCAAAGTCCGGGTCATCACCGCTTCCTGCGTTTTGCGGGATATAGATATCACCCGAATAAATATCCTCCAAAGCCGGTGAGAAAGTCTGCCAGTTGCCTTGACGGAACGGCACATCCACATAAGCTTTGGTGTAGTTCAGGTTCTCTTGTCCCCAAATCGTTGCATTCGGCTTGAACAAGATATCGCGACATGTGTTTGCCGTAAAACCATAATCCGTTAGATCCACACGACGACCGATGGTGTTTTCATCGCCTCGCAGAATCGGCAGTAAGTTCTCGCTTGCCGGACTCGGAATAATAACCTTACTGTCCCCCATAGGGATAGTAGCGATACTACCACCTAACACTTTACCCGTTCCATCTACGGCACGCCAGTTATCATCGTCGTTCCAGAAGTTCGCTTCATCCGGGTGTGAAGGTGCCCAAACCACCGTATCCGGTGCAACCGCTACAATAAACTCCGCGTGACCTTGACATGCTCCATCACCACCATCACTTGCTTTCACAAGCGTGCCTACCTCAAAGAAGGCGGTCTTGAATTTGTACCAATAACCGGCTTTCAATGTAAAGTCGTTTGCTGTGTGATAACCTGATTTAGCTGCCACAACATGCCATTTGTTACAACCTGAAGGACTATCAGTGGGATCCTTTAGACGATTCGCAAACTCAGTCTCGGATGCAGCATAGTCCTTACATGTACAGTCACATTCGGTAGTTTTTGTCAGTTCTGCTATATACTCGCTCGTTACCGGTGTAAAGGTTACAAAACGATGCGGATCATTTTCGGAGACGCCTATATGATAGTAACCCGCAAAAGTAGTGTCCTGTACAATGCGGTCTTGGTGGTAGCGGAAATGCTTGCTGCTATTCCAAGTCGGGTCATTACTGCCGACAATATACGTCGAATCCCATCCGATTACTACACCGGATGTCGCTTCGTGCGTGATTGCCGCGATGCGTACCTTGAGGTGATTGTTAGCATCGCTTTTCGAGGCACGAATCACCGGCACTTGGTAACTTCCGTCAATGATATTATCGTATCCAAAACGCAAGACATAATCCGATTCCTGGGAGTGAATCTCAAACCACTGCGGAATGTTACAAGCCGGTAATTGAACGGTATCATTTGAACTCGACACATACCATCCGCTCGCAGGCAAAGCGCGTGTGTAGAAGTACGCATCATCTTCACCTCCCAAGAACACATCATAGTAATCCAAACCGATTTGCAGCACACGATCCGTCACAATCAGTTTGTTCAAGGTCTCATAAATCAAATCTGCTTCCTCTTTTGTACGACCTGACCACATGAAATCCTCCGGACGCACATCATTCCAGTTCGTCACCAAACGCAGCGGATTGCGTTCATCATCCGCGCGGAAAGTCTCTAACATATCCATCAGTCTCTCGCGCGAGATTTTATATTTATCTAAGAAGGCTGCATCGGCTGCATCAACGATGGCTTTTTTCGCTGCTTTGTCTTCGTCACTAACTGCTCCTCTATAAGCCAGCACTTTCGCAGCGTAGTCTCGATCTCCTACAAATGAACGCAGCATATCGAACTTACAATGCACCTCTTTAGCCCCACTGGGCACGTTATTCAACTTCAAACTCAGACGGTAAGTCTCATTCGGGGATTTTAGCGTATCTTCGGTTGTGGCTGCTTCGCGCGTCACACTAACCCACGGTTTACCATCTATTTGATGAGCTACCGGGTTCTTAACCGATATAAGACGTTCGGAGGCACAACCGGCAGTCGCGAAGTTCGGAGTTGTCTCCTTTGTCGGGATAACCGCCAACGCGATACGGAATAAGTCTTGTGACTCAGCCGGAACGGTCTGCGTGAAATAGAGCGTGTAGTACGGGTCATCTGCCGTTCCTTCATTCACATAGAACTTCATATTCTTAGGCAGATCCGATAAACTATAGATAGAGTCTGAAGGAGCATACTCCCTTGCTGGTACGCGTACCAAACCGTAGTTCGGCGTGCCTTCTATACTCTCATCATACGAATATGTTCTATCCGTAAGCGCATCGAAACTACTTGTGGATGAATTCCATTTCTGGTATTGGTAAGCCACTAAAGTTCCATCCGGGAATGTGCCTTGTTGATAGTCCAGACGGGCAATAATATCAATTTGGTGACCGCTTTCTCCATCGGACTCCAAACAGGTGGAGTTGTTCTGATAGATACGCAAAGGACGCTCTTTGGCAATAAAACGCGCGTGATCTATCAAAACATAAGCTTCGCTTTCCGTCGAACCGGAGAGATAACCCTTGAAACGGAATTTCTGATAACCGGCGATGGAACCTTGGTCAATCGGCATAACGAGTTGGTACCATTTACCGTCATCGTACGGCAATTCGCCCGTTACATAGCGGTAAATAGGAATCCACGCACTACCGTTGTAACCCTCCATCTCTGCGGTAATCTGCGGATTGTATCCATTTCGGATCGGGTTACAGAGTTCCGCGGTGAAGAACAACTGCTGATCCGAACAAGACATCTGCGGGAACTCGAAGTTCATGAACTGAACCGGTTTCTCTGCCGCGTTCAGACAGAGCAGATAGTCGGTGGTTCCTATACCGCTGATGGCATCAATGCCACGGAAGGAGCGCATGAAAGCGTACTCGCCTTTAGCCGGTTCATCGCCCACGAAGACACGTCGGCCTCTAAAAGGACTTTCCAGATAATCCGGATAGTGGAAACTCATCTCCGATTGATCCCACGGGAAAATTTGGTTGTCTGAAGTCAGCGTGAAGAGGATCTCGTATTCGTTGAGCATCGTCTCCACCGGTATAATAGCACGCTCAGACGGTCCTTCCTTATCTGCGTCACGCGTCACAACGGTAAACTTAGCCAATTGGAAATGCTGGGTCTTGAGGCAGTATTGAATCGTCTCGTTCGGATTCTTGTGCACGTTCTCACTAATCTCCAAATAGCCGTTATCTAACATCGTATAACCCGAAGCCGTGCTGTCTCCATTAGCTACGCAAACCCAGTCCGCATCACCCGAGGCCTTTTTATACCACCGTGGTGTCTCGTAGTGATCCGCTGTAACCGGCTCAATAATCTGATAGAAACACCAACCATATTTGATGTCACCACTATTATTTCTATTAGACAAATGTAAAGATGCCGAATTACCATTATATGATGTAAGCGAGCCATCGTACGACCATAAAATAGCAGCAGACATCTGTAATTCCAAAAGGGCATTGTCGATATTAGTAATGCGGTCAGTAGAACTGCTGGAAAAACTGCTATATTGTATTGTACTATTATTAGCCTGCCAAGTCTCTCGTCCCCAGCTGACACCTGCTCCAATATCAAAAGCTCCTTTATGAGCATAAAGATCCTGATTGCTGGTTGTGCTCGTTAATTTAATCTCACCAGTTTTAGTTTTTGTCAAGGTCAACTTGTAGTTGTTGTAATTGACATTGGCGTTCAAGATATCATCCTCAATATGTTTACGCAAATCCGCAGTATCGGTTCTTCCCTTGAAGACACCGGTATAGTATGCATTTTGTTCTGCACTCGTTCCTCCGAATAAGTAACCATATTCTTTTCTCGGGTTTACCATGAAGATGGTGATCTTGGTATTGTTACTTAATCCGTCCAAATCAGTTTTGGTGAGTAATTTGGCTCTACGAAGCGTTACACCCGATTTATATTTTCTTCCAATACGAGCATAGCAATTAGTAGCTGTTTCATCTACATCGCCTTTCTTTGTACCCATATTAGGATCGGCAGTTCCTTCTGCATCCGGGTTGAAATAATAGATATACTGCAAATGATCCTCTACATCGCTGGTGGCTTTGTCGCTAACAGGGTATTGTTGCTCTAATGTAACGGCTCTTTTGGCGGGCAATATGACTATTTTGTCCTCCATCCATTTATTGTGTCCCTCACCTCCGTTCACACGACAGTCTGCCATTTTGTTAGCTTGTTCTTTCGCCGGACGAATATCAAAAATCTGACGATAACTCAATGTCGGTTCGGTTAACGAGGTTAAGGATACACCAATTTCGCCTGCCGTTGTAATGTCCGTATAGGCACTTACATCACAAGCGATACTATCATACTTATTCGCGTCATTGGGATAACGGATAGACGGAATAATAGTTGGATTACTTGTGGAAAAATGATTATTACTATTTACCATAGCATCCCATCGTCCTCGTGAAGAGTTGGATGACACATTGTTAATAGGCATAAATTCCTCCCCTAAGTTGTTAATAGGAGGAGTGGACCAACTCCATTTGGAGTTAGCGACATCTTTCTCGTAATCACCACCGCGATAATCCCATTCGTACCAACGATAGTAACCCCAATGATCTCGATGAAGGGTTAATTGCAAATCCTCACCCGGGATGGCATACATCGTCCAATACTTGGTGTGAACAGGTTGCGGCGTTGTGGTGTTATTTTTATGCTTAAACTCATAAATTCGAGCATCGCTTCCCGCCGCACTCTTTTGGGTAATCCAAATAATACGCTCTGTGAGCACATTATCGCCCTCTGCCGAGGAGTGTAAATAGTTATAAGAGAAACGTAATTGCGCCGTTCGTTGCGTCGGAGATTCGGCAGGTTGCGGTTTTACCTTTACGCGAATTTGATTGCCTGAAATCAAACGTACCGACTCAATCCATCCGCTGGGGTTTGTACTCTCATTGTAAATAGCAGAGGTACCATCCGTGTTAAGTGCTTCCACTTTGAGAGTGTCATATTCAATCTCATTAACCACGATTTTCGACAATGAAGCGATATCCAATTCCTCTTCCTCACCCACCACGATGCGTTCCGTATTCCCATTGGCATATGTGATACGGTTTCCTTCTACATAGCGGATATTGACCGTAAAAGTCACGGCGGTATCAGCTATCTCCGAGACTGTCGGTTTGTATGGGAAGACATGATCCGCCGGGCTAACGGAAGAAGTCAAACGTGTAAAAGGTTCGTTATGGAAAGTTTGGCGCACAACCAAAGCCGCATCCCGATACATCTGTCCATTGCAATGAAAATACACACGCAACGAATCGACATGATCGACATAGAGACCTTCTCCGGGATCAGAACCCGGTTCTCCTTCAGGACGCAAAAACCGTGCTCCCGGACGATCAAAAGGCGAAGTTCCTACCGTGTACATCGTATCGAACCAAAGCGTATTATCATCATTCCGCTTGAACTTATAATTGCGGATATGAATCAACGTCGTATCCTTCCACGCTCCCTTTATTACTTCATCTTCCTTATGATCGTACGTATTCCAGTACTTCATAATCGAGTTACCGTTATAGGTGTCGTTCTCTAATTCGGCTACACTCGTCGGAATCTGTGCGGGCGTACGCGGATTGGAGGCCCATTCGTAGTACATGTAGAGGTTGTAAGGAGGTGCAATCAGCGTCGCTTGGTTATCAATCACCGTCGGCACTCGGGCAAACACATCAATACGACCGTCACGACTACGGAAACGATCGACATTCTCATAGAATGTCACCTTGGCTGTCAGCGGAAGAATCGTCGTGTCCTCTTCGGTCTCCAAACCAAATGTATGCGTCTCCGGACGGAAATCAAAACGCAAGTCATCACCCGTCTTTCGATCCCAGATAGACATGCGGATCGGAGATTGAGGACGACTCGAATAAGCACGACCAAAACCGTACAACGGATCGTACTTGATATACCGGTACACATCCACACCGGTAGCATCCGAGAAATAATACACATATCCCTCGATGTATCTTTCGGACTCGCTATCACTTGTCCCCGACTGCCACATGGTCGCATGTTCAGCGTCGCTTAGTACCAAACCGCTGTAATTACCTTTATCTGTTCCGAGACTCAGGTACTTTTCGCGTTCTACACGCTCAGCAAGCCAAACGTTCTTCACCGTACGCATATGCCTTTCGCCCACTGTGTGATCTTCACCCATCTGCCACATAGTAGCATAACTGGGCTGCTCATACGCCATAACCGTATCTTTCGGCGTGACACCTTTCGCACTGACGGTGTCTACACCCAAGTAATAACGCTTGCCGTTAAGGAGCGTGGAGAACGTGACATAATCCCCTTCGCTAATTATCTCTTCCGCATGAATTCGGGGACTCACGCCTATACATGCGCAAAATGCGATACCAAGAAACAGCCATTTGTGCATGGCTGTCAGACTAATACCTAACTTCATAGAATAGTGCCTTAATAAATTATAAGTATTGGCATTTCTTTCGAAATGTGCCGCAAAAGTACACTTTTTTTGTGACATGTGCAAATATTCTGCCGAATTTTATCATTTTGTAACATTTGCTTATCAAAAATCGTCATCCTCTTTCTACCACTATTTTTGCAATCTATATATAGCATTTTGAAGAAAAATGAAGAAAATGCAAAAAAAGAAGGGGTCTATTGAAAAGAAAAAGAAAAAAATAAAAGAGCACCTCGTTGTGAGGTGCCCTTCCGGTGTCGCAGAGCGACTTAGCCGTTGAGGCTCTCATCGTACGCGTCGCCGCAGACTTTCCAGTAGTAAGCCTTGAGGGTCTTCTTA
The DNA here is from genome assembly GCA_902800215.1 of uncultured Bacteroidales bacterium. Lineage (GTDB taxonomy): Bacteria > Bacteroidota > Bacteroidia > Bacteroidales > Paludibacteraceae > Colicola. The sequence continues at coordinate 6,853 of CADCDS010000014.1, read as the reverse complement.
CCGCCTGCGAGGTCCTTTTGATCCAGGAAGGCTGCCTGGTCGGCTGCGATCTTGGTGAGGTCGCCTTTACGCTGCTTCACCATCGCCGCTACGGTGCTGAAACGCAGACGTGCTGCTGCCTCATCTGCCGTGATCGGGGTGGTACGTTTCACTTTCTTCCGGAGATACAAACGGTTGCATTGGTTGTTCTCCGTCGGTGCTACGCGGTGGGTGCCAAGCAGCATTTTGTTACAACTGTGTTGGGGATTGTTCCCCGGTTTGCTCAATGCGCCGGATACAGAGTCAATACCGGCGCTCCATTCTACATGTGCCATAGTGAGTAAGTGTTAAAACGTTAAACTGTTAAACTGTTAAAATGTTAAATTGTTAGTCCATTCTTTAGACAGGGGGACACATTACCTGTTTTTAGCCGTTGAGGGCTTGGTCGTACGCTTCGGCTTCCAAAGACCAGAGGTAGGAACGCATGGTCTTTTTGCCATTAGCACTGTCCTTTTGCAGGTTGAAAGCTGCGAGGTCAACGGCTTGCTTGCTCTGGTCGTGCAGACGCGTGTTTACTGCTGCCGAGACAGCTGCAAACTTGGTGCGGATTCCGGTTTCCTTAGCCGTTACGGGCGTGGTGCGGGTAATGGAATTGAGGTCGCGGATGTAAACGCGAGAGCAATCAGGCGAGGTGGTTGGTGCTTTACGGTGGGTAGCCAACACCATCTTTTGGTCTGCCGCGTGTGGGGACTTCTTGTCGATCTTGTTCAGAGCGCCAGAGACGGTCTCAAACATCGGGGCATAGGTAGCTTTTGCCATAGAGTTTGTGTTTTTATGGTTTTGATAGTGTACGGACTCATTCTTTTAAGCCGAGAGTCCTTTGCGGCGTCATTGCTTTTTGTGCTTCTCGATGTGGTAGAAGCCGAGGGTGAGGATTTTGAGAATGACTTCATACAAAACCTTTACCCAGTCTTTTGATTCGTTTTCAGTTTCTTGTTTCATTGCGGTAATAGTTAATGTTGTTACAGATCTCGAGGCGGGTCTCTTCTGAGGCGGTTTGCTCGGAAAGCCAGCGGGCGGTGAGAGATTGCTCCATGGAGGCGGAGATAAGGATACAGCCTTTACTGTGCTCAGGTAGAGAGCCGCGGTGGAATCGTATGCCGGAACGTCCGGGTACTTGGATGAGGATAGGCAGCAGGCGTTTGAAACGCGGGGACTGCGTGACTTGCACTTTGTAAATGAGTGCAGGGATGAGGTAGTCGGCATTCTCGAGTGTGTCGCAGATGGGGTGGAGACGCTCGACGAGTTCGCCAGTACGCTTGTTGATGTAATGCGAGACGCGGTATAGTTTGCCGTGGACAGCCTTGTCATCAGGCATTGCGCGAATTAATTTATAGTACATAGTCACGAACGTTTTTTGTAGACGTAATCGATGCCGAAGAGTGCACCGGCGAAGGTGGCTGTTTCACCAAAGGCTACGAGGAGGGTCTCGTGGATCTGGCCTTGCGGGTCGATAAAGACGCCACAAAAGAGGAGGATGAGGCCGCCAAGGGACAAAACTGCGGCTGTTATGAGTTGCAAATTGACTTTCATACAAATTTCATTTATATGGAGCTTCGGCTTCATCGAATTGCGAAAGTAAACTTTCATTCGATTTGCTCGAACCTTCATGGACGTGCGAATTTTAAAATCTGCTGCAAATATGCCCACAAAAAGGGGCGTTTTGCAAATTTTCGCCCCTAATTTGTTAAGAATTTATAACTTCAGCCGCATTTAGTAGTGTTCTTCCTTAAAAAGGAACCACCAGAAATGATCTGCGTCGGCGCGTTTGAACCAATCTTTCTTGAGCGTCTGGGAGAAGAACTGCTTCTTGTGGAGGTTATGCCGGAGACAGTAGTGCTTCCACATGTACCAACCGTTGTCGAAGGCTTCTTCGGGGTCGTCATAGTTCATTCGCTCTTGCATACGCGTACGAAACGCGCTCAATGTGATTTTGTTGTCAGCTTTCATAGCTATTACTTTTTAGAGGTTTTACGACGTGATTGGCTCGGGTTTGGTACGGGTTTAGTGCGGGAATGGCTCGGTCTGGTCTCGCAAAAACGCCGATAGTAAGCGGACATGATTGCGGCTTGCAGTTTGGTGGGCGCTTTGATACCCGGTGACAGAAGTTTGTAGAGTCGCAAGATACGATTGCGAATGGTGGTTCGCATGGCGAGCGCTTTCTCGATGTCGGGAATCTGTTCTTGCAGGATCGTGACGCATTGGTCGACGATGGAGCGTTGGCGGAACTGTGCTCGCTGCTTGCGGGTGGCGTTCTTAGGCAGGACGGGTTCTTCGGTGCGATACATGAAGGTGTGGCCGTTCATGGTGCGATAGGTGATACGACCGATGGAGCCTGAGAGTGATTGGATCGGTTGATCCGGGTTGAATGTTATACGTGCCATAGTGTTAGTCGTTATAGGGTAATACATTGCGTTTGAATTTGAGGTCGAAGGTGCGCATGGTTTGTTCGGTGCAGACCTTGTAGGCTCCTTGGTATTCGACCATGACGAGGGGTTTGTGGTTCTTGGTCCACTCGGGCGATTTCCAATAGTCGTCCTGATCGTAGCCGGAGAGGAACTTGGGTTGCGGATTGAAGGCGGTGAGAGTCCAATCGAGTCGCGGGCGCACTTGTCCGGTGGGATTGGTGAGCTCTTCGAGCAGCAGGATTCGCTTCCACAGAGGGTATTGTTCCCAGAGTGAACGGCTGTCGTTGCGAACGGCTTCGGCCATTTGGAAAGTGCCGGTACGTTTCATAAATAATTTCTCTAACCGATCAAAAGAATATTGGTCTTTAGGGTCCGGCGTCGCGATTGTATCGCGCGCAATAATTTCATTACTTTTCATTGTTTCATTATTTATAATGGGGTCGGGATTTTGTACGGGAGCCGTAATTTTTTGTACGGCTGGCGTATTATTTGGTACGGCAGGCGTAAGTGGTTGTACGGGAGCCGTATTGGGAAGTACGGTAGCCGTATAGGAGTCCCCGTTTTGGTTCACGAGCCCCGAGGTTATCAGTTTGTTGAGTTGGTCTCGGACGGTCATCAGCGGGAGTTCAAGTTGTGAAGCCATGTCCCGTTGTTTACCGCACCAGGCACCCTTCACCTGTGTGTAGTTGGCGATATGCGCATACACGAGGCGAAGCGGGAGGTTCCGTGTGCCGAGGATGGCCACGAGTTCCTGGTGCCGTATATTGGTGTGGTAGGTCATTAGTCAAGTCCGACACATTTGACAGTGAGTTTGATTTCGTCAGGTTCTTTGTCGGGGTTGAGTTCGACGAAGGTTTTGAGGAAACCGGCCATGCTTGCGGTGCACGCTTTGACGGAGTTCTGCGCTTTGATTTTCTTCTTGGCTTCTGAGCGCCAGTTGACGGCTTCCTCGCCTTTGTACTTATTGTAGTCGGCGAGGTTAAAGACATCGGTACGCTGGAGTTGGAAGGTACCTACTCCATCGACATCGAACTCACCGCGGTCGAGACCTTGCTCGGCAAGGATGGCAACGGCTTCGTCGGCAGCTAAGGGGCTGATTTCGTCAATACGTGCCTTGAGGGCTTTTTCTTGGGTGCGCAGTTCGCGCAAGAGTTTTAAGTTCGGATGGTATCCGACGATAATTAACAATGTTAATTTTGCGGTATCCCGGAATAGCGGTATAGCGGTATCACGACGGGGTACCAAGTAAAAAGGACCAAGTGGGCAGCTGGACTAACACTCCATGTGGTGGGTCATGTCCCATTCGTTTTTGTCGAAGGTGGGATCCGGTTTGGGGAACTTGGACCACATGGTTTTGAACTCGTCGAAGGGCATGTCGAACCAGCGGAGGTAGTCTTCAGCGGTGAAGGTCTGCCAGTGCGGTAGGACGGTGAAGTACGATTCGAGGAGCCGGAACATGTCGAACCACTTATCCATCTGCGTGCCGGTATATAAGGCGGGATTGATGCCTTTGGCACGGAGGACTTGGAGGACATGGAAGGAACGCCATCGGTTCTCGTCGGGGTGTACCCATTCGAGGTTTTCGAGCGAGAAATCCATGACATCGCCGTTCTTGTGGTCTCCTTCGGCCGCTTTGCCGTCCGGGAAGACGGGTCTTGGTCCGCGGAAAGTGGTGAGGATGACGAGGTGCACGGCGACATGCCCGAAGTTACGCAGTTGCGGATAGGAGCATCCTCGTTTGCCGTTATGGCAGTGCATGCCGGGCGTGCGTGAACAGAGCGAGATAGCTTCGAAGATCTGTCCGAGTTTACCTCGGTTGATGGTGAAGAGTTGTTTGTGCTCGTTCGCGTACAGGGGGCAATGGCAACTGCGATGAGGCGGGAGGAAATCATCTTGGACTCGTGTGAGTCGCAGTCGTCCTCCGTCTGCCGTGTAGGCGATGAGGATGCCGGGATCGATGAGGTCATGGCAGAACTCAACGATTTGGACTTTAGGACGGTTAGATCGCATAGCAGTTCGGGATTTGGGTGCCGAAGAGACAGGCAAAGATGAAACAGAGTACTGCAACGATGGCGAGTACGATTACTTGTTGGTAACAGATCCACGAAAGCGGAAGGTCACGCAGCATGCGGAGAAGAAATCCGTAAAAGGCGAATGAGCCGAGGGTAAGAAAGAGGGTGATAAACACCGAAGATAAAAATATATAAATCATAGGTCCGCCAGACGGGAGGAATAGTTAGGATTCCCGAAAGGCGGTGCAAAGGTAGAGGTTTTTAGAGTAGGTGCAGGTTAAGTGCAGATGAGATGCACCTATGCACCAAAAAAGCGACCCCGAGGGATCGCTTGTAGATTAAGGGCTGAGCAGCAGTTTAGAAAAAATGCAGGTGCAAGCAGGAGCATTTACTGTTGCACCTAATTGAAGTACAGGCAAACGTCGTAATAGAGTTCTTTGTCGTAGTCTTTTTTAAGCATGTCTCTGAGTCGATTGGAGATAGCTCGTTCTTCCACGGAATCTTTATTCAGTTTGCAAGTCTCAAACATAAACCGCACGACCGCATTGGGGCTGTAGTTGGCTTCAATGTAGCGGAGATTGCGCCATTTGACACAGAAGCAAACGACCGCTTTGAGGATGGGATTATCTTGGCTGCTGTCGATGAGCGTTTGGTTCAGTTTATGGTCGGTGATGTAGTTCATGAATCGGTTGCATTCTTCGGTGGTGCGTTGCGGATCATCGAAGAGTTGTTTGAGACGGGATTCTTTCTCCGCGCTTTCACGCGGAGCAGTAAACGGACTATCCATATCAGCGGGTAATTGCCCGTAGAAGTTATTTGTTGTGTTATTGGTGGTGAAGGAGCAGCCTTGGTAGACGGTACCGTTATATTGATTGTATTGTTTTGCTTCCATATTTTGGGTTTGTTTAGGAGTTGGGGATGTTAGTAACACGGGTGTGGATATATAGGTAGCCAGCGAGAGTTGGATATTATCACTCTCGACAGCCGAACAAAGATTGTCATATATGCAGTTGCCCGGGCCGTAGATGAGACAGCGCAGGTTACGACCCAGTATTTTGAGTGGTTTTGGGGCGTCAGTCATAGAGGCGATCGTAACCGAGACTATGGCACAGGCGCACATAATCGTGGGCGGGGAGTTGGTGATGTGTCGTGATAACCATCGGTAACATTGCTCGGCATCAGGCGGGTTCCATGCATTATCAGCAAGGAAATCGAGAAGGCAATCGGCGGTAATGACGCTTTTGCGGATGTCAAACTGCAGGCCGCCAAACTCATTGCACAAATCGGCGCACACCACAAAAGTGAGTGCGCAGACGGGGTTGCGTTGCATAGGCGAAGCCTGCCGATAGGCGGATAGGTGGTAAGACTCTAGAGGGTCCGACATATTATATGTTTAAGTATTACATTGTTACGGGTTGGATATCGGGTGCAAAGTTAATATACACCCACGGACACTTGACGTCCGAGTGTGCAAAAAAATTCAAAAAAAATGCATTTTTTAGGGATTTTGGCCAAAAGTTGCCCAAAATGAGCCCAAAAACCGGATAATATCCGGGACAACAGACGAAACTTTTCTCGGAATCCCGGAATAGCGGTATCAAGGTATCCCGACGGGGTTAGTCTTTATAGCGGTTGGCTGTGTTTTGGGCTTCTTCAGCGAACTGATCGCGGAGAGATTGGGGAGCGAGGACTTCGAGTTTGGAGCCGAACTTGCGGAGCTCCATGATGAAGTCGTAGGTGGGCGCGATATGGTAGGTGAAGATGACATATTGGTCGTTCTGCTCTACCTCTTTCTGCGAGTGGTGCAGCGGCAGGGAACGGAGGAACTTGGCATCGTAGGCGTTCACTTTGATGCGGATATCCATAGGTTCGGTGATGGAGCGGTCGATGCCGTACTGGTTGATGAAGAACTCTTCGGGTTTGAAGGCCTTTGGGAGTTCATAGGGCTTATCCACTTGCACGAGGTCTTTCATTCGGTCGAGGGCATAGACGCGCGGTTCAGGCTCTTCAGGGTGATCTTCGGGCTTGCCAACGAGATACCAACGTTGGAGGTTGACGCGCAAGCAATACGGAGCAAGAAGGAACGAGTGCGGTTCAGCACGGTTGAAGCCTTGGTAGGTGGCGTATAAGTAGCGTCCTTCTTTCATCGCGCTGACGATGGTCGAGAGGAATCGGGAGCCTTCGGGAATGTTCTCGAAGATGATACGGTTCTTCATATCACCGGCCAGGTTGACCATGTTGCTGATGGCGAAGGTGTCCACGAGCCATGCGCGGATTCCCTTGCCGCCGATGTCACCCTGTTCGGCGATATAGTACTCGTTGGTGGTATCATCGCAGGCTATCTCGATACCGAATAGTTCGGTGATGGTCTCACGGTGACGACGGAGAGTGCGG
>CADCDS010000013.1 GCA_902800215.1 uncultured Bacteroidales bacterium | reverse complement strand
ACATCCATGTTTTCCACGATGTGGAGGTTCGCCTGCTCCTCCGAGATAGAATTAAGATTTTCAATCATAGTTAAAACGAATTAAATTAAACAATAAAAATTTAAAATTCTCTGCAAAGATACAACAAAAAACGCCCTTTTTCAAGGACGAATATAAAAAAAGGACGTCCGGAGACGTCCTCAAAATAGGATTTATGTATATTTTTTTGTTTTTCGTTTTGGTTTTCGTAACATGCTCTTTCTCAGTGAGTCAGGATCAACGTACCATCCAAAAAGAAGCGTTAGTTGACGGCAGAATCTTGCGTGCGAAACATCTTTAGCAAATTTTCTGAATTTTTCGTCATATCTACTTCGCTCCTTGATGTATTCGCGTGCCGCAGCATATTTTTCATCCATGTCTTCGGTCGGACATACAAGAACATTATCGGGAAAGAACAACTGCTCTTCTTCTTTCTTTTGCCGTTTCGATGTCACCGGTTCAATTTTTGTTTTTATAAAGTCCGTCCACTGGTTCATCCACGAGCGGAAGAGGTTGATATCGGAAGGTTGCAGTTTTCCTATTTCCGGTTTGAGGTCATCGTAATTGGTTTCATTCTTAAGGATCTTCTCTTTGTACTCCGCCAGTTTCACCTTCGCATCAGGGTAAAGGTTGGCGTCCGTCTGTACGGTATTCCATAACCACTCCCAATAGCCGTTGAGCACTTGTTCAGCACTCAGGCCATCGAAAACGAAGGTTGGCACGGTCTCTTCTGTAGGTTGCCGAAGTAACTCAGCCAACGCATAAACGCCAGCCGGATCGGACCAATCGATAGCAAGCAGGTGTTGGCGACGGGTTTCTACGAAACCGGCTGTATAGAGCCACTGGGCAAAGGGTTCGGTCCAGGGAACGAGATCGTAGATATGTTCGCGTACTTGCTCAGCCACAAGGTATTCCATATAATCGATCGTGAGTCCGAAAGCCAGGTCATAAAGCCGGTCATTGCCGCATATAGTGAGTAATATATTCTTCTCGTCTTCGAGTTCCATATAATCTTCGCTGAGCGCTTGCACTTCGACCCTTAACAAACCACCGTTTTCGTGCAGCGTTTCATCTTCATAGCGATGGAAGAACGCATGCCTGCCGTCGCGATTATTCAGTGAGATACCACGGTCGTGCCCTTCCTCTTGTCCATGCAGCAGCGCACCCAGCACTGCCGCGCCGAGGAATCCGCCTAACACGATGGGTTCTCCGTTTTCCGGGGTATAGATGAGTTTATGCCCTTCGTACCGGAGGGAGTCCGAGAAGATATAATCGTCTAAAAGAGTTTTCATGCCAATTGCCACTCGCCTTTGATTTTCGAGTGTTCTTTGTTGATATAGCCATTCTTACGAAGCCAAACGGTAGCACGCTCAATTGTACTGTCGTCCATTCCCAAAATGGTTGCCATTTGCGCTTGTTTGATACGGGGATTGCTACAAATCAACTCATACACACGTTTAATAGTTTCTGTCTTAAATGCGGGTTTTTGTAATTTTCCCGCATTGTTTCCCTGAATCCGTGCGGGTTTTTGTAATTTTCCCGCATCTTCTCTTGGTTGTTCCGCAAATTCTGCAGGTGGATTAATGACTAAATAGCGGCTCTTCAATACCCATTTTTCGTTCAATAGCAAGTTCCTAAAGAACCGTTCCAGATAGACAGGGCTGTAGTCGATTCCTTGCATCGCGTTCTTATAGTTGGCGCGTACGAGTGCATCACGAAAATACTTGGAATGTGCTGCAAAGAGATCATTATTCACGTCAAATCCGATCGAGCGGAGGTATTGAATGGTGAAGACTGCGGTCGTGCGCGTGTTTCCTTCTCCAAAAGCGTGAATCTGCCATAAATCTCCCACAAAATGCGCGATGTGTGCAATGGTCTCGTCGGGCGTCAGACCCTTATAACTGAACGGCTTCTCTTGGGCGATATCATAGTCCAACGCGGCACGCAGATCCTCATGGTTCAGGTAGTTAACGGTTCCTCCACGGAGTACAAATTCCTTTTTGGTAATATCATAATCCCTTATTTGCCCTGCATGCTTGAATACTCCGTTGAAAATGCGCCGATGTAATGAGATATAGCCGTTTGTGCTAAAGTCTAAGGTCTGAGTCGCTAAAATCTTACTGATATTACCGGCCACCTTATCCGCTTCTTCCTTCTCATCATCATCTTGTGCACGGTTTGTCTTGCTTACATAGTAAGCCTTGGTGAGTTTCTGAACTTCATCAATGGAAATCTCGCCCTCTATATTACGCTTAACCGTTTCCTTGAAATACTCCGACACTTCCAACCCGTCCACTTGCTGCAAACCGATAGCGGTACGCCAGATCTGCGCACGTTCTTTTTTGTCAGGTTCTCCTTGACGGATATATTCCTCAAAATCCGGTGTATATGTCGGTAACTCTTTCATAAAACCTTTGCAATTGCAAAGGTACAACAAATTTCTGACATGTGCAAATATTTTCTCAAAAAAGTACTTGTAAGTACTAATTTTATGCTATTTTTAGTACTTTGAGATACTAATTTTGCCATTTTTGAGTTATTATAGCCAATAAAGTATCTGCAAGTACTAATTTTGTGCTATTTTTAGTATTTCTAAGTACTAATTCTCTCCAAATAAAATTTGTGTTTTTTGTCCAAATCTATACTTTTCAACCCACATTTGGAAGAAAAATCCCTAGGATAAATTTTCAAATCCGGTGCAAAGATACTGCTTTTTTGATATGTGCAAATAAAAACAAAAAAAACGCACCCGGAGATGCGTTTTTTCGTACTCTTATTCATACTCATCATATTTAGACGGCATCTTGAAATAAAACTGTGCTTGTCCATTCGACTTCACTGTATATGATTTGCCTTTCTGGCGGTTACTATACTCAATCTCAAACTGCCCTTCGGGATAGCAACAAAAATAACACCCTAACAGGCTTTCTTCAGTATAAGTCTCGCTTGTCAAATTATTGAAGTGGACAATGAATTTCTCTCCGCTTCTGTCATCCGTCACTGTGCAAGTACCACTCATGGTAGAATGACAACTCTGCTTTTTAAAGTCAACCTCTCCTTTCACCGTCATATCGATGTGAGCCGTTGCGTTTCCGTCTTCGTTGATGCAATCTCCAGAAGTCGTGAAAGAGAAGTTATCTTTGGGGTACTTAAGATATAATCGGACGTTTGCTAAGGCATCATGCAAGGCGCCAATCGCAACGGTGTCGTTCCATTCTTCTACATAAGCTTTTGTTTTAATATCATAATAGTAGTTACTTCGATATCCGATATAAGTATTCCAATCACTACCATTAGCAAAGAAAAATTCCCTCATCTCCCCAGTATCTTCGTTGAGCTCTATAATGGTATAACTATTCGTGGTGTCTACTTCGAAAGGAACAGTCTTTACGGGTGCCCTACCGGCGAGAAAATCCTTTTCGCTGGCATAGACAAACACTTGGTTAGGCGCACCCATATCCTTGTAGTCGCTTAACTTGACATATTCGTCTTCAGCTGGGTATTCCGTCTTCCAACCATAGTAACGAATCGAGTCGTTTTTCGGAATAGTACGATACCATTCTTTGTAGGGTTTTCCATCTTTGGCCAAGCAGATAGTATGATTCATATACTTAGGGATACCTGACGAAGCGCCCATAGTCTCCTGGATCACGATATGGACATCCGGGTCCTTCTTGGGTTTATCATTCCATAACAATTTATCCAAGCGGTTGTATTCGTCCTCCAGATTCCCGAAGTGGTATCCGTTTTCTTTCAACCAAGCATAGAACTTCTCGCGATTCGGGTAGCACTTCAAATACTCATCCACCACATAACACAGCTGTTGATTGATCGCATTAGGACTGCAAATCGCCTGTCTGTAGCCGTTGTCAATGTAAGTCAAATATCCGTCATCTCCCACCAGTTCGTAGTAGAACCGATCCATCAGATTGCGCACAACGGTCAAGCGTTGCACATAGTCAAAATGCTTTTGCTCAAAGCACTCGCTTTTCAGGTCCACGGACTTTTCTATCATATCAATATACTCCCTCAGTTCCTCTTTTCGTCTTTCGATCTCCTTTTTCTCGAGATAGCGTTGCTCGATATAGTCTTTCATCTGCATATCGGTCATGCCGTGCAGGAATTTAGGTGCGGAGATATACATGGTAAGCAAGCCCCATTCATCATCATCGAGCAGAGCTCCTTTCGCATTGGCTTTTTTCTCGTATGTTTTGTAGAGGTCCTGCATCTGCGTAGCGGCCCAGAACTTCTTCCATATCTCTATGGCTGTCGCCATTTTTTTCAGATGACCGAGATAAGGTATCATTTCTATCAAGGCTTCTTTCCATTTTTCCAAGACAAAGTTGCCGATATACTGACAAGCGTAAATATAGCATTGCTCGAAGGTAGGATTGTCGCCCAAAACCGTGCCCACTTTCTCCGCATTTTCCATAGAGAAATGATCCTCCAGCACACCGATGACTTTGTTTCTCCGACTTTCGATCTTCACGATTTCCGTCTTGTACACCGTCTCACCTATTTTCTCGCTCTTGAGCTCATCCATCACTTTGACCTTTTTGTTCTCATCCACTTTGAGTTTCTTGATGAAATAAGACAGCACCTTGCCTTTGGCCAGTTTGATCATCGTCTCGGAAGCCACGGCCATGCGTTGATCCAGACTGGCATCCTCCATGTCGTAGGCGTTGACGATATCCAGACCTATCTTCACGAAGTCCTTCTCGCCTAATACCTCCCGCATGGCGATGCCCACCAGGTCGTTCTCGCCCAGACAGTGGTCTTCGGCAAACTTATTGATTTGTGCCCGCAAGGTCGGCTCCATGTCCTTGTTACTCATATTCCGTCCCCATCCGTTCACGGCCACTTCCTCGATGAATAATTCGCGTAAGGAATCCCTCTGTCTCCCGGCGGCCAGATCGCAGAAATGGCTGGTTTCAAACTGCACGAAACCCTCACGCAAGGCGTAATAATCGGGGATCTTATACTCCGTACCATGGTCGGTAAAGAGCATACCTACCAGTTCATCGTATTGGTCCTCAGGAACGTCTTCGGGAATAGCAAAACGCACGGTGGCAGGTTGACCCAATTGCACATGGTTGTCCCCATTGCGCGTCACGGAGATGGGTTTGACGATGAGGTCATGTCCTTGCCACATCAAGTCAAATTCCCGTACCTCGCTCACCGGTTCACATTGGACGTCGGTGGCAAAGGCCGGCAACTCCAATTGGTAACCTTCGCCCTTCAGTACGATCGGCGGACGGCTGTCCTCTTCGGGGATCAGTTTGCCCACTTGAGCTTCTTCCTGCGAAACCGCTTCCTGCGAACTTGATTCCTGTGAACTTGATCCTCCGGAACATCCGTAAAGGATCACGGCGATAAGAGCCAAAAAGATAGGAAATACTTTTCTCATATGTTTGATGTTTTGTGGCGATATTGGAGAGGAGTGAGGCCGGTGATTTCTTTGAAGATACGATAGAACGCCTGTTCGGAAGCGAAACCGCTCAAGGTGATGGCATGAGAGAGTGCGTCATGGTCATCGGTGAATTGCGGATCGGCCAGAATAGTCTGGGCATACTCCACCCGATAACGGGCGATATATTGCGAGAACCGAAGACCGGTTCGGCGGTTGATACAATTGGAGACATAGGTGCGGTTCGAACCGATAGCTACCGCCAGATCCTGAATCGTCAGATTCGAATTAGCGAACAGTTTGTCTTCCCGGAGCACGGCCGCGATCTTAAACATCAGTTCATCGGTTTCCGCCGTGGTCGCCTTGTCTTCCTCGAGATTCTCTTCCTGCGAAACGGTCTCTATAGGCAGCGTGGTATGGGCCGCCACGTAACCGAGACTGAACAGCAGCACCGACATCAGTACCGCCGGGATATAGACCAACAGACTGCCGTCAAACAGTTCCCTTCCCAGCACGTTCAGCGCCATCGATACCATCGCCGTGATACCGATAAGGATGAGCATGGTGTGGGTAGGTTTGAGGATATGACTGCGGTCATCGGCATAGGTGTTATCCATCCGATTCCGGGTAGCACGCAGCAGTCGGAAACCGCATATCCATACCCATACCACTTGTATCGCAAAGAAGATACGCGTAGGGAAATAAAGGTTAAGCGGGAAGAAGATAGTTAGCAGCACCGCCGGAACAAAGAGCGCATAGTTATCCCAGGTGTATCTCGTACGCGTCAGTGCACGTAAGTACATGTAATAGAGCGGATAGACGCAGAGATTCGCCAACAGATAGGTATAAGTACCGATAATAGTCTCATGATTGGAGAAAAACAACCAATGGTTGACATAGAGCACGGTGGAAGCGAAATAAAAGAGAAGGATCGTATATTTGACACGGGGTTCATCCTCTCCACGAAAGGCACGCACCGCAAAGAAGATGCACCAAAACAGGCACACCATCATCGGCAACGATATGATCCATTGGTATAACATAAAATCCCACCTTTGCGGCTGCAAAGGTACTGCTTTTTTATGACATATGCAAATGTTTTGAAAGATTTCTGTTTTTCGAAATGTTACGAAATGAAAAAGAACGAAACCATGCTTGTTTGTAATATGCTGATTCTATGCTGATTATGCTAATTTCATTTATTTTTATGTTTTATAACATATACGCTTACGCACGCACGTTCAATATATTTTAGTAATTTTGCACCCGATTTTGGGTTATCGCCCAACCAAAAAGCGAAACAAACATTTAAACTTTTTATATCATGAGAAAATTATTCTTCTTAATTCCGGCGATGTTGCTTTCATTAGCAATGAGTGCTGCGACTCATGAAATTGGGTCCGGTACATCGAACATTCTTGGTACAACAGTTGCTGCGGCAGCTGAGAATGATGTGATCATCTTAACAGATGACACGGATCCGTATGTGAATAAGTACGCAACAGAAAACGGTGATGACTACACCCGATTGGAAAAAAGTCTAACGATTCAAGCTGGAGAGGGAGTTCATCCGGTTGTTAAATATGAGGTTCCTTTCCGTAGCCGGTACGGACATTCCGTAAAATTCATCGGCATTACTTTTGACGGAAGTTCATTATCCCACTATGACTTCTATTTCCGTTGTTATTCGAATGACGATAATAATTTGGAATTTGAAAACTGCGAGTTTTTAAATTGCAGCAAATATATCTTCCAAGTATACGCAGGCATGAAAGCCGGCACACTTAAATTCAAGAACTGCCGCTTCCATGACAACACAAATAGAGGTATTTTAAATCAAGGTACAATTGATAACCTTTTAATTGATGGTTGTGAATTCTCTAATTTCACAGGAAATCCTGTTATCGACAATTATACTGACGCAACTATCGGCAAAATTAAAATTAACGGCTCAGAGTTCTTTGGAAACACGCAATACATGATTAATGGTATTGCAACTTCACATGCAGACTCTTGTATTATTACCAATTGCTATGTTCACAACAATGCAAAAAGTTTTGTATACTTTAGAGCAAGTACCAAAGAGAATGTAGAAACATGTGATGGTGTCATTATTGCCAACTCTACATTTGAAAACAATGATTTCTCTTCGATATCTTACAACTTGATAGATGTAAACTATGTCGGAACTCCGGCTACAGACGATACGCAAGTATTAGTTGACCACTGCACATTCTATAACTGTCCTGTTACCAATTCCGATTATGCAGCAGTTAAGATCGTTGCGACTCATCCTCTGGTTTCTAACTGCATCTTTGCTTTGGAGCAGTTGGATGTCAAAAACTGTAGAGCAATCCATATGCAAGATGGACGTGAAGTTAGAAATTGTCTCACATACAATTATGTAAAAGATTCCAATTGGGGTATTCGATCCGGTGTAACCAAGACGAATTGCATCAAGGATAATCCGCTCTTTAATGACCTCGCCAATCACAAATATACGTATGCCGGAGAATATCCTTTGAATGTTTCTCCTGCTCGTGGTGCTGCTACCGACGGTTCGGACCTTGGTGACCCTCGTTGGTACACGGAAGTGACCTATCCTTCTACCGATTTCGCAAGCGGATATGTATTAAACGGCGGTATTGCAGAACTGACCGGAAACATTGAGTATAACACATTGAAAAGCGAGAACGAAGCAGATCATTATCTTCGTTATTATGACCGTTCAGTAAACGGCACTGCCATCTGGAAGATTCATGCAACAAGATCTTGCTATGTGCAGGCAACATTAAATATGTTTGATAATTCTTGGAACTATGCAGAGGACCCTGCTGAAAGAAAGAGTTATAAGAATGGCGGACATATCTTTGCCGTACAGCTGTTAGATATGAATAGCAATCCGATAGATGGGTCTGTTGCTGTAGCAGAACCTTCCGAATCAGACGCTATTGGCGACATTCTTGTTCCCGGTTCCATTTTCATTCCGGCTGAGGGAGATTATATCATCCAATTATCCAATAGTCGCGGATATTCCAAATGCGGTATTAGTAGTGTCACGCTTACTTATGCCGGTGGTGATTTCGTAACGATCCCGAGTGCAGATCCTATTCCGTTTGCAGACGCTATTTTGAGTGAAAAAGCAACCCGCAGTTTGAGCCCTGCAGAGATTCATTTCGGCAGCCCGAACGCAGCGCAATACGCTCAATGGAATGCACACGCTTCAGCCGGATTGTATGATATCACCTTTACTTTCACAGGAACCAATCACGGTATCTATCAGTTGATTATCAAGCAAGGCAACAATACCATTTTCTCTGACACCAAGGGACAAGGCGGAAGCGGTTCGGTTAGTTTCGAATCCGTTATGATTCCTGCCGATGGTGATTATGTCATTCAAGTAGCTAATATCAACCCGGGTGCTGACGGCTATCTGACCAGCGTAACGGCTGCGGCAGCGGCTTTGGCTGACGCATGGATTATTGACGATGAAGCTACCACCGAAGACGACATTGAAGCTCACCAAGAAGTGAAATACATACCTATCCTCAAACGCTCCTTCGTTGCCGGTATGTATAATACGATCTGCGTTCCGTTCGATTCCTATGACTCGGAACTGACCAGTATCTTTGGTGCCGGATATGAATTGTTGGCATTAGAGTCTGCTACCCTGACGGACGGTGTTCTGGTTCTCAATTTCCAGACGGTTGCAGGTAATAGTTTCGCTGCCGGTACGCCTTATCTGATTAAGCCGACCCAAGACGTAGTCAATCCGCAATTCAGCAAACATACCATTCATATGTATGCAAGCAACCATGTTCAACATGGTGGAGCCGCGGACTTTATCGGTACGTACATTCAAAAGCAACTCAATGCAGATTATGATCTGTTCCTCGGACAGAACAATATCCTGCACTTCCCGTCGAGCACAAGTGCTCCGCTGAAGGGTCTGCGTGCTTACTTCCACGTAACAGCAGCGAGTGCGCAAGCAATCAAGCGTGCACGCATCGTTACCCAGGAACAAGTCATCACAGAGATTGACCTTGTGAACGGTGAGAACCAAGGACTTATCAAGACCATCGAGAACGGTCAACTCATCATCAACCTCGACGGTATCCGTTACAATATCATGGGCGGTAAAATAAAGTAATCTCATCCAAACATAAATACGAATATTTAAATTATCGAATTATGAAAAAATATATCATTCCAAGCACTACTGTTTTTGCATTCCGCACAGAAACAATCTGCGAATCAATAGTTTCCTCCGTTCAGGGTATTCTGGACTGGACAGACATTCCGGGTGACGCAGGAGACGGTATTTAATTTTATGAATATGAAAAGAAATTGGGTTAGTTTGTCATGTGCTTTACTAAGCGCCATGACGTTGAGTGCAGCGACTATCAATGTCGCTCCGGGTTCGGGAACGATTAGCACAGCAGTGAAAAATGCTTCTGCCGGTGACGTCTTCGTACTGGCAGACGGTAACTACACCGAGTCATCGGTCAAACCGACCGTTGCCGTTACGATCAAAGCCGCAAACGGTGCGCATCCTGTTATTACGATGTCCAGCCGCTTTGAGGTAAAAGCTGACTTCAGCCTGGAAGGTGTGACGATTAACAGCACTTCCACTGAAGCCGTTCGTATGGTACCCGGCAGCAGTGCTTACAATGTGACCGTTAAAAACTGCGACATTAGCGGTTCTTCTCTGGGTAAAGTGCTCCGTGTTTATAATCAAGATCAAACCGATCCGTATGTTAACAAACTGACGGTGGACGGTTGTATCTTCCATCATTTCGGAACCACTACTTCACGTGTTGTCGAAGCGGTTAAGACTCCTCTTCAGTTAAAGAGTCTTGAATTTAAAAACAACACCGTTGACGGAGGTACAGAAGGAACCGGTCGTATCATCTATCTCTATTCGGGATCGGAAGAAAGCGTAATCCCATTGGAAGGGTCCGTTACCGTTAACCATTGTACTTTCTATAACAGCGCAGACACACGTGGTGTTTATCTGGCCAATATCGATGGTTCTCGGGTGACCAACTGTATCTTCATGAACACGGAAGAGCGTACCGGTGCGGTCAGCTTTGCTATTTACGGCGCTAACTCATCGATTAGTAATTGCGTTGTTTGCAATGCACCGATTAAAGTCGGATCAGGTTCTCCTCAACAAATCGCTTGCGTCGTACGCAACCCGTTCTTTGTAGATGCCGCAGCGGGTAACTTCCAGCTTTACGCCAACAGTCCGGCAGTCAATGCCGGCACAGACGGTTCTACCATCGGTGATCCCCGTTGGGGCGTTTCTCAGGAATCGTATAACACCGACAATGATCCGTACGTACCGTACAAAATGCCGTACTCCATGGCTCCGACGACGAACTCGGTGAAGGTGCTCTGGCAGATGAATGAAGAGACCGAACCGACCGAGGCATTGGTTATGTACGGAACCGATTCGACAAATCTGAACATGCAGATCACCACTTCGGACGGTTGGTACGCAGACGGCGAAGGATATGTACACGTTGTGACGCTGCCGAACCTGCAACCGAACACCCGGTATTACTTCACCGTAGGTGCCAATGCGAACCGCCGCTGTCCGAAGATCAGTTGGACCAAGACCGCTCCGGAAGCCGGTACCGCTTACCGTATCTTCTCCATCAGCGATATCCACGGAAACTCATGTAATAACTGGTCAAACATGCAGGATTTCATCTGTAACCTCAACTGCGACATAGCCCTGATGAACGGTGACTTCGTTTCGTCCAAGGGTAATGACCGTAACTGGAATAACTATTATTTCAAACCGGGTGAGCAATTCCTCGGCCAAGTGCCCTGTATGTCCTCTCCGGGTAACCACGAGACCGGTGACCCCCGTGGTCTGCGCTGGTCGTCGTTCTACGACTACTTCCATCAGTTCTCGCATGAAGGTGCTTCCGAAGGCGACACCATCGATCCCCGTGGAGAATCGTATTTCCATTTCGTATATGGTAACGCCGATGTAGTGGTGCTGAACCTCAACTTCGACGAGTCGAGTCCTAAGTTCCAGAAGGGCTGCAGACAATACCAATGGACCGACTCCATCTTAAATGCATGTACACGTCCTTGGATCATCGTTTGTCACCACGTAGGTATCTACACCAGCGGTTATCACGGTCAATGGTCAGAAGAACCGAAACGGGCGGCACCGCTGCTGGAGAAATACGCGGCACAGGGAAAGCATATCATCTCCCTTTCCGGTGACGACCACTCGTTTGAGCACCTCTATAAAGACGGTGTACACTATGTACGTCCCGGTTGCGGACGCAACTCCAACTACGATCAACAGACCCAAATCGTAGATGCCCAATATTCGCTCTTCTACAGGAAAGTTTCATGCTTCTCGACCTTAGACATGGCCGCTGATGCATCTTCGATTCATCTGATTGCCTATGACTCGGTAGGAACACCGTTCTACACCTATGACTTCCTATTAGAAGGAGAAGTGATCACACCTTCCGTCACCCTGACGACACCGGAACAGGAAGTGCAGATTCAGGACTCGATTATGATTCGTTGGTTCACGTTCGATCCGAATAAGGACGCCAAGATATCGCTCTATTATTCTCAGACTCCCAATGCGACCGATGTAACCGGTATGACTCCGATTGCGACGAACCTGGCTGCTTCTGTAGATAAATACATGTGGCAGACCCGATCCATCCTGCCGAAGGGGAAATACTATATCTACGCAACCGTCACTTCGGGAGGACAGACCTATATGGCTACCAACAGCATCGCTGTTAACCTCATGGAAGATACCACTCCTCCCCCTGCACCGACCGGTATGACGGGTTACAAGAACAACGGAAAATACCTCTTGGTATGGCAAAATCCAACCCGTCCCATCCATATGGATAACCCGCTGACGGATTTCAGTAACGGTATCGATAAGATGGTGACCGACACAGAAGAAGGTGCTGCTATGCAGATCAGCAATGATAACGGAACGCTCAAATGCGACTACAGCATCACTACCGCCTGGACGACCGCTGCGGCTGAGTATGCGTTTGACGTACCGGCAGATATGCACCAGACTCCTGTGTTGACTTTCAAGATGAAAGGAAACGGTACTTCCACCGCTATTCGTCTGGTATGCAAGAACATGTCGAACGGTCACGAAGACTGGTGGTACACCGAGAAGTTCAAACTCTCCAAGAGCACCTGGCAGACCTACACCATTGACCTGCGTAACCTGACTGCTTTTGACTGGCACGCCAATACGGACGAGAAGAATCATTGCGAAGGTATCACCCGTATCTCCTTTGGCGTTTCGACCGGTAATCAGGTTTCCGGTACGTTCTATCTGGATGACATCAGTTTAGGCGGCGATGTATCACCGGCACCGGACTATGCGCAGACCGTCATCATTCGTAATGACAACGCCTTCCCGACTTCTCCTACGGACGGAACGGAGATCTACCGCGGTACGGAGGAACATTGTGTGGATCAGACAGCTATCGTAGGACAGATCTATTACTACGGTGCTTTTGCTGCCGATGACCGCAACAACTGGTCCTTACCCGAAGCCAGCGCACAATGGAAATCGGAGAACGTGCAGGAAGGAAACGATATCGACATCGTGGAATCCAATGAAAAACCGCAGAAGTTCATCCGGAACGGACAAATCTTTCTGCGGCGTGCAAATAATACCTACTCGATATTAGGTACTAAAGTAGAGTAATCTCTCCGAAGAACTGCGGACAATGAAAGTCCGGTTTCGGTAAACAAATCGGCTGCCAACTCAAGAAGTGCGGCCGTTTTGTTTTATCGGCACATTTGTAGAAATTGGCTTTTAGGGTCATTGGAAATTGGAGATTGGATATTGGAGATTGGAAAATCAGGTCTAAGGGGATACGCTCTTCCACTTCCCATTCAAACCAACCGTCTTTCTCCTCAAACGCTTCTCTGGGGAAGGTACATTTGCGCTCAATTCTTCCCATTTCATCGGAAGAAAACGGCACGACATCTTCCGCTCTGCCTTTGCGTCGGGAACCCACCATTGCACCGATGCAGTTGCACTCAAAATTGCAATACGTATCCTCTCCCGGTACTTGGCAGAAAAACTCCACACACGAGTCTTCCCATACCGGTCCCTGATCCTCCGTCGTCACGGCACGCAGTTGTTCTCCCTTCACGTGCCATTTTAAATACAACGCTTCGTGGTCGTTGCTTACTTCCACCGTCACTTCCGGTTTCTCCGGAAAACTATCCGGCCAATTGACCTTATTTACTGCACAAGTCATGGATGATCTTTTTCATTTGAGGTTCCACTTTCTCTTGCTCTTCCACCAGCCTCAGCTGTGCTCTTGTACGCACGATGTTATGCTCGGGATAGGCGATCTTATAATAGGTATCGCCGTTGATATAGTCGGTAAAGAACCGCACTGTCTGCATGTAACTCAACAAACGGCACCCGTACGGTAACAACTCTTTCTCCAATTCCGTCAAGAAGGTAGCTTCCTTCAGATATCCGCGTGCATAAGCTTCAAAAATCTCCAGATCCACATGGATATTATCCACATTCGGATCATCTTCCAGACCCGTATTAGCCGCCGTACGCATGAAGTCACCGAAATCACTGAACACAAAGCCCGGCATGACGGTATCCAGATCCACGATACAGATCGGTCGGCCTTTCTCGTCAAAGAGCACGTTGTTCACCTTGGTATCGCAGTGGTTGATATGTTTCTTCAGTTTGCCTTCCCGGAACAGCACCTCCGCCAGACACATCATCTCCCTCCGCTTGTCAATCCATTCGATGATATCCTTGCAAGCTGCTTTACGACCGGCTTTATCGGCAGCCAAAGCCTCATCCAACTCATGCAAACGGAACTCCATATTATGGAAATTAGGGATCGATTCGCATAAAGCATTAAACGGCAGATCCGCCAACTGGCGTTGGAAACGACCAAACGCCTGACCCGTCAGTTCCGCCGACATCGGGGTCACTTTCTCCTGCGATGTAGCCGGCTCCACCAGCACATACAAGCGCCAGTAATCGCCTTCCGGACTCTTGTAAAAGAGTTTACCCTCTTTCGTCGGAATCAGATGCAGCACTTTCCGCTCGATGTTCTCTTCCCGCTCGATTAATAACTTCTCCCGGATATGAGAGGTGACGATCTCAATGTTCCGCATCAGACCTTCCACATCCTTAAAGATCTTATGGTTGATCCGTTGCAGACAATACGCCGTTTCGCCGACACGCTTCGCCGGCACTACAAACGAATCATTGATGAATCCGATCCGTAAAGGTTGCGGTTCATCCACTTCATTCCAAATCGCAAAATGCTTCAGTATGGCTTTCATGGTCTAAAATATTTTGTCGGTATCCCGGTATCCCGTTATACCGTTATTCCGATAATTTCTCTTTCAATTCTTCTATACTCTCCACCGTCTCCCAGCCTGCGAATTTCTCTCCGGCTTTACGGTTTTTCTCGAGGTCATCGACATAAATCGTGTGTGCACAGTCCACTTTTGCTTCCCGTACTACGTGATCGAAGATCTCCTGATTCGGTTTCGCCATATGCAGTTTCTGCGATGCAAAGACCGCATCGAAATAGCTGCCTAAGTTATATTCATCCCAAATAGGTTGCCAATGCAACTCATTGGAGTTGGACAATAAAATCGTGCGATATCCTTGTGCTCGTAAACTCCCGATGAAATCGAGCCTTTCTTGCGGTAACTCGTCCAACATACTGAGCCATGCATCCCGAATCTGCTCGATCGTGGTACCGGGATAGCAGTACTCCTGCAGGGTTTTCAGAAATTCCTCCGTGGAGATATTTCCGTACTCATAGTCGTGCATCAATTGTTTGGTAGCTGCACTGACCGCCACGACGCCTTCGCCTTCATCATCGATCCCTAAGACCGTGCGGATATATTCCTCATCCATCAACTGCTTGAAGTTCCCTACACACCGCGGCACATTGAGGTTGATGATCACGCCTCCTAAATCAAAGACAATAGTATTTACGTCCATTAGGCATTAAAATATAAAAGATTCCGTCTTGTATTACTTTCTGAGGACCACTAACCTCTAACCGCTCATCGCTCACCTCTTCTATCCCTTCCGGCAGTTCTCCCGGATTCATCGGTGCATTTCGGTTGATAACGATAGATGCATTCAGGTTATTATACCCCGTGTTGCTGTCCCATACATCGGTGTTGGCAAAGCGCACGGCATAGCGCGGGTCGTTCTGGATGGACTCGTACTTATCCGGCAACCACAGATAGAGCCGGTATGTACCTTCCGGAGCGTCGGCAGGGATATCCACCTGCTCGTTGATCCAACTCACAAAACCGTTCGGTGCCCACCGTCTCGGGTCCGCTTTCAGTTGTATTCTGAAGGTGGATTGCTGATTGCGGAATACGATATACGCCGGTCGTTCGTTGTATATGGGCGCATAACCCGCGTTGCGCACGCGAATGGTGATATTCGCCTTGCCGCCCGGTGCCGCCTCGTTGCTGAACTGCGCATTGAGCAGGTTGTACCGGTAGCCCATGTACACGTTCAGCGTATCGAAGATACCGCTGTTGCGCCAACGTCGGATAACCGGCATCGCATAGGTCGAACCGCAGAAGGACCAGTGGTAGGTGCTCATCTCGGACGGGGCCTTGCTGTACATCCGTTCCGCCAGGTTATCGTCGTCGTCGATATTCGTCTCTCCGCCGTTCGGCGTGTAGAGGCACTGGGTCGCTACGTACTGACGTTGCTTGGGGTCATCGTCGTCATCGTCGCTGGCATACGTGCCCATGTTACCCCAGTTATGGAGAAACGCATCGTTATGACATCCCATCCGCGATTTCTCCGTTCCGCTGAACGCCTCGGTAGCTGTCAAAGGATTCTTGTCGTGCAGATAATCCTGTTGGATCATGGGGTAACGGAACAGGATGAAACGGTCCGTCGGTACGTTGGCAAACAGGTTCTCGATGATCGTGCGCCGGTTCGCGGTCACGTGCTGCGTCTCGTTGCCGTAGTTGTTGGAGTAGTACCACTCCCCCCACACGCCGACGAATCCCGCTTCCAACACATAGATCACATCCGCGTTGGCGGCCAGATGGGGTTTCAACTGCTCCATATGCCGGATAGCCCATGCCGGCTTGGCGTCCTCTTTGTCGCTCTCCCGCTCGGTATATGCGAAGCGTAACACACATTTCAGACCCATGTCACGCAGCACCTGCATGTCTTCGTCAAAACCGTTCAGAATAGCGTCCGGCAGGTCCTGAGTCTTGAAATTGCCGAAGTTATACAGCACAACCGGCATGGTCATCTTGTCGGAGTTCCCCCAGTTGGAGCTGATATGGTTCTTCACGCGATAGGGATTGCTAACCGACACCTTGCCGTTCAGTTCTTCCGTGAACCCGCGTTCGGGGTTCTTGAAGATCGTCGTATTGTCCGGGGTATAAGTTACCTCTACGGCTTGCGCCGTAAGCATGGATACCGTCAAAAAAGCGGCTATCAAAAGAATTCCTTTCCTCATACGGATCGTGTTTTATGGTTTCGACTGCAAAGGTACAACAAAAAAATGACATACGCAAATAAAAATAAAAAATTAGGACAAATACTTGCATATGTCAAAAAAAAGCAGTAATTTTGCACGCAAAATTGGGGTAAAGATGAAAGCAAGTTGGTTATTAGGCGGATTGGGCTTTGTATTAGGTGGTCCTATCGGGGCACTGTTGGGCGTGGTATTGGGCTCGATGGTGTCGGTGAGTGCCAAGGTGGGTAGCACCGCAAGCGGAACGACGACGGGTGATATCCACGTGTCGTTATTGGTACTCATCGCCTGCGTGATGAAAGCGGACGGTCGGGTGCTCAAATCCGAGATCAATTATATCAAACCGTTTCTGCTGAAGACCTATGGTGAAGCCGGCGCCAAAGAGGCACTGCAGTTACTCAAGCAGTTATTAGAAAAAGACATCGACGCGGAGGAAGTATCCCGTCAGATAGCCAAGCACGTCAACTACTCCACCCGTCTGGAGATTGTACACTTGCTGCTGGACTTGGCGAACGCAGACGGAGAGTTCGTGACGCAAGAGGAAGCGGTGATCAAAAAGATCAGTGACGCCATGGAGATCAAGTCGGAAGACTACAAGTCTCTGATGGCGATGTACCGTAAGGTACAAGATCCCAATTGGGCATACACGATTCTGGAGATCGAACCGAGTGCCACGAACGAAGAAGTGAAGAAAGCATACCGCCGTATGGCGATGAAATATCACCCGGACAAGGTAGCGAATGCCGGAGAAGAGATTAAACAACAGGCTACCGAGAAATTCCGCACAATCAATGAGGCGTACGAGCATATCAAACGCCTACGCGGAGAGATGTAAACAAAACAGATATGGGATTATTACTATTGTTCTTATTCGGTGCGATGACCGTCAGTTTTTTATGTTCCGTGTTGGAATCGGTACTGATGTCCACCTCACTCAGTTATATCAACTTACGGGAAGAAGAAGGTTACGCGCCGGCAACACTCATGGCGCAATACAAGGATGACACGGGTCGTCCGTTAGCGGCTATTCTGAGTTTAAACACCATCGCCAACACGATTGGTGCAGCAGGTGTCGGTATGCAGGCGACAGCTGTGTTCGGTAGTGCCTGGTTCGGATTGGTGTCCGCCATCGTGACGCTGCTGATCCTGATCTTCGGTGAGATCATTCCGAAGGTGATCGGTACCAGTTACTGGCGGCAGTTGATGGGTTTCACGGCACGTACGATCCGGGTACTGATCATCGTGCTGTATCCCTTTGTGCTGTTGGTGGAATTGATCACGAAGATGTTCCCGGACAACGAAGACGAACCGTCGGTGAGCCGGGAAGAAGTGCTGTCGATGGTGAATGTAGGAGAAGAAGAAGGTGTAGTCGATGAAGACGAGAACAAGATCTTCTCTAACCTCATGCGACTCGATACCATCCATGCGTACGACGTGATGACGCCGCGTGTGGTAGCGAAGATTGCACCGGAGAACATGACGCTCAGAGCCTATTATGATAACGATGAGTACGACCATTTCTCCCGTATTCCTTTGTACAAACCCGAAGCTCCGGAGTATATCACGGGTTACGTGCTGCGCAACGATGCCTTGGAGGAATTGACGGAGGACCATTTCCGCAAGACCTTAGGCGGCATCAAACGTCCGTTACCGGCTTTTGATCAGGACCTGACACTTGGCACAATTTTTGATAGTATGCTTAAGCAGAAGAGTCAGATCGCCCAGATTATCGATGAGTACGGTATGTTCGTCGGTATCCTGACCTTGGAAGATATCATCGAGACCATCTTCGGTCTGGAGATCATTGACGAGAACGACACCGTCATCGATATGCAGCAGTATGCTCGTGATCGTTGGGAGCAAAGGCAGAAGAAATATCGGAAGGTGGAAAGTGGAAAGTTGAAAGAGGAAAATGAAAGCGAAGAGTGACGTCAAAATAGTAAACAAGAAGGCGAAGTTTGAGTACATCATTCTGGACCGATACACGGCGGGTATTCAGTTATTCGGCACGGAGATTAAGTCGATACGGGAAGGAAAGGCGTCGTTAGTCGATTCGTACTGCGCTGTCGAACACGGGGAGATGTACGTCAAACAGATGCATATCGCGGAATACCGTTTTGGTTCGTACGCCAACCATGAGGCGAAGCGGGACAGGAAGTTGCTGCTGCAACGGAAAGAGATCCGGAAACTGGAGAAAGCAACCAAGGACACGGGAAAGACGATCGTTCCGCTGTGCCTGTTCATCAACGAGAAGGGTTTGGCGAAGATGGAGATAGCGCTCTGTCAAGGTAAACATACCTATGACAAGCGGCAGAGTCTTCGTGAAGCAGATGACAAACGGCAAATTGCGCAAATTAAAAAATTTGCACAATTTAGTTGAGAGTTGAAAGTTTAGAGTTTAGAGAATATGGCAAAGATTGTAGTATTTACAGGCGCAGGAGTGAGTGCCGAGAGTGGTTTAGGCACCTTCCGGGACAGTGACGGTTTATGGGAACATTACCGTGTGGAAGATGTGTGCACGCATGAAGCGTGGTTACGTAATCCGGAGTTGTGCGTGAAGTTCTACAACGACCGTCGCCGGGATACCTTAGCTGCTCAACCGAATGCCGCACATATAGCGATTGCCAAGTTACAGCAGGCCTTCCCCGACACCGCCATCATCACGCAGAATATCGATGACTTGCACGAACGTGCCGGTGCCAAGAACGTGGTGCACTTGCACGGCGAGATCACGAAACTCCGTTCCGAACGGGATGAGTTGGCAACCGTGCCCTTGGAGGGTTGGGAGCAACATTACGGGGATCGTCATCCCGACGGTTCGTTACTGCGACCGTATATCGTGTTTTTTGGTGAAGGCGTGCCCTATTTTGATGAAGCCTGCCGCATTGCCAGCACGGCGGATATTATGATTGTGGTAGGAACCAGTCTGAACGTCTATCCTGCGGCTTCGTTATTGCATTATACGCGACCCGGAATACCTATCTACTTCGTTGATCCGGGTCAACCCGAGTTCGGGGTATGGGCAGACCATATCACGCATATTAAGAAGAAAGCGACGGAAGGCGTTCCGGAGTTGGTAAACCAACTCATTTCAAATTTATGATTTATGATTTAAGATTTGTGATTTTAGATTTAAGATTTTAAGATATGAGTAAAGCATTATTGATGATTTTGGACGGATGGGGCATCGGTAACAAGAGTAAAGCCGATGTCATCTCCGTCACTCCGACACCGCATTGGGATGCGCTGTTGGCTAAGTATCCGCATTCGCAATTACAGGCAAGCGGTGAGAACGTAGGTCTGCCCGACGGACAGATGGGTAACTCGGAAGTGGGACACCTCAATATCGGTGCCGGTAGAGTCGTTTATCAGGATCTGGTGAAGATCAACCGTTCGATACGGGATAACTCGATTATGCAGAACCCGGAGATTCAAGCAGCGTATAAGGCTGCGCAAGAAGCAGGCAAGAAACTGCATATCATGGGTCTGTGTTCGAACGGTGGTGTTCACAGTTCGTTGGATCACCTCTTCAAACTGGTTCAGATCGCCAAAGAGTACGGTGTAGCCGATAAGACTTTCGTGCACTGTTTCATGGACGGTCGTGATACCGACCCCAGAAGCGGTAAAGGCTTTATCGAAGAACTGCAGGGTGTGTGTGACCAGACCGGCGCACATATCGCATCGATCATCGGTCGTTTCTACGCCATGGACCGTGACAAACGCTGGGAGCGTATCAAAGTGGCTTATGACCAATTGGTTACGGGTTACGGGTTACAGGTTACGGATGGCGATATGGTAGCGGCTGTTCAGGGTTGTTATGACCGCCACACGGAGGAGCATAAGGACACCGATGAATTCATGGAACCGTTGGTAAACGCTACTTGCGACGGACGCATCGAAGAAGGGGATGTAGTGATCTTCTTCAACTACCGTAACGACCGTGCTAAAGAGATCACGATTGTGCTCACGCAGCAAGACATGCCGGAACAAGGTATGCATACTATTCCGGGTCTGAAATACTTCTGCATGACGCCGTACGACTCTTCGTTCCAGGGTCTGCATATCCTCTTCCCGAAAGAGAACGTGGAGAACACGCTCGGTGAGGTAGTCAGCCGCTTAGGTATGAAACAGCTGCGTATCGCCGAAACGGAGAAGTTTGCACACGTGACGTTCTTCTTCAACGGTGGTCGTGAAGCGGAGTATGAGGGCGAAGAGCGTATCCTGATCCCGAGTCCCAAGGTAGCAACCTATGACCTGAAACCGGAGATGAGTGCGCCGGAAGTGACAGAAGCTTTGGTAGCTGCGATTAAGACACAGAAGTTCGATTATATCACACTCAACTTCGCCAACGGCGACATGGTAGGTCACACGGGTGTTTATCCGGCTATCGAGAAAGCGGTGAAGACCATCGACGAGTGTTCGAACAAAGTGATCGAAGCGGCACTGGAGAACGGTTACGAGATCATCGTCATTGCGGACCACGGTAACTGCGACAATGCTATCAATGCCGACGGTACACCGAACACGGCGCACAGTCTCAACCCGGTTCCGTTTGTCTATATCAGCAAAGACCATGTGAACGCTCACGTGGAAGACGGTATCTTAGCAGACGTCGCTCCGTCTATCTGTCATATCTTAGGCATTGAGCAGCCGAAAGAGATGACCGGTAGGAACTTAATCTGCGATTAAGTATTGGAGATTTAAGATTTAAGATTGGAGATTGGAGATTTAAGATTTTTGAATTGTGAAACCCATCGATTGGAAAAAAGTAGGTAAGGGAACGCTGTTTGTGGCGGGTAACTTCGCAGCCGCAGCGTTAGTGATTGGTCTTCTGTTATGGGGACTGACCTCTTACTTACGCAGTTACACCCACCACGGTGTAGAAGAATCCGTACCGGATATACACGGTATGGTGGTAGATGAAGCGGAACATACCCTGGCGTTACAGGAGTTGAAGATCGAAGTGATCGACTCCACGTACTCGGACAAGGTTCCATTCGGCACCATCGTGGAGCAGGATCCGACACCGGGGAGTCATGTCAAACAAGGCCGAACGATCTACGTCACCGTGAACGCTTCCGGTAAACGGCAGATCATCATGCCGGACCTGCATGATATCAGTTATCGTCAAGCCGAGACCACCTTACGCGGTATCGGTCTGGTAGTGGACGAAGAGTATGACTACGAACCGTCCGAATATCGGGATCTGGTATTAGACATCAAGGACGAGGAAGGACTGAGTATCGAACCGGGTGAGAAGATTGCTGTAGGTACCAAAGTGCGTCTGGTGGTCGGTTTCGGTAGAGGTACGGAGGAAGTGGAAGTGCCGAGTGTGATCGGTATGACGTACCAGGAAGCACGCAGCACCTTACTGAACTTCCGTCTGACCATCGGTGCGGTGAACTATGACGAGGAAGAGAGTGACACCATCCAATACGTTTATCGGCAGATTCCGCAGGAGGGTACGATTGTGATTGAAGGTGAACCCGTTACGCTGCGGCTGTCATCAGATATCGAGAAAGCAGCAACAGACAAGGGGGACGAAGACGAAGAGAATTGGTTTTAGAAGACGAAGAAATATGGGAGCGTTGGCGATGTGAGGTGGATAAGGGTCAAGGCAAAGAGCGCATTGACAAGTACCTGGCAGAGCATATGACCAACACGAGCCGTAACCGCATCCAGACGGCTGCGGATGCCGGCAATGTGTGGGTGAACGGTAGCCCCGTCGCTTCCAATTATCGCGTCAAACCCGGAGATATCATTCAGGTGCTGCTGGATCATGAACCGCATGACTACACCATCACACCGGAGAATATCCCGTTGAATATCGTGTATGAGGATGAGGACCTGCTGGTGGTCAATAAACAAGCCGGCTTGGTCGTTCATCCCGGACACGGAAATTACGAGCACACCCTGCTGAACGCTTTAGCGTACCATTTCGGTGACCAACTGGACATGAACAATCCGGATATCGGTCTGGTACATCGGATTGACAAAGACACGTCGGGATTGCTGCTGATAGCCAAGACACCGGAAGCAAAGGCGCATCTGGCCAAGCAGTTTTTTGACCACACCACGGAACGAACCTACAATGCGCTCGTATGGGGAACGTTTAAGGAACAAAGCGGTACCATCGAAGGTGCGCTGGCACGAGATAATAGGGACCGCACGATCTATCGTGTATGGGACATCGAAGAATGTCCGCAAGCCAAAGAAGCCATCACGCATTGGCGAGTGCTGGAATCCTTTCCGTACGTGACACTCGTGGAATGTAAATTAGAGACCGGTCGCACCCACCAGATACGCGTGCATATGAAGCATATCGGTCATCCCCTTTTCTGCGATGAGAAATATGGAGGATGTGAGATACTGAAGGGTCTGCGCACCCAGAAATACCGGCAATATATCGAGAACTGTTTTGCGCTCTGTCCAAGACAAGTCTTACACGCGCGTACCTTAGGATTCACGCACCCACGTACGGGCGAGCGCATGTTCTTCGATTCCGAATGGCCGGAAGACATGACAAACCTAATCAATAAATGGAGGAACTATGAACCAAATACTTTGGGTTGATGACGAAGTAGATTTGTTACAACCGTACATCATCTATTTGAAAGAAAAAGGATACGAAGTCATCACGGCTACCAACGGTGAAGACGCATTGGATATGCTTTCTCAAACCATACCGAGCATCGTCTTCTTGGACGAAAACATGCCGGGTATGAGTGGATTGGAGACGCTGCAGGAAATCAAACGGATTCACCCGGAAGTGCCGGTAGTGATGATCACCAAATCTGAAGAGGAACATATCATGGAGCAGGCAATCGGGGAGAAGATCGCCGATTACCTGATTAAACCCGTTAACCCCTCTCAGATCCTGCTGTGCCTTAAGAAACATATCCATCAGCAGAAGATCGTCACCGAACAGGTACAGCAGAACTACCGCCAGGAATGGAGCGACATCTCCTATATGATTGATACAGCCACGACAATCGAGGAATGGCAGGCGATCGAACGGATGTTAACCAAATGGGATATCGAGTTGGAGAACCACCCCATGCGTAGTCTGATTGATGACCAACGCACGCAGGCGAATGCAGCCTTTGCCAAATGGATAGCGAAGAACTACGAGAGTTGGTTTGACAATCGTAGATCGTCAATCGTCCAATCGTCAATCCCATTGATGTCTCCGGACATCATGAAGCATGCGGTATTCCCTCTATTGGACAAGGGTGAAAAAGTGCTGCTGTGCGTGATCGATAACTTCCGGTATGACCAATGGAAGACTATTCAACCGCTGATCAGTGAGTTCTATTCCGTCGTGCATGAAGAGCAATATATGCCGATCTTACCTACCGCTACACAATATGCCCGGAATGCCATCTTCTCCGGTTTGATGCCGCTGCAGATCCAAGAGATGTTTCCGCAGTACTGGGTGGAAGAAGGCGATGAAGAGAGTAAGAACCAATACGAGAAAGAGTTGGTACAGACCTTGCTGGACCGTTACCGCAGACGGGAGAGTTTCAATTACTGGAAGATCAACGAGAGTGATTTCTGCGAACGGGTGATTGGTCAACTCAAAGGCGTACAGGCACCGCTGAATATCGTGGTGCTGAACTTCATCGACATGCTTTCCCATTCCCGTACGGAGAGTAAGATGATGCGTGAGTTGGCGAACGATGAAGCGGCTTACCGCAGTCTGACACTCAGTTGGTTTAAGCATTCTCCCACTTACGAGTTACTGCGCCGTGCCGCTGAGTTGGGCTTTACCTTGGTGCTGACGACGGATCACGGTACGACAAGGGTAAAGAACGCTGTGCAGATTGTGGCGGATAAGAACACAAACACCAATATCCGATATAAGGTAGGCAAGGCACTGAACTGCAGTTCAAAGAACGTGTTTACGATTGACCAACCCAAGCGTGTCGGATTGCCTTGTCCGAATGTAAGCAGCAGTTATGCGTTCTGTACGGGTAGCGATTTCTTTGCTTATCCGAATCAGTTTAACTACTATGCGCAGTACTATCGCAACACCTTCCAGCACGGCGGTATATCGCTGGAGGAGATGATTATTCCGCTGGTCACTTTGGTTCCCAAGAGGGTTTGAAAGTTTGAAAGTTTGAGAGTTTGAAGGGTAAACGGCGACATATCTTCCGGTATATCTTCCTGGCGATCCTGTTAGGAGGACTGATCTTCTGCTTTCTAAAACTGGTCAGTCACGGTTCCGGTTTGAGTGAGTCGCAGTTAGCCCAACTGCCGCATCGTCTGTCGGTACTGACCTGGAACACGGGTCGTATGGGTGGGTTTGTTAAACCGGAGAAGAACGAAGTGCTGCAGTACCTTTTGCAGCAAGATGCCGACGTGATATGTCTGCAGGAAGTGGATGTATATAAAGATGCCAAGTACCTGACCTTACCGGACGTCAAGCAGTGCCTGAGCACCAAGTATCCGTATTCATACATCGATTTCTCGATTTATAACAAACGTCATCAGTACGGCACGATAGTATGGTCCAAATACCCGATTATCAACAAGGAGTGTATCCATTATGAGTCGCAGGGAAACCTGTCGAACCGCTGTGACTTAGTGGTAGATGACGACACGATACGGTTGATCAACAACCATCTGGAGTCGTATAAGTTCACCTCGCAGGACATGGACGATATGGGAAACATGAAGGAGAAATGGGAACGGGCGACACCGCTGCGAAATAAACAGGCTCGTGCCATCAAACGGATCGTGAACGACAGTCCGTATCCGACCTTGGTGGTAGGCGACTTCAATGCCATTCCGCTCAGTTATGCCTACCTGCATCTGAGTCGGGGTATGCACGATGCGTTCTTAGAGACAAGTTGGTTTCAATTAGGTCCGACCTGTAAGAAGAAAGGCATCGGCATCCGGATCGATTATATCTTAAGTACCAGCACGCTGAAACCGGCCCGTTGT
This sequence comes from uncultured Bacteroidales bacterium, assembly GCA_902800215.1. Taxonomy (GTDB): domain Bacteria; phylum Bacteroidota; class Bacteroidia; order Bacteroidales; family Paludibacteraceae; genus Colicola. The sequence continues at coordinate 76,673 of CADCDS010000013.1, read as the reverse complement.
AAGGTGGATTACGAAGCAACCGGCTCAGATCACTGGCCGGTTGCTGCAACCTTCGCTTGGTAAGCATCAGTCTTCCTGAATATCATCGAAATAGTTTCCGAACTTAGCTACATTCCTGTTGAGCAGGATCATCATCGCGATGACGACTGCCGGCAGGAAGGCGACCCATGTGGGTGCCAAAGTGGCATACTGCAGATCCGATATACGCAGGGCGTAATGGATCAGCAGGAAATAGAACACACCGCCTGCGGCAGCGATTCCTAAACTGAGGTACCACCGCACCTTTGTCGGATAGAACACCACGAAGCAGGCGATGAGTGTCCAGAATAGAATCTGCTGTAATACATATAATCCGTTCACCGACATCGTCTCCCATACATAGGGGATATTTGTGTCGAGTGTGGTCTGGATGACTTGAAACTCCTGCAGGTCCATCGCAAACGACCGGTCATAGATAATCCCTTTGTCGGTAGAGAACGAGAAGACCGGCGCTACCCGCATCAGGCATACCGCCGTCAACGCAATCGCCATGTAGGCCAGACGGCGATACATGGCGAAGCGACGGATCTTATTTTCCTCTTGCTCTTTCATTAGAGTTGCGGACCGGCAGCAACGAGTGCCTTACCAGCTTCGTTCGACGTATATTTGTCGAAGTTCTTGATGAAGCGAGCAGCCAGGTCTTTTGCTTTCTCTTCCCACTGAGCAGCGTCAGCGTAGGTGTCACGAGGATCCAAGATAGCAGGATCTACACCCGGCAGAGCGGTCGGTACTTCGAAGTTGAAGAACGGAATCTTCTTCGTCGGAGCAGTGAGGATGTCACCACCGAGGATAGCATCGATGATACCACGGGTGTCGCGAATCGAGATACGCTTGCCGGTACCGTTCCAACCGGTGTTAACCAGATATGCTTTTGCACCGGATTTCTCCATCTTCTTAACCAGCTCCTCTGCATATTTCGTCGGATGGAGCTCCAAGAATGCCTGACCGAAGCAAGCAGAGAAAGTCGGAGTCGGCTCGGTGATACCACGCTCGGTACCTGCCAGCTTAGCGGTGAAACCGCTCAGGAAGTAGTACTTCGTCTGTTCCGGAGTCAGGATCGATACCGGAGGCAGTACGCCAAAGGCGTCAGCACTCAGGAAGATCACGTTCTTAGCTGCCGGACCTGCACTGATCGGGCGAACGATCTTCTCGATATGGTTGATCGGATAACTTACACGGGTGTTCTCGGTTACGCTCTTGTCAGCGAAATCGATCTTGCCGTTCTCGTCCACGGTAACGTTCTCCAGGAGGGCGTTACGACGGATAGCAGCGTAGATGTCCGGCTCGGATTCTTTGTCGAGGTTGATAACCTTTGCGTAGCAACCGCCCTCGAAGTTGAACACACCCTGGTCGTCCCATCCGTGCTCGTCGTCACCGATGAGCAGACGTTTCGGGTCGGTGGACAGCGTGGTCTTACCGGTACCGGAGAGACCGAAGAAGATAGCGGTGTTCTTGCCTTCCATGTCGGTGTTAGCCGAGCAGTGCATCGAAGCGATACCCTTCAGCGGCAGGTAGTAGTTCATCATAGAGAACATACCTTTCTTCATCTCACCACCGTACCAGGTGTTGAGGATAACCTGCTCACGGCTTGTGGTGTTGAAGGCTACGCAAGTCTCGGAGTTGAGACCGAGCTCTTTGTAGTTGTCCACTTTTGCCAACGAAGCGTTGTAGATAACGAAATCCGGCTCGAAGTTAGCCAGCTCCTCTTCGCTCGGCTGGATAAACATGTTCTTCACGAAGTGAGCCTGCCATGCAACCTCTACGATGAAGCGAACAGCCATGCGGGTGTCTTTGTTCGCACCGCAGAATGCATCTACTACGTACAGGTTCTTGCCGCTAAGCTCCTTGATAGCGAGCTCTTTAACCTTTGCCCAAACGTCCTCAGACATCGGGTGGTTATCGTTCTTGTAACCCTCGGTGGTCCACCAAACGGTGTCCTTCGAGTTAGCGTCCATCACGATGTATTTGTCTTTCGGCGAACGGCCGGTGTAGATACCGGTCATTACGTTTACTGCGTTCAACTCGGTGTTCTGACCTTTTGCGTAACCGGTCAACTCCGGCTTGGTCTCCTCAGCGAACAGATACTCGTAAGAGGGGTTGTGCGCGATTACGGTCGCACCCTTGATACCATACTTGGTAAGATCTAATTCTTTCATTGTTGTATATATTTTTGTTTGTTATTTCTTCAATGTAACCAGCACATAAAAACTACCGCGGTCGTTGTACGGTTCCCAAGAGAAAGCGATATCGCTCGGAAGCAATGCCTGCGCTTTCTCACCATTCAAAATGGCATTGATGGCCGCTGTGTCGTTGTAGAAAGCCCTACCAACGGCAGGACTATTCATCTCACCGATACCACTCAACATCTCACCCAACTGACGCTCCATACCGATGGTCGATTCATCGATAGCTTCGAAGATCGGCAGCAGTTCTGCTACATCGAATAACTCTACGGAACAGAGACCCATCTCCTGACTCGGAGCTTGCTCCTCAGCCGGTTTTTCATTGGAACTCTTGGCACAAGAACTCAGGCCGAAAAGACCTATTACAGCGGCACCTAAAACGGCCGCAAAAAGCGATTTTGAGCGTTTCATATGTTTATCGGTTTTTAAAGACGGTACAAAATTACAACATTTTTTGCATATACGCAAGTATCCAGCGTATTTTTTAAGAAATTTTCTTAAAATTGGCAATTTGGCATAGCAAAATAGGATAAAAAAGAATCATCACCGCCAAAATGACGGTGATGACCTTGCCTAAAAGGCAATCATTTTTTCTTTACAATTACAATTCCGGCTCAGCCTTCATGAAACGTACCCAACCAATGATCTCGAGTACGAAAACAACCAACGCGATAATGAAAGCAAGAATCGGACCAGCTGTCGGGATGAAGGACAGAACAGCAGCAACCAGCGCTAAGATATAGCCGATGAACAGCACGTTAGCACCGCTGTGAACCAATTCCGGCATAGAAGCAGACTCCTTCAAACCTTTGAAAGCCATGATGAAGAGAACGATAGCACAAATACCAAAAATGGTAGAAATGATGCCACCTGCGCTCGGAATCATTGCCATCAAGTTAGAAACAGCATAAATGCAGAATGAATAGGAAATAAACTTGAAGCTCTTTGCATCCTCTGCTTTCAAAATGGAAGCGATCTTGTTAGCGCTCATGAACATGAAAACATAAACACCAGCCATGATGATCGGGAATACATAGCAGTACCAAGGAGTGCTGATTGAACCGCTCTCCAAGAAACCAGCAACTTGCGATTTAGCAGTTACTAACGGCATTAAACCATACAAGAAACCGATAATTACCAAAGCGATGATACTCCAGAAGATTTTCTGAGTTTCACTTTTCCAAATTTGTACATTCATAATCGTAAAAGATTAAAAAATTAATAAAAAGTTAATAAAATCAATATAAATTGATTATTTTGGGCACAAAATTACTCATTTTTTCTGATATGTGCAAATTTTTTTACTATTTTTTTAAAAAAACATATTTTTTTGCCTATTTTCTTGTATATATTGCAAAAAAGCAGTACCTTTGCAGGCGATATGCCGGAGAGTCTCCGGAGACGGATAACAAAAATGGACATTAAACGGTACGATAAAGAGGATTTACAGGAGGCGTTACGGGTGTTGCGTGACGGTGGGATCATTGTGTATCCTACGGATACGGTGTGGGGGATAGGATGCGATGCGACGAATGAAGAGGCAGTGCGGCGGATTTATGCACTCAAGCAACGAGAGGATAGTAAGTCGATGTTAGTGCTGCTGGATTCGGCTGCCAAACTCAACTATTACATAACGGATATTCCGGATGCTGCGTGGACATTATTGGAGGCTATCGGGGATACCGGTACATCGGAATCCCGGAATCCCGAAGAGACGAAACCGCTGACGATCATCTATCCTGGTGCGAGGAATATGGCGAAGAACCTGATTGCAGAAGACGGGAGTGTGGGGATACGGATCACGAATGAGCCGTTCAGCAAGGCATTGTGTGCGCAGTTGAAACACCCGATTGTATCGACTTCAGCGAACATCAGCGGACATCCGAGTGCACCGTTTTTTGCACAGATCGAAAAGGAGATATTGGAGGGCGCAGACTATGTCTGCCAATTCAGAAGAGATGATGATTGTCCTCATGAACCATCCTCTATTATCAAAGTGAATTCTGATAACACATTTCAAATCATACGACCATGACCTTACGGCGGAAACAGCAGTTGACATATGTGATTGCGGATCTCATCAGCAGTGAGTTGGTGTGGATCTGTTTCTTGGGTTTCCGCTGGATGGTATATGAGAAATGGGTGGACTCATTGGATGAAGTGCTGGTGCCGGCATTCAGTTTCTGGCCGCCCTTAGTGATCTATCCATTGGTGTGTCTTGTTATTTACTACCTCTCCGGTTATTACTTGCGACCATTCCAAAAACCGATCTGGCGGGAGTTGATTCGAACGTTGATCTCAGCCGCTTTTATCTCGCTGTTATTCTTCTTTATCATCATCATAGATGATGAGGTGGTTGATTACACGCGGTATCTGACCTCTTTGGGCGTGCTGTTTGGTTTGCAGTTCATGCTGAGTTATATTCCCCGCTTGACGATCACCTTATTATCGCGTCGCAGGGGTGTGATGCGGACGAAGACGGTGCGAACGATTGAAGAAGCGGAATCATTGGTAGCCGGTGAACAGAACGAGGTAATCATCGACCTGCCGAAAGATTACACGGACCGGGATCTGTATGCGCTCATAGCTCGCCTGTATCCGCTTGCGTGCGAGATCAGTATGGTGCCGAGGGTGTATGACATGCTGACCGGCGCAGCACGGATTGGTCAGTTGGACCGTCCGTCGTTGATCCGGATCACAGCGTATCATATGAGTGACGCAGGCTTGTGTATCAAACGGGCATTTGACATCATTGCTTCGGCAGTAGGATTGGTTCTCTTATCTCCGCTGATGGCGATTATTGCCTTGCAGGTGAAGATCGGATCGAAGGGACCGGTGGTTTATAGTCAGGAACGAATCGGTTTGTACGGCCTGCCGTTTAAGATCTATAAGTTCCGTACGATGATCGAGCATGCGGAGGAGGAAGCAACACCGCAGTTGACGCTTGATAACGACCCGAGAATCACCGGTATCGGCAAGTGGTTAAGGAAATACCGTTTGGACGAACTGCCGCAGTTATGGAACATCCTGAAGGGGGAGATGTCGATTGTAGGACCACGTCCTGAACGGCCGTATTTCGTGGAACAGATCATGCAGGAAGCACCGTATTACTGCTTATTATATAAGGTTCGACCGGGTTTGACCAGTTGGGGACCGATACGGGTAGGATACACGGATACGATGGAGAAGATGATCGAGCGATTAAACTGCGATGTGGTGTATATCGAAAACATGTCGCTGCTACTCGATTTGAAGATCTTATTTTACACCGTAGGTGTTATTATTCGCGGTAAGGGCAAATGAGCAAGATCAATATCTATAGTCTTCTGCGTCGTTTTTCGCATCTGGGAGGCAGCCGAATGAAACTGGCTGCTTTATGGACGATGCACGTGACAAAGCGCCGGTATGTCGGTGTGTACATCGATACCGTTTTAGCCTGCAATTACCGCTGTATGATGTGTTATTTCAGTAATGAGTCAGAGCGTAAGAAACGCATCAGTGGCAAGTTAACAAACGAGCAGTTGGAGCATATCGCGCATTCGATCTTTCACCGCACCATTAAGTTACAGATCGGCTGTGGAGCCGAACCGACCATGGATATAGCCGGCGCTTTGCAGTTAGTGCAGTTGGGTAAGGCCTACGGCGTTCCGTATATCGCTTTGACCAGTAACGGTGCTTTGCTGACTTACGACAAACTGCATGCGTTGGTAGCAGCCGGATTGGACGAGCTAACGATCTCGTTACACGGTATTCACCGTGATACCTACGAACATCTGATGGGGCCTACGGCGAAGTATGACGCTTTTCTTTCTCTCTTACAATCGATACGGCGCATCAAAGAGGAGTTTCCGCAATTCGATGTACGGGTGAACTATACGATGAATGCGGATAATGTGGATGAGCTGGTGGATTTTGACACCCTTTTCCGGGATGTACCTATCAGTCAGCTTCAGTTACGGCCGGTACGTAAGATAGGGGAATCAGAATATCAGAATTTCGATTTGACCCATGTGGCGGAATGTCTGGATACGGTAGTTCGTCCGTTAGCGGAACGATGCCGTCAACGGGGTGTGGTTGTGCTTTTCCCGGAACATATCCATGTGGAGCGGTTTGAAGGCAAAGAGAAGGTATCTGCACGGGAAAACCTTATTCCGTTGTTCACCTATATCAACATCACGCCCAAGAGTTATCCGAACCATGATATTCATTTTGAGAAGGAGAACTACGAGGCTTACAGTCGCCGCATTCGTGTAGGCAAACGTCTCTTCAAGAGTATTTTTGCTACCCAAAAACAATGCGCCAAAGAGGAACAGTCACTTACCAATTCGCTTAATTATGACATACGATGAAAAGATAAAAAAGGCTGATGAGATCATTGAGGGATTAGAAAAAGCCGAGGCTTTGAGTATGGACGAGTATCGTCGTCGTGCCTCAGAAGCCTCAGCCTTATTAAAAGAATGTAGGGACGAACTTCAAAATGTTTCGTTCTCTTAACGCAGGTAGTTTTCCCACTTTGTATTCCGCATGTCTCCTGATTTAAGGAACTCCTCGTGCATGGCAAATGCCAAGGACAGGTTATGTTGCGTCTGTCCGTGGTTGGCATGACGGAGATAATCGCGTAACATCTCTTTATATTCGGGTGCTACACAGTTATTGATGATCTCCTCAGCGCGCTGACGGGGACTCTTGCCGCGTAAATCGGCAACACCTTGTTCCGTAACGAGTACTTTAACGCTATGCTCACTATGATCCTGGTGGGTCACCATCGGAACGATAGACGATATCGCACCGTTCTTCGCCGTGGAGGCGGTAGTGAAGATAGAGATATAGGCGTTTCGGGCGAAGTCACCTGAACCACCGATACCGTTCATCATCTTGGTACCGCATACGTGTGTCGAGTTAACGTTTCCGTAGATATCGGCTTCCAACGCGGTGTTGATCGCGATGATACCGAGACGACGTGCGATTTCCGGACTGTTGGAGGTCTCCTGCGGACGGAGAAGCAGCTTATCCCGATAGAAATCAAGATCCGCCAGCACTTCTGCCATCTTACTTTCCACCAGACGCAACGAACAACCGGAAGCGAACTTACAATGTCCTGCTTTGATGAGGTCCACCACGGAGTCTTGGATCACTTCCGAGTACATCTCAAACGGCGGGATATTGGGGTTCTTACCGAGTTCTCCAAGCACGGCATTCGCCACATTTCCTACTCCACTTTGGATGGGCAGGAAGGACGCAGGGATACGACCGGCTTTGAGTTCAGCCTCCAGGAAAGCCGCTACATTCGCACCGATCTTAGCCGTGGTCTCATCCACCGGCGTGAAGGCCGGAATCTCATTCGGACGATTGGTCTTCACTACCGCTGCGATCTTAGACGGATCGACCTTGATATGATCCGAACCGCAGCGATCGGAGGGTTTATAGATCGGAATCTCCCGACGATAAGGCGGATCGAGGGGTTCATAGAGATCGTGCATACCCCGCATGGAAGCAGGGAACATCTCATTGAGCTCGACGATGATCTTATCGGCCAGGCGGCAGATGGTAGGCATGATGCCGACACCTGCAGCAGGAACGATCGTACCGTCTTCCCCTACATACGAAGCCTCGATGATGGCCCAGTTGGGTTTAGGCAGGAAACCGTAACGGAGATCCTGCGGCATGTGACTCAGGTGACCGTCGAAGTAATGGGTTCCTTCCGCGTTGATCTCATCGCGCATGGACTTGTTCGACTGGTACGGCGTACGGAACTCGACGGCATGTGCACGAGCTAACGCACCGTCGCAGGAGTCACCCATGGACGCGCCGGTCTCCAGACCTACGCGGAAGGGGATGCCCTGTGCGTGCAGTTTCTCCGCGCGCTGTGCGAGGGCAAAAGGCACCGCCTTAGGCACTCCGGTAGCCGTGAAGCCACCCATGCCCAAGACGTCACCATGTTGTATCAATTCGGCAGCTTGCTCCGCCGACATAAAATTAAGCATAATTTTATTGTTTGATGTTGTTTGATGCTTCGCGTTTGAGGTTGTTCGAGGTTGTTAACAATATCAAACCTTCAAACTATTTCAAACGATTTCAAACTATCTTACTCTGCTTTGCCGTCGCTACCCAGAACGTTGATGATCTTATGCTTGTAGAGCTCGGTCATCAGGTCACGTGCCGGACCGCAGTACTTACGCGGATCGAACTCTGCCGGTTTCTCTGCGAACACTTTGCGGACAGCAGCGGTGAACGCCAGACGGGAGTCAGAGTCGATATTGATCTTGCAAACAGCAGACTTAGCGGCCTTGCGGAGTTGCTCCTCAGGAATACCTACTGCATCAGGCAGTTTGCCTCCGTATTTGTTGATCATATCTACATACTCCTGCGGAACAGAAGACGAGCCGTGGAGTACAATCGGGAAGCCCGGAAGCTGCTCCATCACTGCATCCAATACATCGAATGCCAATGGGGGCGGAACGAGACGACCTGTCTTCGGGTCACGGGTGCACTGCTCCGGAGTGAACTTGTATGCTCCGTGGCTGGTACCAATCGAGATAGCGAGGCTGTCGCAACCGGTACGGGTAGCGAAATCAACCACCTCTTCCGGCTTGGTATAGTGGCTGACAGCGGACGAAACCTCATCCTCTACACCTGCCAATACGCCGAGCTCAGCCTCAACCGTTACATCGTACTGGTGAGCGTAGTCCACTACTTTCTTGGTGAGGGCGATGTTCTCTTCATACGGAAGGGAAGAAGCATCGATCATGACGCTCGAGAAACCGAAGTCAACACAGGATTTGCAGAGTTCGAAGCTGTCTCCGTGATCGAGGTGCAGACAGATCTGCGGATGCTCCCAACCGAGTTCTTTTGCGTACTCAACGGCGCCTTGAGCCATGTAACGAAGCAGGGTCTGGTTAGCGTAGTTACGCGCACCTTTCGATACCTGGAGGATCACCGGGGATTTGGTCTCAGCCGAAGCTTTGATGATAGCCTGGAGTTGCTCCATGTTGTTGAAGTTAAATGCAGGGATAGCATAACCTCCCTTGATTGCCTTTGCAAACATCTCACGGGTGTTGACAAGGCCTAATTCTTTGTAACTTACCATAATAATTAATTTTTTAAAATAGTTTATCTAGTTGTTCTAGTCGTTCTAGTTATTCTAGTTTCTGAATTGCTGTGCATAGTGTCCTCTGATCAGCACATGGTGGTTGGCGATGGGGTCGGTGTAGAAATAATTGCTGACTTCCGGATCGGATTGCACCCACACCTGCGTGCGGCAGAGGTTGGGTTCAAACTGACAACGGGTCAACTGTACATCGACCGCCAGCATACGCTTCATGTCCCCACTCATCTTGACCAACGTGTAATCACCGGTAGGCAGATCGCCGTGGATAGCCACACCGATACCCGACTCAAAATGCGTGGTGTACTCATGCTTCTCGGTCATCTTGAGCGGCAGGGTACAATGAGCAAAGAGCATCTGTCCGTCGTTCCGGATCCGTGCCGGGTTGACCTGGAAACACAGTTCACCGGTGAGTTTCTTCACGATCATCATCGTCAGCAGCGTCGGGATATCCCCTTCGCAAGACGCCGGAATCCCTTCGTCATTCAGTTTACTGAGGGCTATGCAACCGGTGTTCTTCACCGTGGAAAGCAAGTCAAAACAGCGCAGCGTGACACCCTGCAGGTTGTATTCGACCACCAGTTCTTTGAGTCGCTCGTAGATGGTTTCCGCACCTTTCATGCCCGGATCCACTTCACCGAGCGAGGTCATGCGCTCGATGGGGATATCGATGAGCTCGATATTCATCATACGCAGCACATCCTCGTAATCGACGTGGGACGCAATCAACCAATCGGAAGGTTTTCCGACCACACCCAGACGCAGTTTGTCCGGTGACCAAAGTAGTTCTTTAGAAGGATTAAATACCATTAGGGTCTCCAGAATTTAGCGGCGTGATGACCTTTGATTAACACATGGTGATCGGACAGCGGCGAGGTGAGCAGATACTGGCTCACGATCGGTGTCGACTGTACCCAGATCTGGGTGCGGCACATGTTCTGCTCGTACTGACAACGCGTCACTTTGACGTTCACCGCCAGCAGACGTTTCATATCATGACTGATCTTCACCATCGTATAATCGCCCGGCTCCACTTCACCGTGAATCGCCACACCGATACCCGACTCAAAATGGGTCGTGAACTCATGTTTCTTGGTCATACTGAGCGGAATAGTACATTTCGCCAGCAGGATCTGACCGTCCGTCTGGATACGAGCCGGACTACCCATGAAGGCCGGTTCACCCGTTAACTGACGGCAAGCGATCATCGTCAGCAGTACCGGTATATCTCCCTCACAACCTGCAGGGAATCCTTCGTCTTGCAATTTGCTGACAGCGATACAACCGGTGTTCTTGATAGTAGTAAAAAGTTCAAAACACTGTACCGTGATACCGTCCAGTTTATGTTTCTTGATGATCTCTTTCTCCCGTTCGTAGATCATTTCGGCACCTTTCATACCGGGATCCACTACACCGAGACTGGTGAGTTCCTCCAAAGGAATATCCACCAGTTCGCAGTTCATTTTTGCCAACACTTCTTTGTAATCCACCTGGGAAGCGATGAGCCAGTTTTGGGGTTTACCTACTACACCGAGACGCATTTTTTTTTCATTCTTCAGCACTTTCTCCAGCGGTGTACGGGTAAGCGATTCCGTCTCACTCACTTCGGGAAAGATGGTGTCTTTCGGATGCTGCATGATCTTAGCCATACCGTTCCGCTGACGGATAAAACTGAGGATCTCCAACGCAGCAGGTAACGAGTTACTGTAACCGCTAACGAGCAGGTAAACAGGACGTTTGAGGTCAATCTTTTTCTCTTTGACAAGATCGATGAACAGCGCCTCGGTACCACCGGAAAGCACAGCAACCACCTGGTTTTCTTCCATAAACTGATCCGATACCTTGAACGGCATTTCGGATACTTCCGTGTGAAGTTTAGAACAAAGGGTGTGTAACATAGTAATTATGATTTAATTTGTTATTTGTTATTTGCAATTTGGGTTTTTACTCTGAACGTGTAGTATTTCTGGCAGAAATAACTAATCACCACCGTCAGCAGCGTGATCACGATCTTACTCGGCGTCGGATACCACCCCATCCTCTCTACGCAGAGTTTCAAACCGTAGTAGTTAATCAGCAGGTTCACGATCACAATCAGCGTATACCGACCTAACTGCCGCCAACCGTTCAGTTTCGATGCCGTAAACGTGACGTATTTCTGCAACCAGAATCCTGTCAACAGCGTGATGGGGAAGACGATGCAGAGCGCCGCAATATGCGGTGTGATCACCTGCTCAAATGAGAAAATGGGTAAATGAGAAAATGATAAAATAACGTTTTCGTGTCCTACGATGAAGTTATAGGTGATGAAATAGAGGATCCAGTCCAATACCAGATTACCTCCGCCGCAAGCGGCATAACGAAACAACTGACGAGGGATCCGTTTCTCGAACGGACGATAGAAAAAATCAATGATTTTTGTTATTATTTGCGCCGGTTTATTCATCAAACGACATATTTCGGCTGCAAAATTACAAAATTTTTTGTAAATACGCAAATTTTTTTGCAAAATATTTGGTCAATTCAAAAAAAAGTAGTAATTTTGCGGCCGCAAAAGGAAAAGGACAACGAATTATGGACGATTATCACGCGGAGAATGCAACAAGTACGTGCCAAAAAATTTTTGGGACAGCACTTTTTGACGGACCTGTCGGTCGCCCAAAAAATTGCTGAAACCACCTTAAAGGGACAAAGTGACGAAGTACAATGTACAACGGAAAAAGTACGCGTGCTCGAAATAGGTCCCGGAATGGGTGTATTAACCCAATTTCTCCTCAAGAATCCTAATATACAACTCACGGCGATTGAGATAGACCGCGAGTCGGTTGCTTATCTGCGTGAGTGGTATCCGGAGTTGAACTTGGTGGAAGGGGATTTCCTTAAACTCGATCTGGATCAACTCTTCCCCGAAGGCGAATTCAACGTCATCGGGAACTACCCGTATAACATCAGCAGCCAGATTTTCTTTAAAGTGCTGGATTACAAAGATCGTATCCCCGTCTGTTCCGGTATGATCCAAAAAGAAGTGGCCGAACGCCTGGCGTCCAAGCCCGGCAATAAAGCGTATGGCATCCTGTCTGTTCTTTTGCAAGCTTATTATGATATAGAATACCTGTTTACGGTTCATGAACATGTGTTCAACCCGCCGCCTAAAGTCAAGTCAGCGGTCATCCGCATGACGCGCAACAAACGACGACGGTTGGACTGCGATGAGGCACTGTTTAAAACCATCGTCAAAACGGCCTTCAATCAGCGACGAAAACAGATGAGGAACTCACTACGATCATTACTCGAAAATGAGAAAATGAGTAAATGTGAAAATGAGAAATTATCATGGTTCCTCACCCGAAGGCCGGAACAATTAAGTGTAGAAGAATTTGTTGAACTTACTAATTTGATTGAAAATGAGCGAAATCAAGATATTCTATAAAGATAAGGAGAAAATCAAGGTAGCACGTACCATCTCCGCATTGAAAGAACTGGATAAGAAAGATATCATCTGGATCGACCTGCTCGACGTATCCGACAAGACCGAGGATACGTTGGAAGGATTCCTGAAAATCGATATTCAGGAAGATGAAGAGATGGAAGAGATTGAGTTCTCCAGCCGGTATATCCAGACGGATGATTCGATTGTGGCTAACTCGAACTTTCTTAAGAATAACTTTGAGATGGAGCCTGTCAACTTCATCATAAAGAACGGTATTCTCGTGTCTATCCGCGATAATGAACTGGATTCGTTTAACGAGACCTTCAAGAAAGTGTTCGTCAACACCCGTAATTTCCCGACCGGCTATCACGTGCTGGTAGCGCTCTTCGAGACCCGTGTGGAGAAGGATGCCGACTTGATTGAGGACACTACCGATATGATCACCGCACTCTCTAAACAGATCAATGCGGAGAATGATCACGTGGATGAGGACTTGCTGGTACAAATCAAGGATTTACAGGAAAAAGTGACTATCATCCGTCAGAACATCATGGATAAACAGCGTGTTATTTCCAATATCCTCAAATGCGATTTCTTCCCCGAAGAACTTAATCCGCGTCTGACGATGATCATTAAGGATATTAACTCCCTGTTCGACTACACCCGTTTCGGTTTTGACCGTCTGGACTACCTCCAGGATACCTTCCTCGGTCTCGTTAACATCGAGCAGAACCGTATCATCAAGATCTTTACGGTCATCAACATCATCTTCCTCCCGCCTACCCTCATCGGTAGCTTGTACGGTATGAACTTCGATTTTATGCCGGAACTTCATTGGAAACTCGGATACGTCTTTGCACTCGGACTGATGGTTATATCGGTGTTAACTATCTTACTGATTTTCAAGTTGAAAAAATGGTTATAAACAATTTATTAACAAAGCTTTGTTTCACGTTTTGAAAACTTGTTCCACGTACCATTTATAAAAAATATTAACAAAAATCAAACCATCAAACTTTCAAACTATCTCAAACAAAATCAAACAGTTAACAGACTTATTAACATTTTCTACATCCTATTATTATCATGGATTTAAAAAGTAAAGAATATATAGATAAAATTCGTAGTCTGGCCAAGCAGAAAAATGCCGTTATTTTTGCGCATTATTATACCCGTCCTGAAATACAAGAATGCGCCGATTTCATCGGAGATTCTCTGGCTCTTGCGCAACAGGCTACACGCATAGACGCGGATATATTGGTCATGTGTGGTGTGCACTTCATGGGAGAGACGATGAAGATCCTCTGTCCTCAAAAGAAAGTGCTGATCCCGGATATGAATGCCGGCTGCTCGTTGGCGGATAGTTGTAAGGCTGAGGACTTGGCGGCTTTTATAAATGAGGAAATAAGAAAATCCGAAAATGAGAAAATTATCGTGGTAAGTTACGTCAACACCTCAGCGGACGTAAAAGCGCTGACGGATGTAGTAGTTACCTCTTCTAATGCGAAGAAGATAGTCGATCAGCTGCCGAAGGACGCCAAGATTATCTTCGGTCCCGATCATAACCTTGGTTCGTACATAAATTCCGTCACAGGTCGGAATATGATCCTTTGGAACGGTGCTTGTCATGTGCACAGCCGTTTCTCTTTGGAAGCCCTACTCCAACTCAAAGCCGCTAACCCGGGTGTAGAAGTGCTGGCACATCCGGAATGTAAGGCACCTGTCTTGGCGCAGAGCGACGTAATAGGTTCAACCAAAGCTCTACTCGAGCACACCATCCGATCGTCCGCCAAACGCTTTATAATAGCCACAGAATCGGGTATCCTCTTTGAGATGCAGCGCGCCTGTCCGGATAAGGAGTTTATCCCCGTTCCGCCGGAAATAACCGAAGGTGTAGGTTGTTCGTGCAACGAATGCGAGTACATGCGCATGAATACGCTCGAAAAACTCTATAACTGTCTGCTTAACGAATCGCCGGAGATGCACGTGGACAAAGAAATTGCCGAAAAAGCTATTTCATCCATTCAGCGCATGCTCGAGATGAGTTAAAATTACCTCTCGTTAAGATAAAACGCACTATCCGTCATATTTTGTGGCGGATTTTGTGTTTTTATTTACGATTGTTCGAAAAACCTTGCGCACCTCAATAAAAAGCAGTACTTTTGCAGTCGATTTTTGTAAAATTGAACAAAAGAGATTGTAAAAGTATAAAGATTCTATTTGTAGTGAATAGCTATTTCAGTCAAGGAAACGGACTGGATGAATCCGCCAGAAGAACGGTGGAAGCACTGCGTGCTGCAGGTCAGGAAGTACGTGTCTTATCAGGAAAGAACTTCGAGAATCCGAATGGTCCCCAACCCGAATATCCGATGGAGAAATTTCATTTTCCATTGATGCAACCGATGTTGGACTCCTTTGGTTATGCGTATGCCGACTGGCATGGACCGATGGTAGAAGAAGCCGTGCGTTGGGCAGATGTCGTGCATCTCGAAGAGACTTTCTTCCTGCATCACGCTGCGATGAATGTTGCCCGTAAGCTGGGTAAACCCATCACCGGCACCTATCACGTGCACCCGGAGAATATAGTCTTTAACTGTTTGGGCCATAAAGGCGGTTATTTGACTTGCCAACTCCTTTATCGCTATTGGTGTCGTATGTTCTATGATAAGTACGCCTACCTCCAGTGCCCGACGGACAATGTCCGTGAACGCCTGGAACGGCATCATGTCAAAGCGAAATGCTTCACCCTCTCCAACGGTGTCATCCCGGACCAATGTATCCGTCCGGTTAACCCACCTCAGGACTACCTCGATCCAAACCGTCCGTTGGACCTGATCTATATCGGTCGTACGGCGATCGAGAAGGATCATCCTACCCTCTTCAAGGCGATTCGGCTGTCCAAATATGCCAAGCGTATCCGACTCCACATCGCCGGGCGTGGTCCTAAACTGGACGAGTACACAAAGATGGCGTACAAACTCTTCGATGACGGTGTGGTCTCCTACATGCCTACCGTCGGATTCTATAACCGCGATGAACTGCGTCGCTTGGCTTCCCAAGCCGATCTGGCAGTGCACTGTGCCTTCGTCGAAGTGGAAGGAATGAGTATCACCGAAGCGCTGCAACAAGCTGTCGTACCGGTCATTGCTACCGCACGCTATTCCGGTACCGCAACCTATGCACTCGATGAACGCAGCACGTTTCCTGCCGGTGATGCCAAAGCTTTAGCTGCCAAGATCGACTACTGGTTTGATCATCCGCTGCACCGCTGGGCGATGGGATTTAAGTATATGGAGTCGATGAAGCAATACGAGATAGCTAACTGTGCACAATCCCTCATTGAGATGTTCGAAAATGCGATTCAAGAAAACAAACATGAGACAGTTCTTCTTCCTACTCCTGTCGCTGCTTCCACTGATAGTAAGCGCATCCGAACCTACAAGCACACCGCCTGAAATCATCCATTCATCCTGGTATTGTCCCGACGAGAACATCTCTCGCCGGGTCGATATCTATATTCCTAATGGCGAAAGGCGAATGGTTAATGGTGAAGGGATGAAGGTGCTTTACCTTATTCACGGCATCAACGGGTACGAAGGATCATGGACGGAACTAGGTCACGCCGCAGAGATATTGGAGGAGATGATAGCGGCTGGTCTATGCGAACCCATGATCCTCGTCATGCCCGATTGTAACCGGTGGGTGATCAAAGAGCGACCGTGTCATAAGAAACTGTGGAAGTCCGTCATCCGCTATCCCTTCATGAGTCATGAGCATCAGATCGAGAAGTCGGTTAGTCTCCTCATCGACAGCATCGACAGCCTCTACCACCCTACCACCTGTGCTGTTGCCGGTCTGAGTGACGGTGCACGCATCGCTGCGAACATCGCTAACTACCGGCCCGATCGTATCCATGAAGTAGGTCTCTTCTCTCCCGTTCTCTATAAGGCCCAACTGCCCAAAGACTCCAACCTCCATTACTCCATCTATATCGGTAAGCAGGATTTTTTAAAACCGAATGGAAAGAGGTTTCATAAACGCATGCTAAAAAACAACTTCCCACACACGTTCATCGAACTGCATGGGAAGCATAACTGGACTATGTGGCAACAGTGCTTAAGACAATTCCTAATTGGTCTTCACACCTCCGCCTCCTCCTAAGCGGTCTAACTCATCCATATCACCCACTTTCCGTTGCTGGTGTTGCTGATATTGACCGAACATCCAGGTCACGCTCAGCATCACTTTCTGACTCCGCACGGTGTTCTTGTACCAACTTGCATACCCCTCTTGCATGCCCTCGTTATGGGTCTCGAAACTCATACTCCGTGCCAGATCCTGTACGTTCAGATTCAGGATCAGACCCTTACTCATGATCATCTTCCGTACACCGAAATTCATGAAATACATGCCGCCGTCCCGGTCATAACCCGTCGTCATCGGACTTGACCAGTTGGCATCCAACGTCATCGTCCAGTCCTTCGGTAAGTACGCCGATAAAGTACCGCCTACATGACCGTAATGGTTCCGGTTCTCATACACCGGTTTACCGGCTACATCTTTCTCATAGGACTTGTTAATAAAATGCATCCATCCGCCGTTCACCGTCAATGCCAACCATGCTCCCTGCATCATACGCGTACCGTCCGGCATCGACGCGTACTTGGGTACCAACGGCAACTCCGTCAGCGACACATTGATACCGTGCGTCGTGCAGGTACCGAAATTTTTCCATTTCACGTACCCCATTCCGTCCGGCAGGATCGTCGCTGGTTGGGAGAACATATCCTGCGTGTGACCGAAGTTAAACGTCATGTTCAGGTACTGCGTCCAACTGAAATTGATCTCCACGTCGTTGTTGTATTCGGGTTTCAACTCCGTGTTTCCTTCCTGATAACTGTACGCATCGGTGTACTGCCTAAACGGATTCAGCATCCAGTAGTTCGGCCGTTTGATACGCCGTGTGTAACTGGCACTCACGCTGATCGGCTGACCAATCTTACCTAACGGACTACTCGTGTAACCGATATACGCTGTCGGGAAAGGATCGAAATAACTCTTGTTCGTCACGCTGTCCGCACTCTTCCAGTCGCCGTGACTGAACGTGTATTCACCGCGCAGACCTAATTTAACGGACCAGTGTTCACCGAACTGCTTTCCGGCCGATATATACGCCGCAGCGACATGTTCCTGGTATAAGAAATTCGAAGGGGTACTGCTGATCAGCGTCTCATTCACCGTCGAGTCCGTCGTCATCTGGTTATCCGTCGAAGACAATGCATATTTTACACCGCATTCCAACAAACCCGTCTGCCAGAACTTGGTTTGGAAGTCGAGTTTCGCACTATAGATATCCGCTACCTGCTTGCTGTTGATATCCAACTGTTGCAACTTATCCCCTATGTAGTTCGTCTTCTGCATGTTTGCAGACTGGTTGTTGTAGCGGTTAAAATCGACGTTCACCGTCAACTCCCGATCCAACTCCTCGTCAAAAATATGCGTGTAGTTCAGGTTCGCCGTGTGCTGCGGTGCCTTATAATGCGTCTGTGTGACCGAGATACTCCGTGCCGTGTCTCCCGTCGCAACATCGTACGTCCATGCCTCATTCCGCTCCGCATCGCTGTTCTGATTCATCTTCATGTACGGTACCTGCAAGATGAATCCCAAGGTGTTCTTCTTGTCGATATACCAGTCGTTACCCACCTTCACCATGTAGTACTGAAAACCGATGTCGTATCCCGATTTTGACAAGCCTTCCGTCATCGGCGTCTTGCGGTACGTGGTAAAATCCACATCGTTCTCTGCGTACACCTGCGTCAACTGACCGAAGGTATAGGTCTTCTCTCCGCGGTAGTTTAGATTGAGCGACACCATATCCATGTTCAACCATCGTTTGATGTCGCCGAAATACATACCTCCATACCCGGCACTCAACATACCGTTCAGACCCTGCATCATGTTCCGTTTCGTCTTGATGTTGATGATTCCGCCGGAACCCGATGCATCGTATTTGGCACTCGGGTTCGAGATGATCTCTATCTTCTCGATCGTGTTGCCGTCCGTTCCGTCTAACATCGCCTTCAGCTGCTGACCGCTCAAGTACGACGGTTTACCGTCCACGTACACCTCCACACTCTTTCCGTTCACCGTGATATTCCCGTCTTTGTCAATCCGCACACCCGGCGCACGACGTAAGATATCGTTTCCGTTACTGCCGGCCGATAAGGGACTTGCACTCACGTTCACTACTAACTTATCCATCTGCCGCTCTATCAGCGGTTTCTTCGCTTTGACCTCCACTTCCGCTAACTTTTCCGTCTCTTCGCGCAACACGAAATCCGGTCCGCCGAACGCCGTCACATAACCCACATAGGATGCCTGAATGATTAGATCCTTTGCATTTTGCACCTCAACGGCATAATTACCGTTATCATCGGTGATTGCACCGGTGATCAAGGTGGAGTCTTGTGTCAAAACAGAAATCGTCACGAACGGCATCGCTTCGCCATTCGCGTCGATTACATTTCCTTTAATGGTCTCAGCTGACGCGGACAGCCATCCGAACGCCAGCAGAGCCAAAGTTACCAAACCAATCTTTTTCATTTTATTTTATTTTTGTGGCATACAGTTGTATCTCTGTTGCCGTCAAATTGATGTTCTCTTCCTCATGTGCCCGACCTGTGATGTAGATCCGTGCGCTGACAGAACCGTCACTGAGCAGTTGCCCTTCACCGTTCATCTGGCAGCGGAACATCTCCTGCACTTCGTCTACATAGATGTCGCGGCTGACAGGTTCGAAGAAAATCGTGTCGTGCGTCAGCACACCTGTCATGGCGTACAAGTCTCCGTTGTCAGCACTCATCGTGATCTTCACCTGATCCTCTTCATCCGTCCGTACGATCGTCATCGTTCCCGTCTCCGTATTCATGCGCACCTGTTGCGTTTCACCCGTCGATGCGTAGTACACGCGTGCCGAACCCGCCATCTTGTAGTTGTACATACCCGAAACGGTCTTTATACTCGGTTCATTACTACAACTTGTCAATCCCATCAGTACCACTCCCAGTACCATGATGGCTAATGTCTTCATACTTTTCATAACCATTCCTTTTTGAAATTCGGTGCAAAAGTACTGCTTTTTGCCCACATGGCATATGAAAAATCGGACATTCGTATCCAAACAGCCTTTTTTTAGGCAAAAAAGACCGAAAAATCCTCACTCAACGGTATCCCAAGCATCCTAAAGTGACTCGGACTCACGCATCCCATCTGCTGAAACTCCAACGCCGCATGACTCAGATCATAGTACCCGTGTTCCAGCACAATCCCCATCAGATCGATCTTTCCGTCACCCGTCACCCGTAACCTTTCACCCGTAACCCTTAAGTCTTGTATCGTCTTGTGGAACCGCCTCAACCGGATAAACGCTTTCGGTGCCATACCGACGTACTGTTTGAACACGCGCAAAAACTGCCTTTCACCCAGACATGCCACACTCGCCATATCCGCTGCACTGATATTGCCTTTCGCCGCATCGCACGCTGCGATCACCTTTTTCATGCGCGTGTAGTTCATGTCCTCTTTATGTGGCAGGTGACCTAAGAAGAACGCATCCATCAGTCCCGCTATCTCTTCCGCTTTTTCGTTCTGCTTGAAGATGCCGTCCAGCGTCATCAACCCCACATCGCCGTACTCCTTCGCCGTCAACACCTGACCCTCCAACTGCTGCAACTCAATCCCTAACAACGCATGCATGCCTCCCGGCTCGAAGTCCAACAGCATCCCTTCAAACCAGCCGTTCAGGGTCGTCAGACCAATCGCTTTTTGGTACGCACCCAATAACGTCAGTCCGTCGGACTCCGTACCGTTCATGTCCACCTTTACGTTCCGCATGAAGATCAGACTTCCGTAGTTCGGCAGCAAGGTCTGAACATGCTTCCCGTTCACGAAATGCGGATCATCCTCCGGTGGTCGCATGGTATCCGTCGACCCGTCTGCCCGCACAAACACATACCGTGTGATATACGGCCTCAACGCCTCTATCGGTTGTATAATCTCAAACTGCATTTTTAAAATAATGTGAGTTGTTTATTTTCAAAAATCTTAAATCCCACCTCGCAGTTGATGCAATTCTCGTGCTGGCAGTAGTTTTGGTACAAGTGCAGTAAGGCTTGCGTGTCGGCGGCATTATGCACCGCTTGACCTAATACTTTCCATTGACGAATCACCGTGTTGTTCTCCGGCGTAATATGATCCATCAGTCCCATGATCTGTTCTGCTTTGGCGCTATCTTGTCGGTGCAAAGCATAAGCGTATTTATAAGGAATGACCGTGTTGATCAGCAGGATATCGATACTCGATTTGCCCATCGTTTCGACGGCAAACAAAGCCTCTAATTCCTTCAGGTCATCGGTATCGAGTATCTTGCTTAATAGGTTCTCCGATTGGTATAAGAGTTGTGCAAACTGCTGGATACGTAATTTGGGACTGTTCTGCGGACGTAAACGCGCTTGTTTCCAGATACTTCCGTCCATGGGAGTTAAGCCGAACTTAGTGCGTAGAAACTCGTACTCTTTGGCCAAATTGGTGTCTTCAATAAGTCCTGCTTGGCCCATCAGTAAGGCGGTGAGTTGGAAGAGATTATTGCGATGTTTCTGCAGGTACGAAAGGGGTGTGTTGATGGCTAACTGTTCGAAGGGCACACTATTCGTGTGAAAACCGAAGTTACGCGCTAACGAGATATATAACGCATGTTCCCAACTGCCTTTTGTGATCTCCAACAGACGGTCAATGGAGGCTTTCTTGCATTCCAGTCGCTTGCACAATAAGGTCTTACGCCAACCGTCGGATAACAGTTTGGGATCATGGATCAAGTGCTCTGCACAGCCGATTCGGCGGATGGCACTGTCCATCTGTTGCGCTTCGGTAAAGAGGGCAGTCAGATAGTCCTTGTCGGAGGGATAATTGAGTTCGCATTGTGGTACCAACTCGCCTTTGGAGTTATAGATGGGTTTATCGGCGGTACGAACCACATGCAGGATCACATTGTCATAGGCCTTGTCGATATGATGGCGGTGTCTCTGCCAATCGGAAGAGCACACATGAATCTCGATGTTTCCTACCCATTCCCGGTCACCGATCTTCACCCGTGCCGAACTGTAATCGGGACCTGCATCGCGGTTATGCGTTCCTACGGAAAGGATTTCCACCTTCCGTCCGTCGGTGGTCTGCTGCTCCATTCCCGCCCACAGACACCGTTCCCATATGTAATGCAGAACTATTTCAGGCATATCGACTTAATATTTTACTTTAAAATAGTCCAATAAGGCTTTATAATGATCTTGTGCCGTGAGACAGGTATCACGGAGATAGCCGTTGGTGTCGCCCCAGTTTTGCAGGCCGCGATAGTAGTAGAGACGCAGTTTGTCGGTAATGATAAACGGTACTTGCGCATTTTGCAGACATTGCCAGAAGAGCAGCAGACGCCCTACACGACCATTCCCGTCTTGGAAAGGATGGATACGCTCGAAACGCACATGGAAATCCAGTATGTCATCGAACGTCACTTGGCGGAGCGTATTATAGTCGGAGAGCAGGGCTTTCATGGCTCGATGAACGTCTTTGGGATCAACCGTTTCTTGTTCGCCTACCTCGTTGGCAAGGCGTTTATAATCACCTATGGCAAACCAATCCTTGCGGCTGTCGGAAGTGTTCGTTTTGAGGATAGCGTGGAGTTGTTTGATGTGTGCCTCGGTGATCTTATCCGTCGCATGGTCGATGACATAATCAATGCAGCGAAAGTGGTTGATCGTCTCCATGATATCATCGACAGAAGTGTTCTCGGTTGTGACACCCAGTGTGTTGGTCTCGAAGATATAGCGTGTCTGTTCTTTGGTCAGTTTACTGCCTTCGATATGATTGGAGTTATAGGTCAGATCTATCTGCGTACGATGGTAGATACCGCCCTTGAGACGAGATTCTTTCTCCTCACGCAAACGGAACAATAATGGATTTTCGACTTTCGACTTTCGACTTTTGACTATTTCTGCATCCACAGGGATATTCCATGTTTTGCCAGTCAGAAAGGCACCATCTATCTTCCCTGCCGCACAATAATTTCGTGCGGTTCGTTCGCTAATGCCGTACTTTTCGGCAAACTGTATGACGGATATATATTCCATTATCGGCAAGTTTTGATTCAAAATCCGCTGCAAAGGTACAAATTTTTGCCGATACCGGCAAGTTTTTGAGCAAAAAAATCGAATTTTTTACAAAAAAGACGGTTTCCGGCAAGGAAAATGAAAATTTATTGCATTTTTACACTTGTTTAGGCAATCATAGCAACTACTTCAGGTTGATGGAGCGGAGTGATGGTTTTGACCATTTCGCGGCGTTTCTTGGGATGAACGGGAGAGAGGAATAATTGGTAGACGCGATGATTTTTATAGAACATCCGATCGGGTTTCGTTTGCGGACGACAGATAATCCAGAAGCCGCATTTCTCAGCTTCAGGAAGGGTGTTTATATGCCTTGTTATGACCAAGAAATCGTCTGTATAAAAGATGACTTCTATGGCTGTACGAGAAGTGCGTTTTCGACGATGCACTATTTCGGCTCCGAGCACATCTTTGAGGCGGAGGTAAAAATGATATAAAACCGGGTGTATTTTGCAGTTCATTTTACGTTGTTTGACGGGTAAAATTTCAAAATCACGGGATAATATATATAAATATATATTATAGGTATGGGTGGGATACGACATTCCCCCGATGCGATACCGATAAGACCCTTATGCGTCTATTAGTTTAACTTAAAGCGCTCATTTCGTATAAGTAAATTTCCACCAGTTTCAGATTGGTAGATAGAGTCGTAGTAAGCATGTTCCGGGTCGGCTACCCAGCCATGATCAAGCCAATCAATATATGTCTTCCAGCCATTATCGTAGAACGCTTTATCAGGAACAAAGCATCCGCATCCTCCATCTAAGCGATCGGATTCGGGAATACGGAAATCGCCCCAATTGCAAGTAAGCGTATCATGGGTGTCCAGATATATCCATTTACCGGTATATTGGTTGTTGCAATAACCATCCGCTACCAAATCAAGCGCGTCATAGAAAATACTGTCATTATGAACAAGGTAATAAAAATACGCCTTTCCCTCTACATCGGCGATGTGCTTGTCGTTATGGTTCGCTTGCAGGGTATAATGGGCATAGAGTGTTCCTGACTCTGTAATATCTACACTAAATAACGTGTCATTATACGGAACGACAGAATCAACGATCAAACTGCCGGAGATTGTACAGATTTCGTCTTTACAGCGCGTTCTTCCATCTATGTGATAGATTGAATCGGAGACCTTGTACACGGTATCATAATGGATGTAGAAGCGTTGAAAATCCGCACCTCGGAATCCTAATGGTTCGGGCAATGTAAACCACCTATCTTCCATCGGTTCATTTCCGTACTCTATCCAACTTTGTTTGGCGGATTCACTCCACCACGAATAAACTTCATCCGTAGGAATAGAATCCGGACAAATAAGCGAATAGGACAAGTCATTAGAAAGGATTCCACGAGGAGTGGAGGTTTTATGGCAAGCTGTCAGGCAGAGACAGGCAAGGAGAATAGATAATACGTGTTTCATAGAGCTATTGAAGTTTGAAATTAACGGGCACGGTGTATCTCACGGGAGCATATTTCCCCGGGTCGCGTTTCCAAACCCATTTGGGCATTTCTGAGATTACGCGTTTCGCTTCCTCATCAAGCTTAGGATAACCCAGCGAACGAACGACCTCAATATCCGTAATGGAGCCATCGGCTTGTACTAAAAATTGGCAAATGACACGATCTTCAATACTATCTTTTACAGCCTGTTCCGGATAGTGCACGTTGTTTGACAGATATTCGAATAGTGCTTTATGTCCCCCCGGAAACTCGGGCACAGGAGTTGGTCTATGTACAATATACTCTTCTCCATCAGAATCAACAAAAATAGTATCTTGCGCTTGCGCAATGATGGGCAAGAGGCAGGCAAGAAGGATAGGAAAGAGACGTTTCATAGGGCTATGTGTAAGAAAATCAGGCATTGCAGGCAAACGTAAACGAATCACTCAAATTTGAAACTGATCGGCACAGTATATCTAACACGGACAACATGTCCTTTGTGTTTTCCCGGTATCCAATTCGGCATCTGCTGAATAACTCGTAAAGCCTCTTTATCCAATAACGAATCTGCAGATGACTGAGAGATGTGTATGTGGGAAATAGAGCCATCTTTATTTACTATGAACTCACAAATTGCTCTTCCTCCGCGTAAATCATAAGTAACAACCGGACACTTAAAGTTTTCTGAAAGATATGTGAATAATGCTTGAGTGCCATTTGGAAACTCCGGCATCTGATCCACCTTTACAAATACGGTAGTATCGCTCTCGTCAAAAGTGGGAATCGCTTCAGGTGCATTTTCATCTATTATATACATAGCACCGTCTATCTCGCCATAAACTTTTATAGAATCATGCTCGGCAGATTTTAGTTCATCTACGCTAATAGTATCGGCTTCTCTTCTCTCATTAGAAGATGCTGACACCGGACAAAAAGTCATTGTGAGCGCAATCAATATTTCTAACATGTATGATTTCATTGTATTAACTATCATGATGGCCTTATTTTACAAAAACATCCGCTGCATAGGTACATTTTTTACCGATAGAGTGTCATCGGCAGACATATTTGTCATATGCTTCAGTAAGACGGTTGATATCAGGAAGCAAGGCTTGCAGCAAAGCTGAATCTTGCTTCTTGACAGCCTGGCACACCGCATCCATGATACGCACGAGTTCTGCATTGTTTCCGGAGTCAGGAGACCAACATTCCGCTGTATAAAAATCAGCGTAGAACTGGTATGTCGTACCATCCTCTCCAACCATAAAACCAGAACCATCTTTCGGAGCAACAGCCGTAGCGATCGCCGTACGCAGCAAAACCCGTATGGATTCCGCAACTTTCGGATCGACCTTCAGTTCCCAACGGTTAACAGTGTAATTTTTATTACTATTTAAAGAATACCAGATGTTTGTTGCAGAACTGACCACTTCAGAATAAATGATTTTTTTCTTGTACCAGTTATACACCAACGCATATTCAGGATCAAAAGAAGGGCGCACAACATACGCAAAAGTAACGGACACTTTCTCAGGAATCAACGTATCCAACACAATGGTATGGTATATATCAGGCGAAGAAATATTATATACCATAATCGGTCCAAGACGATTCTCTTGCGCTTGCACCATGAAAGACAGAAGACAAGCAAAAAATATTGACAAAAGGCGTTTCATAGGGGTATTATTTTTCGCTGCAAAGATACTAATTTTTGTCGAAACCGGCAAGTTTTATGGCAAGAAAATGCGAATTATCTGCATTTTTGCCGAAAAAGCAACTCTATAGAAGTTTCATAGAGTTATTTATATGAAAGTCGCAATTTATAATAAACAGGTGTGCCGGATGGGGCAAGGTTGATAGATTCTCCTATCCAACAATGGCCAAGAGAAACGGCAGATACCAATAGTTCATCTTCGCTTATCCAACAAAGGTTGAAATCAAAGGTATCTTCATGCCAGCGATAATCCGTATAATGACAAAGCGGAATCATATGGTGATTTGGTTCGTCGTAAAAATAGAACCATAATGAGCCGCGAAAATCACAGTCGTGCCCTTTTTGACCTACAAAAATATGGTTTTTCCCATAACTTCTGGTCTCTGATTGCATGTAGGTGGTATCCACATGTCCATTTTCCGATATCATGAAGGATTCTGTAGTCATCGGGCTACTTATGTCGAATCTATATTGTTTCGTCTCTTTATAATAATATATCGATTCAGGCCATATACAGCAGTCGTCTTCTCTAAAATTATAGTCATAATCAACGAGATTACGCATTAAACCATAACGTTTGATGTTCCATTTGCTTTTTTCAAACAATTCTTTGTAACATATAGAATTTTTGTCAATTAGTTCTGGCTCTTTCATTACATATTCATCCGTGAGGAGTTTTTTGTATTGCTCTTCAGTAATCTCTTCCGGCGTAACAACAAACCTGTTATTGGCAGAATACGTAGCATAGCCGGTAATGGAATCGGCATAGACATCCATTGTTTCAACGTATTCAACAATATCCGCATTCGCAAGATTAAGTTTGTCTACTGATTTTTTGCACGCTGCCAAGCAAAGGCAGGCAAGAAGGATAGGAATGATACGTTTCATAAAGCTATTGAAGTTTAAAATTAACGGGCACGGTGTACCTCATAGGAGCATATTTCTCAGGGTCGCATTTCCAAACCCATTTGGGCATTTCTGAGATCACACGTTTCGCTTCCTCATCAAGCTTAGGATAACCCAGCGAACGAACGACCTCAATATCCGTAATGGAGCCATCTGCCTGCACTAAAAATTGTACAATGACGCGTCCTGTAATGTCAGCATCCCATACTAAGTCCTCATAATGCACATTGCTTGCCAGATATTCGAATAGCGCTTTCTGCCCACCGGGGAACTCAGGCATAGGCGTTACGATATGGCTACAAAATTCTCCTATAGAATCAGCAGGAATAATATCTTGCGCTTGCGCAACGAATGACAAGAGACAGCCAACGAGGATAGGAAAGAGGCGTTTCATAAATCAATATTTTACTTTGGATCAACCAGCCATTCGGATGCGCTAACGACGCGGATCTTCTTGCCGTTATGCTCTATAGTTCCGGTCTCGCCGTACATCACGATAAGCGTTAAGTTGTTACAATGGGTTATTTTGGAAGCCTTTGTCAGTCCGCCTAGTTCACGGTTGAGTAGTTTGGTGGAAGGGTTGCTGAAATCGTATGTCACCTGTATCAGTTCCTGCACTTTGTTCGCTTGCGTACGCACGAAATCCACAGCATAACGATTACTTTCCCGCAAGAAATACAATTGTTCGTCCGCATAAACTTGGCGACGCAGCAACTCTATGGCTACGGTATTTTCCAATCGCCATCCTAAGTTCTCCGGTTGCAACGCATTGTCCCTATTGCTCAGAAACGCATTGTCGATAATATATGCTTTCTGATTCGACTGCCGCTCTACACTCTTGAAGGAGTACTTATGCAAGATACGCGCGAGATATGCTGTATTCAAGTACGACACATAGTTCTTCACCGTTTGAACGGAACGAATAGCATATGTCTCTCGGATGTTTTCGAAATTGATCTCCTGACAGAAATTATCAATAACCGTATCTGCCACTTGTCGCAAAGATGCCGGATAGCGCACTTTATAGCGCTTGCATATATCCTTCTTAATTATTGTGTCAAGCAAAGCCTTGGTATATGCCGTTTTGTCTATAGAACCATCCATTGTTTCCGGAAAACCGCCATCTTTCAGATACTCATTCAGCGCGTGGCCACGCAAGCCGATAGCTTTGGTTGTATACGACTTCATATCCACATTCTTGATGCGGCAAAACTCCTCAAACGAGAAAGGATACAAGCGGATTTCGTTATATCTGCCAGTTAAATGCGTGATCAGTTCATCGCTCAAAAGGTTCGCGTTACTTCCGGTTAGTATCAAGTGCAAGCCTTGACGCAACAAACGGTTGACGAACAATGGCCAGCGTGGAGCGTTTTGCACCTCGTCAATGAACAAATGGGTATAATCACCGTAGATGCGATATAGTGTCTCGATAATGTCGTTCAACTCGGATACTTGAATGTCTGCCAAGTTCTCATCGTCAAAATTGACATAAGCGAACTTGACTTTGCTTTCAAGTAGCACTTTTTGGCAAAGCATGGACTTTCCGCTACGGCGTACGCCAATGACCACTTGCGCCAGCTTGCTATTCAGATCTATTCGCTTTTCTTCCTTACGGCTCAATAATGCCGTACAATCCGTATTGAGAAGTTCCTGACGCTGATCTGACAAGATTATTTCCAAGTTCCGCATAATGAAGTAATTTTAAAATCCGCTGCAAAGGTACAAAAAATAAATGACATGTGCAAATAAAACGGCAAGATTTGCAAAAAAAATCCAGCTAAACTGTCTTATTTTGCAAGTTTCGGCAATTTAAACCGTCTTATTTTGCAAGTTTTATAATTCCGAACTGCACAAAATAGGAGATTTTAGTAAAAAAATATCGGCTGCAAAGGTACAGAAATGTACTAAATTTAAAAAGTAGACACAAAAATTGATTTTTTTATTGTTTTTGTTTTTAATAGTGGACATTAGTGATACTTTTCATTTTCAAAAGTAGACACCACGTCTTTTTTTATTAGTACTCATTTTTCAAAAGTGGACATCGGCGCTATTTTTAGTCCATTTTCGTTTTCAAAAGTAGACACACTCCTTATCTTACTGTGTATCAGCCTTTTGTCTTCTTTCCCTAACAAACTTTGGTTCCGGGCTTGGCTCGCGGTGCGCAAACGTATCCAAAAATGGTAACAATCCTTGCTCATAGCGTTGCCGATACCCTTCGGGTGTATTATAGTCGATCGCATAGCACGGACGCTGGTTGTTGTAATACGTCTGGTACGTTTCCATCAGACTCCTAAACTCCTCGCGCGACCGGCATCGCTCTACGTGAAAGTCTATCGTCAGTTCCTCCTTGATCCAGCCGTTCAACGCTTCATTAACAGGATTGTCTGTCGGCTTTCCGGCACGGGACATAGACCTTATTATATTAGTATCCTTGATCAGCTCGTTGTAAGCCTTTGAGGAGTATACGCTGCCTTGATCCGTATGGATAATAGTCGGCTCATTCTGTCCGCTTATCTGACTTATAACGTCCGTTAGTCCGTCGATATATTGGTCACGGCATCCGCGTCGTTCTGCCACTTGGAAAGTCAGCATCTCCTTCGTAAACACATCAAAGTAAAAGGTCACTTCAAAGTAATAGTACAGGTACTTAAACGCTGTCATGTCCGACACAATCACTTGTCTTGGCTTATCCACCGTCTCCCATGTAGAGAAGATCAGGTTCGGATATCTGTCTTTCTCTTTGCGTGTATAGCGTTTCGGTTGATGGCGACTCTCAGAGTGTATACCCAGGTACTTAAAGCATTTATATGCGTAGTTGGGACTTATCGTGTAGGGCGTGTTCTGACATATATAGGCGGCTACCCAACGATACCCGTGCGTCTTATGCTCCTCGTGCACTTTCGCGACTAGTGCTATCATCTGCTCACGATTGATGTCGCGCTTGGTCGGCTTACGCTTAAGCCATTTGTAGTAGCCGGAACGGCTCACGCCCATCATTGTGCACAGATCTTCGACACCGTTGTCACGCGCTAACAAGCGGACTATTTCGTACTCTTCTCCTTTAAACGAACATACACCCGTTCCCCATTTTCGTTCGTCTCCACGAGATAGTTTTTTTTTAGCCGCTCGTTCTCGATTCGTAACTTGAGGATCTCGCGCTTGTACGACTCTTCCGTACGATCCACACCTTCCGGCAATACGTCCGGAACGGTGGAATCAGCACGTGCCAAGGCTTCTATGCCTCCCGTCTCGTACTGTCTTAACCACTTGCGAAAGGCAGCATCCGAGATGCTGTTTGCTGTGCAAAAATCGCTTAACTTAATCTGCGTGTTTCGCTTGTACTGGCAGATCAAAAACTCCTTCTCTAACGGATTTAAATGTTTACCCATAAGTAGTTCCCTTTCCGGTAGACATATCCATACTGCTTAAATTCGGGTGCAAAGTTAATACTTTTTTTCCACATATCCAAGCGTACGATATTTTTTCTACCTCAAGTGTCTACTTTTTCGATAGCAACAAAAATCTATGGAAAATGCAAATAAAATTTGCACAATTCAAAAAAAAGCAGTAATTTTGCGCCAAAATTACAGGTTATGAGAAAGGTATTGGTATTAACGCTTGCAGTTATGTGCATGGCAGGGTGCGGTCAGAAGAGTTCTGAGACGCAGGAGAAAACGGCCATGCGAGTGATTCACTTGACGGATCTGCCTGCGGTAGATGCCGCGTTGGTTAAAGCGACACCGGAAAAGCATTTTTACTATCTGCACGACCGGCTGATCGTGCATTCGGACTTGGCAGACAGCATCGCTTATTGCTCGAACCCGTTCCTGATGAGTGCCCGTACCGCCTATGCGCAGCACCGTCCGTTGGTGATCAACCCCGATGTGGTATGGATGGTGATCGAAAGCGGATTTGCCCACCACGTAGATGCGAACGCGGAAGAGCTACGCAGTAAGTTCGTTCCTTTCAAGGGTAAGGAGACGCTTGAGCTGACCTGCATGACGAGTCTGTTAGGTCAACCGGCAGACGTATGGGCACCGTTCTTCCCGAAATTCACCGAACAGATGAAACAATGGATGGATAGTACGTTGTTAGAGACGCTGCAAGCGGATTTTTCGACGACGACACCGACAGCGCACATCGCATCGAACATCTTGATCATGAGTGCGATGCAGCATTATTTCGAGTACTCGATCATCTGTATCTGCGGTATTCCGGACATCTACTTGGAGGGAACGGCAGCCGACTGGAGACGGTTGATCGACAAGACCCAAAAGTTGCGGGAATACGATCTGGATTGGTGGATCGACGAACTAGAACCGGTACTGGAAAAGATCGCCCTTGCCGCCGAAGGAGAGGACGATATCGTTTTCTGGCAATCCATCATCCATAAGAAAGACCTGCCGGTAGAAGGCCAGGAGATGTGCGGATTTACACCGCCGCATGAAGAGATCAACGGCTGGATTGTGAAGTTCTACCCGTATACCAACAATAACAACCGCAGAAAACTCGATTTTATCTACGATACCGACATCCGCGATCTGGCGCCGGAAACGGGTACCGCACCGCTGAAGTACACGGATTGGGACGGCACAGTGTATGACCTGGATATCCTTGCGGGTCTGGTAGGTTTCGAGGAAGACAGTACACGCGCCTTGCGGCCGGTTGTAGGATGGTGGATCGTGGAGAGAGATGAGGAAGTAGAGATTAGGGATTAGAGATGTGGACTGTACTGGCATTTATATCGGCACTGTGCCTGGGGTTTTATGATGTAAGCAAGAAGATCGCCCTGAAGGAGAACGCCGTGATCGATGTGCTCACGATGAGTGTGTGCGTGTCGGCGGTGCTGTTGGCGATTCCGTTAGTGCTCTCAAGTGTCATTCCCGAGACAATGGTAGGTACGCATTTCTACGTGCCGAGTATGGACCTGCAGGCACACCTGTTGACACTGCTGAAGTCCGTGATCGTACTGAGCAGCTGGGTGTTCGGATACATATCACTCAAACATCTTCCCATCTCCGTGGTCAGTCCGGCACAAGCCACGAGACCGATGTGGACACTGCTCGGTGCGTTGGTGCTGTTTAACGAGCGGCTGAATACATGGCAGTGGATTGGAATCGTTCTTGCTATTGGAACGATTCTGGTGTTTAGTTTTAAGGCGAGACGTCGAAACGTCGATATTTCGAGACTTCGAAAGGATAAAAGTGAGAGGCGGTATTATATCGCTTTAGCGTTGGCGATATTACTGGGGGCATGTTCGGGATTGTACGACAAGTACCTGATGCGGCAGTATGACCATAACGCGGTGCAGGTGTATTACACGATCTATCAGGCGGGAATGATGCTCATGGTGTGGTTAGCTTTCAGAAGTCAACATTCAGCCGTCAGAAGACCTATCGTAAAAAAAGGGGTGATATGCTTGATCAGTATATTCCTTATCATATCCGATAACGTCTATATGTTGGCACTGAGGGATCCGGATTCGCTGATTGCCGTGGTGAGTACGATACGAAGGGGAGGGGCCGTGATCGGATTTGCATATGGGTTGATTTGGCTCAAAGAGAAAGATCCCGTGAAGAAAATACTTTGTATGATGGGTATAATTACCGGTTTAATCTGCCTGGCGTTAGGAAGTTGATAATTGATAGTTGATAATTGATAATTATTATGAAAAAGGTTTTGTTTCTTTTGGTAGCGGGGATGTTCCCTACCCTGCTCTGCGCACAGTCTGCCCTGCAGCAACTGGAACAGATGGCTGGTCAGTCGATTCATGACGTGTATGTACCGGACCCGGGTGACCCCGTTCCCGTCGATCCCGATCTTGAAGAGGAGCCGCAGCAGTCCACGCACCTCAAAGACTATACCCCTGCGCAGGAGACCACCCAACCGGCTCCGCAAACCCAACCCCAGACCGACGGTTGGGCGGAATGGTTGAAGCAGGAAGAGGAACGTCAAAACAAAGTCAATAAGATCTTGAACGAGAAGCGTGCCGACTACATGAAGGAAGAGAAGGACGAAGAGGTGCGTATGGCACGCCGGTATGAGCGGTTCTTGTCCTCCCAACCGATGACGCGACCCGTTCCGCAGTTCTCGAGCATCAGGGAACGGAACTTCCTGTTGAATCACCCGATGACCGTAGATGAACTAAGAAGAGACTACGGCCGATTCCGCTTGTATGATTATAAAGATACCGCCTTCCGTGCCGATATCCTGCGGTATGCGCAACCCGGCGCTTCCGGTTTGCAGAGCAACCGAATGCGGTTCTTGGGTACCCGTCTGGCCAACGGCCGTGTGGCATGGAAGATGTTCCGAGAAGAATGGGACTACAGCAACATCGACGATCCATACGATAACCTCACCGCCTATTACGAGAAAGTAACTCTTCCCGGAAACAGCAAGATCCAATCCAAAGACATTTGGGACGTGAAGATGGCTGCCGAAGGAGAAGTGATCATCTTAGAGATGAAAAACGGCAATAACGTCGTGATCCGTCCTAACGGCTATTTCCTCTGTGAAGGAAAACATATCACCTTCCCGGCAAGGTTTGAAGAAGGGGTGTTCGTTGAATGCGACGGGAAGCTGTACTGCACCAATGCACCCGAGTACAGCGGTTCTATCCTGTCCGGAGATGAGTTTCAGTATTTCGGCCGCACCATCATCGTGCAGAACCACGATGCCAACAACCAACCCTATTATCGTCTGGCGACGTACAGCGGTAAATGCTATGACATCCAAAAGCACCAATGGACCCAAGGCGGCAATCATGACCAATATTCCTATCTGGCACGATTCACCAATGACGGTGACCATTTCATCGCGCAACCCAAGGGAACCGATTACTACGTGATCTTAGCCTATTGGGGCGGTTTGTTTAAAGGTCAAAAGAAATACAAAACGATCGAAGCTGCACATGCCGCCTGGGCGCAGGAGAAACAATATATCTCCCGCAAAGGGGATAAGCACCAAGGCCAAGCGGCGAAACTAAAATGATACCGTCAGCACGATCGGCAGATGGTCCGAATACCCATTCTGATAGGTGAAGCCGTTATAGGTGCGTTTGGGTTTCAAACCCATGTATTTCTCATCATTCTCCTGTATCCACTCTGCGTCATACACACGTGCAGTGGATACTTTGTTTATGGACGGCGAAACATAGAAAT
The DNA here is from genome assembly GCA_902800215.1 of uncultured Bacteroidales bacterium. Taxonomy (GTDB): domain Bacteria; phylum Bacteroidota; class Bacteroidia; order Bacteroidales; family Paludibacteraceae; genus Colicola. Next base: position 42,467 of record CADCDS010000013.1, on the reverse strand, counting down.
GATCCAAATAGGTCCATCTGCCTTGATACTTATGCGTTCCGTTTCCTCTCATCCTCTCATCCACTAATCCACTAACCCTTATATCCTCACTATTCATATCCCCCATGACGATGATCTTGGCATCTTTGTTTGTCTCCAGCACACTGTCCACCGCCTGCTGCAAAGTCTCCTTAGCTGCTTCCCGTTTCCATTCACTCTCTGCCGCTCCGCCCCGTTGACTCGGCAGATGGCAGACAAAGAAATGGATCGTGTCTTTTTTATCCACTAAGGCACTGACATACAAGATGTCACGGGTCGTAAACACTTCACTCTTCACTTTTAACTTTTCACTTCTCAACGTATCTACCCTGCTCTTCTTATAGATGAGCGCGACGTCGATACCTCGTCGATCCGGACTATCGTAATGCACAAAACCGTACTCTCCTCGTCTGAGCGTATAACACAGTTTCTTCACCACCGCCGCATTCTCAATCTCCTGCAGTCCCACTACATCTACTCCACTCCATTCGCCGATATTCGTCAACACCCGGGCGATGTTCTCCACCTTGCGGTTATAGCGTGCAAAAGACCAATGCCGTTCACCGTCGGGTGTCCATTCATCATCCTCCGTGATGGAGTCGTTTTCCGGATGAAAGAGGTTCTCTACATTATAACTGACCACACACAAAGAATCAGCAGACGCCGTCAAAACGCCTGCCAAAACTACTATTCCGATCAGGAAAAACCTCATGATAACATATCTATCGTGCGTTTCAAGGCCGCGATGAACGCATCTACGTCGTCCTTGTCGTTATACAAACCAAAGGACACACGCACCGTTCCCGGAACACCCATCGCATCGATCAGCGGTTCCGCACAATGATGACCCGTACGAACGGCTATGCCTTGCTGGTCGAGTAGGGTACCTACGTCAAACGGATGAATCGCACCGACATTGAAACTGATGACCCCTGCTTTCTGTTGACCGGCACCATACACTTTACACCCTAAATCAACTAACTGCTGCTCACAGTACTCCGTCAGATCCCGTTCATGCGCCTCAATAGCTTCCCAACCGATGGTGTCGATATACTCGATCGCCTTATGCAATGCATAAGAGCCTACGAAATTGGGTGTACCGGCTTCGAACTTATACGGCAACTCATTATACGTGGTTCCGCTCCAGCGCACATGGTCAATCATCTCACCCCCACCTTCATGCGGCGGAAGTTTCTCCAACCACTCCCGTTTACCGTACAGCACACCGATACCGGTGGGACCGTATAGCTTATGACCGGAGAACACCAGGAAATCGCAATCCAGCGCCTGCACATCGACCGACATATGCGGCACACTCTGCGCGCCGTCGATACAAACAGGTATATTCCTATCATGCGCCAACTTAATGATCTCTTCCACCGGTTGGATCGTTCCTAAGACGTTACTTACCTGCGCTACACTCACTAACTTCGTACGATCGCTCAGAAGTGCCCTAAAAGCCGCTATATCGAGCGATAAATCCTCTCGTAAGGGAATATGCCGCAGGATGGCTTTCTTGCGCTCACAGAGCATTTGCCACGGCACGATGTTCGAATGATGCTCAAGACCGCTGACGATGATCTCATCACCTTCATGGATAAAAGCTTCTCCAAAGGAGAAGGCAAGTGCGTTCAAACTATCCGTCGTACCTTTGGTGAACACGATCTCATCACTGCTCTTCGCACCGATAAAATTCGCTACCGCCTTGCGTGCCGCTTCATGATGTGCCGTCGCCACTTGACTGAGATGATGCACACCGCGGTGGATATTGCTGTTCCACGTGCTGTACGCCTCCACAATCGCATCAATGACGCACTGAGGCTTTTGACTCGTGGCTGCATTATCCAGGTACACCAAATTCCGTCCGTGTACCTGCTGCTTCAATATCGGAAAATCTGCTTTATTCATTAGGGTCTGTATTGACTTTGTTCCAGTATCTTTTGTGCATCGGGTTCCGCCATCAGTTCCTGCAGCGTCACCTCTTCGTTATGTTCCATATACGACTCCACAATCCGCCAACCCATCCAGATACCTAACCGACCCGGACTTTCCTGACTCACCTCTGACGTAAAGGGGGCATCGTTCAGATAATTGGAGATCACCAGATGCTCCGTTTTAAATAGATCCCGTTGATCCATCATATGATGCCAGATCGCTTCTTCATTGACCACGCACCAATCCCATTGTTCCTTGGTCCATCCCATCACCTCATATCCCGGCAGGTCATCAAAGATCTGTGCCGTCAGGTACATAATCTTACCCCTATATATCATCTGGTCCAACAAGCGGTTCTGACCACTCGTAAACGAGATATTCCGGAACAAATAGGCACTTACCACATCCACCGGAATGCACTCCTTGCGCATGGTCTGCTTCTGGTAATCATAGACGACGTAGTTATAATACGGATAGTCGCTGCCCAAGTACATATCCGCTCCGATAGCGATCAACTCATCCTCCATATAGATCGGTGTCTGAAAACCCGAGATGAACAGGTATAGGGTAGGGAACTCCCAATTCGGATATATCGAACGAATACGTGTAAAGGCTTTATTAATAGACTGTTGCAGATCGTCTGTATCCGCAAACAGTTCTTTCTCCTTGGCATTCGTCTGCTTAAAACCATACAGCGTGTCTTCCAAAAACAACGGTAATTGTTGAACTAAAAACGCGGTGTCTTGCGAAGGGATTCCTAATATATTCTCCACCCAAAGCGGCATAAACTCCGGATAATTTGCATACAGATTCCGTATGTCTTGTTCCACGGTCTGCGCCTGCACATTGAGCAATGCCTTATCAAACCGCACGATCTCCATCTGCTGCGGTTCCGTCTCTCCTGACCAATACTGCCGACCCTGCTGACAAGCGGTCAACAACAACGCGGCTAACCCTATAACCCATAACCTATAACCCATCACCTTTATACAATAACTCCGTCTTTGATCTCAATGATGCGGTCTGCAATAGATGCCAGTTCCTTATCGTGCGTCACCAACAGGATCGTCTGACCATACGCTTTGCGTAACTGCAACAACAGATCACTCAGTTCCTTTTTGTTTTGGGTATCGAGACTACCCGTCGGTTCATCGGCCAGGATGATATCCGGACTCATGATCAATGCTCTGGCTGCGGCTACACGCTGTTTCTCTCCTCCGGAGAGCGCATTCGGCTTATGGTCCATGCGATCACCGAGTCCCAGGTCCCGTAACAACTTCTCCGCTCTCGGTTTATAATCTCGCTCTTTCTCTCCCGCAATCATCGCCGGGATGCACACGTTCTCCAAGGCCGTGAACTCCGGTAAGAGCTGATGGAACTGGAAGATAAAACCGATATGCTTGTTCCGGAAAGCGGCAAGTGCCCTCTCGCCTTTCGCCATGAGCCTTTCGCCGTTAATAATCACCTCTCCCTTCGTCGGACGGTCTAAGGTTCCGATGATCTGGAGTAGGGTAGTCTTACCGGCACCAGACTTACCGATGATCGCGACGATCTCCCCCCTCTGCACCTCCAGGTTAACACCCTTCAGCACTTCCAGATCACCGAACGATTTCCATATATTATAAACTTCTATCATGTGTATCAATTACGAATTAAAAATTACGAATTACCAATCTCCAATCTCCTATCTCCATTCTCCAATGGCGTGATATGTACCCATACCGTGTCGTCCGGCAGGATGGCTTCGATCATCTCCGGCCACTCGATGAAACAGTAGTTCCCCGAATAGAGGTACTCCTCCGCTCCGAAGTCCAACGCTTCCCGGATGTCCTTCAACCGGTAACAGTCGAAATGATAGACCTCTCCCTTGTACGGTTGTTCCACGTCGTACACATTCACGATCGCAAACGTCGGACTGTTCACCACATCCATCGTACCCATCAACTCGACGAGTTTCTTGATGAAGGTCGTCTTTCCGGCACCCATCTTTCCGTCGAACGCAAACACCCGATGCGGTTCGGTGGCGTTCAAGATCTCCAACGCACTCACTTCCTCACCTTGCTCATTAAGCAGCAGAAGGTCGGAATTTGCACCTTTTTTGATTGTATAAGATATCATGTTCTTGCTTTTCATTTAATTCTCAGAGACTTATTTTTGCCTGTAATTGTTCGTAAACCATTGATCCTCTGTGTGTTCCGAGTAAATCCATCATTTCCTCTTTCGTAGCTGCTCCAGCACGTTTCACGGAACCGAAATGTGTTAACAATTTATGCTTGGTAACTGCACCAACTCCCTGTAAATCATCTAGTTGACTATGAATCTGTGCTTTCGATCGCTTCATCTTATGGTAGGTAATGGCATATCGGTGCACTTCATCTTGTATGTTCGTCAGCAGACGGAACACTTCACTTGTGACGGGCATGCTGATCTCGACCGGAGGAAATCCGTACAGCAGTGTCTGGGTGCGGTGTTTGTCATTTTTTTTCAGACCCGCAATCGGAATCTGTAACCCCAACATATCCTCCACTGCTTCCCGTATCGCATGCATCTGACCCAGACCTCCATCGGCGATGATGAGATCCGGTAGTTGTGTTCCTTCGTCCATCAGACGCTGGTACCGTCTCCGCACCACTTCCCGCATAGACGCGTAATCATCCGGTCCTTCTACCGTCTTGATCTCAAACCGCTTATAATCACTCTTACTGGGTTTCGCCATGCGGTACACTACACAACCGGCCACGGCATTCTCTCCTTGTATATTCGAGTTATCGAAGCAGTCAATCCATCGAGGCAGGGTAGGGAGGCCCATCATCTGCTGCAGTTCGGTCAGGATCCGAACACCGCGTTGCTCGGGGTTCAGTTTATCATCCTGTTTGAGGCGGTCTAACTTATACTGCCGTACGTTCTGCATCGCTAAATCCAAGAGTTTCTTCCGGTCCCCGCTGAGCGCGATATGTATCTGCAGGTTCTCATCAAAAACCTCCGGTATAAACGGAACAATCACCTCTTTGGTGTCACTCTCCAGACGTTGTCGCAACTCCATCATTCCCATCGCCAGCAGTTCCTCTTTCTCCTCCTCCATCTTACGCCGGTATTCGATGGTCTGACCCTGTACAATCGATCCCTTATGCACATGCAGCATGGAGATATAGACCTTATCATCCTGCTCATCGTACCCGAACACATCCACATCGCGTGCCGTAGAGGTCGTGATGATCGTCTTGCTCTTGAATTGCTCTAACAGTTCGATCTTCCGTTTGATCTCAGCGGCTTCTTCAAACTTAAGTTCCTCCGATTTCATCCGCATTTCCTGCTCCAACTGCCGTCCGATATCGTGTGCATCTCCTTTGATGAGTTGTCTGGCCTGCTCAATCCATTCTCCATACACGTCTTTGCCTATTCCTTCGCAGATTCCGCAGCAGTTATGCAGATGGTATTTGAGACACACCCGCACCTTTTTTTTCTCGATGGAATCGGAAGAAAGTGGTATATTACAGGTTCGTATCGGATAGAGTTTATGAATTAACTCCAATACCAGATCAACCGTATTCCCGAAACTGTACGGACCGTAATACTCACCGGATTTCTTATTGATCGTCCGTGTCTTGAAGATACGAGGGTAGGGTTCCCGTGTGATGCAGATGGATGGATAGGATTTTCCGTCTTTAAGCAGGATGTTATAATGCGGTTGATATTGCTTTATCAGGTTATTCTCCAACAAGAATGCATCTTGTTCACTATCTACTACCACGTACCTTATATCGGCTATATGCGCCACTAGTTGGCGGGTTTTGGACGATTGATGATCCTTGTTGAAATAGCTATTCACCCGTCGATGCAGGTTTTTGGCTTTGCCTACATAGATAATCTGTCCTTCTTTATCGAAATACTGGTACACACCGGGACTCTCCGGTATGCGCTTTAATAAGAGGCTTATGTGATTATCTGTTTTGGCCATTAGCTTTTGGCTTTTAGCTGTTAGCTTTTATTCGTCCACCTCGATGCCAAACAGACAATCGACGTTCTCTGCTTTGCCTTCCAGATACTTCCGTCCATTGAGACCTTCGAGTTCAATGATGCAATTGACGTAGATCTTCTTAACGCCTAATTTCTTGACTAAGTTAATCGCTGCTTCCATCGATCCGCCGGTAGCCAGAATATCATCATGAATAAGCACGACGTCGTCCGGTGAGAGAGCATCCTTATGCATCTGAATGGTATCATCTCCGTACTCTTTGGCGTAGGTAACGGACACCGTTTCTGCCGGTAACTTATTATGCTTACGGATGGGCACAAAGCCTGCACCAATCTCGATTGCTACTGCCGGCGCAAGAATGAATCCTCGTGATTCGATACCTACCACCTGCGTGATTCCCAAATCTTTGTAACGTTTTACGATCTCATCTTTCATCCACGTTAAGCAATCATGTCTTGCCAAAGCAGTAGTGATGTCCTTAAACTGTATGCCCGGTATCGGAAAATCAGGCACGTTACGAATAGCGGCTTTTACTTGTTCTGCATTCATATCTATTATTGTTAGTGTTCCACGTGAAACATTCTATGTTAGTTTGTTTACAAACTAAAATTCTTCATTATCTGCCCATTAATACCAATAAAACACTGATATCATTAGGACTTACACCCGGGATGCGTTGGGCTTCGCCGATGGATGTCGGACGGATGCGACTGAGTTTCTGTCGTGCCTCCGTACTCAAACTCTGTACTTCTTCATAATTAAACGCGTTAGGTATGCGGATCTGGTCGAGGCGCTGCAGTTTAGCGGCCTCCATCCGTTCCCGTTTAATATAGCCTGCGTACTTCACTTGAATCTCACAACTTTCTACGGTTTCATCGGAGAATTCTGCTACTTTGGCTTTTAATTCCGGCAGCACTTCCGCCAGCGTCTTGATACCTACTTGTGGACGCAGGATCAGGTCACTGAGTTTGCATCCTTCATGTAGGGCGGTGCTACCGATGGATTCCAACCAGGAATCGATCTGACCTTTATGCACCGTCGTGTTCTGTAAATAGCCGATGAAATCGGAACAATCTGTTTGTTTTTTGCATAACAGATCATACCGTTCCCGGTCGGCCAGACCCATCTCGTAACTGCGTTTGGTGAGTCGTTCATCCGCATTATCCTGTCGTAACAGAATACGGTACTCGGCTCGAGAAGTGAACATGCGATAGGGTTCATCCACTCCTTTATTGACGAGATCATCAATCAACACCCCGATATAACTCTCATCCCGGCTCATCGTGAAAGGAGCTCCTCCATGTACGTTGATATGTGCATTAACACCAGCTACCAGGCCTTGTCCGGCCGCTTCTTCATATCCCGTAGTACCATTGATCTGTCCGGCAAAAAACAGATTTTTAACCTGTTTGGTCTCCAAGGTGTGATGTAACTGGGTGGGATCAAAGAAGTCATATTCAATCGCATAACCCGGTCGGTACAGCACGACGTGTTCCAATCCTTTAATCGTACGCAAACCGGCTAATTGAACCTGCCACGGCAGACTGCTGGAGAAACCGTTCACATAATACTCATTACTATCTACTCCTTCCGGTTCGAGAAAGATCTGATGGGCCTCTTTATCGGCAAAGGTGACAATCTTCGTTTCTATACTGGGACAATACCGGGGACCGATACTGCGAATTTGTCCGTTGAAAAGGGGAGAATCTGCTAATCCGGCACGTAGTGCTTCATGTGTATCGGGATTGGTGTACGTGATCCAACAAGGCATCTGTTTGAGTTCTCTATGTACTGTACTGAGGTAACTGAACTGATGCCAATCATTATCTCCATCTTGCCGAATTAGTCCGTTGAAATCGATAGAACGTGCATCGATACGTGCCGGTGTACCGGTTTTCATGCGGTCACTCTTGAACCCTAATTCCACTAACTGCTCGGTGATACCATGTGAAGCGGGTTCAGAGGTGCGTCCACCGGGTATCTGAGTCTTACCGCAATGCATGAGACCGTTGAGGAAGGTGCCGTTGGTGAGTACTACTGCCTGTGCTTCCATATCAATGCCTAACATGGTACGAACCCCGCATACCTTATTATCTTTGATAATAAGACTGGTTACAATATCTTGCCAGATGAACAAGTTCTCTGTATGACTGAGCACCTTGATCCATTCTTCGATAAACCGTTTCCGGTCACTCTGGCTGCGTGGACTCCACATCGCCGCTCCTTTGCTTTGGTTGAGCATACGGAACTGGATAGCACTGCGATCGGTAACGATACCCATCTGTCCTCCCAAGGCGTCTATTTCCCGCACGATCTGACCCTTAGCGATACCTCCCACAGCGGGGTTACAACTCATCTGGGCGATCTTATTCATATCCATGGTGATGAGCAGGGTTCTACTACCCATCCGGGCAGCAGCGCTGGCCGCTTCACATCCTGCGTGACCGGCTCCTACTACTATCACATCGTATGTAAACTCCTTATTCATCTTCTCTTCGTTCCTTTATGTCCCCATAGCCATGCCGCACTGTGACTACCGTTCGTGATAGCACGTGTGGAGGGTTGAAAAGCATTCTCTATGTGCGTTCGGTACGTCACTTCCATCGTCTGCGGATCGACTACGATACCGATGATATCAAAACGCAGGGCTTTATTGGTTTTATTATGCCGCACAAACGCATTGCCGGAAGTGATCATTCGTTTTTTCTTGGCTTCATCGACATATTCCTCCGGTCGGATATTACCGAACATCGTCGTTCTGGCTTTCACTTCCGCAAAGACGATCTCCTGTTTATTCTCCGCAATCAGGTCTATCTCCCAATGTCCCAAGCGCCAGTTATGCGCCAGGATGATATAGCCTTTTTTCTCCAGCATCTTGGCGGCTTCTTCTTCGCCTTTGATTCCTATGGGATCCGTAACAAACATACTTATCGCAATTGTTCCATACGCGCTGCATCCAAGCGGAGTAAGATAAACAGCAGTAACGTGAATCCCCATAACGAACTACCGCCGTAACTGAAGAACGGTAACGGGATACCGATGACCGGTAAGAGACCCAATACCATACCTACGTTCACCATAAGGTGAAAGAGGAAGATACCGGCCACAATATAGGCGTAGATACGGGTGGATACATTTCGTTGCCGTTCCGCAATCTTGATGAGACGTAAGATGAAGAAGAGGTAAAGTCCCAAGACGGTTATCGAACCGAGGAATCCCCATTCTTCTCCTACGGTGCAGAAGATAAAGTCCGTGTCCTGTTCCGGCACAAACTGCAGTTTGGTTTGCGTACCATTGAGATACCCTTTGCCGGTGAATCGTCCGGAACCGATAGCGATACGTGCCTGGTTGACGTTATACCCGGCTCCGTTGGGATCTTCTTTCATGCCCAACAGCACCTCAATACGGATCCGTTGGTGCGGTTGCAGCACATGCGAAAAAGCATATTTGCAGGCATGGGTGTAACCCATACAGAAAATGGTGAAACCGGCTAAGATGAGCAGTTTGTATTTATGCCAATAGAGACTGATACCGATGTTATAAGCGACTAACAGCAGCACCACCGCCATCGATAGCCAGTCAAAAGGAATGGTAACAAAGATATTGAGTATCAATGCCAACCCGTATATGCCGATCACGCTGCCTACTAAGATCAGCGCCTGATAACGCATGCGGTGTTCCTTGCAAAGGAAGTATATCTCCACGACGGTTAGAAGCAGCATACAGGTTAAGATACCCACACTTCCGGTACCTAAGGGTAATACCTCATCACCCAAGCGGATACTGGTGATAAACAGTGCCACTACGGCGACAATTACCCATAGTACATAACCGCTCATACCTTGCCGGTAAAACGCTAACAGGAAGGCGAGGAACACCAATGCCGAACCCGTTTCTTTCTGCCATACCATGATGATAAGCATCGGTACACCGATCATACCAAACGGGATGATCATATCCCGCCACGTACGTATCTTAAACTCATACCGTCCCATATATTTGGCTACGGCCAGAGCCACAATACACTTGGCAAACTCCGCCGGTTGCAGGCTCACCGGACCAATAGAGATCCATGACATGGAGCCTTTGATGTTATGCGCTAAAACAGGTGTTGCCAATAGAAGCAAGATCATCGCTCCATAGGCGATGTACGCCAAAATATCGTAGGTCTTATGGTCAATAAGCAGTAAGATAACTGCCAGTACAAGGGTACCGAGTATCCAGTGGAACTGTTTGCCGGCACGGTTGGAGAAATCGATGATGCTGGTGGAGTCAAAGGTATAACTGGCTCCGTAGATATTGAGCCAGCCCAGCAGCATCAGGGTGAGGAAAAGACCGACCGTGATCCAATCTAGGTTTTGCCATATGTTACTGTTTCTTGACGCCTGCATTCGGTACTACCTTGTTGATATACTCTCTCTTCATGTTCTTGCGTTTCACTTCTCCGGTCAGGTACTGCTCCATCATCATGCTGGCCACAGGCGCTGCCCAGGTGGCACCATATCCGGAGGTCTCTACGACCACCGCTACGACTATCTGAGGATCTTCTACCGGCGCCATACCGATGAAGACGGCATGGTCATTACCATGCGGATTCTGCGCCGTACCGGTTTTACCGGCCATATGCAGACTGTCAATCGCCACATGGCGGCCTGTACCGTAGATCATCACCCGCCGCATACCGTTCTTGAGAATATCGAAATAGGGTTTCTCGATATCCACTTTGTGGATATGACTTAACATCGAGTCGTTCTTATTTAGATGCGGCGTGATGTAATAGCCGTCATTGGCGATGATGGCTGCCTGATTAGCTAACTGTAGCGGTGTAACCAGTAACTCTCCCTGACCGATACTGAGCGAACGGATGGTGACGGCTTTCCAGCCCGTCTTACCGTACAACTTGTCATACAGCGCCAGACTCGGTATGCTACCGGCAGACTGGTCACCGATATCGGTATCTTGGAATTTCTGTCCCAGACCGAAGGACATCACGTCGTTTCGCCATGACTCATAGCGTTTCCGGAAATCAGCATTGTCCTTTCCGTATCCGTCTTTCTGCAGCAGATCCCGGAAAGCGCACCAGAAATAGGGGTTACAACTCTGCTCAATCGCATTCTCGAGCGTGATGGTGGAACCATGATGGTGGGTACACGGAATGGGTTTACTCTCCTTACCGGAACAGGGATAGACGGTGTTGACCGTCAGACTCTTCTGATGCATGCAGACCAGCGTCATGATGGTTTTGAACGTAGAACCCGGGGGGTACATCGCCTGTGTGGCACGGTTGTACAACGGACGGTTAGGATCTTTAAGCAGCGCGTTGTAGTTAGCACTTCGTTCTTTTCCCACCAGCACTTTTGGATCCCATGCCGGTGTAGAGACCAAAGCCAATATCTCACCGGTTTTCGGTTCAATCGCCACGGCACTGCCGAGTTTGTTAGTCAGCAGTTCCTCCGCTAACATCTGCAATTGAATATCAATGGTGATCTGCAGATCCGTACCGGCTTTAGCCGGTTTATCCTGTTTGCCGTCCTGATAACTGCCTTGGATTCGGCCACGTGCATCACGCATTAGAACTTCCACACCTTTCTCACCGCGTAACTGCTTCTCATAGGTCTTCTCCAAGCCGTCTCTACCGGCATAATCACCGCGTCCGTAGTAGTCATCGCGATCCATATCGCTCTGATTCACTTCACCTACGCTGCCTAAGACATGGGCGGCCGAGCAATAGGTATAATCACGAAGGGTTCTTTTCTGCAGATGGATACCCGGGAAGAGATAGAGGGATTCTTGAAGTGCTGCGATATCTTCTTTCTTAAGCTGATTCATGAACACCTGTGGTGTCCAGGAAGAATATCCCCTGTTTTTCTTGGTGTCTTTAATCTCCACCATGCGTGCTTCGAAATCCTCTATGCTGATATTCAGACAGTTACAGAACGCAATGGTATCAAACTGCTTTCCCATATCCCGCACCACCATCGTCACTTCGTAGATAGGCTGGTTAAACACCAGCAGTTCTCCGTTCCGGTCATAGATCAAACCACGGGAAGGGTAGATCGTCTGTTTCACCAGCGCGTTACTCTCCGCCTGGTTAGCGGTCGATTGGTCGATGACCTGCAAATAAAACAACCGAATCACATACGCCAAAACGATCACAACAGCAATGCCGCTGATCACATAAGCACGTTTATAATTTGGATCGTTAATCATCTGTATCTTAACGCATTAAAGCCTATGATGACGGAGACGGTGACGATAGAACTGATCAGCGTTTCCAGGATCACCATTCCGATATAATGCCAACTCCATGCACTGAGCAGGAAGATCAAGCCGTGGTGGAGCAGCACCAGAATAATCGTATATTCCAGCAAGGCGATCAACCCGATGGCACGCAGGCTGATCTGTTCGTTGAGTCGGTCATGTTCATTGATCAGGAAGCTTAACAGATACCGCCGGACGAACATGATCAGTACACAAGCCGCCATATGGATGCCCAGCGAGTTACTGAACAGGTCCATGACCAGTCCGGCCACGGCACCGATGCACAGGTCTGCATTATGCCGCAACGTGATCGGCATCATGAGCAGGCAGAGCACGTAGATATACGGATGGCATAAACCGAAGAACTGCAACTGGTCAAAAAGGAATACCTGCAGTAACATCACCCCGATGTATCGTCCGAATTGTTTGAGCCAGCTAGTCCAGTCCATTTCTCAGTTCCTCCAATTCGTTCATATTCATGTTTTGTACCACCTCGATATACCGCAGCCGTTTGAAATCCACCTGCAGCCGGATTCGAATCGTGTAGTACGAATCGCCTTCTTTCCGACTGCAATTTTCTACGATTCCAACGGGAATTCCTCCTGGAAAACCGCTACTCAATCCACTGGTAACAATCGTGTCTCCCGGTTGCACATCGATATGCGTGGCTACATCGGTCAATTGGGCAAAACGGCAATCTTTGCCGTCCCATTGCAGGATACCTACGTAGTCATTCTTGGCAAAACGGCAACTGAGGTTGGTGTGGGTGTTGATCAGCGGTAAGACGATGCTGTATTTCTGACCGACTGTCCGGACAATACCCACCACTCCGTCTCCGTTGATCACGCCTTGGCCACGTACCAGGCCATCCCGGCTTCCTCGGTTGATAGTCAGGTAGTTATGCAGTTTCTTCGTGGTCATCTGCACCACTTTGCCTTCCTTATACCGGATGGAATCACCGGTCAGTTGTGCTTCCAGTTCACTCAAGCGGTTACGCAGTTCCGCATTCTCTTTGGATAACGCTTCGTTTTGACCTTGCAGACTGAAATAGTCGCCTATAGCGCTGATCTGCTCATACTGCCAGGCGATGAAGCTATTGGCCGTGCTGAACATACTGCTGCGGGGATAGGCATTGTTGCGGCTGATAAGCATAAATGCAGCAACTTCCAAGGCAAGAAACACCAGGAAGTTGCTGTAACGTTGCACTATTTTGAGCAATGTCCGCATAGTCCGCTATCGTTTAGCGAAGCAGGAAGCCGAAGTTATTGACGTTCTTCAGCGCCACACCGGTACCGCGTGCTACCGAATGCAACGGATCATCGGCTACGTGGAACGGAATCGTGATCTTATCCGTCAGACGTTTTGCCAGACCGTGCAGCAAAGCACCACCACCGGTCAGATAGATACCGCGTTTCACGATATCCGAGTACAACTCAGGCGGCGTGGTCTCCAATGCCTGCAGGATAGCACCTTCGATCTTCGAGACACTCTTCTCCAAGCAGTGTGCGATCTCCTGATAGCTGACAGGAACCGACATCGGGAGTGCTGTCACTTTATTCGGACCGATAACGACGAAATCTTCCGGCGCATCTTCCAGTTCCGGTAACGCGGAACCCACTTGGATCTTAATCCGCTCAGCCGTCGGTTCGTCGATACGCAGGTTATGCATACGGCCCATGTACTCAATGATATCCTGGTTGAAGTCATCACCGGCGATCTTGATGGACTTGTTGCTGACGATACCACCCAAAGAGATCACAGCGATCTCCGTCGTACCACCACCGATATCCACGATCATACATCCTTCCGGACTCTCTACATCGATACCGATACCGATGGCAGCGGCCATCGGTTCGTAGATCATGTAGATATCCCGACCGCCTGCATGCTCCGAACTGTCACGCACGGCACGGATCTCCACTTCGGTGGAACCCGAAGGAATACAAACCACCATACGGATCGAAGGTGAGAATAAACGCGCCTGCTTCGGAATCATCTTGATCATACCGCGAATCATCATCTCGCAAGCATAGAAATCCGCAATCACACCGTCACGAAGCGGACGTACGGTACGAATCATCGTACCACCCTTACCGATCATCTGTTGTGCTTTGCGACCGACAGCAACCATCTTGTTGTCTGCCATCGAGATGGCTACTACCGAGGGCTCATCTACCACAATCTTGTCATCACACATGATGATGGTGTTAGCCGTTCCCAAGTCGATAGCGATCTCTTGTGTAAAAGAAAAAAGTCCCATATCTGTATTGTTTTAGTGTCCAATTCGAAAAATTGCGCAAAGTTACAACTTTTTTTTCATATATGCAAGCGCGCGCGATTTTTTTTTATTTTTTTTATAAAGTAAAAGAGTGACGACTTTTCAGCCGTCACTCTTGCGCTCCCTCTAGGACTTGAACCTAGGACCCCCTGATTAACAGTCAGATGCTCTAACCGACTGAGCTAAGGAAGCAATCCAATTTTTACCCTATTTTTCACTTTCATTTCCGAAAGCGGGTGCAAAAGTACTACTTTTTTTTTAATTGTGCAAGTTTTTTTGAAAAAAAATTCGTATCTTTGCAAAGTTTTTTGATTTTTAACCCATTTTTTGGCAAAAATAGACAAAAATGAAGAAAATTTTAGGATTAGGTAACGCACTTACGGACATCCTTCTGCAGGTGAGTGAGGATGACCTGAGGGAACTCGGATTTCCGAAAGGAAGTATGAATCTTATTTCCCGTGAACAGGCCGAACAGATTCAGTATCGATTCCTCTCCGTACGCAAGAGGATGGTAGCCGGTGGTTCCGCGTCGAACACCATCAACTGTATCGCGTCGTTGGGAGGTAAAGCGGCCTTTATCGGAAAGATCGGAAATGATGAAGTGGGCGATTTCTACCGCGAAGACATGATCAAGAACGGTGTCAAACCGATCCTTCTTCTCTCGCAGAACTCGATGTCCGGTTTCTCCATCGTGCTTGTTACGCCGGACGGAGAACGTACGTTTGCTACTTATCTGGGTGCTGCGGCTGAGTTATGTGCCGAGGATATCTCCAAGGATGCCTTTAACGGATACGATATCTTCCATATCGAAGGATACCTCGTTCAGAACCATGAGTTGCTGGAGAAATCGCTGAAGTTAGCCAAGGAGTCCGGTTGTATGGTGTCGCTCGATCTGGCGTCGTACAACGTGATCAACGAGAACCATGCGTTCCTGAAGGATCTGGTCAAACAATACGTGGACATCGTTTTTGCCAATGAGGATGAATCCTTTGCTTATACCCACCTTAATCCGGAAGAATCCGTGCAGATGATTGCGGAACAATGCGATATCGCGGTGGTCAAAGTGGGTAAAAACGGTTCGTATGTGCAGCAAGGCAGCAAACGCCATCATATTGGGGCGATTACCACATCTTGTACCGACTCCACAGGCGCCGGTGACTATTTCGCAGGCGGATTCCTGCATGCGTTGGCAGACGGTTTCGATATCCGTCGGTGTGCCGAGATTGGTACGATTGCGGCCGGTCGGGTGGTGGAAGTGATCGGAACGAAACTGAGTGACGACACCTGGGAAGAGATTCGCCGTATCTGTGCGCTCTACCGCGGATTTATGCAGAAATATGATAAAGAGTAATGAGTATGAAATATCTGTATATCGCTTATCAGTATTTGATCGCATGGCCGATTTTTGCGGTTATCACGGTTTTTACGGCGATCTTCACCATCGTTTTTGTGCCTTTCCGCAATGCGGAGTTTGTGCATAAAGAGCAGCAGTTCTGGTCGCGTTCGATCTTCTGGCTGATGTTTCTGCCTGTTTCCGTAGATGGGAAAGAAAACATCCAACCGGGACAGAGTTATGTCTTTGTTGCTAACCACCAGTCCATGTTCGATGTATGGTTGATCTACGGTTGGCTGCCGGTGATCTACAAATGGCTGATGAAAGCGGAACTGCGTCGGGTGCCTTTTGTAGGTACGGCATGCAAGGCGGCAGGACATATCTTCGTCGATCGTAGAAACAGTAAAGCGGCGGTGGAGAGTCTGAAGAACGTAGAGAAACAACTGGTGAACGGTGTATGCACTGTGATCTTCCCGGAAGGAACCCGTTCGTTGAACGGAGAAGTGGGACGATTCAAACGCGGTGCTTTCCAGATCGCTTGGGACTTAGGCTTACCCGTTATTCCGCTGTCGTTGGATGGTTGTTTCGAAGTGATGCCTAAGGGTAAACCCTTCGTGAATCACCATGCCGTACATATGCATATCGGTCAACCGATAGACCTTAAGCAGTTCACCGATCCCAATGAGGCGATTGAGGCGGTGCGTACTGCGGTAATTAATGGCAAAAAATCATAAATCACAAATAATAATATGTATTCAGATCCAAAAGATTGTCTCTATTGCACGAACAATGAGACCTTGCATAACCTGATGATTGAGATCGCGCACCTGCGCGTATCACGCGCGTTCTTATTTAAAGAACAAACATATCATGGCCGTTGTCTGGTGGCTTACGACAAGCATGTGAATGATCTCAATGAACTGAGTGACGAACAGCGTAACCTCTTCATGGCGGATGTGGCAGATGTGACACGTGCGATGCAGAAACTGTTCCAACCGGAGAAGATCAACTACGGTGCTTATTCCGATAAGTTAAGTCACCTGCATTTCCACCTGGCACCCAAGTACGTGGACGGTCCGGATTACGGAGGAACCTTCCAGATGAATCCGGGTAAAGTGTATCTGACGGACGAGGAATATGCGCAGATGGTGGAAGCACTGCGCAAAGAGCTCAAAGTTTAATGCTTTTCAAAGACATCATAGGACAAGAGGAAGTGAAGCGCCAGTTGCGTGCTTCGGTGCGTGAGGGAAGAATCCCCCATGCACAGCTTTTTAGTGGAATATCCGGAATAGGAAAACTCCAACTGGCCTTGGCGTATGCCCAGTACTTGAACTGTCCCCATCGGACAGAGGAAGACAGTTGCGGCACTTGTCCTACCTGTCTGCAGTTCGAGAAACTGCAACATCCCGATTTGCATTTTGCCTTCCCGATCGTCAAAACAGATGCCGCAGATACCTGCAATGACTTCTTGGAGCCTTGGAGAGAGATCGTGTTGAACAAGCATTACTTCGATCTTGATGACTGGCATAAAGCGTTAGGGGTAGAGACCAAGCAGTCGATGATCTATGAGAAAGAGAGCGGAGAAATCTTGCGGAAGTTAAGTCTGAAACCATTTGGCGACGGATACAAGGTGATGATTATCTGGCAGCCGGAGAAGATGAACGCTACTTCTGCGAACAAGTTGCTTAAACTGTTGGAAGAACCGCCGGTACAGACGGTGTTCCTGTTGGTTTCCGAACATCCGGAACAACTGTTATCCACCATTCAGTCGCGTGTACAGACGATCCGTGTGCCGCGTCTGGAGACTGAGGTCATCGCACAGGCTTTGATGCAAAAAGGCATTGATCCTGCCAAAGCTGCCGACATCGCCCGTATCGCTAACGGCAGTTATCTGGCGGCGCGCAAAAAAGCCGATGAATCCGAAGAGAATAAACAGGAATTGCACGATTTCATCGCACTTTTCCGGGATGCTTTTACGGTGGGTGTACTGCGTGACCCGGTGAAGAAATACGAGTCACTCAAACGTCTCCGTCAGTGGTCGTTAGACATGGCGGACGCCAAAGTGGGACGGGAAAGGCAGAAACATTTTCTGCAGTATGCCCAACAACAGGTTCGGGAGAACTATATCCGCAACATCGGTCAACCGGATTTGAATTACCAGATGGAAGAGGAGCGCGAATTCTCCGTTAAATTCGCACCTTTTATCCATAACGGCAATGTGGAAGCCATCATGAACCAACTTGATCTGGCGGAAAGGCAGATCGAACAAAACGGAAACGCAAAGATCATCTTTTTTGATCTTTGCCTGCAAATGATAGTATTGATTAAAAAACCAAAGATATGAAGAAATATACCGTTGGAACCGGACATAATGAATTAGAAGCTGCGGCTACCAAGCGCAACTCTGCCCATATGTTACCTGTCAGTGACTGGTTGGCAGACCTGCCGGAGAACACGCAACTCACCGACCTTATCGAGGTGCAGTTCAAAAACACCCGAAAAGGTTATTTCCATAATGCACAAAACTTACCGCTTGAGAAAGGCGTGAAAGTGGTGGTGGAAGCCAACCCGGGACAGGACTTGGGTGAAGTGGTGCTGACCGGTAAGTTAGTGGAACTCCAGATGCGCAAGAACCGTATAGATAGTTCCCGTTACGAGGTGCGGCAAGTGATCCGTATCGCTACGGAAGAAGATCTAGAACGTGCCCGTCAAGCGCATACACGCGAACATGAGACGATGATCAAAGCCCGTGAACTGGCTAAATCACTCGGATTGGAGATGAAGATCGGTGACGTGGAGTATCAGGGAGACGGATCGAAAGCGATCTTCTTCTATATCGCTGACGGCCGTGTGGATTTCCGTCAACTGATCAAAGTGTATGCCGAGACTTTCCGTATCCGTGTGGAGATGAAGCAGATCGGTGCCCGTCAGGAAGCTGGCCGTATCGGTGGTACCGGACCCTGTGGTCGGGAGTTATGTTGTTCCACCTGGATGATCAATTTCAACTCTGTCGGAACGGGCGCAGCTCGTTTGCAGAATATATCGCCGAATCCGCAGAAGTTAGCCGGCATGTGCGCCAAACTTAAGTGTTGTCTTAACTATGAGGTGCCGGTTTACGAGGATGCATCCAAATTATTGCCTTCCCGTCATGTGGAACTGGAGACAAAAGAAGCGACCTGGTATTTTTTTGCCTCTGATCCTTTGGCCGGTACGGTGACCTATTCGTCCGATCCGCAACGAGGAGTGAATCTTACCGTTCTCTCTGCAACACGTGCACATGAGATCATCGCTATGAACCGGCATGGAGAGAAACCCGATACATTGGAAGGAAACAAAGCGGTGGCTATGGAGATCGGTTATCAAACCGGTCACGGCGATGTAACACGTTTTGATAAAAAGAAAAACAAACACCATAGAAGATGAGAATAAAGGTTATTGGTTATTGGTTATTGGTTATTGGTTGTTTGACTCTAACTTCGTGCAAAAACGACATTGTGTATAGTCAATTTTCTTCGATTTCTTATCCTGACGGAACGATTACTTCATCGGGAAATTGGCATATGGATTCTGTGGCTCATTTTGAGTATCAGATAGCCGATACGGCATTGGGTTATCAGATGAATATTTATGTCCGTCATACTGACCGGTATCCGTATCAGAACATGTGGCTTTTTGTCGGAGACAGTGCCAAACAGGATACGATTCAGTTCTATCTTGCCGATGAACGGGGAAGATGGTTGGGAAACAAACATAATGCCTTTATGGAAGTGCCGGTGATTTTTGGTCGTCATATTCATTTTGCGGATACGGGAACCTATCAACTGGCTATCCGGCATGGCATGCGGGATACCTTGTTGCAAGGTGTGACGGATATAGGTGTGGAGATTGTGAAAGATGGGAAAGAATAAACTCAAGAAATTTGCGGAGATGGAGACATTTGAGAATGTCTTCCAACCCCCTTACGAACCGATGGCCGGTCATTGGAGAGAGCGGTTTTTCCATAATGACCATCCGATAGTACTGGAACTCGGTTGTGGTCGCGGTGAATATACCGTGGGTATGGCCAAACGCTATCCGGACAAGAACTTCATCGGTGTGGATATAAAAGGTGCCCGAATGTGGGCGGGTGCCAAGCAGGCGACGGAAGAAGGATTGACCAATGCGGCGTTTTTACGTACAAACATCGAGTTTATCACCCAATTCTTTGCGCCCGATGAAGTGGATGAGATATGGATCACGTTCTGCGATCCGCAGATGAAAAAAGCCACCAAGCGACTGACCTCCACTTGGTTCATGCAGCGCTATCAGCAGATCGTTAAACCCAACGGACGTATTCATCTTAAAACCGACAGTCCGTTCCTCTACACTTACACAATGGAGATGCTGCGGCTGAACCCTTATCCGGTAGTTGCCAATACCGATGACTTATATGCAGAAAATTCCGATGAAATCGAGGCTTTTGACGATGCTAGGGCACTGCAGACCCATTACGAGAAACAATGGTTGGATCGGGGAATGAGTATCAAGTATGTCGAGTGGCAATTAACCCATCTCACTTCCTTTGAGGAACCGACGATTGAGATTGAACATGATACCTATCGCTCGTACGGCAGAAATTATAATGTAGGAGAAAAATAGCATAATTTTGCAATATTTTAGCATATATGCTTGCATATATCAACTAAATTTCGTAATTTTGTGCCCGATTTGAAGAAAGAAGCAATGACGATATTATGTATCGAAACAAGTACATCCGTTTGTTCTGCGGCTCTCTGCAAAGATGAGACGCTGATCAAGCAATGTATCAACTACGAGGGAAGCAACCATGCCCAGTTGTTACCTTTGTATATAGAAGAACTGCTTTCGCTGGCACGAGAGCAGCATCTAACCATCGATGCGGTGGCTTTGTCCGAAGGACCCGGTTCATACACCGGTCTCCGTATAGGGACTGCTACTGCGAAAGGTCTTTGTTACGGACTGAACATACCGCTCATTCCGGTTCCGACACTCGAGATCCTCAAGATAGCATCCGGTGTCAAAGAGGGTGTTCTGTTCCCGATGATCGATGCACGGCGTATGGAAGTATATACGCAGATTAACGGGGAAACAAAAGCGGTGGTGGTGGAGAACGAGGACAGTCTCTATTCCGGAGATGAGGAAGTATATTATTTCGGAGACGGGGCAGAGAAGTGTTCGAAAATATTCACGAAGCATAACTGGCACTATGTTCCTGGTATCGTTCCTCAAGCAATGTTCTTGGCTTTGACTGTCGGTTCACCGTCGGTTGACCGTCGGGGAAATATGGATATTGCATACTACGAACCATTTTATTTGAAGGAGTTTGTGGCGGCACAAAGTCACGTCAAAGGTTTGAAATAAAGGTGAAAGGAAAAAGGTTCACATATGTTCTGTCATCTATCATCATTTTAATGATGATCCTTTGTTCGTGTTCCACGCAAAAGAATACACGAGCCACCCGGTCGTTCCATCAGACGAAAGTCAAATATAACATCTTGTACAACGGCAATGTGGCATACGAAGAGGGACTGAAAGCCATCCGTAATGCCAACACCGATGATTACAGTCGAGTGCTCAACCTCTATCCGGTGTCTAACCATCAGGCAGCATCAGCGGCGGCGTCCCAGATGGATAAGACCATTGAGAAATGCCGTAAGTGCATCAAGTTGCACTCGATCAAATCCAAACCGAAGCGCGACCCTAAAAAAGCGAATGATCCTAAGTATAAACTATGGTTGCAATCCGAAGAGTTCAATGCTTGCATGGACGAAGCATGGATGAGGTTAGCGGAGGCAGAGTTCCATAAGGCGGATTTCTTAGGTGCTGTCAGTACTTTCAATTATATCATCCGTCATTATCAAAATGACCCGGATATCATTGCACAGTGTCAGTTATGGATTGCACGTGCCTATGCGGAGATGGGATGGCAGTATGAAGCGGAGGATATGCTCAACCGTGTACAGATTGACGCCCTCAGCCGCAAGCATGCACGGCTCTATTCGGCGGTCAAAGCGGATGTGCTGCTTAAAGGCGAACATTTCCATGAAGCGATACCGTTTGTCAAGATCGCTATGCCGTATGAGAAACGGAAGATCTACCGTCCCCGTTTTGCGTATGTGTTAGGCCAGCTCTATGAGATGGAAGGCAAACGTAACGAGGCCATACAAGCGTATAAGGCGGTAGTCCGAATGGCGCCGCCCAATGAGATGGATTTCAATGCCCGTATCCGCATGGCGGAACTGCAAGGCAAATCGGCGATCCGTAAGTTGCGGTCCATGACCAAGCAGTCCAAGAACAAAGACCGGTTGGATCAGATCTACGGAACAATCGGAAATATCTACCTGGCTAACCGCGATACTGCCCAAGCGTTGGAGATGTACGAAACGGCGATCAAGGAATCTACGCAAGCCGGAACCGCCAAAGCGGCTATCCTCGTACGCGCAGGTGATATCTATTTTGAACAACACGCGTACGTGCCTGCGCAACCTTGTTACCGGGAGGCCGTCACCCTTATCACGGCGGAGACCAGCAAGGATTTTGCCCGTATCCAGAAACGCTCTGAGGTGCTGGATGAACTGATCATCTCTTATACGCAGGCGGAGTTGCAGGATTCCTTGCAACGACTCAGTCAGATGACGGAGGAACAACAACGGGCGATTGTAGATAAGATCATTGCGGATCTGATTGAAGCAGAGAAACAGGATTCTACCAAAGCGGCGCAGGATGCGCTTGAACTGTCACGAGGAGAGGGTGGACCAGGAAGTGTAAACACATCGAACATGTTAGGCGGTGGGTTTGCCAAGGGTGACTGGTATTTTTATAATCCGCAACTCATCAAGCAGGGACAGCAAGAGTGGCGTCGGCGTTGGGGAAACCGTCCGTTGGAAGATAACTGGCGCAGGCAGAACAAACAGGTCTTGATCTCCGATGACGGGATGAAAGAGGAACAGGAAGGATTAGCAACCGACAGTCTCGCTGCAGACTCGTTATTTGCTGAAGTCACCCCCATCGAAACCGACATCCATAAACCGGAGTATTACTTACAGCAGATTCCGCGTACCGAAGAGGATTTTGTGATCAGCGACAGCCTTTGGAGAGAAGCGATGATCGCGCTCTATTACATCTATCTCGATCAACTGGAAGATGAGCCGCAGGCGGAGGAGACCCTCAGACGCCTGGATGAACGTTTTGGCTTACATCCCTCTGTGGTGGCTATTCATGAGGATATGCAATTGAGAGCGTTACGTCACGATGAGGATTACATCGCCCGTATGCTGAAGATGTTAGAGGACCAGGATTCGATTTATGCCGCTACCTACGATGCGTACAAACATGGACGTTATGCGGAGGTGAAATCGCAGATCGCCCATATCAAAACGCAGATGATCAATGACCATTGGTCCAATGCACCCCGTTTCCTCTTTATCAACGCGGTGGCTATCGCACGCACTGACGGGCAACAACCCTTCATCGCAGCTTTGCAGGAACTGGTGGAAAACTACGGTTCTTCGGAACTCGGGGCGATGGCGAAGGATATGCTGGCGATGATGGGACAAGGAATGGAGAGCCAGAAAGGCGGTAGTACCGGAGACTTGGCTGAACTAAGAAACCAAACGGACACTTCCGATGCATCGGACGATGATGCTACTAAACAGGAATGGTCGGATGACCGCAAACAACCGTCGGTAGTCGTACTGATTTTACCGACCAATGACGAGCAGGCTTTGAATGATCTGCAGTATGAGATCGCTTTGTTTAACTTCTCGCAGTTCCTGATTCGTGACTTTGACCTGCAGAAGATGCCGGTTTGGGGAGAGACGGCTGCTTTACGTATCAGCGGATTTACGGATCTGGATGAAGCGGAATGGTGGGTAGGTTTGCTGCAACAGAATACTGACATGCAATCTGTGCTGCAAGATATACAAATAAAGGCAGTAACCGAAGTTAACCTGCCTTTAATTGCCCATTAATTTGTCGGGGAGACGTGATTCGAACACGCGACCTCCGGTCCCCCAGACCGTTGCGCTACCGGGCTGCGCCACTCCCCGAACACTCTCGTTTTTTCGAAAGCGGGTGCAAAGGTACTACAAAAAATTGACATACGCAAGCATTTTGTGTTTTTTTTAACAAAAATGAGTAAAAAATTTTATATTGAGACATACGGATGCCAAATGAACGTCGCGGATAGCGAGGTGGTAGCTGCTATTTTGGAGACTACGGACGCTCAGATTACTGACCGTTGGGAAGATGCCGATATTCTGCTGTTGAACACCTGCTCCATCCGTGATAACGCGGAACAGAAAGTGGGTTCTCGTTTGAGGGAATTGAATGGTTTGATGGCGAAAGAGCAAAAGCCGAAAAGCGAACGACCTATCATTGGTGTCATCGGTTGTATGGCTGAGCGAATGGGAAAGGAGTTGATCGATACGTTCGGTGTGGATTTTGTAGCCGGTCCGGATGCTTATCTGGATATCCCTAACCTGTTGGCGCAATGCGAGCAGGGACATAAAGCGATGAACGTGGAATTGAGTACTACGGAGACCTATCGTCAGATCATTCCGTCCCGTATCGGTCGTTCCATCAGCGGATTTGTCTCCATCATGCGCGGTTGTAATAATTTCTGTTCCTATTGCGTGGTGCCATACACCCGTGGTCGGGAACGGAGCCGAGATGTGGAGTCGATCCTGAATGAAGTACGCGATTTGCAGGCACGCGGATATAAAGAGGTGACATTGCTGGGACAGAATGTCAATTCCTATAAGTTCGGAGATGTGGATTTTGCAGACTTGTTGGAGATTGTGGCAGACACGGTACCGGATATGCGGATACGCTTTACCACTTCGCATCCAAAGGACATGTCGGATAAGACACTGGAGGCTATCAGTCGGCATAAGAACCTCTGTAAGTTCATTCACTTGGCGGTGCAGTCCGGTTCGAATCATATCCTCAAACTCATGAACCGCAAATATACCCGGGAGTGGTATCTGGACCGTATCGCGGCAATCCGTCGTATTTTACCGACTGCAGCCATCAGTACCGATATCTTCTGCGGTTTCCATGACGAGACCTTGGAAGATCATGCACAGACACTCAGTCTGATGCGGGAAGTGGGTTTTGACTCGGCATTCATGTTCAAATATTCGGAACGTCCCGGTACCTACGCCCATAAGCACCTGCCGGATAATATTGATGAAGCAGAGAAAGTGAGACGCCTTAACGAGATCATCGCCTTGCAGACCCAACTCTCTTTAGAATCCAACCAACGGGAGATAGGAAAGATAGTGGAAGTGCTGGTAGAAGGTTTCTCCAAACGCAGTCACGACGACATGTACGGTCGTACGGAACAATACAAGACAGTAGTCTTTCCACGCACCGACCAGAAGATAGGAGATATCGTGCAAGTACGCGTAAAAGAAGCGTCTGCGGCTACATTAAGGGGCGAAATCGTGTAAAAAAGAAGAAATTTTGCATTTTTTTGCCAAAATATTTGGTTAATTCAAATAAAAGCAGTACTTTTGCACCGAAAACAAAATTTTCATAGTTAAGGTTTAGGTTTAATGGCGAAAGGAGGCTGTGAAGTTTCCTTTCGTTTTTAAACAAAAAGAGCGGCGCATGCCCTTATTTTTTTATGGCAGAAGAAACAACTAACATCATTCCGGATTTGACGGATGCGGAAGAAGTGCGTAAAGCGATTATCGCTAGCGAAGTGTTAAACAGAAAATATTAAAAACAAAACTATAATGGCAGTAACGTACATGACCGAAGAAGGTCTACAGAAATTGAAAGCAGAGCTCCACGAGTTGGAGACGGTAGAACGCCCCCGCGTGATTGCCGCTATTGCAGAAGCACGCGAGAAGGGTGATTTAAGTGAAAACGCCGAATACGATGCGGCAAAAGAGGCACAGGGTGCTTTGGAAACCAAGATTGCACAGCTCAAACTGCGCCTGATGGATGCACGGGTATTGGATGCCAACGACATTAAAACGGATGAGGTACAGATCCTCACCAAAGTGCGTGTGCGTCAGAAAAACAACGGCATGGAGAAAACCTTCCAACTGGTTACCGAAGGTGAGGCAAACCTAGCTGAAGGGAAGATCTCTGTTACCACTCCGATCGCAAAGGGTCTGATGGGTAAGAAAGTCGGCGAGATTGCCCAAGTGAAAGTGCCGGCAGGTATCATCGAGTTTGAAATTTTAGAGATTTCGTTATGACCATTTTCACGAAAATCATCAAGGGAGAGATCCCAAGTTATAAAGTAGCGGAGGATGAGAAGAACTACGCGTTCCTGGATATCAATCCGCTGGTAAAAGGACACACGCTGGTTATTCCCAAACTGGCGGAACCCGAAGCAGATTATATCTTCGACCTGACCGACGAACAGTTGCAGAGTCTGATGGTATTTGCCGCTAAAGTGGCACGCGGTATCAAAGCGGCTACCGGTTGCAAACGCGTAGGCGTTGCCGTTTTAGGTATGGAAGTGAACCACGTACATGTGCATTTAGTTCCGATGAATTCGGAGAAAGATATGCTTTTTACCAACCCCAAACTGTCGTTGCCTGCAGAAGAAATGGCGATCATCGCCAACTCGATCGCAGAGGCAATCGACAAACTTTAAAAACGATGGAGGCCTTTCGGTCTCCATTTTTGCATGATATAAATACTTTAGGAAAATGAAAAAAATCCTTTTTACATTGACAGCGTTTGCACTTATGACAACAGCTTGCACCAATTCGTCTCAACAGACTACAGGAATTCATTTGGAGAACCTGGATACCACTGCCGTGCCGCAACATGACTTCTATCAGTTCGCTTGCGGAGGATGGATGGCAAATAACCCCTTGACACCGGAATACAGCCGTTTCGGTTCTTTCGATAAACTCGGATTGCAAAATCTGGAACAGGTAAACGGTCTGATTCAGGATATCGCTAAAGAGCAACACGAACAAGGTTCCGTAGCGCAGAAGATAGGCGATATGTATAACTTGGCGATGGATACTCTCCGCCGTGATACGGAAGGGATTGAACCGGTACGAAAAACTCTCGATGAAATCGAACAAATCTCCACTCGCGAAGAGTTATCCAGGGTCCTTGGTGCCGCGATGGATTTCCAACTCTGGGCGATGTACGTGGATGCGGACGCGATGAACAGTTCCATGAACATCATGAACGAGTACCAAGCCGGTTTCTCCTTGGGTGAGAAAGAGTATTATTTGGATACTGATGAGCAAACCACGGCTATCCGCAATGCCTATGTGACCTATGTGGAGAAGATGTTCTGTCTCTTCGGTTTTGACAATGCGGCCCAACGTGCACAGACCGTGCTGCGAATGGAGACTCGTTTGGCGAAAGCCGCGTTCAGTAACGTTGAACTGCGTGACCCGCTTGCCAACTATAACAAGATGTCTGTAGATGAATTGCAGAAACTGGTACCGCAAGTGGACTGGAAAATCTATTTTGAGGCACTTGGAGTAGAACTGGATAGTCTCTCTATCGGTCAAATTCCTCACCTCAAAGAAGCTGGTAAGATGCTGGCGGATGAGAAATTGGAGGACCTCAAGACACTCTTTGCTTGGCAGGTGATTGAAGGTGCTTCATCCTACCTTACTACCGAGATCTATATGACCAGTTTTGATTTCTATGGTAAGGTACTCTCCGGTCGTGAAGAACCGAGTCCGTTATGGAAACGTGCCGTTGGTATCGTGAACGGAACGCTGGGTGAAGCGGTAGGTCAGATGTATGTGGCGAAATATTTCCCGGAAGAAAACAAAGCACGTATGTTGGCGTTGGTGAAGAACCTGCAAAAAGCACTCGGTATCCGCATCGAGAACCTCGCGTGGATGAGCGATGAGACCAAAGCGAAAGCGCTGGAGAAACTGAACGCTATCACCATTAAGATCGGTTATCCTGACACTTGGCGTGACTATAGCAAACTGGAGATCGATCCAAAGGACACCTATTATGCTAACCTCCAACGGGCGGCTAAGTTTGAACAGGAATACAGTCTTAGTTTCCTTGGTAAACCCGTGGATAAAACCAAATGGTACATGACGCCGCAAACGGTCAATGCATACTATAATCCGTCTTCCAACGAGATCTGTTTCCCGGCCGGTATTCTGCAGTATCCGTTCTTCGATATGAGTGCCGATGATGCCTTCAACTACGGTGCTATCGGAGTGGTGATCGGTCATGAGATGACCCACGGATTCGATGACCAGGGTTGTCATTTTGACAAGGACGGTAACATGCTTAACTGGTGGACGGACGCAGACAAAGCAGCCTTTGACGAGCGTACCAAAGTGATGGAAGAAGCGTTCAACCGTATCGAGGTGGCACCCGGTGTACATGCGAACGGAGCGTTCACCCTCGGTGAGAATATCGCTGACCACGGTGGACTGCAGGTTAGTTACCTGGCTTTCTGCTTGAATGAAGAGGCAAAGGAGGAGAAAGATAAACTGACTGAGCGTGATGGTTTCACACCGGCGCAGCGTTTCTTCTTAGCTTACGCGAATGTATGGGCAGGTAATATCCGTCCGGAAGAGATTCTTCAGCGTACTAAATCCGACCCCCACTCATTGGGTCGCTGGCGTGTGAACGGTGCCCTGCCGCAGATCAATGCATGGTATGAGGCATGGAACGTAACGGAGGAAAGTCCGATGTATATTGCACCGGAAAACCGCGTAAGTATCTGGTAAAACATGGTTTTTTCATAAAAAAGTGGCATACACTCTTGTGTATGTCATTTTTTTTTCGTACCTTTGCGGCCGATTTTGTAATTATCAACTGTATGCAAAAAAATTTACTCTCTTTTTCTGTATGGATTTTGCTCACGTGCATGTGTTCTGCGAGTGCGTATGCGGCGAATGCGTCGTATGACGTATGGAACGGAACGGATGCTACGGACATGACCGCAGCTCACGTGATGGAGATCCATTCCGCAGCGGACTTGGCGGGTATCGCTGCGCTCAGCGCAACAGAGGATTTTACGGGGGATACAATCGTGCTGAAAACGAATATCGATTTAGATAAAAAAGCCTGGACACCTATTGGAAGTGCAGATATGCCTTTTAAGGGTGTTTTCTTGGGAAACGGTTATCTGATTCGTGGTTTGCGTACCTTTGCCGGCACGGATGGTGTCGGTCTGTTCGGCCATGTGGGCCAAGGAGCTAAGATTGAACAGGTGGGTATCAGCGGTGGTGCGATCTTGGCGAAAAACAAGACGCATGTGGGTGCCATTGCCGGTGTATGTGACGGAACGATTTCGCAATGCTGGTCGATGGCGCAGTTCGTGACGACGGGTAACAGTACCGGAGGCTTGGTAGGTGAATTGACGGCAAATGGCCGGATTCAGGATTGTTACCATTCGGGTTATCTGAATAACACCTCCAGCATCGTCGGTGGTATAGTAGGTACTAATGGCGGTACGCTGGAGCGTGTGTATAACATCGGTTATGCTTCCGGAGAAGACGGTCATGCCATCGTTGGAGAAGATAACGGCGGTACGTATAACGAATGCTATTTTGACCGAAAACTATATCTGCAGAAATCGGGTGTGGAAGGCAATGTCATCACGCCGGTGGACAGTACACGATATATGTTCTCGCTCTTCAACGGTAATGCGGTATGGAGCCATGCGGCTACACGCTATCCGGTGCTGGATGCCTTTGCGGCCACAAACGCTGCGGCTTTGTCTGCAGCGCCGGTTTTCCTCGATTCTATCGGAACAAATCCCGTAGAGCATGCCAATGATGTGACCCTGGATTTCTCGGTTAGCATCGAGAATGGCATCGCATGGAATTGTCAGAAACAGGAAGATACCACGTGGTTGTATTTCAATAATGCCGATGGAGAGGTGCAAGTCGTTCGTCCGTGTGCTCCCAACCCTATATTGGCAGATGCCCGATTGCATGATGAGACCCGTGTGCTTTATTTCAATCCCCGACGTGTGGAGGATCTGGTGCCGGGTGAGTTTATCGGCCGGGATCTTGAAACAGGAGCATTGGATGTGACCTTGTTTTTCTGCTATAACTCCTACGAGCCGATGAAGGATGACGTGCAGATGAAGTTAGCGCAATATGGATGGATGGGTGACGAGGATCATCACTATCAGGTGCTTCGTTACCAAGTGACGGAAACGGACACTGTGGTGATGGATACGATGCTGGCGGATGCTCCCAAGAGCGATTATCTCCATTGGTTCGACACCTGTCTTATTCCTACCGATACCGCCGGTCATTTCTTCATCCGCAGTTTTGTGCATGATAACGGATGTGCTACCGACTGGAGAGAGAATAAAACCGGTTTGGAATACTACGTGTACGGTCGTTTCATCCCCGGTACGATTGAGAACAAAAAGGATACCATCCTCTTGGATCAGGTACCGGTGTTGGTTAGTACCAGCGGCAGCGAAGCTTCTGTAGGCGGTGCCGGACAAGTGTACTATCAATGGTTCGTGAATGGTGACTCTATCCTTTCGCAGACGCAGTTGGAATTAATCGGTT
Organism: uncultured Bacteroidales bacterium; assembly: GCA_902800215.1. Classification (GTDB taxonomy): domain Bacteria; phylum Bacteroidota; class Bacteroidia; order Bacteroidales; family Paludibacteraceae; genus Colicola. The sequence goes on along the minus strand of CADCDS010000013.1, from coordinate 12,150 downwards.
ACCCGATCACCAAGGCCGGTGAGTATAACTTCACCCGTGGCACACGGGATAGTATCTGTTATGTACCGGAATATAGTCTGGAGGATTTAGGTGTCTATACCGTGCTTGCCTTCGACTCCATTGATCCGGGTGAGATTACCGACCGTGCTGACCAGACTTTCTGTACGGTGGACGATGCCAAGGCATATGTAGTGACCGCCACCAAAGCTAAAGGCGGTGCCGGAACAATCCAGTACCGTTGGTTCATGGACGGACAATTGATTAGCGGCGCTACAAGTCAAAACCTCAGTCTGAACGGTCTGAACCTGGCTGCCGGACATACGTATATCTTCACCCGCGAAGCACAAGATAACACCCGTTTCACGACGTGGAAGAAGACGCGTTACAGTAAGACGATCTATATCATGGCATCGCTGACAGCCGGTGCTATTGAGAGTGAGACAAGAGATAACTACTGCTTCGATGCCGACGCCACCAGTGGAACGACGGCAACTATCGTGATCCATGAGACCCAAGCAGCTACCTGTGCTGACGGAGTGGTCTACCGCTGGGTGCGCACACCGGGTAACGTGGTCATCGGTGACGAGGCGGAACTGAACTACACCTTCCCGATGAGTGAGATTCGTTTGGGTACCACCTATACGTACACCCGTTACGTGCGGAATTCTAATCCGGATTGCGCATGGGAGCTGTCGGAAGGTGAGGTGAAGCAGTATTACGGTAAGTCACAACGCCATGAAGTGACGATGACGATCTGCAAAGAACGTATGCCTTATACGCTGCAACACACCTACGCTTCCGGTCAGACGGAGTCACATACCTTCACCTATGACGGAGAAGCATGGACGGTAACGGAGACCACGGAAGACTGTCCTGTTGACAGCGTGTTCATCGTTCGTATCGCCGAGATGCCGAAGTTCACCATGGATACATCGCCGGTACATGTGTGTCAGGAAACGGGAACGATGGCCTTGGAGTTCGTGCAGACAGCCGGAATGTCCAATACCTTCCGCATCACGTTCTCTCCCGATATGGCGGCGTTTATGGGTCGTCAGGATACCGTCGGAACAATCACCCGTCCCGGTTTGATCCTATTGGAGAACATGCCGCCGATCGGTGTCGGTGACTGCTATTTGGAACTGGAACTGGGTTACACCGGTGGTGGTGCTACCGATGAGATCTGTTACAGCGAACCGGCTAAGAAACAGGTTACCTTCAGTTTAGGCGGATACCTGCACACCAAATATGACCGGGTACTCTTTGTGGACAATAACCCCGATAACGGACTGATTACCGGTGGAGCTGAGAAACTGAAGTTTGTCGCTTACCAGTGGTACAAAGACGGTCAGATCCTGGAAGGCGAGACCAAGCAGTATTACCATCAGAACGGTGTGGCCCTGTCCGGTATCTTCTACGTGATGCTGACGGCGGAGAACGGCGATGAATACCGTTCCTGCGAGATCACGTTACCTACCGGTAGCGGTAATGCCGCTCCGCAACTGACGAACGTCTATCCGGTACCGGTGGATGCCGGTAACACCTTGACGATAGAAGGTGCACAGCAAGCGCAGATCATCTCCTTTGCCGGAGAGAAGATCGCAGACTTGACACAACTGCAACAGACGGCTACCATCGCAGCACCCCGTGTTCCGGGATTGTACTTCGTGATGGTGATGACCGAAGAGGGAATGCCGGAGATTCATAAACTGATTGTAAAATAAGGAGGAACGGCTATGAAAAAGATCTTTCTGATTATATCGATGATTGCAACGGCCGTTTCGCTTTCGGCCAGTCATTATCCGGATTCCGTTCAGCAGGCAAGTAAGGAAGAACCGAATATCCGCTACGGATGGAACTTCGAGTTCGCCGGTGGTGTCGGCTTGGGTAGTTATACTTATCAACAGATCGGTGCGGCTTCTACCGTTCCCGGTCAGCATGTGACGAACAAACTGTATTTCCCGAACGGCAATGCGTCCTTCGGACTCAATTATTACTTCGTGTCCTGGATGGGTTTAGGAACCGGTCTGCAGTACACCTCGTACATCAACAAAGCAGATATATCCAAACCGTGGAAGTTATCGGCAGTGGATCCTTTTGGCGATGATTATACGCTGACAGGCACACCGGTGGATCTGAGTGAGAAACAGACGATCCATATGCTCGAAGTGCCGATTGCCCTAAAGTTCCGTGCCCGTCCCGGTGTATGCGGTTTTACGGCTACGGCGGGAATGAAACTCGGTTTCCCGGTCGGCAACAGTTATAAGTTAAGTAACGGTTTGATAGATAATAGTGTTTATTATCCGTTCTATGACCTGACGATGCAAGATGTACCGACGGTAGTGGAAGACCTGCCGATCAACAGTTCATCGGGATCTCTGGAGTCCGGAAGACTGAAGAAACTGAACTACGCTGCGTATGCGGAGATCGGTATGTTGGTGCGCCTGCAGCAACGTGTCGAGTTGGCCATCACCGCCTATGCCAATTATTACATCAATGATGTGATGGATCAGCATAGCAATATCGCCTTGGGTTTTGCCGACGGACGCACCGTAGGTGAGTATCCGGCTCCGTACACCACGGCTTATGACGGTGTGCTGCGTACAAATGAAGTGGAGTCCCTCCATCCGTGGAACGTAGGTATCAAACTGGGTATTCAGATCAATGCCAACCGCACCAAGGCGCAACGCGACTATGACCGGGAGCAAAAACGTCTGAAAAAAGAGGAAAAGGAACGACTGAAACAAGAAGAGTTGGAACGCCAGCGTCAGGAACAGCTCAAGAAAGAACAAGAGCAGCAAAAACAAGATACCGTACCGGTGGTAGTGAAACCCGATCCACGCGAAGAAGCGATCCGTCGTATCCGTCAGATTGCCGATTCTAACGGTATCGATATCTGCGAGGTGTTCTGTCAGATCCATGACACCGTCTATCTGTACCGTGATCCGGAACCGACACCGGTGATTCAAGAGGACACGGTGGCGCAACAACTGGATGAACTGCTTAAGAAAGCCGTTATCTTCTTCGAATGGGATAAGGCGGTACCGATCTTAGAACCGGCGGATATCCTGGAGCAGATTGCCGATGTACTGAAACGTCATCCGGATCAGAAGATCCACGTCAACGGTCATACCTGCCGTCTGGGCGATGCCGATTATAACAAACGGTTAGCGATGCGCCGTGCGAAAGCGGTGGCGGCACAACTCAAGCAACTCGGTGTGAACGATGACCAGATGATTATCGCCAGTCTCGGTGAAGATATCCCGTATCGTTACAACGGTCAGCACCAGTACAGCAAAGACCGCCGTGTGGAGATCGTACCGACCTATCGGACCACGGAGATCGTTATGCCCGGTTCCCGTCTGGCGCAGATCGCCCGTCGGCATTATGGCAATCCGGAGTTCTGGGTGTTCATCTATGAGGCGAACAGAGACCAGATCGTCGATCCGGATAATCTGACACCGGGTATTGAGATCGAGATTCCGGACCTGTCGGAACGTCTGAGAGGAATGAACGAGACCCGGATGAACGAAGAAGCGGAACGTATCAAAGCAACAATCAAAAAATAACAATAATAGCTGATATATGGCAAATTTTCAAAAACTGACTCCTCGCAGTGAGGATTATTCGAAGTGGTATAACGAGTTGGTGGTTAAGGCGGATTTAGCGGAGCAAAGTGCCGTACGTGGATGTATGGTGATCAAGCCGTACGGTTACGCCATCTGGGAGACGATCCAGGCGGAACTGGACCGCCGATTCAAAGAGCAAGGTGTGAAGAACGCGTATTTCCCGCTGTTGATTCCGAAATCGTTCTTGAGCCGTGAGGCGGAGCACGTAGAGGGTTTTGCCAAGGAGTGTGCGGTTGTCACCCATCACCGTCTGATGAACGACCCGAATGGTAAGGGTGTGGTGGTCGATCCCGAGGCGAAACTGGAGGAAGAACTGATCATCCGTCCGACGTCGGAGACGATTATCTGGAGTACGTATAAGAACTGGATCTCGTCCTATCGTGACCTGCCTATCCTCTGTAACCAATGGTGTAACGTGATGCGTTGGGAGATGCGTACGCGTCTGTTCCTGCGTACGGCTGAGTTCCTTTGGCAGGAAGGTCACACGGCGCATGCTACCAAAGAGGAAGCGGAGGACTACGCTCGTCAGATGCTGGACGTCTATGCCGATTTTGCAGAGAACGTGATGGCTATTCCGGTGGTAAAGGGTGTGAAGAGTCCGAATGAACGTTTCGCCGGTGCCCTCAACACCTATTGCATCGAGGCCATGATGCAGGATGGTAAGGCGCTGCAGGCAGGTACTTCCCACTTCCTGGGACAGAACTTCGCCAAGAGTTTTGACGTGCAGTTCCTCAGTAAAGAGAACAAATACGAGTACGTATGGGCAACGTCATGGGGAGTATCGACCCGTCTGATGGGAGCACTCATCATGACCCATTCTGATGACAGCGGTCTCGTATTACCGCCGCATCTGGCACCGATTCAGGTGGTTATCGTACCGATCTTCAAGGCTCCGGAACAACTGGAAGCCATCATGGCTAAACTCAACCCGATCGCCGACCAACTCAAGGCACTCGGTATCCGTGTGAAGATCGATGCAGATGAGAAATACACACCGGGTTACAAGTTTGCGGATTATGAACTGAAGGGTGTACCGGTTCGTCTGGCTATGGGTGGACGTGACCTGGAGAACAACACCATCGAAATCGCCCGTCGTGACACGCAGACCAAAGAGACGATCTGTTTGGACGGTATCGTAGAGAAGATTCAGGCGTTGCTGGAAGAGATCCAGAAGAACCTGCTCCAGAAAGCACTCGACTTCCGTATCGCCAACACCCGTGAGGTGAACAGTTACGAGGAGTTCAAAGAGGAACTGAAGAAAGGCGGATTCCTCTTGGCGCACTGGGACGGTACGGCTGAGACCGAACAGCGCATCAAAGATGAGACCAAAGCTACCATCCGTTGCATCCCGTTGATGGATCTGCCGGGTCATCATAACGAACCCGGTAAGTGTATCCTCACCGGTAAACCGAGTGCAGGCAGAGTGGTCTTTGCATTGAATTATTAAACGGCTATTATACATAGTATTGGGTCTGGCAGTGGGTATGAATATACTCGCTGCCAGTCGTATGGACTCCTGTGCGGTGCGCATAGAGAACGGAGACACGGTACTCATAGCGTGGCTCCATGATGTGTGGGTCTATCCCCCGATGCGGTTTAAGAACAAGAAACAGGAGCGGTTCTACTGGCGCACCGTGCGGGATGTGAAGAAATGTCTGCCTTTGGCCAAGAGCATCACCAAGGAGATGGCTTATGCCGACGGGGAACTGGAACAACTGGAGGATGACCGCGCACGCCGGAAATGGTGGAGAGGTTTTGAAAAGTACCTGTACAAGAAATATGAGAAGGAGTTACGAGGCATGTACGCTTCGCAGGGAATGCTGCTCATGAAACTCATGGACAGGGAGACGGATAAGACCAGTTACGAACTCATCAAAAAGTACCGCGGTAAGATCACGGCGAACTTCTGGCAGTTCATCGCCAAACTGTTTAAGAACGACCTTAAAGAAGAATATGACGCGTCCGATAAAGACAAGATCATCGAACGCGTCATCAAACTGGTGGAAGCAGGTCAACTGTGATTACACCCGCTTGTGGTAATGGTATTTATCGAAATCCGAATCTTTCGAACTGTCTAACCGCCGGCGGCGACGGAACAGACTCTTGAACTTATCCCAATATAACCCATATTGCGGTTCTCGCCAGTTGGTATGTTTCCAGTACAGGATAATCAGTAATCCGAACAGGAAACCGCCCAAGTGCGCAAAATGCGCTACGTTATCGCCGGATGCACCACGGGCGGCTTGCAGACCTTCCAGTAACTCAATTCCTGCATATAATAATACGAACACGCGTGCGCGTATAGGTATCGGGATGAGGAACAGAAACATCGGTACATTCGGAAACATCCAACCGAAAGCCAACAGGATACCGAAGACGGCACCGGAAGCACCGATGGTGTTCAGCAGCGGTTGCAGTACAAACGGAACGTTCATGCACGCCCATACGATCTCCTGCACGATACCGGCGCCGATACCGCAGAGGAAATAATAGATGATGAACCGCCGGGTACCGAACTCCCGTTCGATCGACGGACCGAACATCAGCACGGCGAACATGTTAAAGAACAGGTGCCAGAAGTTCGCATGCAGGAACATATACGTGATCGGTTGCCATACATGGAACGAGCTTGCGCCCATGTAATGCAATCCGCAGTAATCGGACAATTGGATGTTGTATTTCAGCAACACCGCATCCAGCAGAAAAACAATAAAGTTGGCTATCAACAGATAGCGCGTTACTATCGGTAAATTTCTCATAACGGCTGCAAAGGTACTGCTTTTTTATGACATACGCAAGAATTTTCCGTTTTTTTAGGTGTTTTATTTGCATATCTGCAAAAAAAGCAGTATCTTTGCAGCGTAATCAGAAACCATAAATGCAAATCATATGAATATCTTTTCTCTGGAAGGCAAGAATGCTTGGGTGACCGGTGCATGCTACGGTATCGGTTTCGCTATTGCCAAGGCGTTTGCGAAGGCAGGTGCCGATCATATCATCTTCAATGCACGCAGTCAGGAAGCGATCGACAAGGCGCTGGAGCTCTATCATGCGGAGGGTATCACCAATGTCCACGGTTATGTCTGCGACGTGACGGATGAGGTGGCGGTTAAAGCCCTTGTAGAACGTATCCACCAGGAAGTAGGTCCCATTCATATCCTCGTCAACAACGCCGGTATCATCAAGCGCATTCCGATGCATGAGATGAAAAGGGAGGAGTTCCAGCAGGTGATCGATATTGACCTGGTGGCGCCGTATATCGTTTCTGCGGCAGTCCTGCCGGAGATGATGGAGCGTCGGGAAGGAAAGATCATCAATATCTGCTCGATGATGAGTGAGTTGGGACGTGAGACGGTTAGTGCCTATGCTGCGGCTAAGGGTGGTCTGAAGATGCTGACCCGTAACATCTGTTCTGAGTACGGAGAGTATAACATCCAGTGCAACGGTCTGGGCCCCGGATATATCGCTACGCCGCAGACGGCACCGCTCCGTGAACCGCAGGCCGACGGGTCCAAACATCCGTTTGACTCCTTCATCTGCGCCAAGACACCTGCCGGTCGATGGCTCGATCCGGATGAACTCGGAGGACCCGCTGTCTTCCTGGCTTCCCATGCTTCCGACGCAGTCAACGGACATATCCTCTATGTCGATGGCGGAATCCTCGCTTACATAGGAAAACAACCGGCTTAACCCCTTGTTTGCTTGGATTTTTCGGAAAAAAACGCATAAAATTATAAAAAAACACATAAAAAAGTATTTTTTTGCTTAAAATATTTGGTATATTCCTATTTTTTTCGTAATTTTGCGCCCGTATTCCGAAATAGGAACCAATAGTTAACATTATTAATAACTAAAAATTCACTATTATGAACAAATTAGAACTTGTTAAGGCAGTAGCTGAGAAGGCTGAAATTTCGAACGCATTGGCAGCTAAAGTTATCGACGCAGCTCTTGAGGCAGCAGTTGAGGCAGTTAAGAAAGGCGAAGGCGTACAGCTCGTTGGTTATGCTAACATCGCAGTAGCAGAGAAACCGGCTCGCCAAGCTAAGAACCCGCGTACCGGCGCTATCATCAACGTTCCGGCTAAGAAGGTTGCTAAGGCTAAATTAGGTGCTAAGTTTGCTCTCTAATCAAGCAATGTAGCTAAGCAAACGAGTTGCTCGATTAGTGGGCAACTCGTTTTGCGTCTGTTTATAAAAAGGTATAGTTTAAAAGGTATTAGGATGTTAAACATTATTTTGTGCGGTGCTCCGGGAAGCGGTAAAGGTACACAATCCGCTTTTATCTCCCAGAAATACGGAGTGCAGCACTTATCAACGGGCGATGTGCTGCGTGCAGAGATCGCCACAGGTAGTGAGTTGGGTAAGCAGATAGACGCCTTGATTTCCAAGGGTAATCTGGTGCCGGATGACATGATGTACGGGGTGATAGAGAACTACATCGCTTCGCTGCCTGCAGACTGCAAAGGAACGATCTTTGACGGTTACCCCCGTACGGTAGCGCAGGCGGAGTCGTTGACGAAGTTATTGCAGAAATACAACATGGATGCCATCATGATCGACCTCATGGTAGATGAGCAGCTGTTGATCCAGCGTCTTATCGAACGCGGTAAGACCAGCGGTCGTGCAGATGATAACCTCAACACCATTCGTCATCGTATCGCTATCTACCATCAGCAAACCGAACCCATCGCGCATTACTATCTGCATCACGGTAGCTATTTTGCGGTTAACGGAAACCACACCATGGCCGATGTCTTCCTGCAGATCATGCGCATCATTGATATGAACCTTGGCTGTTAGCCGTTAGCCGTTAGCTGTTAGCAAAAGGCCAAAAGCCAATAGCCAAAAGCCAATAGCCAATATTATGAGTGCCAATTTCATTGATTATGTCAAGATCTACTGCCGCTCGGGAAAGGGTGGCGCAGGATGTATGCACCTTCATCGTGCCAAGTATCTGCCGAAAGGCGGACCGGATGGCGGTGACGGAGGTAAGGGTGGTTCGGTGATCCTGAAAGGCAACCGGAACCTCTGGACCTTGCTGCATCTGAAGTATCAGAAGCATATCATGGCCACCGACGGTGGCAAAGGCGGTCAAAGCCGTTCGTTCGGTAAAGACGGAGAGGATAAGATCATCGAGGTACCTTGCGGTACTGTGGTCTATGACGGCGAGACGGGTGAGTTCATCTGCGAGGTGAAGGAGCATAACGAGCAGGTGGTGCTGCTCAAAGGAGGTCGGGGAGGATTAGGCAACTGGCATTTCCGCACTTCTACGAACCAGGCACCGCGTTATGCACAACCGGGTGAACCGGCACAGGAGCGCACGGTCATCATGCAACTGAAAGTGTTGGCGGATGTGGGTCTGGTAGGCTTCCCGAATGCGGGTAAGAGTACACTCTTGAGTGTGGTGTCAGCCGCTAAACCCGAGATAGCCGATTATCCGTTTACGACCCTTACGCCGCAACTGGGTATCGTCTCCTATCGCGACGGACGCTCGTTCTGCATGGCCGATATCCCGGGTATCATTGAAGGCGCGAGTGAAGGTAAAGGTCTGGGTCTGCGTTTCCTGCGGCATATCGAGCGTAACGCCGTGCTGCTGTTTATGGTGCCGGCCACGAGTGAGGATATCATCAAGGAGTACAAGATCCTGCTCAGCGAGTTGGAGAAATACAATCCGGAACTGCTGACCAAAGCCCGGATTCTGGCGATCAGTAAGATCGATGTTCCTCTTATCGATGAAGAAGGCAATGAAAAGCCAAAGGCCAACTGCCAACAGCTAACAGCGGAACTCGGAATACCCGTTATTCCGATTTCCTCATTGGCCGGTCAAGGTATCGACGAACTGAAAGACGCCCTGTGGACCGAACTGAACAAAGAACAGAACCAAGTGATCGAGATATCTCATGCGCCGATAGATGTCACCGTCATCGAACGTGACGAACCGGAGGCTCGTGAGGAAGAAGAGGAAGGCACCATCTATCTCAACGAAGTTGAGGAAGAATGGGACCTCGACAAGTATAAAGGCATCGGTTGGGATGAGTAACTCCTTCTACGACAAACTAATCGAATGGCGGGAACGTCATATCAGTGAGAAGCATCTGGTGTTGCTTCTCTCCTTCTTCGTAGGACTGTTTGCAGCTGCTGCGGCGGGATTGCTGAAGACCTTCATTCACTTGCTGCAACGTCTGGTGGAAGGTCAGTTGATCGGTGATGACCGCACCTGGTGGTACCTCATCACGCCGGCCATCGGTATCACCTTAGCGGCGTTGTTCGTCAAGTACATCGTGCGTGACGACATCTCGCATGGTATCACGAAGATCCTCTATGCCATCTCGCAGCGTAAGTCGATCATCAAACCCCATAACATGTGGTCCTCTGTCATCGGTTCCGGTCTGACGATCGGTTTCGGCGGATCGGTCGGAGCCGAGGCACCTATCGTGCTGACGGGTGCAGCCATCGGTTCGAACTTAGCGAAGACTTTCCGGTTGGATCAGAAGACGATGATGCTAATGATCGGTTGCGGTGCCGCAGGTGCGATAGGCGGTATCTTCAAAGCGCCGATAGCCGGTCTGGTCTTCACGCTCGAAGTGCTGATGATGGATCTTACCATGACCTCTGTGGCACCGCTGCTTATCTCGTCTGTCACCGCCACGGCCATCTCGTATATGCTCACCGGCATGGATCCGATGTTCCCCTTGGCGAGCACGGAGGCGTTTATGGTGAACCGCATCCCATGGTACCTGATCTTAGGTGCTGTCTGCGGTCTGGTGAGTCTTTATTTCACCCGGGGCATGAACAAACTCGAACAGTGGATGAAGCATAAGGTGAAGAACATGTGGATCAAACTGCTTATCGGCGGTGCGACGCTGAGTGTGCTCATCTTCCTCTTCCCACCGCTGTACGGTGAAGGATACGACGTGATTCGCCAACTCATCAACGGTGACAGTGCCGGTGCGATGGAGCATAGTCCGTTAACGAACGGCCAATGGCTACTGGCCAATAGCCAATGGCTGATAATCGCCTATTTTGTAGCGATCATCCTCGTGAAGATCGTGGCTTCGGTGGCTACCAACGGTGCCGGTGGTGTCGGAGGTATCTTCGCGCCTTCGCTCTTCATGGGTGCCATCGTCGGTTTTGTGGTAGCGCGTGTCCTCAACCTCTCCGGTCTCAATGTGCCGGAAGAGAATTTTGCGTTGGTGGGTATGGCGGGTCTGATGTCCGGTGTGATGCATGCACCGCTGACGGGTATCTTCCTGATCGCGGAACTCACCGGCGGGTATCACCTGTTTATGCCGCTGATGATCGTGAGTGTGATCTCGTATCTGACGATCATGCTCTTTGAGCCGCACTCCTTGTACGCCATGCGTCTGGCGCAGAAAGGCGAACTGCTGACGCATAACAAAGACCGGAACGTGCTGACGCTGCTGAAGATGGATGCGGTGCTGGAAACGGATTTTGTTACCGTGTTCCCCGAGATGACGCTTGGCCAGCTGGTGCAGGTCATCTCCACTTCCAAACGCAATATCTTCCCCGTCATCGACAATGACGGTCATCTCAAGGGTATCTTACTGCTGGACGAGGTGCGTAACATCATGTTCCAACCCCGTCTGTACAAACGCTTCACGGTGGGTCAACTCATGACCTCTCCGGCGGCTATCCTGCATTTCAACATGCCGATGGAGAAAGTGATGGAGACCTTTGAAGATACGGGAGCCTGGAACTTACCCGTCGTGGATGAAGAACGCCGTTACTTGGGCTTCGTTTCCAAATCCAAGATCTTCAACTCCTACCGCCACGTGTTAGTTCACTTCAGCGAGGAATAGAAAAAATCGCCAAACGTGTAATGAACCCCAAAAGTTGAACACAAAACTTTTGAGGTTCATTACAGAAGATGCGTTTTTTTACGAATTGTAATCTAAATGAGCTGAGCTAAGTGTTTCCTAATACAATATCTCTTGTTGTAGCAAAATGGTATCACGCCCATGTATGTTATTCCTTCTTCGTCCGTCCAAGGCAGCGCATTGCCCCATCACATAATCGCACAAAGTATTTGGGTTACGATAGGCACTATTTATGTCTTTTTCTAAGTCTATCTCCACAAAACAATCTTCGCTCACCCCCTGCTGAAGCAAATACTGCTTGTACAAATGCGATAATAAATAGGACTTGCCACAACGGCGTATGCCGTTGATAATCTTCACTTTACCATTCCAACTCTTTGCGGCAATTTTAGCTACATAATCATTCCTAAGTATATCCATAATAGCGTAAATATAATTTTAGTTGCAATTGCAACAATTTTTAAAATCAAATCCGCTGCAAAGGTACAACAAATATTTGGAAATAATCGTGCCCCTGGGCTAAGAATATACAAGGATTTCTTATCTTTTGGGTCAAAAAAGTCCCAAAATGGTTCAAAAAGAGCGAGACTAAGGCAATTCAGGATGATAGATGATCGGATCGTCCTGCTTGTGATGATGCAGGAACATGGTCATATAGACCGGAGCATATAGCACATTGCCCGT